>CAYHEC010000001.1:0-7158 GCA_964355675.1 uncultured Caldithrix sp.
AGAACACGATCCCTATAAGAAATATTTCAAAGAACTCGTCCTCACCCTGCGACAAGTGATCCGTCAGTTCCGTCCAAATCGTCCATTTCGTCCATTTATTCGAAATTTCCACATGAAAATTCACGAGTACCAGGGTAAACAAATCCTTAGGAAATTCGGGGTAGCCACTCCGGATGGATTTCCCGCATTCACCGTTAAAGAAGCCATCGAAGCCGCCAACAAATTAGGCGGAAGTGTCTGGGTTGTGAAAGCTCAGATCCATGCTGGCGGTCGAGGCAAGGGCGGGGGAGTGAAAGTTGCAAAAAGCCCAGCAGAGGTGAGCGCCTACGCTCAACAGATGCTTGGAATGACCCTCATTACTCACCAAACTGGTCCCGAAGGGCGCATTGTTAAGCGACTGCTTATCGAACAAGGTGTGGATATTGCTCGTGAGCTCTACGTCGGGATTGTTCTCGATAGAGAATCACGTGCCGACGTCTTTATGGTTTCAACTGAAGGCGGAATGGAAATCGAAAAGGTGGCCGCCGAAACACCTGACAAAATATATAAATGCGTCGTCGATCCGGGAGTCGGCCTTCGCTCATACCAATTGCGAGGTATGACCAAAGCGCTCGGCTTGACCGGCGAACAGGCGAAAAGCGGATCCGCCTTTCTAAGCGCTCTTTATAAGGCTTATAAAGCAACCGACGCCTCACTGCTTGAGATAAATCCACTCGTCGTGACTGGTAGCGGGCAGGTAATCGCCCTCGACGCCAAGATGAACTTCGACGACAATGCCGCTTATCGTCACGCCGACCTGATGGAGTTACGTGACTTGGGTGAGGAAGAAGCCGCCGAGATCAAAGCCTCCGAGTACGGTTTGAATTACATCAAGCTTTTCGGCAATGTCGGTTGCATGGTCAACGGAGCTGGTCTGGCAATGGCAACAATGGACATCATCAAATTAGCTGGCGGCGAACCTGCCAATTTTCTTGACGTCGGAGGCGGGGCTTCTGCGAAGTCTGTCAAAGCCGGATTTGAGATCATCCTCAGTGATAAGAATGTCAAAGCTGTCTGGATCAACATCTTTGGCGGCATCGTCCGTTGTGACCGTGTCGCCCAAGGCGTTATCGACGCGCTTAGCGAGCTTAAGGTCAACGTCCCCGTCGTAGTACGGCTGGCAGGAACTAACGCAGAGATGGCCGCAACGATGCTACGCGAATCCCCTTTGAAGTTCATCGTCGCCGATAACTTTGAGGATGGTGCAAAGAAGGTGGTGGCGGCGGTAAGTTAGGAGATGAACCGCCATCTGGGCGGTAAAGAAAATAATGAAATAAGGGAATCAATGAGCATCCTAATAAACGAACTCTCCCGCGTCGTCGTGCAGGGCTTCACCGGCGGTGAAGGCACTTACCACGCCGAACAAATGATCGCCTACGGAACCAAAGTCATCGGTGGAGTTACCCCCGGTAAAGGCGGCACGACCCACCTCGGTCTGCCAGTTTTCGATTCGGTTGCCGAAGCCGTCAAGCAGGGGGGAGCGGACGTCTCGATCATCTTCGTTCCGCCTCCTTTCGCGGCTGAAGCCATCATGGAAGCCGCAGAAGCCGGAATTCGGCTCGCAATTTGCATCACCGAAGGGATTCCGACCCGCGATATGGTCGAAGTCAATCTCTTTCTGAAAAGCCGCAACACCCGACTTGTCGGACCAAATTGCCCCGGCGTGATTTCACCCGGAAAATCTAAGGTCGGCATTATGCCGGCATTTATTCATAAGCAAGGTTCCGTTGGAGTAATCTCACGGTCAGGTACGCTGACTTATGAAGCCGTCGGACAGTTGACCGAAGTCGGCCTTGGGCAATCGACATGCATCGGGATTGGCGGAGATCCTATCGTCGGAAGCAGTTTTATCGACCTTCTCGAATTGTTCCAGAACGACCCCGACACCGAAGGCGTCGTTATGATCGGTGAGATCGGCGGCGCCGCTGAAGAAAAAGCCGCCGCTTTCATTCAGCAATACGTAACCAAGCCGGTTGTCGCGTTCATTGCCGGTCAGACAGCTCCTCCAGGTCGTCGAATGGGACACGCTGGAGCCATTATTGCCGGTGGGAAAGGAACTGCCGCCGAAAAGTTTGCCGCTTTGCGAGCCGCTGGTGCTTACATCGCCGAGAGTCCTGCTTCAATTGGAACTACGATGAAAAAAGCCCTCGCGTAGGATAAGCGTCTCGCTTGTCCGGAGGACGGATCTCCGCATCCGTCCGATCCATTGTGTCCATTTTATCTATAATATGCCCGGTAAAATAAATCACCAACCCAGAGTTAATAATGCCTGAGGTGGCAACTGCGCCGCAACCCCTAAAGGCAGTGCGTGAAGAAGGGGAAGAACGAAACGCTGATATTATCAGTGTTACTGGCGGTCTAAATCAAACAACCATAACCATCTATCGCCATTTCTGCAAAGGTTGTGAAATCTGTGCTGAAGTCTGCCCAAAAGGCGTACTTCTAATGCAACCAGCCTCGGATCGATGGGAAGGTAGCATCGTAGAAATCGTCGATATCGACGCCTGCAATTCCTGCATGCTCTGCGAACATCAATGCCCCGACTTTGCTATCGAAGTTTACAGCCTTAAAAAAGATTTGAAAGCAAAGGAGAAAAAAAACTTTGCCTGATTCATCACCCAAGCGCCGAATCGAGTTCTGGTCGGGTAACGAAGCCGTCGCTGAGGCGGCTATCGCCGCTGGATGTCGATTCTTCGCTGGATACCCGATCACACCTTCATCCGAAATCGCGCACGTTCTCTCCCAGCGTCTCCCGATGATTGGTGGTAAGTTCATTCAGATGGAAGATGAGATCGCCGCGATGGGAGCCATAATCGGCGCATCCCTTACCGGTGCCAAAGTTATGACTGCCACGAGTGGTCCGGGGTTCTCGCTCAAACAGGAAAATATTGGCTTCGCTTGTATGATCGAAGCCCCATGCGTGGTCGTCAATGTCATGCGAGGCGGGCCATCGACTGGTCTGCCGACTGCTCTCGGACAATCCGACATCATGCAGGCTCGTTGGGGAACCCACGGCGACCGGCCAGTTATTGCGCTGACTCCAGCATACCTCGACGAAGTTTACACCGAGACCATTCGAGCTTTCAATCTCGCTGAAAAATACCGCACTCCGGTTTTTATTCTCCTCGATGAGGTAATCGGACATCTCTCAGAACGTCTTGATCTGCCCAACGAAAATGAAATCACCCTGATCGACCGACTTCGTCCTACCGTTCCGCCAGAGGATTACCTGCCCTACGACACAAGGTGGGGAGATGTCCCTCCAATCGCTGACTACTTCAGTGGTTACCGTTTCCACATGACCGGCTTGAACCACGATAAAAGCGGATTCCCGACCACCGATCCAGCCACCTGTCAGCGTGAAAACGAACGACTGATGCGTAAAGTTGACGATAACCTAGCGGACATCATCCGTTTCGAGAATACTTCTACTTATGACGCCGAGATTCTCGTCATCGCCTTTGGTTCATCTGCCCGAGCCGCCGCCGTTGCCATTGCCGATGCAAGGAACAAAGGGATCAAGGTCGGTATGTTAAGGCCTCTGACTCTCTGGCCATTCCCCGAAAAGGAAGTAAGAGATTTTGCGAATAGAGGCAAGGCGATCATCGTCCCTGAGGCAAACCTCGGCCAGTTGTTTTATGAAATTGACAGATTGGTTGCTGGGAAGTGCCCGATCAGGCGTATAAACAAGGTGGGTGGCGTTCCTATTTATCCTGGGGAAGTCCTCGCACAAATTGAGGCTATTAACTAATATGGCGCTAAAATACGAAAACTTCTTGCGTATGCAACACATCCCTCACATGTGGTGTCCGGGATGTGGAATAGGTATTATTGTTAAAGCCATGTTGCGCTCCATGGAAGTGTTAGAGTGGGATAAAAACGACACTGCAATGATCTCAGGTATCGGGTGCACTTCCCGCGCACCTGGATACCTCGACATGAACACTTTGCACACGACGCACGGTCGGGCGCTTACCTTCGCAACTGGCGTGAAAATGGCTCGCCCCGACAAACATGTCGTCGTTATGTCTGGTGACGGCGATTCTTCCGCCATCGGAGGCAATCATCTTATTCATTCCTGTCGTCGAAACATCGACATAACCTTGATCATAGTCAATAATAATATCTACGGAATGACCGGCGGGCAGTTCTCTCCAACAACGCCAATCGGCTCTCGAGCCGCCACCGCTCCATGGGGTTCCATCGATCCCCCTTTCGATTTGTCTATGCTATGCAAAGCCGCTGGAGCGACGTACGTCGCTCGAGGTCATGTCGGAGCCGCTGTGCCTCTCGAAAGACTTATCCGAGGTGGACTCAAACATAAGGGCTTTGCTGTCATTGAAGTCCTGTCTAACTGTCACACCCAGTATGGTCGGCGAAACCGCCTCTCTGACCCTGTACAGTTAATCAATCACATTACAGCCAAGACTATTAATGTGCGTGAAGCCGCTAAATTAAGTCAGGATGAGCTCAAAGACAAAATTGTCGTTGGCCTCCTCCATGAAGAACAGCGTGAAGAATACTGTGATGCGTACGATAAGGTGATTGCGAAAGCATCAGCCGCAACTCATCATTAAATCTTGGCTCAGGAGGACGGGTCTCCGAACCCGTCCATTCCGTCCAGATCGTCCATTTCGTCCAATAACAACAACCTGAGCTTACCTATGAATGGCCACTACGAAGCCCGCTTCGCCGCAGTCGGCGGACAAGGTATCTTACTTGCCGGTGATATACTCGCCGAAGCCGCTATCAATTTCGAGAACCTTTTCGCGCTCGATAGTCCTACCTATACCGCTCAGGTCCGTGGAGGTCCAACCAAGGTAGATGTGATCATCGACCGGTCGAGAATTCTCTTTCCACGCACTACTGCAATCGACTTTATGTTATGTCTTGCGCAGAGATCCTGGGATAAGTTCGGGCATGACTTGAAGCCGGGTTGCATCCTGCTTATCGACCCTTTCCTGGTTCAGAATGTTGATGAAGTCAACAATAAAGTGTACCGAATGCCAATCATCGAGATTACAAAAACCGAAATGAAAAAAATGGTTTATACCAGCGCCGTTGCTCTGGGAGCCATGATAGGACTGACTGAAGCCCTAAACGTCGATTCCGTCCTTAAAGCATTGATGAAAAAAGCTCCCAAAGGTACAGAAGAGCAAAATCAAAAAGCTTTCAATGTTGGGTACAACGTAGCTAAGGAGCTCCTGAAAGGTTGACCCTCAGGAGGACGGATCTCCGTATCCGTCCAATCTTTTGCAGGAGGACGGATCTCCGTACCCGTCCAATCTCATCAGTCAGGAGGACGGATCTCCGTACCCGTCCAATCTCTTCAGTCAGGAGGACGGATCTCCGTATCCGTCCAAAGAGAATCGGTCTCCGTATCCGTCCAAAGAGAACCGGTCTCCGCACCCGTACACTTTGTCCGCAAATTAACTAACTCTTGGAGAAACTGCTTTGGAACGTACTTTGATGATTATTAAGCCTGACGGCGTTCAAAAACACTTGATTGGAGAAATTCTACGTCGCGTGGAATCAGCTGGATTGCATATAAAAGCGCTTAATATGATCCAGCTTGATCGCGGTTCTGCCAGTAGATTTTATGCCGTCCATCGAGATCGCCCGTTCTACCATAGTCTGGTCGAATATATGACATCCGGAGCGGTGGTGGTAGTGGCTCTGGAAGCCGCAAATGCCGTGACAAGACTCCGAAGCCTGATCGGGGCGACCGACCCTGATAAAGCTGATGAAGGGACGATCCGCCGCCTCTATGCAGACAGTATCGAGCGGAATGTTGTGCATGGGTCTGATTCTCCTGAAAATGGCGCTATTGAGACATCTTTCTTTTTCGGTTCCAATGAAATGTCTCTTACTAACTCATTATCGGAATGATTTATGTTTGAGGAAACGCTCGATACACTTGTCACCAAACAAGCTATTGACGATAAATCATCCCCTTGCAACAAGCTTGTGGTCATTGGTGCCGGAACGATGGGGCAGAGGATCGCGCAGGCCGCCGCTCAAAAAGGCGCTGATATCTTACTGCTTGATCTCAGTGAAGAATCGATTGTTTCTGCAATAGCCAGCATTACCGAGACTCTCGACCATGAAATCGAAAAATGGGCGCTGACTGCCTCTGAGAAGAAGACGATCCTCTCGAGAATTAAAGGAAGTGTTGACTTTAATAGCATTACCGATCAAATTTACTTTATTGAGGCAATCCCCGAATCGCTACAATTAAAGCAAAATCTCTTCCGAGAGCTCGAACTTCATTGCGATCCCGAAGCTATCTTAATCACGAACACTTCGACTCTCTCGATCACTGAATTAGCCGCCTCTACTCAACGACCCGATAAAGTAATTGGTATGCATTTCCTCAATCCAGTCCCAAAAGTCAGCGTTGTGGAAATTGTTCGTGGCGTACATACTTCTGATTACACTTATCATCGAGCTCTGTCACTCGCCTCAAAACTTGAACGAACCGCAATAGAGGTGTTCGAATCGCCCGGCTATGTCACGACCCGTGTGATAATGCCGATGGTCAACGAGGCTATCCAGGTACTTATGGAAGGGGTCGCTTCAGCAGAAGACATCGACACTGCCATTCGTCTTGGATACGAATTGAATAACGGGCCGCTGGAAATGGCTGACAAAATCGGCTTAGACACAGTATTAAAATGGCTCGACACTCTTTTTCACGATCTGGGGGACACCAAGTATCGGCCATGCCCATTAGTCAGAATGATGGTAAGAGCAGGTTTCTTGGGCGTTAAGAGCGGTCAGGGCTTCTTCCGGTATGACGATGAAGGAAGGATGATTCCTGGTTCTGGATTGACTTCTACTGCTCTTGATCGTTTCAGAAAAGTTCGTAAACAAGGTTAATTCCACTGCCACCCCGCTGTTTATTCCTCTGCCGACCCGCAGTAGTCGGCAGCAACAATAGTCCGATGTTTTGCCCCGGATTCGAACATCTTCCTTTATAAATGGTTGACAGCTTAACTTTTCTTGCCGCAGGGTGTCCTCACCCTGCGGCAAAGATAATCCGTTGCCGACCCGCAGTAGTCGGTAGCAACAATAGTCCGATGTTTTGCCCCGGATTCGAACATCTTCCTTTATAAATGG
>CAYHEC010000001.1:7258-232332 GCA_964355675.1 uncultured Caldithrix sp.
TTCTCTTGTTGACTTTGAATCGGTTCTGCATTATGTTTAAAGTTCATACCGGTTCGGGGCGTGGCGCAGCCCGGTAGCGCGCTTGGTTCGGGACCAAGAGGTCGCTGGTTCAAATCCAGTCGCCCCGACAAATAGTACACCGCCGCGCCGTGAATGGGCGGCGGTTTTTCAGCATTAAGTGGTGTGGACATCTGTCCGCACCGCTGAAGAAAAGAGAGTATTAAAATGGCGGATAGTTATCCGTTTCGCACCATTGAACCCAAATGGCGACACGAATGGGAAGTTCGAGCAACGAACGACATTGACTTGACTAAGATGTTAAAAAAACTCTATGTCCTGGTCATGTTTTCATATCCTTCTGAGAAAAAACTTCACATCGGGCATTGGTGGAACTATGGCCCGACTGATACTTTCGCACGGTTTCGGCGGATGCAGGGTTTTAATGTCTTCGAACCGATGGGTTTTGATGCCTTCGGGCTTCCGGCCGAAAACTTTGCCATTAAGCATGGTGTTCATCCCGGAGTCACTACCCGTGACAGCGTTACCCACATTCGCGAGCAGTTGAAGAATATTGGTGCAATGTATGATTGGCGGCATGAGGTTGACACTTCAAGGCCCGAATACTACAAATGGACCCAATGGCTTTTCATACAATTATTCAATGCTGGAGCCGCATATCAAAAGACAGCGCCGGTTAATTGGTGTCCGAAATGCCAGACCGTTCTCGCTAATGAGCAGGTTTTAAGTGACGGAAATTGTGAGCGATGTTCAACCAAGATCATCCCGCGCGATCTGAAGCAATGGTTCTTTAAAATTACCGATTTTGCTGACGCTTTAATCGAAGGACTCGACCGTGTGGAATGGCCTGAGTCAACCAAATCGATGCAGAAACATTGGATCGGACGGTCGGAAGGAACTGAAATAATTTTTAAACTTCAAGGTAGCGAGGATAGTATTAAATGCTTCACTACCAGAGCCGACACATTATTCGGCGTTACTTATCTTGTGATTGCTCCTGAACATCCTCGCGTACATTCCATTACTACTTTAGATAACAAGTCACAGGTTGAAGCCTATTGTCAGTCAGCCAGAAGTATCTCCGAAATCGACAGACTCGCTACCGACCGGGAAAAAAGTGGGGTCTTCACAGGAGCTCACGCCATTAATCCAGCAAATGGTGAATCAATCCCGGTGTGGGTTGCTGATTACGTTCTCGGGTCTTACGGCACTGGAGCAGTTATGGCTGTTCCGGGGCATGATCAGCGCGATTACGAGTTCGCCGTCAAGTATGAACTTCCTGTCAAATGGGTAATTGGGCCGATGAATCCACACGACAGCATCCTGAAAAACCGCGCCTTCGTTGACTATGGCGTCATGTTTGACTCCGATCAATTCGACGGCTTGACCTCAAATCAGGGCAAAGAAGCTGTTACAGATTGGTTGAAACAGAAATCACAAGGAAATCCTGCCGTAAGTTACCGCCTGCGAGACTGGCTGATTTCACGTCAGAGATATTGGGGAGCGCCTATTCCGATAATCCATTGTCCAACTTGTGGCGCTGTGCCGGTCAACCAAGATCAATTACCTGTTTTATTGCCGGAGGAAGTCGTTGATTTTACTCCGCATGGAACCTCGCCGCTGGGAGCCTACGATCCGTTCATGAATGCATCTTGCCCCAAATGTGGCGGAGCCGGCCGACGCGACCCGGACACTATGGATACCTTCGTTGATTCGAGCTGGTACTTCCTGCGTTATCCAGCCGCTCAGGTGCATGATAAACCGTTCTACGCCGGTACATTGGCCAATTGGTTGCCGGTCGATGTTTATGTCGGCGGACCCGAACACGCCACCGGACATCTGATTTATGCACGCTACATCACCAAATTCCTTAATTCAATCGGAATGATCCCTTTCGACGAACCCTTTACTCGCCTGATTCATCAGGGGATCATTACCTTTCAGGGTCAGCGGATGTCCAAATCCAAAGGCAATGTCGTTAATCCCGATGCCTTCTTGGAAAAATATGGCTCCGACTGCTTCAGACTTTACCTGATGTTTATGGGTGATTATACTGTCGGCGGCGATTGGTCGGATGAAGGGATTGTTGGAGTTCGAAGATTTCAGAACCGTGTCTGGAGACTATTCGACGAATGGAGTCCATTGTTGAAGAATACTGAAAGTTCTGATTTAAAAAACATCTATCCCGAAGTAAATAGATTGCTTCACTCTACCATCAAAGCCGTTACCGCCGATCTGGAGCAATTTCAGTTCAATACCGCAATTTCACGCTTGATGGAGTTAAACAACGCGTTAATTCTGTACACTAACAATCGTGAAGACGTCGATCAGCCTTTCCTTAAAGCTGTGCTCAAAGAATACGCAAAGCTAATCGCGCCATTGGCGCCTCACTTGGGAGAGGAGTTATGGCAGTTGATCGACGGAAACGGTAGCGCGTTCGATCAATCATGGCCAGTGTGGAACGAAGATTTCCTTGAAGCAAAGAAAGTGATCATCGCCGTTCAAGTCAACGGAAAACTTACCGAAACAATCGAGATCACCAAAGGATCGACCGTTGACTCGGTAGTAAATTCCGCCAAAGAACTTCCGAAGGTGAGAAGACTTCTTAATGGCCGAGAACTGAGGAAAACAATCTTCGTTCAAGATAAAATCCTGAACTTCGTTCTATAGATTTACTATAAGTCACTTTACATAATATATCTTATCGGACATTACGGTTTCTGTTGATCCATCGAAAAATTGGATCTTCTCTCACCTAATAACACATAAATCCGGAGCTTATCTTGGACTCCCTTCAGGCATTACATCTCGCGCGCCAAGAATCGATTCAGGCTGTCGATATCAAATTTACCAACCTGTTTGGCGGATTGCATCATATCACGGTTCCAGCCAAAGCGCTCTCGACTCGCTTCTTCGAGAACGGGCTTGGTTTCGATGGTTCTTCTATTCCAGGGTTTTCTCAAGCTGGCGGTAGCGATCTTCAGCTAATTCCTATCCCTTCGACTGCCTGGATTGATCCGTTCTGGGAAGTGAAGACTTTAAGCTTCATTGGCAGAATCTGTAGAACCGGCAGTCTGGAGCCCTTCCTTTACGATCCTCGTCAGACCGCGGTCAAAGCCGAACAATACCTGCTCTCGACAAATATTGCTACCGAAAGCATTTGGGGACCTGAATTCGAATTCTACATTTTCGACTCGATCAATATTTACAACGAAAAACATCAAGCAGGTTACTCGATCGGTTCCTCTGAAGGTGGATTCGGAAGTTATCAAAATCAATCCGGCTCAAACAACACAATTATTCAGCCTAAAAGCGGATATCATGCGACCCCGCCAAAAGATAGGTACTACAACCTCAGGCAGAAGATGTGCGATACGGCTGATCGTGCCGGTATAGGTATTAAATACCATCATCATGAAGTTGGAGCTCCGGGGCAATCCGAGATCGAAGTCATCTCAGGCCCCCTTCTCAAAATCGGTGATCATGCAATTTTACTGAAACATATCTGTAAAATGGTAGCGAAAGAAGCTGGAAAATGTGTGTCCTTCATGCCCAAACCACTTTTCGGTGAAGCTGGGAATGGGATGCACTTTCATCAGCAACTGTTCGATGGTGCCAAACCCGTATTTTATGACAAATCGGGCTATGCCGGACTTTCCCAGACGGCTCTGTACTACATCGGTGGATTACTAAGGCACGCTCCCGCCCTTTTAGGGTTGACAAATCCATCCACAAACAGCTATAAGAGGTTGGTGCCCGGCTTCGAAGCGCCGGTAAAAGGAGTTTTTGGCCTTGGCAATCGTGCCGCCGCAATCCGCATCCCGAAATATGCTAATGAGCCTAATGAAAAACGATTGGAATTCCGTCCTCCTGATGCAACCTGCAACATATACCTTGCCATGGCGGCTCAGTTAATGGCTGGTATCGACGGAATTATCAATAAAATCGACCCCCTTGAACACGGATTTGGACCCTTTGACACAAATCTTACCGATCTTCCCGAAGCACAGAAAGATGCCATTCCCTCGCTTCCGACTTCTCTTCCTGATGCGTTGAATGCCCTAAAAAATGATCACCATTTTCTGTTAATGGGAGGAGTTTTCGACGAGGAATTGATCGACAGATGGATCGAAACGAAGTTACGGGTCGATAATTTTGAGATTCGAAACAGACCTCACCCTTATGAATTAATGTTATATTTCGACGCTTAAGAGGACTTTTCCCAGGAGGACGGCTTCCAAGAGGATTCCAGGAGGACGGATCTCCGTATCCGTCCTTCACCTTTTGTCGCACGGGGGCTGTTTCCAAAAACCGAAGAGCGGGTAGCCCGCACAGCTTTGCTGGGCGGGTGCTACTGTTCCCAGGAGGACTGATACCAGGAGGACGGGTCTCCGTACCCGTCCAGTGGGGCAGGGCGTCCCGACCTGCCGGTACGACAGGCTTTAGCCTGTCACCTTATCATCGTCTTTCTATTCCCGTTTAAGAGTCTGTGTGAGAATGCAGGAGAGGCCAGGCGGACGCCCTCGTCCGCCGACGAATTATTCTGCCGTAGGGTGTCCTCACCCTACGGCTAAGTTACCAATAATCAATGATCGTTCGCAGAGTATCCGCACCCAGCGACAACGTCCGTAGTGTCCATTCCCAGGAGGACTGATACCAGGAGGACGGATCTCCGTACCCGTCCAGTGGGGCAGGGCGTCTCGACCTGCCGGTACGACAGGCTTTAGCCTGTCACCTTATCATCGTCTTTCTATTCCCGTTTAAGAGTCTGTGTGAGAATGCAGGAGAGGCCAGGCGGACGCCCTCGTCCGCCGACGAATTATTCTGCCGTAGGGTGTCCTCACCCTACGGCTAAGTTACCAATAATCAATGATCGTTCGCAGAGTATCCGCACCCAGCGACAACGTCCGTAGTGTCCATTCCCAGGAGGACTGATACCAGGAGGACGGGTCTCCGTACCCGTCCAGTGGGGCAGGGCGTCCCGACCTGCCGGTACGACAGGCTTTAGCCTGTCACCTTATCATCGTCTTTCTATTCCCGTTTAAGAGTCTGTGTGAGAATGCAGGAGAGGCCAGGCGGACGCCCTCGTCCGCCGACGAATTATTCTGCCGTAGGGTGTCCTCACCCTACGGCTAAGTTACCAATAATCAATGATCGTTCGCAGAGTATCCGCACCCAGCGACAACGTCCGTAGTGTCCATTCCCAGGAGGACTGATACCAGGAGGACGGATCTCCGTATCCGTCCATTCCGTCCATTTTGTCCATCTTGTCCATTCTTTCCAGTGATCCCTAACTTTCGGAGATCGTCATGCCCTACCAATTTCTGAAACCGAACACCAAAGTTCTTCTCCTCGCGATTCTCCTTGGGTTTGCCTTTACACCTGAATTTGCTTTCGCTACAACCCCGCTTACTGCTCCCGCCGACTCCCTTTGGGGGCGCTCTGAAGACAGCATCTCCCCTGCCGATGCCCGTCAGATGAGGCACAGAGCACGTCTTCCCTACCGGGATCTGCGCGAAATCCTCGGTCAATTTCAGCAAACCTGTACTTTTCTCGACTCGATGCAGGATCACGATCCTGAAAGCGGCGTTTTTGGCGGATTACATGAAGGCGAAGGCGGTCAGCTTTGGGCAATCATCGAGTCCGACAATACTCAGGAAGCAATCCGCGTCTGGTGCGAATATGCCGACTACTTTGAGGATCCCGACCGATTCCGGGCGAATGTTGAGGACGCTTGGACTTACTGCGACAGTTTCCCCGCCTGGGAAGAAAGCGCCCCCGATAACTTCTACGCCATGCACAACGCTGGCTGGGGTCTGGTTGCCACAATGGGCTATCGCAATGTATATGGCGATGGCCGCGATGATTATGGCAGACGTTGCGCCGAACACCTGATCGATAATGTCCCCGAGATAACTGCCAACATGCAGGATAACCTGATGCCGCTCGTGGCGGGCTGGAGCGCCGGAACGCTGTATGAATACGGTTTGGAGGTGGGCAATCGAGACTACCAAATCGAGGCTATTCGTATGGCTGAACAAGTAAAAGAATGGATCGACGCCGATCCGAATAGACTCAATCGAAATGAGATCTGGGCATTATGCGGTGGAACCGCAATGTGGGGGGTAATCAGAACACTCGTGCGCGAGGATACAACGGCTGTGGAATGGATTTCCGATCTTCTTGAGAACATGGATGTTCTCGCCGGACGTGGCAACTGGAATAACTCCTGGAATATATGGTACGCCCACGCCTGGCTTTCTGCCTATGAGTTCATTGACGACGAAGCATACCTCCGCAACGCCGAAACAATCATCGACTCCCTGCTCGTTCAGGACACTGATGATGATGGCGGCGTTCCGGCAACCATGGGCGACCCCAACAACCGCGATCAGGCTTGGGTCAGCGCCTACACCGCATGGATGGGACTCAGAAACTTGTTTGATGGTATTCCGGAAGTCGATGTTGCGTTGCTCGATGTGGTTTCACCATCTAATAATCGTCCATGGCTAATTGGAAGCGAGATTTCATTTGTCCTGAAAGCTCAGCAGAACGGTTCGGTGGAATTTCTCGAAGATGTACCCCTCCATATTGCAGGCTCATGGGAATCTGATTCGACGTTCGACTTACAGGGCTGGGAGCCTCGGAATATTCAACTGCCAATTCGTTGGACACCTCAACAGGCAGGACCAGCCGAACTAACTTTTGTTGCCCGATTTGAGGACGACGCCGACCATGATAACGATACTATTCGTCATTCATTGATAATCCGGGATGGCGGCGGGATAATAATCGTCCTGACTGATACTTTGGGTAACTCTATCGGTGGTAGTGTAGTTTTCAAGAGCCTGGAATTTCCCAATGAAATTGCTCCAACAATACTTAACATCCCTGCAGATGACCATACCGGCGCCGTTTGGCTGATGAATGGAAATTACTCGGTTCACCTCTTTCCTTCCTTTCCATTTGCTGAGGAAATCCGAGATAGCCTTATCGTTGCTGGCAACGATGGCATTCTTTTCGAATTGGCCCCTCCCCCGTTGCTGATAATAAACAACGATACCGATTCAACCCGTGAAAAGTATTTTGCTGATCCATTACAGGAGCTTGGCCTGCCTTATCGTCTATGGCGTAACGACGACGGCGACGTTCCCTTCACGAACGGCTTCGATGCCATAATCTATTACGCTGGCAATCGCTCCGAAGAATCAATTCCCGATGCAGACCAGACGATGTTGGCAGAAGCGTTAAGAGAAGGGAAATCCGTTCTCGTAACCGGTCAAAACATCGCCGCCAACCTCGCCGGATCCGACTTTCTCGAAAACACCCTGCACAGCCGGTTTCTTACCGACAACACCCGCTCGCGTCAGGTCATTGGACAACCGGGCGACGAATTGATGGACTCGATAAGGCTCCTCCTTATCGGCAATCAGGGAGCCGGAAACCAAGGCTCCACCGATGGAATCGCCGCTACCGGCAATGCAGTTGCCTGCGCTTTCTACTCTGATCGCGGTGATACCGTTGCCGCCGTCCGCTGGTCGGAAGAATCCGGGGCACGAGGATTATTTTGCGCTTTCGGAATCGAAGGAATCAGTGGGTCCGGAGGAACTACCCCACGGGTTGAGTTCATGAGTCGGGCGCTCGACTGGTTGGGAGTTCCGCTCGTTGTAAGTCAGAAGGAAATGCCCCCAATTCCTGCCTCCCCCCTGCTGATAACCGGGTATCCTAATCCATTTAATAGCTCGGTTAGGCTTACCATTTCTGGAAATTGGGATAGAGGCAGGTTTGGGGTGTCAATTAGAGATTTGTCGGGGAGGATGGTAACTTCAATTGATTGTGGTGTTGGAGGGATGTTGGTCTGGAATGGTGAGGATTCTTACGGAAACGCTGTCAGTGCCGGTAATTATTTCGTAACGCTGGATAATATAAACGCTTATGGCAACATTCCACCAATTCTACGGGTCACTTTGGTAAAGTAAAGCCGTCAAATCGCTCGCATTAAATAGAGCAAGACGATTTTAATAAATCTCAATGTATCAGGAATCCGTCGTATCGAGCTGGTTTCTCCGGAGTAAAGTGTCGGAATACTAACCCATCCGACTCTTGCTCCGCTTTGTACAGTTTTTAACAGAAATTCTGTCTCAAAATCATATTTATCTCTCGTAAATATAAGATCTTTGAGTGCTTCAAGCTTGACCATCCGATACCCGCACTGCACATCCTCCATTCTTTGCCCTAACACTATAGATATCAATAGACTGGACAGCCAATTCGACAGTTTTCTGTCCCACGGCATTTTGGTATTATTTCTTCTCCGACTTCCGATTATCAGATCGAAATTTCCCCTCTTCCCCGCTTCTATAAACTCTTGTATTTTAATAGGATCGTGTTGACCATCCCCATCCATAGTGATTACCCATTTTCCTCCACCAGCTCTTGCTAATTCCAAACCATCTCGTAAACTCTTTCCTTTTCCGATATTTACGTCGTGATTTATCAAGTGAACTCCCCGTTTTTTTGCAATCACAGGCGTCTCGTCGTCCGACCCGTCATTTACAATTACTGTTCGTTCAACCGGGATGTAATTTGCTGTTTCCGTAAGAATTAGATCGAGATATCTGCCGACATTATAACACGGTATTAACAACCAAACATCTTCCTGCATGTCAGCGCTCACCGAACCACGCAAGCGGAGCCATCGTCAAAGCCGGTACATAAGTGATTAAAATCAATATAATTATCTGGATCAACAGAAACGGGAGAACCGCTCGATAGACGGTCAGAACAGGCTTACGGAAGCGAAAGCTCGAAATAAATAGATTTAGCCCGAATGGAGGCAAGCAAAATCCAACCTCCAGATTCGCAAGAAATATAATCGCAAGATGTATCGGATCAACACCATACTGAATTCCAAGCGGTAATAATAGCGGAATAACCACTATTAACGCAGAATACATTTCCATTAGCGAGCCGATTAAAAGCAGGAAGGCATTGAGTGCGAGTAAAAAAGCCCACTTGCTCTCGATAGTCCCTTGAATCCAATGCAATAGATTAGTCGGGATATCGGCAAAGACGAGGTAATTCGTCAGCGCCATTGCGGCGCCAAGGATTAAAAGAATTTCTCCAACCAGAACGGCGGCTTCTATCAGAATAACGGGTAAATCATTGATCTTTATGTCCTTCGTGACAAATAGTTCGATGATAAGAAGATAAGCAACCATCAAAACAGCCGCCTCGCCAGGGGTGACCAGTCCTCCATAAATTCCCCCCACTACCAGAATTGGGAGAGGCGCTTCCCATATTGCCTCTCTAAGCGCTTGAATTAACCCTATTTGATCAGACGACGGCGTTTTCCCAATTTTTATTCCTTTGAATATCGTGAGGGTTGACATGGCCCCCACCATCAGCAGTCCAGGCAATAATCCCGCGATAAAGAGTTTCTCGATCGGAGCCTCAGCAACAACACCATAGATCAAAATAGGCAGACTCGGTGGGAAGAGTAATCCGATACTGCCAGACGCAGTAAGTAAGCCTACACCAAACTGTTCGGAAAACCCCCGTTTTATCAGCGTAGGCAGGAGCAACCCTCCCAAGGCAACGATGGTGATTCCGGAAGCTCCAGTAAAAGCGGCAAGTAGCGCCATTACCACAATTGTCACAACACCAAGACTACCCGGCAACCAATGTAGAAGCGCCTCGCTTAACCGAACTAATCGCTGTGGAGCTTTCGTGTTAGCGAGGATATAACCGGCAAGCGTGAAAAGGGGAACGGCTATCAGGATGGGATTACTGCCAAGTCTAACAAATTCTGCGAAGTAGATCTCAAGTTGTAGCCCCTCCTTGAAGAATCCCGCCAAGGCGACTCCCGAAAGAGCCAGATAGAGAGGTAGTCCGGCTATGGCTAAAGCCGAGATCAGGAGGATGCCGAGACTCATGCCTTATGTTCTGAATGAAAACTTGGTCCAAGAAGGGCGTTCCCAATGAAAAAGAATGAGAGCAGAGCCATCCCAACCGGAATCACTAACTCCAGCACCCATAAGGGTAAAGAAAGACCGAAGATCAAATTATCTACAATTGTACCTGACTCGTATTCGCTTAGAAGAAATCTAATGGCATAGCCAGTCAGAAATAAAGTCATCATTCCAGCAACGATATTTACAATCCTCGCGACGGTAATTTTGACTCGCCCGTGCAGATAATGCTCAACAATGTCAATTCTTATGTGGCGATCTTGTGTCGCCGCGAGTATTCCACCAAGTAACGCTAACCAGAGAACGAGATAACGGAGATGTAGATCGGCCCAGCCAAGCCCCCCCCAATTAAACCAGCGAAATACCAGTTGCATGGTGGCTAAAACTACCATCCACGCAAATAGCACGGTCGCCAGCCACTGGATCGCACTTTTTATTAGTCCTAATATCTTTGCGAGATATTTCACTTCAATTGTGCCGGATTGTTAGATTTGATCTTTGCCTCGGCAGTCGCGTTCAGTACCTGATCAAGCAAATCCTTGGAGTACAGGTTACCAAGAAGTCTTTCTTGGACCTTCAATCCGATTTTTCGCATCTCGGAACGTTGTGAAGCAGTGGATGGCACTGACTGAAGTCCCTCCTTCAGCAAACGCTCGTAAGCTATGCGGTTATCATTGCGTGTTTTCTCAACCAGCTCTTTCAATCGTTTCTCAGAGATCGATATTAAAAAGGCTTGATGTTCTGGTTTCATTGTGTCAAAAGTCTTCTTATCGATTAAGACTGCCCCAACAGCGTTTGTGAATGGAATATCAGAGATGAACTTCAGCTTTGTAAACCATTGCAGAACAATGGTCGCCAATGCTGAACCGTAAACAGCATCGATCATCCCTGTCTGAAGTGAGAGTCTGACGTCAGTAACCGACAGTGAAACCGGTGTTTTCCCTAACTCGGCATAGAACGCCGCGGCGAGTGGATCGCCCTCCCACATCCAAACCTTCAGTGGATCGAGGTCTTTAGGCGCTGCAACCGGTTTTTGAGCCATAAAGTAGATCCACCCGACATCTGCCCACCCAAGTAAAATGTAACCCTTGTCGGCGAATTCACTGCGAAATCGGGGAGTCAGTTTTTCCTTGACGTAATCTATTTCGCTGTCATTATCAAATAAGTAGGGTAGTTCGAATACTCTTGCCTGAGGCAGGATCTCACCCAGCCCGAACCCCGTGAAACCGCCTCCATTAATTTGGCCAAGTCTGATTTTGCGAATAACGTCCGTCTCATCGCCCATCGACATATTAGGATAGAACTTGAATCCAACTTCTCCGCCGGTCGCCTTGCGCAAGTCATCATCGATCGATCTCATTATCGTCATCCAAGCCGATCCTTCAGGGGCAAGTGTGGCAAAACGTATCAATTGAATGGCGTGACTCTGTTTGAATGGGACAAGAGTCGCCATGCTGGTTATAAAAAGTGTCCTCGTTAAGAATCTCAATATTTTACCTTCTAAAATAATTCATCCCCTTGTCCCAAAAGTATCTTGGCGCGCTCCTTTGCAACTTGGTTGAGAAGGTTGGCGTCGGGCAATTCGTCACTCTCGGCATTGATTATTTCGGTCAAGATTTGGTCGAAGAGATTTCTGTCAAGTGTTTGAACAGCATAAGTTTGAGCGTATAACAATTTTCCCCAGAGGAACTTGCCGTCGGTCTGTTTAATGGCTTTATCGAAATACACTTTTGATTTCTTGGCGTCGCCACCTACAATTGGCGGAAGAGTAGAGTAATATACTCCATAAAACCAATTCGGACCTGAAAAAAAGTAATTCTCGTCGCGCTCGTTTACCCATTCCATAAGCAATCGGGCTCTGGGAAACTCAGCTATCGCTAACGCGTCTGTGCGTGACAAGTTGATCCACCCCGCCAGTGCGATTGCTGTCCAGTAAACAGATTTGATGTCTTCATTGTGAAGAGTTTCGATTGCTTTCTCGAATTCCTCGAATCGAGACTCATTCTGACCGAAAACGATATTGCGTTGACTTAATGCTTGTTTCCCATACTTCAAACTCCGTCGATATAGTTCCTTTGCTTTTTCAGGCTCATAAGGATCATAATACAGCATCGAATAGCCCGCAAATCCTTGAGATGCCAACGTCAAGAGATGAGTGTTAGCCGGTGAAGCGACAAGCATTCCTTCCAATAGTTTCAGGTCAGAAGCCATTGCCGCTCTGGCAATGTCGGGATCTGTCTCACGCAACAACGAAGTCATTGCGTCATCAAAAAAAGGTTGTACAGATCGAATAACCAGCGATCTTCCCGCAGAACAACCCTCCAGAAGATAACACGAAATCAATAATAAAATAATTACTGTTTTCTTCATCCTCGCCTTTCGATCTCGGATTTGACCAATTCAAAATTGTCTTTTCCGGAGGCGAGAAACATCAGCGTCGGACATGATTTCATTGCTAAAGCAACCATTCTTCCTGAAATTTGTCGGATATCCCACTGAGCGTGAGAGTCTTCCCTCAGGCGCGATAAATGAATCATCTCACGGATATTGGCGTGAAAAATCACTCGACGACGATGTGCGTTGGTCAATGCATATTGTGCCGCAAATGTATCTTCTTTAGGTAATGCCTTCAGCAAATCCTCGTAACATTCTCCGGCCGCAAGGATATACTCTCTAAAATCACTCTCCATTCCAGCATTGGTGATCGCAGGAGGAACTGTTATGTCAAGTCTCGGGTCGTATGGTTGAGAAATAATTGTCGCGATGCGATGCCGTTTCAACTGCGCAAACGCGGATGCTGAAACAACAACGCTAAAAGTAAAAGAGGCAAGCTCGAACTCGCGGCGAACAGGACTGTGAGGCGTCAGGTAACGATGAGCTCGAGCAATCAATTTGGAAATGTCGTCATCATCCATGCATTCAATGCGATCGATTAGTGATTCAATAGACGTACCGGTAACGCGCATACCCATTGCCGCGGAAACAACTCGTTCAGCGTGCACAGGTTCGTTTATTAAACTCACATCATCGCCTGACAGATATGGTAAAACCTCCTTTTGTTGGAAGGTGAGAAATATCTCTTCGTTACTCTCCTTCCAATTTGACATCGCGTCTGTATATTTTATCAATGATGGCGTCAGGCTCCGTAAGAGTTTCGCCATCTGATTACCCATATCCCTTACTTCGCTCAGGTTGGAATGAGTTGATTGCTGAATAACCCACTCGGCGCTACGGGCATTGATCGTCATCCCAACCTGCCCCCGGCAGGCGAGTGGCAATAAATAACGTGCGTCTTCACGAGCTCTTCCCTGTCGGTCACGATCTGGTAAATCTTGATGAAACTCTTCAAGTCTTTCCGAGATTTGTCGATATCCATCGAATAGTTTTCCACAGAGAGATTGGAAGGTCCCTGCTTTACCAGCTCTGATTATCTCTTCAGGAGTGACAAAATCGCCAGCCATTGAGATGTATCTCTGTGAAGATTCAGTATAGGAAGCAAGCCGATGCCCCTCCAATTCCTCCAGAGCAAGCCGTGAAGCATCAGTCACATCGATGTTGAATACCGCGTGTTCTGATACAGAAGCGTGGCCAAGTCCGAAGACAATTCGTTCGTTTGATTGTCTCGCTCGACTGACAGAACTACGCGCGTCGCGACGTAGTTCTCTGACTCCTTTATCGCTTCGGCTTATACGAGCGTAGGCCGCAGAAATCGTCTCCGGCGTTAGCGGTTCCTCGGCCAACCGGTCGAGTAAATCTGAAATGGTGGTAGGATCGGCTCCTTGACGATGCAGATCGATTACCTGCTTAAGCAAGTCAATCGTATCTGCGTCAAGATTGTATCCGGCTAACGTAATTCGCATTGTACCTATTGGTAGATTATAACAACAAAGTTACCAATCTTCGACGCGAGAGACAAGTCATCTGACTAATCTATATTTAACATTATTCTATTTGACCCTCTTATTTAGAAAACTATATTGAATCATGACTCAACTCAAAATTATTACTATCTCCGTTATCCTTGCTTTCGTGTCTCTTCTCGCTGGCTGTCTTGAGCACAGGTATCGTATTACTGCTCAAGCTGATAAATCAGTTGGTGTGGAATACGAGCTACGCGGTGATCGAGTCGATCTTGAAGACGGGAATGAATTGTTACCGGACTCAATGATATGGTCGGTTGTGCGGAGTATTGAGGAGACTGAAGATCAGACCACTCACATATTGAAAGGCTTTCGTTTTATAAAGACCTTCGAAGAGCTGGGATCTTCACTCGACTGGCAAAAGGGCGCTGAAGACAGTATTTACTTTCGTCCTCAAATTTCTCTAACTGCTCGGTCGATTGTATTTGGCAAAATTTGGTTCTTCAGCACAGTCATCCCGTCACGCCGGTTTATAGAATCTTTTGGCGATATATGGGATTACGTTCCAGAAGAATGCCGGGTTATCGAGAATGAAAACGACTTAAAGAATGTCCCCGCTGACGAAGTGAAGATGCTTGAGCGAAAATTCGGTCTGGGAGTCATTCAATGGAATCGTGCCCGTTACGAACGGTCATTCGATCGCGTTTGGCAAATTTGCGCCGCTCAGAATCTCCTGATCCCTGACGAAAATCAAATTGGCCTCTCGGTTGCCAAAGCCGGTTGGGTAGATGATCTGCACCTTTACCTTAATTCTCTCGATGTCGGCGAGCCTCAAACTGCAAATTTAAACTGGTGGACTGACATCAAGGGTAACTTCATTGATCGATTCTCGAATCTTGTTCCTCAGGACAATATTGAGATTGTGGGCAGAATTGCCGATGCTATAGAGAGAAATTATCTTATTTCTAAGGATCTTGAGGACGATAAATTCCTGTTTGATCTTACTTTGCCAGGATTTATCTCGGCTGGAAATGGTATCAGGACAGAGCAAACCGTTAGCTGGAACGTATCCGGAAAAGACATTGCCAACGAGGATGTAATATTGACCGCCTCGACATTTCAGCTCGATTTTGCTCAGATAACCGGAACACTATTTTTGATCGCCTTAATAGTTTGGGGTTTAACCCGTCGAAAAAAAAGAACTACTATTGGAACCATCGTTGAATGACATCGGAGTAGATTGGAGCCTTCTGGCCGCTGAAACGGCAGAAATTGGCGGTAAAGTGCTTAACGACTATTTCGGTCATGTTGATTCGAGCTCCATCCAAGCAAAAAAGGATAATGATTGGGTCAGCGCCGCCGACCGTGCCTCCGAATCGGCTATTATCGAGTTTCTTTCTCGCAAAGCTCCGGGACACGGTATATTTAGTGAAGAGGCTGGTTATCTTCCCCCGTCTAAATCGGGGAATCAATATTGTTGGATCATTGACCCTCTCGACGGTACAACCAACTTCCTGCGCGGATTTCCGATCTGGGCGGTCTCGGTTGGACTGGAATTTCGATCAGACAGAAACAGTAAATGGGGTGAAATCATCGCCGGAGCTGTCGCTATTCCTCCAACCGGCGAGTTGTTTCGTGCATCAAAAGGAGGCGGCGCCTATCGGAATAACAAAAAAATCCATGTTGGCATCGGTCACGATCTTCGTCAGTCACTATTAGGAACCGGATTTCCTTTCCGAGTCCCCCACCTGCTCGATCAACACCTCGATATATTCAACTTAATTCTTTCGAAGTGCGCCGATGTTCGCAGACCTGGGGCGGCCGCTGTCGATTTGTGTTACGCAGCGATGGGAATTTATGACGGGTTTTGGGAGTTCGACCTCTTCCCATGGGATGTTGCGGCTGGGTCTTTAATTATTGCTGAAGCCGGGGGCATAGTCAGCGGTATATGTGGAGAAGATGATTTCCTTACGACTGGCGACATACTAACGGCAAATCCAAGGATTTATTCTGAATTACTTGACCTCATATCTACGAGTTTATCAGGACTCACTCTCCCTCGCCCAATTGACAAAGGCCCTTTAAGAGATTGGCAAAAAGCATAGAAGTCAACATTAATGTTGACTTCTATAACTTATATTTCGAATACCAGAAAATTCTCAGGATGGTTTTGAGTCTCCGTTGGTTTTCTTGGAATCATTTGACGAACTACTGCTTTCGTCTCCTTCTTTGAGTCCTTTCTTAAACTCATTGATCCCCGAACCGAATCCCCGCATAACTTCCGGGATTTTTTTCGCGCCAAAAAGCAGGATGACAATCACAACAATTAGCGCGATCTCCCAAGGTCCAAATCTCATATTACTACTCCAAGAATGATCGTTCTCAAGCAGATTATTCTATTCCTGCTTCTTACTTATTTCCTTGATCTTAAGACCCAACGCTACAGTCACCAAAATTAGAAGAGCTGTGATTATTGCATAATACATCCTTCTGCGTTCGGTCTCGCGCACAGCTTCTTGTCCCAGTGATTCGACGCCATCCAATGAGGTGTCAGAACGTTGCATATAAGGAATGAATTTTTCAAGATTAAAGCCGTGAACGCTTGTTCTTAATTCCATCCGCGCCTGAAGAACCTCGCTCTTAAGCTTCCATCGAGCATCAGAGACTTCCATCCCCTGCTGTTCTGCCAACTCAATGACTTCCTTCACATGTTCCAGCCGGATTTCGAGGCTGTCAAGGTCAGCAGACATGACCGAAGCTGTATTCCATCCAGGGTCGCCATTGGTATGGCACTGAATGCAGACCGCCCCTTCTCTAATTCCAATCAGACTGTTAGTCGGATGTACAATTGTATGAATTCTGGCGATCGGATTGTTTACGTCGGGTGACGCCTGATGACAGAAAGCGCACTCAGGAATGCCTAATGCGTCGAAGCCTTCCTTATGAGGAGAACCTCGGAATAGTTCGCCGTTAAGAGAATGACATTGCGTACAAACCTGCCCGATCTGAGATACGCCTGGAGGAGCCGCTCCATGATTTCCGTGGCAGTCGTTGCACACTGGTGCGCCCATGTCGTTCTTCACAAATAAAGCATACCCATGTACGTTAGCTGAGTCGGCATACTGGGCAAACTGGTTCGTCGGAATTCCATAAGAAGCCATCTTTGCCGCGTCTGAATGACAATGCGAACAAGTGGCTGGGACGTTTTTGGGATAGACCGTCGAGCGGGAATCCTTGACCGAGAATATACCATGTGCCTTATGGCAGGAAGTACATGTCGCTACATTCTGGTCGCCAGTCTTTAGAAGTTCGCCATGGCGGCTCGTCCAATACTTCTCAACCTGGTCTGTCGCAAGGGAGGGATTGTATGGGCGCATCACACGCGGATCGCTGTGACACTTACCACAGAACTGTGGGATGTCCTTTTTCTTAGGAGCGCCTACAAAGCCATGCTTGGGACTCATCGATTCTTCATCTGCGATTGATGGATCACCGCCATGACAGTCCTTGCATGATAGACCGGCGCGGGTATGTATATCATCCTTAGAATCGAGGATAATCTGTTCGTGAATTTCCTGATGGCACGCGATGCAAGAGTTTGCGGCAGTAGTTGCAAATACCATATTTGCAAAACCTAATTGAAGGGCCGCAACAAGAACAATGGTGCGAGGGAGATAGCTGATTTTCATAATGCTCCTCAGTTGATTAAATAGCCGAGGACGGTAAATACGGCAAAATAGGCAAGCCCAAAGACGCCAATGACGTCAAGAAGCCGTGTTCGTCGTCCCGCACTTGAGGCTCGGTCAAGGAATGGTAGAAGCACAAGCGCTGCTCCACCCAATCCCATCGCCATGACGCCGAGCATCTCACCCTCGAATGGCCCAATATGAGGGGGGAGCATCTTAAGAGATTGAAAAACGAAGAGGAAGTACCATTCCGGTTTAATTCCTGCTGGTGCGGGTGAAAAGGGATCAGCTTTGACGCCAAGCTCCCACGGGAAAAAGACCGCAAGGAGAATCAATACATCCAATACTACCAGCCAGATTAGCAGATCGCGGAGCATAAAGTCTGGCAGAAACGGCATAGACCGCTTCTTAGCGCCAGAATGTTCAACTCCCATTGGCTCAGACATCCCCTGAATCTGAACGAAGAAAAGATGCAGTCCAAGTATGAACGTGAAAACGGGCGGAAGGACAGACACATGCAAACCGAAAAATCGAGATAAGGTCGCCCCAGTTACATCCGCTCCGCCACGCATCAGCTTAAGCAGAAAATCACCAATCAACGGGACCTGACGTGCGCTATCGGTTCCGACTTTAGTTGCAAAGAAGGAAAGTTCGTTCCAGGGAAGAAGGTAACCGCTAAAGCCAAAAGCCATTAACAAAAACAACATTCCGACGCCTGTTACCCAAGTCATCTCGCGCGGGGCTCGATACGACCTGTGGAAGAAGACGCTGAACATGTGGATCAAAGCTGTTAGTACCATTAAATTGGCCGACCAGGAATGAATCCCGCGCAACAACCAGCCAAATTTAACTTGAGTGATGATGAATTTGACACTCTCGAATGATGATTCAGAACCGGGGCGGTAGTAGAACAAAAGGAACAGCCCAGTCATCACCTGTACACCGAAAAGGAAAAGCGTGATTCCTCCGAAGTAGTACCACATCGTTCCATGATGTACCGGAACGCTTTTCTCTTTTGAGAAATAGAGCAGTTGCTCTATTTTGTACCGTTGATCCAGCCAACTGTAAATTTTTTCGATCATGCTTTATCTCCTTCTAAGGTTGTCACAAGTATTTCCTCGGATTCAGGAAGGATGTTGACCGAAAATGCGGCTAATGGTCGAGGTGGAGGTCCCGATATATTCTGACCGTTAATATCGTATCTGCCGCTGTGGCAAGCGCACCAGATGTCTCCAGCCTTGCCGTCATACTGAACAATGCAGTCAAGATGGGTGCAAGTTGCTGAAAATGCTCGGAATTTCCCGTCGGCGCTTCTGATTATAATACCTGGTTTATTGCCAAAACGAAAGATCTTCCCACTATTTGGAGGAAAATCCTTAGCGGCGCCAAGATTCACCGACGAGACTACGGCCTCCTCTTGATGAGGTGGAGTGAAAAACCGGAATACCGGGTAGATCAATCCGGCAAGCGCGGCCAGTCCGCTTCCAGCGAGAAATATGTCCAGAAACTTCCGACGTCCCATGTCGGCTGTGTCACGAGTGGTCAAATATGTACTCCTGGTAGAATAGGTCGTCATCAGCCTCTATTTGTAGAAAAATAGAGGCTGATGACGTATTTAGTAAAGGAAGGAACTCTTAGAAGTCGAGCAAGAAGGGAGATTATTTGGTGACGGCCTTGGTACGATAACGATGATCGATTTTCTTGTGCATTTCTTCAAAGTTGAAAGGTTTGTCCTTCTTGAAGGAAGGACTCTTCTCGTTGTGACAGCCTTTGCATGTTTCTACGCCGGGCGATGCAATGAATCCTACCTTGGCGGCGGCTTCCTTGTCCTTGCTGTGGATCATTTTGTAATCCGCACCGGGGCCATGACAGGCTTCGCATTGAACGTTTTCGAATTCAACCGCAGTCTCAGCTCCCACGACATAACCGCCTTTATTGAATCCGGTTGTGTGGCAGGCAAGACATTCGGCTTTCTTTTCGGAACCGTCCTTTTTGTCAGCAAGCACCTTTACGGCACTGGCATGCTTCGAGGCAAGCCACTTTTCATGGACCATGCCCTTGGCTTCGCCCTTGTGGCACATTATACATTTCTTGGCGCCTATATAGGCGTGCGCAGGAGCCGCCGCTTTATCCTGGGCATTCGATACACCCGCTACCAAAGCGAAAGCTCCAACCAGTAGTGAACGAAAGATCATTATTTCTCCTTTTCGACCGTTTGTAATTGAAATCTCTGTCTAAGCAGAGAGGAAAGTGCTTTTTATTCGATCATTGCGGACAGTTTGCACATCAAACTTGTTTCCAGATACTCAAAATCAATAGGTTTCGTGATAAAATCAACTGCGCCTAATTTCAATGCTTCCCTGCCGATTTCTTCCTCATGGAGAGCGGTCACCATAATAACGCCAAGTTTTGGATCAATCTGCTTCATTTGACGCAATACTTCCATTCCTCCCATTCCGCTCATGCGAACATCGAGTAAAATCATATGAGGCCGAACTCGCTTTACAAATCTAAGAGCCTCTTCCCCATTTTCTGCGTAGAATACCTCGTACCCTTTTTCGATGAGGAATTCGCCAAGGAATTCGCCGATCTGGGGCTCGTCGTCCACGATCAATACTCGTGGTTTTACTTCGTCAATATTTTGAAACATCCTATCCTCAGATTACTTGTAGCACAATATACTTATGAGCATTTGCTTTGTCAACATACTTGCGAATTAGAAATCGAACGTGCCATATCTGAGCCTTCTTGCTCATCGACAAACAATAGAATTATCCCCCCTGCGAGAAAAAACACTCCTAATGCAAGTATAGCGGTTTGTACTCCACCAGTAATGACGATTGCAATGCCATAAATAGCTGTTCCAAAGACGTTCGCGAATTTGCCGCTAAGCGAAAAGAACCCAAAATACTCGGCGGAGTGCTGAGCAGGTGTAAAAAGTGCTTGCAAAGATCGCGCCGTTGATTGACTTCCTCCCATAACCAGTCCGGCGAGAATTCCCATCAAGTAATATTCCTGCTTCATATCGAATAACCAGCCAAGATTAAACGCCCAAATCACGATTCCAAGCCAGATCGCCAGCGAAATCAGCAAAGCGTTTTTATTACCAATTTTATCAGCAAGCCAACCGAAGATCATCGATCCTATCATTCCTGTACCTTGGATTAAAATAAAGAACACAATCAACTCACTGGTACCAAGTCCGACGACCTCGCTTCCAAATATCGATGCTGTCACAATTACCGTCTCAATACCATCATTAAATATCAAATAGGCGATCAGAAAACGGAATAGCTGTTTGAAACGTCTAACTTGACGAAGAGTTCCTACCACTTGACTCCAACCTTGTGAGAATGTCGTGAGCATACTCACCGAGTTTTTAGAAACTGCTTTTTCTCGGATCCAGAGAAAAGTTGGCAGAGCAAATAACCCCCACCAGACTGCCGCAACCAAAACACAATCGCCAACATTAAATGTCCCGGGCGCAAACCCCAACATTTCCGGATTTCGCAACATGACGAGATTTAATGCTAAGCACAAACCACCACCCAAATATCCGAATCCCCAAGCAACTCCCGATATTCGGCCATAAGTCTTCACTGTGCCCAAATCAAGAAGGAACGCATTGTAAAAGACATTCCCGCCCGAAAAGCCAAAATTAGCTCCTATAAATAATAATGTGGCAAACCAGAAATCCCCGGTACCAGCATAAACTAATAGCCCTGTGCAAGTAACTCCAAAATAGCAATACAATCCGAGCATTCTCTTACGTATCCCGCCCCGATCAGCAATTGCACCAAGTAACGGTGAGCTGACCGCGACCAATATCATCGATGCCGCTACCACAAAATTCCACAGAGCGGCTCCGGGAATCCGAACATCCCTGCCTAGCATCGACCAAACTTTACCTTCAGGTCCGCCCGCAATAACTTCGGCAAAATAACGGTTGAAAATCACAGCCAAAACCGTCGTCGCGAACGCCGAATTGGCAAAGTCGTACATCAGCCAGCCAGCAACCGGCTTAGTTAACCACTTACCGCTCAAATTCGTTTCCTAAATAAAGAAAACCCCAGCGGAAAAACTGGGGTAATAAGCCATTGCCAAAGCATTCTTTTGGAGTAGAATTTCATTGATATGTCAGATTAAATTGAAATAGAGCAACAGAAATACAGTAGAAATTGCAACTAATGGTGAGGGCGGCGGGGATCGAACCCACGACCATCGGCTTAAAAGGCCGGTGCTCTACCAGCTGAGCTACGCCCTCATTATCACGGTGGTTCCACTGACGATCTAAATCGGCACTACTGTCACGGCCATAGTACAGTAAATTTAAATCGGTTGTACCAAATCATTGCGAACAATCGTCTCACCGCGATCACTGCCTACTGAAATAATCCCGACTGGTGTAGAGGTTAATTCTTCAATCCGTTCAACATATTGCCTTGCCTCAAGTGGAAGGTCTTCCAACTTTCTGGCGGTGCCAATTTTTTTCCCCCAGCCAGGTAATTCTTCGTAAATAGGTACACAATCCTTGATGACTTTCGCTTCGCTCGGGAATTGATCGTAGCGCTTGCCGCCGGCTTCGTAACCGACGCAAATTCTAATCGACGGCAGAACCGATAGAACGTCTAACTTAGTCAACGCCCACGAGCTGATACCATTTACTCGTGCAGAATACCGGGCAATCACTGCGTCAAACCACCCACAGCGCCTCGCACGGCCAGTCGTCGAGCCGAATTCACCACCTGCCTCCCGCATTTGATCGGCAAGTGGTTGCTCAAACTCAGTCGGAAAAGGTCCCGACCCAACGCGAGTAGTGTAGGCTTTTACAACTCCGATAACTTTGTCGATTCTTGTTGGGCCTATGCCAAGCCCAATAACTGCCCCGCCAGCGGTTGGGTGACTTGAAGTCACGTAAGGATAGGTACCCCAATCGACGTCTAACAATGTCCCTTGAGCGCCTTCGCAAAGGACACTTTTGCCCTGATCGAGGGCATCGTTCAAATAAATCGATACGTCTTTGACAAGTGGATCGATTCTTCGGTCAAAATCGAGGTAGTAACTCAGAATTGCATCGCGATCTAAAACTGGTTCGTGATGCAACTCATTAATTGTTCTATTTTTTGCGGCAATATTCGCATCGAGTTTCTCGCGGAACAATTCACGATCGAGCAAATCGACAATTCTTATCCCGACGCGAGTGTACTTGTCAGTGTAAGCCGGGCCGATTCCCCGACCAGTTACGCCTATTGCTTTTGATCCTAATGCCCGCTCATTTAACTCATCAAGTATCTTATGATAAGGCATAATAAGATGGGCTTGATGGCTTATGAACAACCTTCCTACGACGCTGACTCCGCCACGCTCTAATTCATCTATTTCTTCGAGCAACTTTGCCGGATCGATCACCATCCCAGCGCCAAGTATGCAAACACAATTATTCTGAAGAATGCCGGATGGAATAAGATGTAGTATTGTCTTTTTTCCATCAAAGACAACAGTATGTCCAGCGTTAGCGCCACCTTGATATCGTGCGACAATATCGACTTTTGCGCTCATTAAGTCAACGATCTTGCCTTTGCCTTCATCACCCCATTGAGCACCGACAACTACGGTAGCTGGCATTACGCGCCTTTACCCTTCATCTTTTTCGAAAGAGACGCACCGGTCTTATTGAGGTAATCTATCAAAATGGGACTGGCGATATAGATCGACGAGTATGTACCAACAATACTACCGACAAACATCGCAAATGAAAATGCCCGTAATACTTCCCCACCGAAAATCAGCAGTACGGTGACCACAATAAACACGGTTCCATTTGTAATGATAGTGCGTGAAAGAGTTTGATTGATCGAGAGATTTATCAACTCTTTCAAATCCATCGTGTTATAACGGCGGAGATTCTCACGAATTCGATCAAACGTGACAATCGTGTCGTTGACCGAAAATCCGATGATGGTCAGAAATGCCGCGATAACTGTCATGGATATTTCGAACCCTAATATACTCATGATGCCCAAAGTGATAACTACGTCGTGAATCAACGCAATTACTGCGGCAACTCCGAACACCAAATCGAAACGCCACCATAAATAGAGTATGATTAAGAACCAGGATGCGACAATCGCTAATGCCGCATCATTGCGTAGCTCGGAACCGAGTCGCGGACCTACTACTTCGATCGAACGAATTTCAAACTGGTAGTTGGCGAATTCTTTCCTTAACGCTTCTCGCAATCGGCTAACCGGATCGTGACCCATACCGGCAAGTATCACGACGGATTCGCCCTGCTCAGTAAGGTGTGTAGCGACTGTAGGTTTATCCACACCGATGCTTTGAACCACGTTCTCCAATTCACTCTTCGATAACGTAGTCCGAATTGCAACGTAGCTCATTTCACGATATACATCCAAACCTTCAGATGAGAGTTGGTCATCAGCAACTACAGTATATTTAGCGGTGTAAAGCGAATCCAAACGAGCCCGAATCAGCGATTCGAGTGTTTTTGAATGGGTTTTCTCTTTAAAGTGAATTAAAAGATCTTCACCATCCGCGGCGCGGCTTGCTTTTACTTCAGCCCCGTTGATCCCAACCTTCTCAAGAACTTGCCTTACGCTTTCTTCTCCTAAAGATTGACTGCCGGATGTGGGTATTGCTCTTAGGGTGAGCGCAGTTCCGCCAGTAAAATCGATACCAAGGTTTAGGCCTTGAAACACGATCGATATCAGTCCTGCCAATATCACCACGCCTGACAGAGCTAACCAAGAATGACGCTTGCTCTGAAAGTCTATATTGGTCTTATTTAATAGTTTAAACATTTTACTTTCCGACTTAGATGCTAAGTGTGGTGATATTCTTGCGGGTGAGATACCAGTCATAGACTAGTCTCGTGATCGTCACCGAAGTAAAAAGATTCGCCACGAGGCCGACGCAAAGGGTTACCGCAAAACCACGAACAGGGCCGGTTCCAAATTGCAGAAGAACCAATCCCGCAATCAGGGTCGTCAGATTGGAGTCGAGAATTGTGACAAATGCTCGATCATACCCTGCGGATACAGCATGAAAGACCGTTTTGCCCGTTTCGAGTTCTTCGCGTATTCTTTCAAATATCAAAACGTTGGCATCAACAGCCATTCCTATAGTCAATGCTATACCGGCTATACCTGGCAGAGTAAGACTTGCACCCAATCCAGACGCTCCAAAAAATGCCACGCCAGCCATAAGGAGGAACAGGTTGAGCACCATCGCTAGTCCAGCCAACCACCCCGACCAACGATAATACAACCCCATGAGGAGGATGGTTAACAAAGCGCCAATCAAGGCGGACGTGGTTCCCTTTTGGATCGAGTCTCTCCCCAAACTTGGACCAACCGTTCGTTCTTCTTCGATCACGACTGAGGTTGGCAATGCGCCTGCCCTCAGTACAATCGCCAAGTCGTTAGCTTCCTCAACGTTGGCGCTTCCTTCGATAACCGCTCTGCCATTCGGAATCTTTGACCTGATGACCGGAGCCATATGGATTTTATCATCTAATACAATAGCAAGTCGTTTCTGAATGTTTGCGCCTGTAACGCGCGAAAAGGTCTTTGCGCCATTCCTATTTAAAGATAAAGATACCACAGGCTGGCCAGCGCTGGTTGGATCATTTCCACCCCCACCGATATCTACTCGGGCGTCAGATAGCGCCGCGCCTGTCAACTCAGAATTGGTCTTGACCAGATAAAGTAATTGATATTCTTTCCCATCCCCGGCCGGCTCCGCCTTGGCGCTCCAAAGAAATTGCACGCCATCGGGAATCTGTGACTGAACATTGGGATTGGCAAGATAGTCGCGAATCTTTCGAACGCTTTCTGATGGTACAGCAATGTCGCCGCGAATGCCACGAAGCAAGCCTGAGAACGGGGTCGCCCCAGACTCCATCGTAGTTGCCGAAGTATCTGTTGACGATTTAGCCGTGTCCACCGTAAGTCCGGCAGTCAAATCCATAGCTTGTGTCGTGTCTGTTTCACTTGCGGCGGTAGTCTGATTTTCTGCTGTCGAGCCTTCAGGAACACTGCCAGAAATCGCCTTGTCGATAATTTTCAATACCGACTGCACTTTTTCTTGTTCTGCCACAAGCTTAAATTCCAGCAGAGCCGTTCGACCTATCAGGTCGCGAGCCCTTGCCTGATCTTGGATGCCGGGAAGTTCAAGAACGATCCGGCGAGATCCTTGCTTTTGAATGGACGGTTCGGAAACGCCGAATTGATCGATTCTGTTTCGCAAAATCTCTAATGACCGATTGATGGCGTCGTCGGCTTGTTTGGACAACATCCCGACAACTTTCGTGTTCGACTCTCCGGCCTCACCAAAATATTGTGAGAGCTTGACGTCTTCTGCGTCGAAAACATCTGTCACTACGGTTTCGAACTCACGCGATGCGTCTCTGTCCATCTGTTGTTGGACAGTAACTAATATTTTGTCGAGCCTCCCGTCGCGCTGACGGGCGAGATTGCGCATCAATTGGACGACATCGACTTCCAAAACAAGGTGCATTCCTCCTTGAAGATCGAGTCCTTGTTTGATAGCTTTTTTACGCAGACCAGCCATCTTGTCACGATGAAGAGTCTGAAGCTTTGTGATACGATTCTCTACGTCGGCTTTAGCGGCGTCATCCAGCTCATTAAGGCTGTTTAACTTATCCAATAGCGCAGCATCTTCCCGATACAGTGCTTCGATTACAAACGGGAAGGAAACGCCCATCTTTTGAGCGATTAACTGCGCCTCTGCCTCTTCGCGGGTCTTTAATTGACCATAGCGAAATGTCGGGTAGAGGTAAAACAACCCCGCTATTAGCACCAATGCGATGATTATTGCACGCGGGGCAAGCTTTCTCGGCTTCATTTAGCCTATCCTAATTACTGTTATCGATTTCAGCCAAGCCTTAAAGATAACGGCTTTCTTTGTCATTGTCAACTGAATTGAAGGCTGTTTCTTCATTTAACTCAAGCCAGTCGTTTGTCGTTTCAAGGACCATTTCAGGAGAGATATTTTGCAGACACAATGCATATCGATATAGGGGGCATTTTTGTCTGCCATGATCAGTACATGGGCGGCATAATAAATCCAGACCAAGACAGCGCGCATTGGTCGATGGCGGTGAAAATCCAAAACGCGGGGCTGTTGATCCGAAGATAATTAACTGCCTTGACTTAACCACCGTAGCGAGGTGTGCGGCGGCGCTGTCACCCGATACAACCAACCGTGCATAACGCATGAGCGCCGCAGATTCGATGAGAGATAATTGTCCGGCAAGATTAAGTTCGGGACTTAGTACACTCTGCGCGCAAACGGCATTGTCGGCCATACTACCGACGGCTACGCAATGCAAATCATATTTTCTTTTGATAAGTTCGCAATATTCACGATAATGTCCCGGTGGCCAAGCTTTTGTTTTCCAAATAGATGAAGGTGCAATAACCACAAACTGGGATGGCGACAGATTCAATTCTGCCATTTTCGATTGAATTCTTTCGACTGCATGATCTTCGATCTTGATCTCGGGCAACGGATCAAATTGCCCGGAAGTGAATGGGGTTAATAAAGAAAGATTGCGATGCCCCTCATAAATTCCGTATTCGTAAGGGAGGGCAAGAGTGTGAAAAAATCGTCCTCCTCCTTTGGCGAAACCAATCCTGACTGGCACACCAGTATCTTTAACTAACCTCCCCGATCTGAACGAACGATGCGGAATGAACGCAATTCCAATGTTGGAATCAGCGATCTGCAGGGTTATGGCTGACCAAGCTGAAGAACCGCCAGACTTCTTGTCGATCGTGATAACTTGGTCGCACAAACCTTCGACCAATTCACGGCATTGCGGTATCACGACGACGGTCAACCGTGCTTTGGGGAATACCCTCTTTATACCTTTTATAAGCGGAGTCGCCAAAATGACGTCGCCCAAAAAAGCAGTTTGGAGGATAAGTATTCCTTTTCGCCCGCTCTCCAGCTCCTCCCGAACCTTGGATATGAGGTCAATCTGCAATGGAAATCGCTCGAGTATCCAGAATTACTCTGGCTCTTTCGTAAACCATCTCAGGAGTCAACTGTTCCATACACCAGCATTTCGAAATGTTTCCGGTATGGCATGTTTCACAGAGCGGTAACTTGGGCGCCAACGCCATTTCTGGGTGTAAGTATGGTCCCCATCGGGATGGAAGACTATCCGTGATGGGTGGATAAAGACCCAGAACCGGCCTGCCTAACGCATTCGCCAGATGCAGAGGTCCGGTACTTCCAGCTACTACGAGTCCCGCCCGTTTAAGCACTGCCGCGAGCGCCCGAATATCGGTTGCTCCCGCGAGATTGCATTCTGTATCGCCGACAATTGTCGAACATTTCGCCCTTTCTTTGGCAGATCCGGTTGCGATTATTTGCCATCCATCATTTCTGAAGATTGTGCCGAGCTCTCGATAGAATTCAGGAGGCCAATCTCGGGCAGAACCTCCAGAGCCTGGGTGGATCACTATGATCCCATTATAATCTGCCGCGTGAACTTTGGCAAAGAAAGACTCGGCATCGGCTAAAACTTGATCAGGTATGTTGAACCGGGGGAATTCGGCAATTTCGGATGAGGTAAGTTTCTTCAACATCGAAAGATTCAGATCAGCCTCGTGTAACGTCTTCCCTTTTCGCCGAATTTTAATTCGTTCAGTGAAATAGAATGAATAATAACGGTAGGCTGTCCCGATTCGTACCGGTATCTTTGCTCTTGCCAGCGTCCGAGCATTAGAGAACGTCGGCCTTAGACAAATCGCTGTTGTGATTTTTTCAGTGATAAGTTCAGCGAGAGCCGCTTCGCAATGACGGTCATCTGCCATGATAATATTATCTAAACCATCCACACACCTGATAATAGGCGCAGTGTAAGGCGAAGCCAGAAAACTAATCTGAGATTCTGGGTATTGATTCCTTAGAGTTGTAACGACCGGCAAGGCAAGTATAGCGTCGCCTAAACGGTCATTGCGAACTACCAGAAAGTGTTCATGGTCAATCACCGTTCGGTGAATCGTCATGGAAGGTTTCTTTGGGAACTTCTTCCGATTCAAACTCTGATTGTACCACTCTCCCTAAGCGAAGACTCCACCCTTCTATCGACCGACGAATCATTTCAGCCACCGTCCGATACATTTCACCGCCCGATTTATAGGGATCCGGAATAGTTGTCTCTCCTATACCGTCGGCAATCAAGAATGTCTTACGTTTAGCGCGAGAATCAATTTGAATAACCCGCTCTCGATGTTCTGGGGTTGCTGTCAAGATAATATCAGCTTCATGAAGCACTTCCAGAGAAGCTGTTTGAGAAAGGTGTCCACTCATATCTATACCCCATGAAGATCCAATCTCAACCATTTCACTCGTAGCTCTTTGATGATTCGACGCATCCAGACCAGCTGATTTTACTGTGATATGAGGGATGTTGGCATTTTCTAATAGGTATGCCGCAATCGGAGAACGGCAAATATTACCACTGCATAATACCAAAACCTCAAGAGGATCGTTTGACCGTTTGATAGCCTTGTTTATCCGGCTAAGCCAAGGTCCTTCTCTGGTGATCTTAAATACTTTCGAGCGAATATCTACGACGGTTGACGCATCATGAAAAATCGTAGGCCCCGCATCGACAGCCATATCGACTGCCTGAATTACATTGCGATTCACTGTTCTGTAGTCTGAAGGAGCCGGATCATCGCTTCGGTTTGCGGAGGACGCCCATATCGGTGCGCCAAGTCTTTCTGCCAAAAGGGGTAACAAAGTATCAGAGCTGACTCTGATTCCAATTCCCGAAGTCTTGTAACGAAAATCTGCAGGAATTTTTCCCTTCGGCGTCATAATCATCGTCAATGGTCCGGGCAGGAGAGCTGAGGCAAATCGTCTTTGGCGATAATTTAGCCCGCCTGTCCACTCTTCGACTGACTCAAGAGATGAAAATATCACTACGTATGGAAGGCGACGGTCTTCTTTAATCGCGTCCAATCTATCGAAAACGGTTTTATTGAACGCTTTGCCAATCAAGCCATATACCGTGTCCGCGGGCACAACCGCCACTCCATCCTCTTGTAGAATTCGGACCAGACGGTCAATGTCCGAGGGCCGTATTTGTTCGCGGGCCATGCGTATGATTGGGCTCACCAGTCGCTCGTCAGACGGTTCATTAAATCCTGCACAATTTTATCGAGAGCGACGTCAACACCACCTTGCCGCTCGACAACGCTTCCAGAGGAGTAGGGGTAGTTTCCCTCGCCGACTACTCGCCCCTGCCAAAGAGGCTCCGTCACACCCTGACGGATTAGTTTGGCTTCTATTGAAATAATAACCTGATACTCAGTTACGCTCTCGTTTGCCTGATAGGTAAGAGGTCTATCTTCGACTGAGGTAACGACTCCTGTCAATATCGCATCTGCGGATCGAGGCGAAGCTACTGTTAGAGTTCGATCATTAAGTAGTCTCGTTATGATGGCATCCGTCAATTTTTCTCGGATTCCAAACTCAGTAGTGAGGTTTTCGAAGGAATCGACGGCAATCGTTTTTATGCCGCCAATCCCCTGCCCTTTAAACGAGTAAACACTGCACCCAGATAGAGCAAGAATCATTATGGATATCAGATGTAGGTTATTTCTCATTTGTTAAATCTGCCTATTTTGCGATAAAGGGTTCGCTCGCCTATGCCAAGCGCTTTAGCCGCCAATCGACGGTTCCCCCCAAATTCAACAAGCGCTTTCATGATTTGCTCGTGTTCCATCTCATCAAGTGCGAAAGCCTCAGCATCATCGGCAGAATCGAAACGAACGCCTATCTCGCGTGTTTTAACTTCAAGTAATCTTTGAAGCATCTCCTTAATCGTGTACACATCACTACGTAATTCAAGCAAAGTTCTGTAAGTCAACTCCCGATCTAAATCTTCGATTGGTCGATTGAGCAACACCGGCAGGTTCGATTTACCTCCCGACACATTGAGCCTGGCGACCACATCTTCATACTCAATACGTTTCTTGGGTGACAATACAATCAAACTCTCTACGAAATTTTTCAGCTCCCTTACGTTCCCAACCCAGTAATGTCGTCGCATCAAATTCATAGCTTCAAGGTCGATTTCCGGAGTTGGCCTGTTGTTCCGTGATGTAAACTCGTCAGCAAATAGCAGAACAAGTGCAGGAATATCCTCCGACCTGTCTCTTAAGGGCGGAAGTGCCAGATTAATCGCTTTGAGTCGGTAATAGAGGTCTTGGCGAAACTGACCTCGCGCCACTTCCTTTTCAAGGTCTTTATTCGTCGCGGCTAATACTCGTACATTCGCGGAAATCTCTTCTGACCCACCTACACGCAAGAACTTACCTGTCTCAAGAACGCGAAGAATCTTAACTTGCACTTGAATCGGCATTTCGCCGATTTCGTCGAGAAACAGCGTTCCTCGATGCGCCATCTCGAAATACCCTTTTCGCCGATCGGAAGCTGAAGTAAACGCTCCCTTCTCATGCCCAAATATCTCACTCTCGAAAACACCTTCCGGTATTGCTCCGCAATTTAAGGAGACTAATGGCCCATTCCGGCGTTTACTTAATTCATGTATCGCGCGAGCTACTAACTCTTTGCCTGTTCCAGATTCGCCAGTAATTAGAACAGTGATGTCACTTCCAGCGACTTGCTTGATTAAGCGCTTAACCTCTTCCATCGCCGGAGTTCTGCTCGTGATTTGATTCAAGGCATCTTGATTGAGAGCAAGATCAGTATGTTCGGGTTTTGGCATTCGCTGGATTACTTCATCAACGGTAGGATTTTTCTGCGGCGCGGCGTTGAAAAAACATCAGTGTTTTTTCCAGTCCGTCTGATAATGAAACCTCTGGCCGCCAATCAAGCACCTTCATCGCACGAGAATTATCGATACAACTTCGGCGTTGCTCACCCGGTAATGGCGGTTTATGCTCTCGAAGCATCGAATCACCTGTTAATGAATTTAAGGTGTCAAACAAATTTACCACGTTAGATTCGACGCCAGTACCGAGATTAATAGTTTGAAATCCTTCAAGTTTCAATGCCAGCAGACTTGCGCGAGCGACGTCTGCGACATAAACATAATCTCTTGTTTGTAGTCCATCGCCATAAACGTAGGCTTGTTCTCCTGAAAGCAGTCGGCTACAGAATATCGCTACAACTCCGGCTTCACCATGCGGATTTTGGCGAGGTCCGTAAACATTGGCGAATCGCAACACAATACCATGAAGCCCGTACTCATTGTGAAAATAGTAAAGGTAGCGTTCAACGGCAAGTTTCGATACTCCATAAGGTGAAATCGGTCTGGTGGGATGATCTTCCGAAGCCGGAAAATAATCCTGTTCACCATAAATAGCTCCGCCGGTTGAAGCAAAGATGAATTTACCGACGCTGTATTTGCGGCACAGATCGAGTAATTTGACGCTTCCAGCAATATTAATATCAAGATCCTCAAGTGGATAGCGCACTGAAAATCTAACGTCCATTTGTGCCGCGAGGTGATACACTGCTTCAAACTTGTGCGTTTCAAATAATTCTTCGATCTTCGCGTCTCGAATATCTATCTGCACAAACTCGGCGTCCGGAGGTAAATTGACAATCGAACCGGAAGAAAGATTGTCAACGATCGTAACCCGATGACCTGCACCAAGCAATTGATCGGCAAAATGTGACCCGATAAAACCCGCCCCACCTGTGATGAGAATGTTCAATTTTCTCCCTGTTTTCCAATATCCCGTCGATAATGAATGCCGTCGAATTTCACCTGGGCCATACCTTCGTATGCGGTCTCTACGGCTTGTTGTAATTCGCTTCCCATCCCTGTAACCGAAAAAACTCGGCCGCCGTTTGTCACTAACCCTGATGAAGTCTTTTTGGTTCCGGCATGAAAAGGAATAAGATTATCGCTTTCTTCAGGAATCCCGGTGATCGAAACACCTTTGGGATAAGCCCCTGGATATCCAGGGGCTGTTGCTACAATCGTCGCCGCCGACATGCCGTCTCTGAGCGCCGAGGAATCATAAGGCTCCAACCCTCTCCGCTTCATCCAACTTCCAAAACTTCCTTCTGCAATCTCTGCCATCGCTTCCAGCATATCGAAATTCAGAATTGGTAGCAACACCTGAGTTTCAGGGTCTCCGAATCGCGCGTTAACTTCAAGTACTATGAAATCATCACCGTCCACCATCAACCCCGGATAGATTGCTCCACGGAATGGTGAGCCGGCATTTTCAAGCCCTTTCAGAAGTTTCGGTAAGACCATTTCAGCAAACCGTTGGTATTTTTTCTCTGTAAGATCATCGACCGGAGCGTAAGCCCCCATGCCGCCCGTATTCGGTCCTCGATCCTGATCAAATATTTGCTTGTGATCCCGTGACGATGGAAGAAGTAGAAAATCTGTACCATCGACGAGTGCCGTCATCGAAACCTCTTTACCTCTGCCAAAGGCTTCCACCACCACCTCATTACCGGCAACCCCAAACGCATTATCCTCGAAAATCAATTTTGTCGCGGCGAATGCTTCGCCAACCGTTTTACAAACAATTGCTCCTTTCCCCGCGGCGATTCCTGATACTTTAACAACAATCGGCGCGCCCATCGACCGGATATAATCGTTGGCACATTTTTTATCACTAAAAATTTCGAATTGAGCCGTGGGAATGCCTGCCTCCGCCATCAATTTCTTCGAGAATGCTTTCGAGCCTTCGATCTTAGCCGCTCCGGATGAGGGTCCGAAAACCCTAAATCCTCTTGCAGAAAGCCTGTCGGCAAGTCCAGCAATCGATGGTGCTTCCGGTCCGATAATGGTCAGATCGAATCGCTCGGCTCGAACATAATCCTCGAGTTGAGCAACATCCTCAGAAGAAACATCTATATTGCGGGCAATTTGAGACGTGCCACCATTTCCCGGCGCAACCGTGATCTGGGGTCTGATGGAACTTCTCGAACATGCCCAGGCAAGCGCATGCTCGCGGCCGCCCGAACCAACGATTAAAATCTTCACTCTACAATCCTGGATTCAACCATAACTTCTTGCAAAGTAAGAGGATTAAATTCATGCTTCAGCTTGATACTGAAGATTGAACTCTAAGCCGTAGTATTATGCAGTATTACCCAATTTGATTATTGCTGGCATGATTCCCAGCTTGCTCAGCCGCTCACTTGCGAGTCTGATCGCTGACGAGGAGATGTCTATTCCGATCCACTTCCTGTTCGTTTTCTGAGCCACGGCAAGGGTTGTTCCACACCCGCAGAAACAGTCGAGAACTATATCGCCTTCCTTGGATCCCGAAAGCAGTACCCTCTCGAGGAGTTTCTCGGGCTTTTGCGTCGGATAACCAAGACGTTCTTTCGCTGAGGGAGCTATTGGCTGGAGCTCCCAAACGTCGTCGGGGTGCTTGCCGTCAGGATGAAGAGTTTGGGAACCATAGTCTTTAGAACCGCGAACATTCCCGATATGATGGGCAAATCGTTCGACTGTTGCCGACGCATAGGGGGGTCTGAATCCGTCTGCATTAAAGAACCAGTCGGCAGATTTGCAATAGTAATAAATATTATCATGGCGACGGCCAAAATACTTCTTAGAGACTCCCCCTCCTCGATAATACCATATTATTTCATTGAGGAAATGATCATCCCCAAAGACTTTATCCAAGAGCATTCGGATTCTGTGTGAGGCGTGCCAGTCGCAATGAACGAAGATTGCGCCACTCGGCTTCAACGCGCGTCGCATTTCAAGCAAACGTACTTCCATGAAAATGACGTAGCTCTCCATACCGCCTTCCCAAGTATCCTCGAACGAGCGCCGTTCAGTCTCGTCTCCCCAAATCACGGTATAGCGGCGATTTGAAAAGAAAGGGGGATCAATATAGATCAGATCAACGCTTTCGTCCGGAATAAACTCCCGTAGGACGTCGAGATTGTCGCCACAGTAGAGTGTATTCTCGTATCCCATTAATATATATTTACCTGAACGTCTTCATTTGTCGCCGTTGAACTTGCGGAGCGACTCCCTTGATGGCGAATAGTTCGTCGCGTAGTTTTGCGGCATGCTCAAATTGAAGATTTTCAGCGGCGAGTGCCATTTCTTTGGTTATCCGGTCGATCAGTTCCTGTTTTTGGAAAGCGCTTAGAGTATCGAGCGTTGAAGCCTGAATTGTTCGTGACGCCCTTCCCTCTGGCGTGGTGCTTTGGATTAAAATATCTTCGACAGATTTTCGGATTGTCTGCGGAATAATTCCATGTTTAGTATTATACTCCCTTTGCGCATCACGACGACGGCTTGTCTCATCGATTACTTTCTGCATTGAGTTTGTGATGTGATCGGCGTAAAAAATCACTCTGCCAGCGGCATTGCGAGCCGCCCTTCCTGATGTTTGCATTAATGATCGTTCGCTTCGTAGAAATCCTTCCTTGTCTGCGTCAAGAATCGCTACCAGAGATACTTCCGGTAGATCGAGGCCTTCACGAAGTAAATTGATTCCTACCAGTACATCAAATTCTGCCAGGCGTAAATCCCGAAGTATTTCAACCCTCTCAAGAGACTGAATCTCGCTGTGAAGGTATTTAACCCGAACACCCGCTTTGCCAAGATAATCCGAAAGATCTTCAGACATTCGTTTAGTAAGCGTAGTCACCAATACGCGCTCATTCTTTTCGACGGTCGATCGGATCTCCTCTAAGAGATCGTCGATCTGTCCATCTGATGGTCGGACTACGATTTCCGGGTCCATCAAACCGGTCGGTCTAAGAATTTGTTCCACGACAACACCGCCGCACCGCTCCACTTCCCAATCTGCTGGCGTCGCCGAGACGAAGATCGCCTGACTGACTTTACCCTCCCATTCCTCGAGAGTCAGCGGTCGGTTATCCATTGCCGATGGCAATCGAAATCCATAATCGACGAGAACGCTTTTCCTCGACCTGTCTCCACCGATCATTCCACGAATTTGTGGTACTGAAATATGCGATTCATCGACAACTATTAGAAAATCTTTGGGGAAATAGTCAATCAACGTGAATGGAGGCTCACCGGGAGCTCTGCCGGATAGATGTCGAGAATAGTTTTCGATACCATTACAGTATCCGACCTCATTCATCATTTCCAGATCGAAACGCGTTCGCTGTTCAATTCTTTGCGCCTCAAGTAATTTGCCTTCGCTCCGCAGTTCGTTCAAGCGTTCACCGAGTTCGTCCCGTATCCGTACCATAGCTTCCTGGAGTCGCTCCGGAGTTGTCACAAAATGTTTGGCAGGATAGATCGCCGCTCTTTTCAGCTCTGCTTCAACTTCACCAGTGACAAGATTTATCCGGCTGACTCTCTGCACAGTGTCGAAGTCAAGCTCGATACGTAATGAGTAATCATCATAAGCAGGACGGATCTCAACAGTGTCGCCTCTGACACGAAACGATCCACGGGCAAAATCATAGTCGTTCCGATCGTAGTGAATTTCGATGAGTTTAGCGAGAAGTTCCTTTCGGCTGATCTTCTCACCCACTCCAACCAGAACAAGTTGTTTTTTATAATCTTCTGGAGATCCAAGTCCGTAAATAGACGAAACCGAGGCTACAATGATCACATCATCTCGTTCCATCAGCGCCGAAGTAGCTCGCAGACGCAACTTGTCTATTTCGGCATTAACTGAAGTCTCTTTTTCGATATAGACGTCTGAGGAGGGAAGATAGGCTTCGGGCTGATAGTAATCGTAGTAGCTAATGAAGTATTCGACGGCATTATGCGGAAAAAAACTGTTGAATTCACCATACAACTGTGCGGCCAGTGTTTTGTTTGGTGACATAACAAGAGTCGGTCTTCCCCAGGCGGCGATTACATTTGCAATGGTAAAGGTTTTACCTGAGCCAGTGACACCCAGTAAGGTTTGATACTTTTCACTGCCTTCGAGTTGTTTTAGAAGAGCCTTTATGGCTTGTGGCTGGTCACCTTGTGGCTGATAGTCGCAAACTAATTGGAAAGAGGAACTCATTGATGGTGTTTATTTTCCGGTCGATTTGATGCCAAGGAAGTCTCGCATCACATGGCCGGCAACGGTCGGATTTTCCTTAAGACGACGAATTGAATAGGCATACCATTCCTCACCAAAAGGCACATAGACGCGCAGTCTGTGCCCTTGGTTTAATAGTATTTGTCTTAGATCTTCTTCTACCCCAAGAAGCATCTGGAATTCATATTTATCAGGAGAAAGCTTCATTTGGTGAATGGTTTTTAAGGCGTGCCATATCGTTTCCTCGCAATGTGTAGCAATTCCAACATAACACCCGGCTTCAAGTAGTTCATTAAGTATAAACGCGTAATTTCTTATTATTATGCTACGATTCTGATAGGCATCCTCCCTTGGCTCGCGGTATATCCCTTTGCAGAGTCTGATATTTGCTTTTGATTCTTTTAGATGGTCGATGTCGTGTATAGTTCTGCGCAGGTAGGCTTGAATTACGACGCCTACGGCTTCATGGCGGGATCGCATTTTATAGTACAGTTTGAAAGTATCGTTGGTCGTACTTCTGTCTTCCATGTCGATACGCAAAAAATTATTGATTTGCGCAGCGTGATCGACAATATCGCCAATCAGACTCTGGCAGAGATCATAGTTTACTTTCAATCCGAGATGAGTTGGCTTGAGTGAAATATTTGCGTCAATTTTGTCAGCGGCAATTCGGTCCAGTATCAGATGGTAAATGCGAGAAGCTTCAATCGCTTGCTCTTTACTTTCAGTGTGTTCACCCAAAAGATCAATCGTTGTCATTATCATCGATTGATTGAACAACCGCGTCAATTTTACTGCTTCACCAAGAGAGCTCCCGGCGATATACCGGCTGGCAACTCTTCCAATAAAGTACTTTGGCGTTATCGGCATAAGGCCGATAACAAGCCGATTCAACCATTCCATTAGTCTTCCCTATCCCTGATTGCTGTGGCTGTCATTTTGGAATTGTCGAAGTAGAGGCTCTATCGCGCTTATATCTCGCTTGCGCCCACCCGCTTTGGCGATTTCTAATGCATCCTTGAGTATTTTCACCGCTTGTTTTTGTTCTGAATCGGTATCAAGGCTCCACTTGGCAAACAACATAGCTCCTTTAATCACTGTTTCTGCATCACCAAGTTTTCTTACGTCGCTATGACCTTCGTGGAAAATGTCCTGTATCCCTTCGCGAACAATTTTAATCAAACCAAGACCTACTTTAGCGGCCGCAATACCTACCTTGCTACCTAATATTCCTGCAATTTCGCCCGAAAGACGAAATTCTTCGTTGGCGTTGTCCAACTGATTTGTTTCGTAATAAACAAACCCGAGATAGCGTCTGGCATATTCTTCAGCGACTTTGTTTTTTACCTCAACCGACTTGCCAACTGCTTCACTCAAAAGAGCTAGTGCTTCTTGAATATCGCCTTTATATTGGCGTGCAAGTCCCATATTCATCAATAGTCTCGGCACTTCTGATGAAAGATTAAGCTCGCGAATTATGGCAAGCGCTTGCTCATAATACTCTACCGCTCGTTCGAACTCGGCACTCTCTGCGTACCATGCTCCAATATTGCCAAGCGTTACCGCCTGCCCGCGTTTATACCCCATCATCTGTTCGATAGAGAGCTTCTGGAGTTGGCTCGCCAATGCTTTTTCTCGCTCGCCACGAAGTTGGTAAAGGAGTGCGATATTACCCAAATTCCTCGCTTGTATCTCTTTAGATCCAATTCCGCGTCCAAGCTCCAACGCCTTTTGGTAGGCTTCCATCGCGGCTGAAAAATCTCCTTGCTGGTGGTAAAGTGCTCCAAGATTCCCGAGGCTTACTGCTTCAGATTTTAAGTTTCCGCTTGATCTATCAATCTCAATCGACTTCAGATATAGTTCCATCGCCTTGTCAAGATCGCCAAGCGCTTTATAGGCTAATCCACAATTAGTTATAGCTACCGATAATCCAACCAGATGTCCCAGACGCCTTGCCTCGACTGATCCTTCCTCCCAGTTCTGCAAAGCCCCTCGAAAATCATTCTTCGCATAGCATAACGTTCCCATTTTTTGCAGAATGCCAAGTCTGGCGGATGGATGATCGACATGTTTTAATATCTCACGGGCCTCCTCGATCACCTTTTCGAGAACAATTAAGTTGTTCACTCGGAAATAATACTTTGCCAAATTATCGAGTGTCTGGACTTTGCCTTTAAGATCGTTTCGCTCCGTTGCCAGCGAGAGCGCAATATCGAGATCTGCTTTTTGGGAATCGGTCTTACCCATTATGCTAAAAACGTCGGATCTTATTGATAATAAATTAAATCTACTTTCAATATCCTCGTCAGGAACCTTTTCAAGAGCTTTTGTGAAATAATCTTCAGCGCTCTCATTGGCATAAAGGGCAAATGCCTTATTCCCAGCCATTGTGAGGTAGTTTGTTGCGCGCGGATTATCCTCCGATTGATAGAAATGTCGGGCAAGTTCCTCGCATTGTTCCTGAATCGAATCAGAATAAATGCGTTCGAGACAAAGACCTATCCGTCGATGATATTCACGCCTATGCGCAAACAATAAACTGTCATAGGCGACCTCACGAGTTAATAAATTCTTAAAGATATAGTTTAATAATTCTTCGTTTTCCGATTTAATTACATCGAGAGCGGATAATTCACGAAGTGTCTCATCGATGCGTTGCTCGTCCATCTCAACCGGATAGCAACCGAGTACTAACTCATGTGAGAATCGACGACCAATTGCCGCGGCCAATTTCACTGTCAGCTTCGACTCTGCGCCAAAACGATCAAGCTGGCTCATGATGAGGCTGTTAAGAGAGTCTGGAACCTCGACTACCGAAAGATCGCCCGAAGAGCAAGCCACTCTTCTGCCATCTCGATCTACAAGCTTTAGATTTCCAAGCGTGGAAAGATTCTTAATCAATTCTTCAGTGAATGCCGGATTTCCTTGAGATTTCTCTTTAATAAAATCTAACAGTTCCCCTTCGATCTCCTCCGCGCCTAATTCCTGTAATACCAAGCTCATTAGATCGTTTTTGTCAAGTTCCCCTACATTTATAGTTGTTGCATTAGACGCTTTTTCTATTTCACTGATATGCGGCGAGACAAACTGTCGAGAGTAGGATCTGCGGACTATCGCAACTAGAAAAGGATGATCGTCGAGGTTTTGTATTAGATAAGCCAGAAGCTCTAAACTGCTTCTATCGACCCATTGGACGTCCTCCAATAATATCGCAACCGGACTCATCGTGGTTAAGTATCTGATATACTGAACCAAAAAGTCGAACATATTCTCTTGGCGTAGCTTGGCATCAAAATAACGGGTAATATCATTTTCGGCCGCTCTGATACCGAGCAGTTGGGCAATGATTGGAGTGCGGTAGGGATGCTCAGGATCCGCGTCACTGACCAATTTCTCTAATTGTGGGAGGTAATTTTCGCTCGATGCTGGAACATCCATCAATCCACGAAGTGCAGAGATGATACTGAGATACGGACTTTGTTTGGCATAGCTTAACGCTTCCCCTGCTCCTATTTTAAAGCCAAGCGCCGTCATCTTTTTAACTACCTCTCCCATCAGCCTGCTTTTCCCTGTCCCGGCATCGCCGCGAACGATCAGGGTCGCTTGTGAACCACCGTGCGCTTTAAGTACTATAGAGTGAATAACACCAAGTTCTTCCGACCTTCCGACAAAAGGTTTTTGGGACGATTTGGACACTTCCGAAGCATTTTTTAAACTGATCACTGACCTGATTGGTATTGGTTGACCAATGCCTTTTAATGTAACATACTCCGGAGGTTTACAATTTACGAGTTGATCGACACGATTATAAGTAGTGTCGTCGATCGCTAATTCGCCTGGTTTCGCCTGCCCCATCAAACGTGCCGAAAGGTTGACGCCACTCCCCATGACAGTATATTCCTGCCGCATAGTGGAGCCTACCTCACCGGCAAAAACGACGCCTGTGGCAATCCCCGCCCGGACACGGCCTCCCCAAAATTCTTGAGCCGCCGGGCTTGAAACAAGTTCCAAACCACAACGAACCGCAAGTCTTTCGTCATCTTCGTGAGCGATTGGCGTACCGAATGTGATCAGTATCTTAGAGCCTTTATCCCCCATATCGAGTTTGTTGATCGACCCGTTGAAACTCTTTGTTACCTGTTGCACCCAACCATAAAGGGCGTCCAGTTTGTCACCAACGTCAGGATCCGAGTCGTAATCGAATCCTGAGAAAGCAAGGAAGATGACCGATACTTTTCTGATCTCGCCAACCGAATCCATCCCTAACTGCATCCGATGGTAGATTGGTGGATCAATAAAAGCCGTCGCTAATTCATTCCATGAACTTTCAGGCGTCAGCATTGCATATTCCTTTTCCTGAGGAGGAACTTTGGAATGATCGACCCGAACAAAACCATGATCAAGTTGCTCACCTTGAAATCCGCATATATTTGTAATCTCTGAGGAGATGATTACATCACCAGATTTTCCATGGTGCTCCGCTTCAGCGGCAGTATCAAGAACCTTTCCTGCCAAGACGTAATCACTTGTACCGTCCTTATCTTTCACCACTCGAAACAGCACACTCCCTGCACTGACGCCAACCTTCATTCCAAGCGAGAATTCCCCCGCTTTCGTCCGTATTGTATTGAATGGTTTCATGGCAATCTGGAGGTCACAACATGCCGCAACCGCGGTGAGAATTACTGTTTCTAACTCAGATTCATTCTCAGCGGGAAAGAAAATAGTCATCGCATCGCCACCGAATTTGCCGACGAATCCGCCTCCTCGCCATATTCGGTCTATCATCGTAGTGAAGTAGTTGTTGAGTATGCTGGTAAGTGTTTCCGCCCCCTCTTTGCCGATCGAAGCAAGTTTCTCGGACATAGCAGTGAAACCGGAAACATCCGCAAAAGCAACTACTGCAGGAAATCTCTGTTCGATTTTTCCTTCGGCAATCCACTTAAGAAGAGGTACGGGGACGAAACTTCCAGCCTTCTCAGCTGTGTTCATCTATACGCCTCGATGCCAGTCAGGTCAGCTCCTATAGCAAGTGTGTGTATATCGTGTGTGCCCTCGTAAGTATATACAGATTCAAGGTTAACCATGTGCCGTCCAGACTGGAATTCATAGGTTATTCCAGCCGCTCCAAGAATATCACGGGCCATTCGAGCGATCCGCAAACCTTGCTCACACCCGTTCCGCTTGGCAAGCGAGACCATTTGGTGGGTCATATTACCAGATTGTTTCAGTTGTCCTAATCGATAGTTCAATAGCTGACCTTTGGTGATTTCTGAAGCCATTTCGACCAATTTGTTTTGAACTAATTGAAAGGAAGCGATAGGTTTGGAAAATTGAATTCGTTGAAGTGCATAACTTTTCGCCTCATCGAAACAAGCCATAGCGGCGCCAATCGCCCCCCAGGCTATTCCGTAGCGAGCCTGCGTCAGGCATGAGAGAGGCCCGGATAATCCTTTCGCTTCCGGCAGTAATGCATCCGCCGGAAGTTTCACGTCATCAAAGACAAGCTCGGAAGTTATTGAAGCACGTAAAGACCATTTCATTTTGGTTTCCGGCGCACTGAATCCAGGAGTTCCTTTTTCAACCAGAAAACCCTTGACAACACCGTCCAGCTTTGCCCAGACTACAGCCACATCAGCGATTGTGCCGTTCGTGATCCACATCTTCGCACCATTAAGACGAAATCCTTCGCCGTCACGAGTAGCTGTTGTAATCATCGAGCCCGGATCCGAACCATGATTGGGCTCGGTTAATCCAAAACACCCGATCATTTCGCCTTTAGCTAATTTCGGGAGGTAATTCAATCTTTGCGCTTCAGTACCGTATTTGAATATAGGGTACATGACAAGTGCGCTTTGTGCTGAAGCAAAACTCCTGATACCTGAATCTCCGCGTTCCAATTCCTGCATCATCAATCCGTAAGCAATCTCGCTAAGTCCAGCCCCGCCATATCTTTCCGGAAGAGTCGGGCCATACAGTCCAAGCTCTGCCATCTGCGATATTAGATGCACAGGAAATTTGCCTTCGTTTGCTGCATGCCCGATTACCGGAATCACGTCTCGATCAACCCACTCCCTGACAAGATCACGGACCATTCGCTCGTCAACTGTAAGCAAATCATCAAGCTTATAGTAGTCGAGTGCGTGATATCCATTATCCAAAATATTCTCTATTGGTTAGTGTGAATTTTGAGTTAGAAATCTAATCTGTAAAGTTACGAAGACATCAAGCCCAAATCAATCCTGTTTGTAGTGTGCAAGCCCTCGAACAAAAGAAGGTGTTGCCAAAATTAATGAGGGCGGGGATGACCCGCCCTCATCGGAGGGCTTCAGTCCACCGTGCAAGAGTACCTCTCGCCACTATTAGAACTTAATCGTCACATCCAATACAACTTGACTGTAAGCGTCTCGTTCCACCCATGACGAAGCTTTTAGGATCTTTGCGTCGAACGATTTCTGCTGGTAGGAAAGTATGAAGTTCGTATTCGGTGGCCCATAACTGCAATCAGCCCCGAATATCATTAAACTTTCACCACTTTTCTCAAATGTTCCAATAAGATATTCATCGTCCATGATGGGAGTGAACATATCGTACCGACCAAGAAGTCTCAGCTTCTCATGAATAGCGTAGTTGCCGAACAGCGACAACAAGTTCGAGTTGACTTTAATTTGATTATTTGTTTTGTCAGAGAAAGATTTTTGGAAATAATCAATTCCAAATCCGAATTTCTCCACTTTATAACCTGCGAATAAACCAATTCCTAATCGACTTTTCATCTCGTTCGATGCGTCAGGATAGCCCCCTTCGTTCTCAATGTAAAGCTCGACTATACTGTTTGGAATGATTGTCAATCCGGCTGTCATCCCAATCTTCTTATACATGTTAGCTTCCGGGCTCTTATGACCCGATCCGTTTGATATTAGAAGCGCGACATTCAAAAAGTCGTGAGGTTTCAATGTATATGCAATTCCAAAATCGGCGGCAGTGCCGGTTGTCAATCCATTGAATAAACCTACAGCTGTACTGCCAAGAAGTTCTCGAGGCGTGTTCATTACCACTCGGTATCCCCAATAGACTTCAGAAGTCGCCCAGGTCAGTGTCGGTTGCAAGCCAAATGTTAAGGACTGCTTCAAGGCGCTTGGAAGTGTCCACTTGATGAACGCCGCTTTGGCAAATGCGTTCAACTGGGGTGTGCCACCCATCTCGTAGATTACTTTCCAGCTCCACGCTTCATCAAGGTTTCCTGCCGCTGTCAGATAAACTCGTTTGATGTCGAAAGAATTGGCTGTTCCGTTGCCAATGTTTGTCGAGCTCCCGCTGATTGCATGCCAGTACGACGCCCACAACACGCCGGAGAATGAGGGTTTTGCAGTAGATTCATCGCCGGCGAATGCGGAAGTCGCAAGGACGCCCGCAAAACATCCGACAATCAAAGTGGTTACGATCTTCTTCATTGAATTTCCTTTTTTTTGGTGATGATTTATTCAATCGATTTTATGATTGATTCGAAACCTGCTCCGGAAGCAACTTCTTGGGATTGAAAACTCCCTGTGGATCGAAGATATTCTTTATCTTCCGGGACAAGGCGAGTACCGGTTCGGAAAGTTGCCAACCCAGGATGTCTCGCTTAGCACAACCTACACCGTGCTCCCCGGTGATAGTGCCGCCAAGATCCAATGCTGAGTGGAATATTCGTTTGGAAATGTTCTCAGCCAACTCAGCCTGCTTGGCATCGGTTGAATCAAAGAGCACCACCACGTGCAAGTTTCCATCACCAGCGTGACCATAAACAGGTATCGACAGCCCTGATTCTTCGCTCGCTTTCTCAATCTCTCGCGCTAATTCTGCAATTTTGCCGCGCGGCACGGCAACGTCTTCGTGAATGCGTCCAGAGGCAAGGCGGATCAGGCTTGGACTAATCGCCCTTCTCAATTTCCAGAGTTTTTCTCGCTCTTCGCTCACGGTAGCTGTCTGAATGTCGATGGCCGATTTCCTCAATAGGTCGAGAATCAGTTTGGCTTCTCGTGAGCATCCTTCTTCTGTACCGTCGGTCTCAATAAGAATTAAGGCATCGGCATCTTCCCTGTAAGGACAATTCAAGTGCTGAGCGCTTGCTTTGAAAGCTTGTTTATCGATATACTCGATTATCGACGGTACTATCCCGGCAACGATGATGGCCTGGACATTTTGCAATGCTGTTTCTCTGGAGGAGAAATATGCGGCAATAGTAGCAGTAGCGGCAGGTAAATGTAAGAGTTGTAATTCTATCTTGGTAAAAATCCCCAGCGTTCCTTCGGATCCGACCAGTAGTGGCGTCATATCTGGCTCAAAGGCCTCCCCCGTAAATGAACCGGTTGTTTTCAACTCCCCGGCCGCATCTACATATTCAATTCCGCGAACGTAATGAGAAGTTACGCCATATTTGAAACATCTTAAACCACCGGCATTCTCAGCGACGTTACCACCGATTGTGCTGATTGTGTTGCTCGATGGATCGGGCGGGTAAAACAAACGATATTTCATCGCTTTAGCTTGAAGATCATTGGTCACAACACCCGGCTGAACTATTGCAGTCAGCTTGCTGGCGTCGATAGACTCGATCTTGTTCATCCGTTCAAGCGAAATTACAATTCCACCATCGATCGGCACGCTTCCCCCGGATAATCCGGATCCAGCGCCACGAGCCGTTATGGAAAGCCCATGCTTGACACCAAATCGAACAGTTTCTTGTATATCAGTTGCGCTTTCGACAAGGACCACCCCAGCTGGTTCGCCCCGATATTTTGTCGCATCCATGCCGTAAATTGCAACGTCTTCTGGCTTTTGGAATATCTTTCCTTTACCAATGCTCTTTTCGAGCGCTTGGAATGGATCTTTTGTCCAGAATGAAGACATCATCTACTCTGTGCTTGATTTTCGAATTTATTTCTTGAATTCTTGGAAAGCTACAAATAGTGTGTTGTCACGCGAATTCAACGATCCGACGTTCACACACACACTCCTGTTTATTATCTGACTCACCCAAACGTCACCAGATATACGCCTACCATTCCAATTAATATACCACTAATCTTCCAGTACGACAGCTTCTCCTTAAGGAATATGACGGCCATGACAAACACCAGAAGGTAGCTGACTTGTTGCAAAGCCGATGTGGTTGAAGCCTGACCGTATTTAAATCCAGCCGCCCAAGGCAAAAGTCCCAGATAAGCGCCAAAGATCGAACCTAATACCGTAAACTTTTGTCCCTCACTGATTAGAAGTGACCTAAGAACAATATTCCGCTTGGGGTGTATCGACAATAATAGAAGTAATCCGAGGATTCCAAAAAGTAGCCTCACTTCCGACACCCAAATTATTGGCGAATGTTCCAGAACAGGTTTCATCATGACTATACCGATAGCGGATGCCGTTACAGCTCCGATTCCTGCACCCAAACCAAGAACAATCCTGCGAGTGCTAAGCGCCTCAGCACGTTTCGATCCTGTAGCCAAAGCTACAGCCAAAACAATCGCTCCGACTCCAAATGCCTGCGTGAAGGTCAACTTCTCATCAAGAATCCACATCGAAAAGAAGATTACTGCCGGGCTGTAAAGACAGTTCACTATCGAGCTTACACTCGCGCCCAGCAGTTGGAGACTGTAAAAAAACAGTGTGTCGGCTATGCATATGCCCATCACTCCAGATGTCGCAAGAATTATCCAATCTTTCGTCGAAGCCTCCACTAACAACGCCTGATCTGCAATCAGTGCTGTTGGGATAAATAAAACAAAAGCAAGGATATCCTTAAATAGATTCAGTGCTATGGGATGAACATGTTCGCCACTTTTTTTGAAAAATATTACCGCGATTGCCCAGAGCAGGGCTGTGAGTAATCCAAGAAACGCGCCTATATTCAATTTGAACCAGAGATTTATGTTTAACTTCAAGCAGTATAATGTTGAGAATTCGAATTTCCTGTATCTTCACGAATCTCAAATCTCAATCAATCTACTTTATTTAGTACAGATCATTCAAGCCCTTCGTTACAATAAATATTATGAACATTGATTCAATAATGTTTACTCAGCGAATATTGTCACTTTCTCGTCATTATCCTGTTGACAATTCACTATTCTTTCTGTAACTTATGCTGTGGTTGACTCTCGCACTTCTCACCCGTTTTAGCTTTCACTCAGGCGCTCTATTTTTGACCGGCAACCGCCTATAGTTGTGTCAAGAACTGCGCCCTTGTCACCTAACATCGTCTCAATAAGCAGTACAACGCTGCCACAAACCAAATCATTGCAATTCGAAATCTGACTCGATTGCATATTACATTAATGGGGAAAACATGAAACGCCAACCATTCATGGCATTACTTTGCGTCATGACCGGAGTATTTACTCTTTCACATTGTGGCTGGACGCAGATTACCGTCGATCCGCTCGGTTTTGCTGTTTACGCCGAAGCTGAAGACACCCTTACTACTGAATTCACCCTGCATAACGGCGGCGAGAATGAGGTTGTTTACGATCTTCGTCTTCGTGGTGGAAATAATAATGTCCAGAGACAGGGCGGTCCGAGACGTGACGATCCAGGGGACGAGATTCAAGTTGTTCAATTACAACATCCGGGCGCGCTTGGAATCGCACGCGATTTCGAGAATGACATTATGTGGGTAACTCACACTATTCAGGAGAACGGCGCTGTCGTAAATGGTTTTCTTACCGGTTACGAATGGGACGGAAGGGAAATTGGCGATGTTGTCGCCGATATCCGCCCGCAACGCTTTCCGATAGGTGGAACCTATCATGATGGAATACTTTATACTACTCCTTGGATCAGTACGATCATAATGCGTTATGACCTTGAAGGGAACATGTTAGATGATATTAATCTGAACGCCATGAACCCAATGGGGTTTTGTATTGACCCGGAGACTGAATATCTATATGTAATGTTAGTCACCGCTGTCAACATTATCGTCCTCGATATAAACGACAATTTCAATCAAGTAGCTACCATTGCAAGCATTCTTGGGCGTGCAGGTGATGGCGATTTCCGTAGCCGCCTCTGTTGGGTTCCCGAACACGATGAAGGTCATCTCTGGCTTTCTTATCAATTCCGAGCCTACCAGTTGAATATCGACGAAGAATGGGGTTTCCAAGTCATACAAGACTTTCCCATCGATAACGACGTCCGTTCATTCGGCATCGGACATGACGGCGTAAATCTGTGGACAGGCAATGCTTATACCAACGAAATCAGCATCCGGGATGACGGTATCGTTGAACCAAATTGGCTGACCCTGACTCCTCTGACAGGCGCTGTCGCCGCCGGCGAAGATGCAGTCATCTCAGCCTTGGTCATACCAGAGGGTCTTGATCAAGGAGTATATGATTTAATCGTAGAAGCCAGATTTGATGATGAAAACCTTCCCATCGTTCAGATGGCAATAGTGCTTTCGTTTGAATCTCCTGTCGCCGATATCAACGGAACCGTCGTCGAACCTGGTAGCGATGACCCAATTCCTGACATCCACGTCTCGCTGGGTGAGTACCTGATTTCCCGATGGACTGACGAAAACGGTGCCTTCTCAATGGAAAACCTTCCACTGGGTAACTACCGACTGGTTGTCTCAGCCCCTGATTATCTTCCCATAACCGAAAATGTCGAACTTGGCGAAAATGGCCTCAATCTTAGAATTGAGCTATTTCATTCCGAGTTTACCCTTTCCAGAGACCGTATCGAAACCGAACTCTCCCCGGACACAGACACTCATATTCAATTCTCGGCTTCAAATGATGGAAATGGTCCCTGTACCTACTCCATCGATCGCCGGTTGCCGGGTGATGCTAACGCCGCCCCATGGGATGTTCGGACTGAGATAAACGATGGAGAAATACTTGACGATGATCGCATCGAGGGCGTTGCTTTTGCCGAAGGTAGTTTTTACTTCGCCGGAGCTAACGGAGATAACCCAAACACAATATACATCACCGACATTAATGGTGAACGAACTGGCTTGTTCGTTCAGCCGGGAGAATCTCGCTACGGCATGAAAGACCTCGAATGGGATGGTCAATTACTTTGGGGATCTGGTGAACAACGTGTCTTCGGCTTCGACACAGAAGGCAACATCGAACACGAGTTTCAGGGACCCTTCAATCCGAATACATGTATTGCCTATGACGATGACCGAGACGTCCTCTGGATTTCAGGAACAACCACAGATATCGCCTCTTACACCAGAGATGGACAACCAACTGGTGTTCGACTCAATCGACGTGGTTTAAGAATGTATGGGCACGCCTATTGGCCGGATGATCCTGATGGATTCCCGTTATACATTGTCAACTCTCCGTCCGCGGGGGTGATTAGGGTTCATAAAATGAATCCAGCTAACGGCGATACGATGCTTGCGCGTAATCTGATTCCTCCGGAAGGCGCATCGGCCGGAGGAGCAGTCATTACCAATACGTTTGACGTCTATAGCTGGGTACTTATGGTCTCAAACAACATCCCGACCGACAATGGGGGGGATAAAACCTTGATCTACCAACTCGACGCTCGACGAGATTGGTTCCTGGTCGAGCCTATCCAAGGCGTGATACAGGCTGGAAATTCTCAACAATTCGACCTCCACCTGAATGCCGCGGATCTTCCTGCCGCGCTTTTCGAAGGAGAACTTCTCTTTTCGCATGATGGAATCGGCAGCTCTAACATTCTTCCGATAAGTCTGAATGTTGTGGATGGTCCGGTCGTTGCCGAGCGAGTTATGCCATTAAATGTCGGATGGAACCTCATATCCGCAAATGTTCAACCTGACCCAAACAATATGATTGAAATTACTCAGGGACTGGTTGATGCTGGCGTACTCGATTTGGTAAAGGATGACCGCGGCCGCTTCTACCGACCGGCTTCGCAATTTAGTAATCTCGACCCGTGGTTGGTTTCTGAGGGATATATGTTCAAAGTCTCAGAAGCCGCCGAATTGGCAGTCGAAGGCATTGCCGTCGCGGCGGATGAACCAATAGCTCTGTCTATGGGCTGGCAGGCTGTGTCTTACTATCCTCGCGTGCGGATAAATGCAATCACTGCACTCTCTGGAATTCGTGAAGTTCTGATTATCGCCAAGGACGGACTCGGTAATTTCTATTTACCTGCCTACGGATTTAGCAACATGGGTGAGATGCGTGAAGGATTTGGATACCAGATTAGAGTCTCCGAGGCGGCTCAGCTGGTCTATCAAATGGGGCAACAGCTCGCGTCCCAATCTTCCACAAGGTATGTTTCCGTTTACGAACAACCCGGTCGCTATACCCCCCATCCAGCAACTGGCGTCAATATGAGCTTGTTAGTGAAATCTGATCTTGTCGATGGAACCGATATCGGCGTTTACGCCAATGACGTACTTGTCGGATGCGGAGTATTTTCGTCAGGATTGGCAGGAATTTCTATTTGTGGAGACGATCCTTCCACCGCTGTGATCGACGGAGCTTGCAAAGGTGACCCTTTAACAATTCGAATTCGTGATGACGCTGGAGAGCGGGCTGGCAAAGCATCTCTGTTACAAGGCGAGATGAATTATAAGACGGATGATTTCGCCGTCATCACCATGGAAGCTGAACTTATTCCCTCGGTGTTTGGATTGACAGGGGTGTATCCAAATCCCTTCAACTCAAGACTCACGGCAAGCTTCGGTATGCCGGTATCAGAAATGATCGAAGCGGGAATCTATGATTTGTCTGGCAGGGAGGTTTTGCACTTGACCTCAGAAGTTATGCCCGCGGGAAATCATCGGTTGGCGATTTCAGGTGAAAAACTGTCAAGTGGGGTTTACATCTTACAGCTCGTTTCCGCCGGAAAGAGATCGCAGATGAAGATTGCCCTTGTGAAGTAACCAAAATCTAACTGAGCGTAAAACTCATCGTTACCGCATTCAGATCACCTTGCTTCGTCAATTAGATAACTAAAGTTCGCGCTCTCCATACTGCCAAAGCTGTCAACTCCGTAGGGTTGACAGCTTTGCTTTACCCCGTTTCGTCACGCTAAACTCCATTCCAGCGCATTTATTACACTATAACATTTATCACAAATATACTCAATTCGACTATCTTTAAGTTTTGTCTTAAGTTATATTATAACATATTAATGGGATGAGAATTTCACTGAACGTAACAATCCCAATTTTCAGGTCATTCGACAATACTTCTCCACTTTGAAAGGAACGAGCAATGAGACACCCGTTATTGATCACAGCGACAATTCTCTTGTTCGCAACTCTCGCCGGAGCTGTCCGGAATCTTGAATCGCCACATCAACTTCCCGCTTCGACTCCAAATCTGCAGTCCATCCGCGGAGTCACATCTTCACAACCGGTTCTCTGGCGTCCAATCGTTGCTGGAAAAATCGATTTCATTTGGACTGCTCACCTCGCAGAAAGAAGTGGTTACCTCTCCATAGCCTCCGGCAAACCGATTTCATTCACCGATGAGCTTCACAAGTACGAAATCCTATCCCAAAAAGCCGCAGAGTTCGTTGACGCAAATGCAGAAATGCTGGGATGTGTTGATTGTGACCCCCTTGTTTCTGACGTGAAACGGATAAAAAATCTTACCATCCTGACAATTGAATTGTCAATTGAAGACATTCGAATTGAGGGGGCTTCTATCATTTTAGTGATCAATCAATTTGGAGCTCTGATCAGTGTCAAGGCCGACACCTATGGAAGTAATACATTTCATCAATTTCAACTGAACGAGGAATCAACTCAATCTATTGCTCTTAAATCGGTTGCTTCTTCTTGCAAAATCGAACTGAGCAGAAGCATTTGGCTTCCCCAGCTTGACGATCAACAGAAGATTCGGTTGAAAGCCGCTCGCAGAGTAGAGCTTAAATCACAAAATCCTTCATTCCAGCCGAGAATATACGTCGATGCAACTAATGGAACTATCCTCGCCGCCGAGAACAGAGTCAATTTCGTGGATGTAGAAGGCGCCGCCTCCGGAGGTATCTTTCCTCATTATGGTCGGGAACAACCTGAGCTTAGATCGTTTGTGGATGAGCAGATACGAATTGAAGATCGTGAAACATTCACCGATCAGGAAGGCCTATTTAGACTTGACCTTAACGATAACGATGCTCCCTTCAATTCCGACATATACTTGCGCGGACACTGGGTTGAAGTTCAAGAGTTCGATTCTTCCAATGCAAACTTTATAGATAGCTTTGAACTGGATCAATTTGCCGAAGTCCTCTGGAGTAACGATAATTCATCGCCAGACGAGAGAAATCTTTTTTACCACGTCAATATCATTCATGATCGCTATAAACAGATTGAACCTGATTTTGACGGCATGGACTTCCCTATTACCGCAGTTTGTGGAGTTGGCGGAGCTGGCTATGAACAACTCGAAGACAACGCTTTCAGCACTGGTCCGGAAATATATTTCGGCCGAGGTAATCAGGCCGATAATTTTGCTCACTACAGCGATGTCATATACCACGAGTACAGCCATTCGGTAACAGGCCAAGTTTACGGCAACCACAGCCTTCCTTACGAAGGCGAATCAGGCGCTATGAATGAAGGCTGGTCGGACTACTTCACATGTTCACTAACAGATGAGCCACTAATTGGCGAGGGCGGTTTGCTTGGCAACGGGTTTATTCGCAATCTCGACAACCGTTTAATGTATCCAAATGATATAGACGGTGAAGTTCATGACGACAGTCGGATATTCTCAGCCGCACTCTGGCACACAAGAGAGATTCTCGGAGCTCAGTACTGCGACAGTCTATTCCACTTCGCGCGATACCTTTATGCCAATGATTTCAGTGAGTACTTTCTCGACGTTCTGATTACCGATGACGATGACGGCGACATCACAAACGGCTCTCCACACTACCGAACCATCTATGAACAATTCGCCCGACATGGAATTAGTTTTGCCGATTCTTCTCACTTCAACATCGCTCGACTAACCCTTCACGATCTCGGATCAGAGGGCGGTCAGGGTGCAGATAATGGATTTTACGAGCCCAACGAAACTATAGCGATAGATTTGGACGTCTTTCGCGCCGGTGCCCCTATTCCACTGAACGGCGATTCCGTTTTTGTCCAACTTGATACCGATTCACCATATTTGGAAATTCTTCGTGGGCGAGTTACCCTCCCGGCTCTCGCCCCGGGCGAAATCGGCTCGACACCCGAACCGTTACTGGTACGGATCGACGCCGAAGCCCCATTGACTTTTGCCAATATTTACATCATTGCCGGAGCCTCCGAAGGCGAGACTCCCCATATTGACACCTTACGGATCCCACTTGGGCATCCTCAAATGCTGGTGGTCCGCGATGGCGACATTGAGCTTGACCGCTCTCCTTGGATTCACCGTGCATTAGATCGATTAAACCTCGTTTATTCCGACCTCAACTCCGTCAACCCAGCCTACCCGTTGGCTCGAATGCTCCCGGCTTTCGAATCGATTATCTGGTTCACCGGAGATGAGCGGCAGAATGTCTTAAATGAGGACTCCAGAGAATTGCTAAGTGAATACCTCGATCATGGTGGAAATCTCTTGTTAACTGGTCAGTATATTTCTTCATGGACTGGTGCGGAAGATTTTCTTAGCCGTCGTATGGGAGCTCAATTTGTTTCAGATACTCTTGCTTTGACTTATCTGGAGGGTGAGGATGGCGATTCAATCGGGAACGGGCAACGACTCTTATTAATAGGGGGTGAAGGCGCTCGAAATCAAGGACATCCCGCGATTATCGCGCCGGTCAACGGGGGTATTGTGACGCATCGCTGGGCTCGAGTTGATGGTCGTCCTGCCGGAGCTGTAAGACGATTCGACCGAAGAAATCATTCGAAGACTATTTTCTTTGCCTTTGGAATAGAGGCAATCGGCGCCGCAGGCCGAACAACGCCTCTTCATGATGTTTTAGAGAAATCGCTTGTTTGGATGGCAAGTGAGGAATATATCGAAGATCGACCAGAAATAGCAGATGGACTTCACCTGTTTCCAGTTTACCCCAATCCATTTAACGGAACCACAACGATAAGTTATTCACTACCGTCAGCACTACCGATCAAAGTTGAAATATACGACTTATCGGGCAGATTCATCGAATCACTCGTCGAGAGTCGTGACACAAAAGGACTTCACAGAATTGCATGGCGTTCGGATGGCAAGCCGTCCGGGCTATACTTTGTGCAACTTCAGACTCCTCATCGTGTCGAGCGGCGGTCGCTTCTTTTGTTAAGGTAGTTCCATTTGTCGCTACCATCACGTAACCTTAAAATGTGTTTACCAAGGCTAAACGGGCGAAGCACCTGATTTCTGGCGTAAAAACTCGTTTGAATGCCAATTAGTATGAGACTAATACTCATGACAATCAATCGGGACCAAAAACACAAAACCCGCTGAAATAGCGGGTTTTGCTTGTCGGGGCGACTGGATTTGAACCAGCGACCACTTGACCCCCAGTCAAGTACGCTACCAGGCTGCGCCACGCCCCGATGTAACCGTAGGACTCACTAATCAGTGAGTAACGTTCGTATTTCGATCAACCTAGTCTTTATTTCATCCAAGTGATCAGTATTCGCGACATTATTTCGTTCAGCGGAGGCTTTTCCGTTTGCTTCATGTAACGCTTTCCGCGCCCCTTCAATCGTAAATCGTTTATCGTAAAGAAGTTCTCTGATCTGCAATAATAGCTTGATATCTCCTTCACGATACAGCCGCTTGCCACCCCGATTCTTACGCGGGGATAACTCCCGAAACTCAGATTCCCAATATCGTAGAACGTGCGCGTCGAGTCCGGTCAGTCGGCTTACTTCGCCGATGGAGTAATAGAGTTTTTGTATTTCCGGATCGGGCATAGCCCCAAATACTTCTAAAGGGTTACATTAATCATTTACCCCGATTCCCCGCCCGACACTTAATATAACCTATGACTAACCTTCAGGCAAGTCTTTAGTACGTGTCAAAAATATTCGCTGGTATATTGCAGTACCTATACTCGCACTGTTTACGATTTTTCGGAATGATCTACCTACATGGTAAGCTCTGCCTGATTTCTCCAATCTCCTTGCCAAGTTAAGATACCTGTCCCAAATATAGACGGCATCCGCCTCATATAACCTAAACTCTTTATTTCCAAGAATATTATTATTTAAATTGGGAGTTAGACCGACCTTGTACCCCGCAAGAACAGCGCTATCAAGTATATTCTGGCTAAAGGCTCCGAACGGAAAAGAGATCGTCTCGACCGGTTGTCCTGTTATCTCTTCCAACTTCATTTTAGATTCGGTCAATTCGTACTTTATTCTCTCCTCACTCAAATCCAGTAAATATCGATGTGATACAGTATGAGATCCAATCTCCCAACCAGCCTTGACCAACTCTTTCAGACCATTGGAATTCAGGTGATTGAATTTCAGCCCATAAACCTGATGATCCCAGTCGTTCGATCTCCCTAAATACCCGGTCGGAATAAATACCGAGGCGCGAAACCCAAATTCCGCCAGAATTTGCGGTGCATAATCTCCCACACATTGGTAACCGTCATCGAAAGCAATCACAAAATCTTTTGCTCCCCCGTTCCATTCTTTCAACGGGACTCCCCGCCATCCATCGCGATGCAAACATCTCATCTGATCGTGAAAAGCTTTGGGAGAAGTCAAAGTCACGCTCACATCCCAATTGGGTGTGATTTTGTGATACAAAAGTATGGGTGGAAAATTCAATTCGAGATTTGGGGTGATTGGTGGCAATTAATTAAGCTCTTGGAGGGCGAGTCGAAAATCCGTTCTATCGGTACGAAGTATTAAGAATAGCAAAAGGCGGAATACTCATCGCCCGGTATGACCAAATCCCCCTTCACCCCGAATCGTCTCGGATAACTCCTTCGCAGGTTGCCAGTCTATTTTTTCGTAACGGGTGACGACCATCTGGGCTATACGGTCGCCTCGATGAATCGTGAAAGGTTCTGGTCCAAAATTTGTGAGTATGACCTTGATTTCGCCGCGATAGTCGCTGTCTATCGTGCCAGGTGAGTTCAAAACTCCAATCGAGCTCTTCAGAGCCAGACCGCTTCGAGGGCGGATCTGCGCTTCAAATCCTTCAGGCAGGGCGATTTGCAGTCCCGTTGGTATTGCCGTGGTTCTGTTGGATAGAAGAATTATATCTCCATCGATAGCCGCGCGTAAATCGACGCCAGCCGCGCCAGCGCTGGCGTATTCAGGTAAAGGCAAATCCTTGGCATGAGGAAGTTGAAGTACTTCTACAGAAATTGGTGTTTTAATCATTCCTTCGCAAACCCGACTTTGAGCCGCACTTATGATTCATCGCGCAGGGTTCAATGTGAATGTTCACATCTGTTCTCGGAAATCGATTGTTTATATCGTCTGAAATTTTATCAGTCAAAATATGGGAATGTTCGACTGACATTTCCGGATCAACCAATAGATGAAATTCTACAAATCTGACCGAACCAGAACGACGAGTGCGCAAATCATGATATTCGCACCATAAATTATCATATTTGCAAATGATACTTTGAACAACCCTTACTTCCTCTGCAGGTAATCTGGCATCAAGCAGATCGCGTCCTGACTCCAAGGTCAAATTATAAGCGGTACGAAAGATTAGAAGCGCAACTATAATCGCCGATACCGGGTCGATCCAATGGAGATTGGCAGTCGGGAAAATTGTCTCGCCCGCCCACAACAACCCCAGACCAATCATTACACCACCCGCGGTCCAAACATCTGTGCGCAAATGCCACGCATCTGCGACCAATGCCATCGACTCGGTCTCTGTTCCAACTTTGAACAACATATTCGAAACATACATGTTGACGAGCGAAGAAACTAACATCACCCCTACTCCCAAACCAATATGGTCTAACTGAGTTGGATGAAGTAGTTTTAAGGTCGCTTCGTAAATTATCCAAAGCGCCGCAAGAAAAATAAGAATCGCCTCGATGGTTCCGGAAAGATTTTCAACCTTCCCGTGGCCAAACGGATGTTCCTCATCTGAAGGTCGGTCCGATCTGCTCACTGAAAAAAGCGCAATCCCGGAGGCGAGTAAATCGACACTCGAATGTATTGCTTCGGAGATAACCGACACTGATCCGATAAACAGACCGATTATTAACTTGGTTACGACTAGAAAAGAATTGGAAACGACTGATAAAATCGCCGCCATTTTCTTCCGTTTATCAGTTTCGATGATCGTCGATTCAGGCACACTAATGACTCGCGTACTTTTCAAGAAAATTCGCTATAGATGAATATGCCTTGATAAGAATCTCTTCAGGAGGTAGGAATACTACTCGGAAGTGATGGGTTCCAGGTTTTTGTCCAAATCCACTGCCATGCACAACGACGACCCCCGTGGATTTGACAAGCTCCTTGACGAAATTCTCGTCATCATCCCGAATGTCGATCTTGGGGAATGCGTAAAACGCTCCGCCCGGCTTGACACACGAAAGGTAAGGAACGCCGTTTAGCATCTTAAAGGTTAAATCGCGACGCTGTGTTAGTTTGTCATTCATTACTTTCAAGTGCGATTGATCGCCCTCTAATGCAGGTTTAACGCAATACATAAGGGGGTGGTTGGCGCAAAGCCTTGCACGAAGCATCTTATTGACCGCCTCAATGTAGTCGCCGAGAACCGCTCGGTCACCACTGAATATTCCCCACCCTATCCGCAGTCCGGGTCCGATATAATTCTTCGACAATCCACAAAAAGTGATGACTGGAGCATTTTTATCCAGTGAAGCTATGGAGGTATGGGTAGCTCCGTCAAAAAGAAGCTGATCGTAAATCTCGTCAGCAAAAATCACGAGGTTGTTTTCTTTGGCGATTTTCACTAATCCTTGAAGCAATTCTTTCGAACAGTTCGATCCGGTTGGATTGTTAGGATTTATCAGCACTATCGCTCGGGTTTTGTCGTTGATCTTTGATTTGATATCATCAAGCGATGGTTGCCAACCGTTCTCTTCATCGAGATAATAGGGGTTTTCCAGGGCCCCTATCTTGGACAATACCGCCGTGTAGAGCGGATATCCTGGCGATGGTGTTAGGACGTTTTCGCCCGGATTAACCAGCCCGGTCAGGCAAAGTTCGATTGCTTCTGAGGCGCCGGTTGTGATGAAGACGTCAAGAATATTGTCGATCCCTTTACGACGAGCATAGCGCTCGACCGCATCGACCGCTTCTTTAGTACCCGACGACGGCGCGTAACCATTATAATTGGCGAGCATCGCCTGATGAGCGGCTTCAACTAAGTGTGGGGGAGTTTCGAAGTCGAATTTGTTTGGATCGCCGATGTTCAGGTAGAGCATTTCTCTGCCCGATTTTGCCACCTGATCGGCGAGAACAACGATATCGCGAACAGCATAAGTGATATTATGAGTCCGGTTGGCTGGACGAATGGAAGTGGTTTGACTCATTGCAGTATCTTAAAGTATTTCAGACGTTGATCTGAGATTGTGGACTTAAAGTCCCTTCTCAAATATTCGGCTTCAGCATCGTTATAAACGTCGGTTGACGTTCGAGCAGGTCTTTGGCAATCTCCTGCACCATCTCCGGAGTCACTGCATCGATCCGCTTGACAACTTCGTCTATCGGAAACCATTGTCCGGTATAAAGTTCCATCTTGGCAAGACGATGCATCATGCTTGAGGGAGACTCCAAGCCAAGCAACAGGCTCCCTTTTAATTGTTCTTTAAAATGTGAGATCTCGCGCTTGGAAATAGGCTCACGGCAAACAAGGCGTATTTCTTTCTCGACCAAAGCCAATGCCTTCTCGGCTCGTTTAGGTTCGGTACCGGCGTAAACCCCAAATATTCCAGTATCACCGAGATTATTCATAAACGTATATACTGAGTAGGCAAGGCCGTGCCGTTCGCGGATCCGTTGGAACAATCGCGAACTGGCTCCACCCCCAAGCAAGACGTTCAAGACCATCAATGGATACTTTCGCTCATCGTTATAGGCAATGCTACGGCATCCTAAAACTATGTGAGTCTGTTGTGTCGTAGTGGAATGCTCGTGGCGTAACACTCTACTATCTATGGGAGCTATCACTCTGGGCGTATCGTTGGTCGTTTCTTCTTTACGGAACCGTGATGAAATCATTTTCACCAGTCGGTCATGGTCAAGATATCCGGCCGCAACGACCAGTATTCTCGAACCGTTATAGCGGGAAGCTCGATAATTTCTAAGTGCGCTCTGATCTATTCGCGCCAGCGCCTCTCGCGTTCCTATGACCGGTCTGCCCAATGGGTCACCTGCGAAAACTTCACTCATGAAATGGTCGAATACCAATTCATCTGGTGTATCTTCGTTGTTCTTCAGCTCCTCAAGAATCACCCCGCGTTCGCGTTCTACCTCCACAGCCTCATAAAGTGAATTCTGAGTTATATCTGAGAGCACATCGACGGCGTCTCTTAGATGCTCGCTGATTACCCGAGCGTAAAAACAGGTAGTCTCAGGTCCGGTAAAAGCATTCAGATGACCTCCGCGACCCTCGATCTGTCGGGGAATTACCGCGGCGGATCGAGTAGGAGTTCCTTTGAAGTTCATGTGTTCGAGGTAGTGCGATATTCCTGCAAGTTGTGCAGGTTCGTCACGACTTCCGGTATCGAACCAGATACCGATGGCTAAAGAGCGGACGTGCGGCATCGTCTCAGTGACGATCCGCACTCCGCTCTCAAGTTGTGTCTTACGGTAGATTCCATTTGGAATAGGCACAGCCTTTGTCAAGGTTAACGTCCTCTTCCACGATCACCACCGCCACGACCAAATCCGCCACCACCACCACCGCCGCCTCCGCGACTGCGGTTACGTTCGGCATCTTCGGTACCTTCATAGCCTTCCATCAGAACCTTGTGAGATAGATCAAGCTTTCCGGCATCATCGATCTTCAGCAATTTGACGTCAACCTTGTCGCCTACCTGAAAGTAATCAGATACGCGATCAACACGCTTGATGTCGATTTGCGAGACGTGCATTAATCCTTCGAGACCGGGAATAATCTCGACAAACGCTCCGAAGTCCATAATTCGCTTAATAGTACCGTTATATACCTTGCCAACTTCCGGAACGGCAGTGATCTGCTCGACGCGAAGCCGAGCGGCTTCAGCTGACGGTCCATCGATTGCGCCAATTCTGACTGTCCCATCGTCTTCGACGTCGATTGTCGCGCCGGTATCGGCAATTATCGAACGGATGTTCTTGCCTCCCGGGCCAATCAATGCGCCAATCCGGTCAACAGGAATCCTTACTACCATAAATTTAGGAGCGAACGGCGAGATGGATTCGCGAGAACGTTCTATAGTTCTGTCCATGATGTCAAGGATTTGATGTCTTGCATCACGAGCCTGGGTCAACGCCTTCGCCATCAGATCAGCAGAAATTCCTTTGATCTTGATGTCCATTTGGAACGACGTGATTCCGTCGCGAGTTCCAGCAACCTTGAAGTCCATATCACCCAGATGATCTTCATCGCCAAGGATATCGGTAAGAATACGTGTTTTATCGCCTTCTTTGATCAATCCCATTGCAATGCCTGCTACTGCCTTCTTAATCGGAACACCTGCGTCCATAAGAGCAAGCGATCCTGCGCACACGGTCGCCATTGATGACGAACCGTTCGACTCGAAAATATCTGAGGTCACTCGGATAGTATAGGGGAAATCATTCCACTCAGGAAGAACCGCCTCGATCGCCCGTTCTCCGAGTTTTCCGTGACCTACTTCCCGACGCGAAACTCCGAAGTTATTCTTCACCTCTCCCGTCGAATAAGGCGGGAAAGCGTAGTGAAGCATATATTTCTTATAACCATTCTCATCGAGGTTGTCGATTTTCTGCTCATCAAGCTTAGTGCCAAGCGTCGCACTCGCCAAAGCCTGAGTTTGACCTCTCGTGAAAAGCGCGGAACCATGTGCGCGAGGCAAAAGCCCAATTTCGCACTCAATCGCGCGAATGTCGGTGTCGCAACGTCCGTCGATACGAATGTTATGCTCGAGAATGTTTTGACGAACTTCGTGCTTCATCAGTTCTTTTACTGCTGATTTGATCTCGCCGATCTTCGTGCTATCGGCGCCGGTCTCAGCAATCAGCCGATCAATCAAGGTTGAGGTTCGGTCTTTTCGTTCAGACTTATCGATGGATTTTGCAATGGCTTTTACTTCATCAGCCGCCAACGCATTTACTTTGGTTGCAAGTTCGAGGTCCTTCTGGGTGACTGAATATTCACGGGTAGGCTTGCGTACTTGGGAAATGAGTTCATTTTGGAACTCAACAATCTTCTTGATAAATTCATGCCCATAAAAGATTGCGTCGATTAATTCCTGATTCGAAACTTCCTTCGCATAACCTTCGACCATTGCTATAGCATCAAAACTGCCCACTAGAAAAAGTGCCAGCCGACTTTCAAGAAGTTGGCTATTGGTAGGATTGATGATAAATTCACTGCCAATCATACCGACTCGAACCGATGCAACTACATCGTTCATGGGAATATCGGATATGTTCAATGCCAGGGAGGCGCCTATCGGACCAAGTACTTCGGCGTCATTCTCCAGATCTGCAGAGATGACAATCGCCATAACTTGTGTTTCATAAGCGTATCCCTCAGGAAATAGCGGTCTGATCGGCCTGTCGATCATCCGCGCGGCAAGAATTTCCTTTTCATGCGGCCTTCCTTCGCGCTTGAAAAAGCCGCCAGGGATTTTTCCAGCCGCAAAATATTTCTCGCGATAGTCAACTGTGAGGGGCAGGAAATCCAACCCTTCACGTCGCTCGCGAGCCGACACCGTCGCTACATGCAGAACCGTATCGCCATACTGTATCCAAGCGGCGCCGTCTGCCTGTTTGGCCGTCTTCCCAAGAATTACCTTTAGGATACGACCACCAATTTCGATTTCTCGTGTTACAATCACTCTTTGCTTTCTCCTTACTCCGTTTTCCATCCGGAAGCAACGCCATACTCAAGCCTATTGAAGGAACAATCAGAATTTCATGTTCCTTCGCAATTATTGGTTATCGACGTAAGCCATTCCGGTCAATAAAGGCGCATTCGCGCCCGATTCCTTCTTCCCTGATTACCGACGCAAACCAAGCCGTTCGATAACAGTACGGTAGCGCCCGATGTCTTGTTCCGCAAGATACTTCAGCAATCGACGGCGGCGCCCTACTAATTTCAACAAGCCGCGACGACTGTGGTGATCCTTGGAATGTGCCTTGAAATGATCCGTAAGAGAATTGATTCGTGCTGTTAGAATAGCTACTTGCACCTCGCTCCGACCCGTGTCGGAGGGTGAGTTGCCATACAGCGAAATCATTTCCTGGTTAATAGTGCCCAAATCAGCCATTTGTTCTTCCTTTCACCTTCCTAAAACCCGCTCAAACGGGACTTCTTTCAAATTTGTATAAGTCCGAATGCGATTCGGATATTAATGTGTCAAATCAACTTATTGAAGTATTTTGTGTCAGACAATTAAGATCGCTATGTGATAGATTCGAGTACCCCATATCGCCTACCAGCTTGATTGCTTCTTGGCGATCTATCTCCATTTGATCGATTAATGCCGAAACGTCACTGTAAGCTACTATATCACGGATTTTCTGCACGAGACCAATTTTTACTTCAAAATCGTACAAATTACCATCGAAGCCAATCAAGTGAGATTCTATCGTGGAAATCGACCCCGCAAAAGTAGGGCGCGGACCAATATGAGATACCGAAGGCCAGCGCTGGTCGCCGACTTCTGTTACCGTCGCATATATCCCCGGTGGAGGCATTAACTTGCCAGAAGCTAATCCATTCAAGTTGGCTGTGGGAAAGCCAAGCTTTTTCCCCCTACCCTCGCCTCGAATTACAACTCCGACCATATAATACGGTTTTCCAAGCATTTTATGGGCAATCTCCGGAGAGCCCGAGGCAAGTTTCTTACGAATCCGACGGGAGGAGATTACTTCGTCACCGAACATCACCGGATCAACCACAAAAACATTGAAACCCAGCTCATTCCCCATCGCTCTCAGCAAATCGAGATCGCCTCGCCTGTCTTTGCCAAATCGGTGATTTGGGCCGGTGAAAAGTTGTTTCACCCCAAGAGTTTGAACTAAAACGTTCTGTACATAATCTTCCGCGCTCATCGCCGCGAACTTTTCATTAAAGCTTGTAAATACCAGTCTGTCGATCCCAAACTCGCGAAACAGCTCTATTCGTTCTTCCCTGCTTGTCAGTAGCGGCGGAGGCGGAATATCTGGCCTCACGACTGTTTGTGGGTGCGGCTCAAAAGTCAGAACGGTAATCGAACTCGAATTAGACTTTTGCATCAGATCTAATATTCTTTGATGCCCCAGATGCAATCCGTCAAACGATCCTACGGTTACACTTGCCGATTTAGATGATCCAATATTTTCCAAGCCGTCAATTACTTGCATCAAACTCTCTGCCGTTCCGCTTGAAGTTTTGCGGAGAAAGCTGTCAAATCTTCAGATTCGGAAAGAAGATAATCCCCAACACGTGTCCGGATCAGACGATTCAAGTGCGCCACTGTTCCAAGAGCCTTTCCAATATCTTCAGCCAAAACCCTGATGTAAGTCCCTTTGGAACAAGTTACATGCATTTGAAAACCGATATCGATCATACCCGTAAATTGAATCTTTGTTATTGTCACTAATCGCGGATTTCTTACAGTCTCTACGCCCATTCTTGCAAGCTTGTAAAGCCTTTGTCCATCTACCTTTATCGCCGAGTACTTGGGAGGAATCTGTTGAATCACACCAACAAATAGCCTCATCGCGGTCGTAATCATATCTTCAGACAATAACGGAATAGGTACTTCCGAGACGACTATACCCGTCGGATCCCCCGTGTCCGTGGCTCTTCCAAGGCAAACGTCTGCAACATATTCTTTTTCTTGGTCACAGATTAAACCAAGTTTGCGCGTCGCCACTCGTCCAATTCCAATTACAAGTACGCCTTCCGCAAATGGATCAAGCGTACCGGCATGTCCGACTCGTTGCACCCCTGAAGCGTAACGGATTTTTCTCACCACCCCAAATGAGCTGATTCCGGGAGGTTTACAGACCGAAACAATTGTGCCTTCGCGAGAAGAATTCACCATGATTCTATAATAACGGAAATTTTAATGAACTACTATGCCTTCTCAACTTCGTCGGAGTGAATATATTCCTCAAGAACTTTCAGTAATTTACTCTTAAGATTCTTTAACTCACCGCGAAATCTAAATCCTGATGCTTTACGATGACCTCCGCCACCAAAATGTGTTGCTACCGAACTTACGTCCACATCAGTTCGAGATCTCAAGGATACTTTGTACATCCCCGGTTCAATTTCACAATAAAAGACGGCGATTATTACTCCTTTTATCGAAGCCGCAAATTCAACAAAACCCTCGGTATCTTCTGTTGTCTCAGTGCCTTCCAATCCGATGACACAAACTTTGCCTTTTTGATATATCTCCATTGAATTCAAAGCATTCGCGATCGCTTTCGCTTGACGAACCGGCATGTTGAAGTAAATCTTCTCGGTCAACTCAACAGTGTCGATATCTTTCGTTAATAAATCGGCCGCCACATGCATCGCATGGCTTGTAGTATTAGCAAAGCGAAAACGCCCGGTATCTGTTAGAATTCCCGTATATAAAGCCATCGCCATTTTGGGAGTGACTTCGATTCCCAGATTTGTGAAAAGATCGTAAAGTATTTCAGACGTCGCCGCGGCGTCTATGGTCACCAGGTTGATATTCCCATAAATGTCACCTGTAAAGTGGTGATCGATATTGAGAATTCGAGTTGAATCGGAAATAGCTGATATTGCTGATCCAATCCTTGAAACGGCGCCGGCGTCAAGTATGACCAACCTGTCGTAATGTTTATCGAGCGGATCAAGTTTCAAATTCCTGATCGAGTCAAAGCCTTCAAGAAAAGAGTATTTTTCCGGACAAGCGTCATCGATTGCAAGGATATGAGGTATTTTCATCTGCTCAAGCATACCGCCGAAGGCGATAAGCGATCCAATCGCATCACCATCTGGATAGAAGTGTGTTACAACCAAAATCTCATCAACCCCAGACAAGTATTCGCGGATATCCTGAAGTATTGAATTTGTCTGGTTATTCAACATCTACCTTTCCGTCAAGGGTTAAACCACTTTGCCGGAGTAAATTATCAATCTTATCAGCATTGTCGAGAGTTGTATCCAGATGAAACCTGAGTTCAGGGATATGTCGCAAATATATCTTTCCAGCTATCTCTTTCCTGAATCGCCAGGCGTCGATGTTTAACTGATTGATGTTGGCGACCTGAGTAGCAAAGTCTGCCATAACCATCACCCAAACATCTGCATAATGAAGATCTCTTGAGATTCGTGCTTCAGTAACGGTTAGAAATTTGCCTCGATATTCTTCGATTTTGAAATTTAACAGCGTCGCGAGCTCTTTTTTTATCTCTTCACCGACGCGCAACAACCTATTTGATTTCATCTATTATCAAGGTTCCATTTTGAAGCTTTTGGAGGGTGTGATAAATCCGTCCTCCAAGCACATGGGTTATAATCGGTTATCCGCCAGATTGAGTGTCAGTAATCGCATCGTTCGACGCCAAGAAGAAGGAGTTCATCCCTTGACAATATCTGGTTTTCCAGCGTACTGAAAAAAGAATCGTCTTTCGGTGAAGACATCGAAATCCAAACGACGCCTACTGCCGCTCTCTGCCATTTATCGTGATACGCTACTTCTGATGCTGATACATTGAAATTTGAGCGGAATGAGTCGATAAGTCCTTTAATCTGTTTCCGCTTGTCTTTAAGGGAAGATGAGGAAGGAATCTGTATATCGAATACTGCCGCGCAAATCTTCAAGATCAGGTCTCCTCGAGTTTCCTGCTCTTTTCGATAATCTCGATCACTTCGATCCGATCATCTACTTGAATGTCGTTATAACCGTTCAAATTCAAGCCGCACTCAAATCCGGATACGACCTCTCGAGCGTCATCTTTAAATCGCTTAAGGCTTGCCAGTTCTCCCTTCCAGATTTCTACACTGTCACGAAGAAGCCTGACTTTACTATTGCGAGTGATTTTGCCTTCTAATACATGACACCCGGCTATCGAACCGAGACGGCTGATCTTATAGACTTTCCTAATTTCAACTTGCCCAACGACTTTCTCTTCGATTGTTGGCGCAAGTAACCCTTCCATAGCGTTGTGAATATCATCGACAACTTCGTGGATCAGGCGATAAGATCGGATTTCGACGTCTTCATTCCTTGCTAACTCACGTGCCTGAGGATTAGGATGTACGTGAAAACCGATTACTATAGCCCCGGAAGCCGCGCCCAATAGTACATCCGACTCTGTTACGGCCCCTACACCCCTATGGATGATGTTGACTTTCACTTCGCCTGTCGATAATTTCATCAATGCGTCGGCAAGCACTTCTACGGAACCGTGAACATCACCTTTGATGATAAGCGGTAGTTCTTGAAGCAACTTCTCTTTTAATTTCTTGGACATTTGCTCTAAAGACAGAGAACGTATCTGTCGCATTGCGACTTCACGCTGTTGCTGCTGGCGTCGCTGACTGACTTCACGCGCCTCTTTTTCATTCGCATATACAAGAAATTTGTCGCCAGCCTGAGGAACGCCATTGAAGCCGATGACCTGCACAGGTCTTGCGGGACCGGCTTCGGTCCAAGGAAGATTCGCTTCGTCATAAAGCAGGCGTACTTTGCCATAATTCTGTCCCGCCACAAGTGGGTCACCAATTTTAAGGGTTCCACTCTGAACAAGAACCGTAGCTACTACACCAAGTCCACGATCAAGCCGCGATTCGATGACTACGCCTCTGGCACGGACTGTAGCGTCGGACTTCAGATCGAGTAATTCGGAAGCTACGATAACTTCTTGAAGCAGTTCATCGACGCCTTGACCAAATTTCGCCGAGATTTCTGCCGATTGATGCTTTCCACCCCAACGCTCTACTAACAAATTTGCATCGGCAAGTTGCTTGTAGATTGCTTCAGGATCCGCGTTTGGCTTATCCACTTTATTGATGGCAACAACGATTGGAACGCCTGCCGCTCGAGCGTGATCGATGGCTTCCAACGTCTGAGGCATCACCCGGTCATCGGCGGCGACAACAAGGATGACCAAGTCGGTTAACTGTGCGCCTCGAGCGCGCATAGCGGTAAACGCCTCGTGTCCCGGTGTATCAAGGAATGTAATTCGTTGACCATTTAAAATGACTTCATAAGCTCCAATATGCTGGGTGATGCCACCGAACTCTTTCTCAGCGACGCGCGTTCGACGGAGATGATCCAGAAGTGTTGTTTTACCATGATCCACATGACCCATTACCGTAACGATTGGCTGGCGGGAAATCAGATTTTCGGGCAAAAGTTCTTCTATATCTTCTTCGATCTCTTCATCAGCGACAAATTCTACTTCCGAACCGAACTCCGCGGCAAGCAATATTACGGTATCCCGGTCGAGGCGCTGATTGATTGAAATGATCATTCCCATTTCAAGGCAACGTCGTATGACATCCTGAACAGGAATATCCATCATATTCGCGAGCTCTTGAGTGGTTAGGAACTCGGTAACTCTTAACTTCTCGTCACCGACGATTTCGTCAAGCCCAGTTCCTGCTACTTTTCCGTGATGGTGACGCTTTCGAGTTCCCCCATCCATCATGGCCATCGTTTTGCGAATCGACGCGGTTACTTCTTGTTGATCGACAACACGCGGCTTGCGTCCACCTCCTCGGACGTTTGTTGGAGCACCGGCACCAGCTCCGGCTCCTTCACCTTTGCCCTTCTTCTTCCGCTTGCGTTTGGCGCCTTGGTTACCAAGATCCGGTGGTCTTGTTGCCGCCTTGGATTTGGCGGGGGCCTTGCTTACTTCACGTTGAATTTTCTGATCGACGCTCTTCTCAATCAACTCTTCCGGGCTTTCAGCTCGGATGACGATCTTCTTCCGCTTCAGCTTCTTTTTCTGACCGGACGAGACGCCGCCACCAACCATTGAAACCGGAATGGCGACTATCTGTGGTTTTTGAGGTTGAGATTGAACCTTCTGAGCACTCTGCGGTCTCTGGCCGGAGGGTTGAGGCTTTTGAGAAGGAATAGATTTCGGCGGCGGAGGTGGAGGTGGCGGCGGCGCATGCTGAATAATCTTCAACGAGCGTGATTGCGGAAGCTCTATTTTGCGCGGCCCCGTTGGAATCAATGTCGGAGAGGAGGTCCTGAAATCGACAACAGGCTCTGGTTGCGGTGTCGGGATCGCAGGTTCGATACTCGCGACAACAGAAGGAGGCGTAGCTATCTTCTCGGGTTCTGGCGCAACAATCGGCGGAGCTACAATAACCGGCTCTACCGGTGCGGGTTTGAATTCAGGTTTAGCCGCAGGCGGTTTGACGGGTTGTGCAACGACCTTTAGAGTAGTTTGCTTAGGAAGTTCAATCTTGCGTAAAGGTAACGGTTTCGGCGAAGGCGGTTGTGGTTCATCTGGTATTGCTACCGGCTGGGAATCCCCTGCCGCTTTCAAAGCTTCTATCTCAGCCTCGCGCAGACGCACAGAGTCGAGCCGCTGGTCATCGCCTTTGGCTCCGCCCTGTTCGAGAGTGTACTTTTGTAGCCGTACTTTATCGAACTTCTTCAGAAGCTCAATGTACATCTCTTCATCAACCGGTTGCATTTGCTTCCGGCTGATATCGCTACCCTTCGATGAAAGAAAATCAAGTATCGTCGGTGTGGCGATATTCAATTCCTTGGCTACCTCGAAGGCTTTCCGCGCTTTTCCTTTTTCCGTCATCAAACTTATATTCCGCCCACTGAATTATTTTTCTCAGATCGTCTCGGCCCCCACTCACCGCAAACCTTCAGCGGGTTATTCGGTCTCCTCAAAATATCCCCCAAGTACCTCGAGTACTTGATTTACAATCTCTTCGTTAAATCCTTCAAGTTGGAGGATTACATCACGCCCGGCGTTGATAACTTCCTCGGCCGAACGATAACCACCTTCTTTCAATATTGAAACATAGCTCTCATCCAAACCCTCGACTTCATCAAGAGAAAGTTCTTCCTGATAGTATTCGCTTGCCTTAACTGGCTCGATGTCATAGCCAGTCAACTGTGAAGCGAGTCGGGTGTTTTGCCCCCGTCGACCAATGGCTTGAGCAATCTGGTCGTCTTGAAATACGGTTAATACCTTATTCCCGCCTTCAAGATAAACCAGTTCCAATGGTATAACAGGCGCAAGTGCCCGTCGAATAAATAGGTCTCGATCCCGAGTCCAATGAATAATATCGATCTTCTCATGATTCAGTTCTTTGACAATTGCCTGAATTCGTACCCCCTTCATTCCAACACAGGCTCCAACCGGATCGACTCGTTTATCATTGGAATCGACTGCTATCTTGGTTCGTTCACCTGCTTCTCGTGCCAGAGACTTTATTTCGACGATTCCATCATATATCTCAGGAACTTCCAATTCAAAAAGTCTCCGCACGAAGCTTATGTCCCGGCGGGAAACGATAATTTCAGGATCTTTTGTAGTCTTCCGAACATCGAGGATAATTGATTTTATGCTCTCACCGCGACGGTACCTTTCGTCATGCACCATCTCCGAGCGAGGCATAACAGCTTCGGTCTTGTCAATATTTAACCGGATCTCATTGCGGTTAATTTGATGAATGTCTCCTATTACGATCTCGCCGATCCGTTGGCTGAATTCACGGAAAAGATTTTCCTTCTCGATCTCTCGAATCCGCTGAGCGAGATACTGCTTCGCGGAAACAACGATACGTCGCCCAAATTCTTTTTCGTAGTCAACCACAACCATTGTTTCTTCATCAATCTGGCACTCGGGATCTATCTCGCGTGCCTCGGAAAGTCGAATCTCTGAGCCATCATCGATAATTCCTGCATCTGCAACAATTTTCTTGATACTTTGAATTTCGATGTCACCTTTTTCTGCGTTGAAGATGACGCTGAAATTTTCAGACTGCCCATACCTCTTCTTCACCATCGAAAGGAAAACAGATTCGATGATTTCCAGAAAAACGTCCTTCTCGATCCCTTTCTCCCTCAATAACAGGGAGACGGCATCAACGATCTCGTGCTTCATTACGTTTCCGCTTGGCTAAACTCTTCTTTACTGGAAACAAGACTACGCAAGCTCCTGACAATTCAGAAACCGGCATCGATACTACCCCGCCCTCGATATCAAGCTGAACAATTCCGGCGCTTGATACGTCAAGAATCGTCCCTTCGGTGCGCTCAAGTGCTTGTTCTAAACAAATCACCCTACCGATATTGCGCCTAAACTGCCAGGCTTCAGAAAGTGGTGCATCGATACCTGGTGAAGAAACTTCAAGCCGGTAATCTGGAGCAAAATGCTCTTCAATGTCGAATACATCCTGAATTTCGCGACTGATCTTTACACATTCAGCGATTGTTATCGGAGATTCCTCCCAATCGACGAATATTTGTATTAAGGGACTCGATATACGCCCCGATACTTTCACGCCGCACAACCTGACCTGATGACTTTGTATTATTGGCGAAATTATCGCCTCAACACGAGATTGTGTTATTTCCATATTTCCCATTCAATAAACGAAAGAGTGGGCTGCAACCCACTCTTTCACTCGTAATATACGCCCTTCATCGCCTTGATACAAGAAGTATCATGGCATAAACTCAAGCTTTGCAAGATTGTCACGTGCAATGTCAGCCGAGCGGGATTTTGGATAATCGCTCAATATCTTCCGATAGGCAGTTTTTGCTTGAGCAAAATGGCCCGCCTTCTCTTGAGCTTTTGCTGTTTCAATCAAGGCGTCGGGCGCCGAAAAGTGCTTGGGAAAGTTCGAAGCGGCTTTTCCGTAGTATTCGGAAGCCTTCTCGTATTCACTTCGTCCAAGCGCTATCGTACCAAGTGCATAATATGCACCGAAACCGACATACTCTTGATTAGAGAAATCATCTATGACCTTCTCGTATGCTTCGATAGCTTTGTCGAAGTCACCTCGTGCTTCGTTTACACGACCCTTTATCATTAGAGCTATACCGGCCGAGCTGGCCCCCGAATAATCATCGATGATTACGTCAGAGCGAATTAGAGCCGAATCGAGTGCCGCTCTGGTATAGGCGTCACGAGCAAGAAGCTCTTCGTAAGCGGCTTTCTTTTCGGTATCTGCTTTTGACCAATTGAATACGAAACCGGCCGCAACTATCAGGATCAGCCCTGAAATTCCATAAAGCACTTCTTTGCGATGAGTTTCGAGCCAGGTCTCGGCTTTGGCTGTGAAGATTACGAAGCGGTCTTCTTTGAGTTTCGCCCTTACCAGCCGCTTCTTTGGTTTGATCATGTACGGAGGAGCTCCAATATTGAACGGTGTACGGTCATATGCTCGACCGTAAAATGATTAAGCATATAATATAATTACATCGATTCTATGACACAAGAGATTTTTCTCAGAATAAACTGTCATTCCATCTATTCTGATCGTTGACTCGTAATTAACGTATTTAATAACAACTCATCAAGCTTTTCTGCGCCGACAGCGACTTCCTGCCGAACCGAAAGAGCGTATGCAGGCAATAATTTTAAAATCAATGGAAGTTTCGAGGCATCCTTCTCTGTAGTTACAAGCCACTCTGCGCGGTTGGCTGAAAAGGAATGAGCTATTTTGTCAAGAGTGAATTTTTCGTATAAACAATGATCCGGAAGTGGATGAAACGCAACAATATCCCCACCAAGCCCCTCAACCATTTCGAATAATGAACGGGGTTGAGCTATACCCGCAAACACCACAACCCGCTTTCCATTGATACGCTCCAACCCTTCGACTTCTGCTTTGCCGATTCTTTTCCAGTACCGAGGAACCAATCTTGTTGCAATAACCGGTTTTTCAGTTAACTCACTCATTCGTGAGCATCGCTCGGATAGTTCAGCGGCATCGCCTACTAACTTTGAAAGAATTATTACATCAGAGCGAGTGAGCGCTGAAACAGGTTCGCGTAAAAATCCGGCAGGGAGTAAAAGTTTGTTGCCGAGTGGATTTCTTCCATCAAGCAGTACAATGTCGAGATCCCGTTTGATACGTCGATGTTGAAACCCGTCATCAAGAATAATCGCCTTTGCTTTGAACTGTTCGATAGCAAGGTTAGCCCCGCGTAAACGGTCTTCATCGACTATTACAATCGTTCTTGGCGAGTTATCAGCAATCATGTACGGTTCGTCGCCACAAGTAAACGGATCACCAAACAATCGTTTGCCATCCGAAACAATCTCGGTACCTTTGGTCGATCTTCCGTAGCCTCGACTGATAACGGCAATCTTTATTTTCTTTCGTGGATCCAACTTGCCGATCCTCTCGATCAGCTCAAGCACGAATGGTGTTTTTCCAGTTCCACCTGCCGAAAGATTACCAACTGAAATCGTCGGCACTCCAGCGTGAATTGAGGAAAATACTCCCCGATCGTACAACCGATTGCGAATCCCAACCACGACTCCATAAGGTATCGAAAATGGCCAAAGAAATCCTTGCGGTTTCAAACTCCTCCTTCATTAATGTTTCCAACATGGGCATCTGCCTGTTCCTCCACTTCGACCAGTATCCGGCGAATTTCATCTCGGGTAGCCATTAGTCCCTCGATTCCAGAAATCTGCCTTGAAACTATAATTGGATTCCCGATAATTATAATACCCCGACTGAAAGGCTTCATGACATTAAATTTATCCCAGCTTCGTGCGACCCATCGAGGTCGAGCTGAGAAGCTGATCGGTACTATGGGTGCTCCGGAAAGCCGAGCCAGGTGGATCACGCCGTCTCTGACTGAATGACGAGGTCCAGTCGGACCATCCGGCATAATAGCGACGGTCATTCCACGTTTTAAATCACCAAGTATTTCCTTGAAACCTTCCAATCCACCTTCTTTTGGTGATCCTCTACGTGTGATGTACCCAAGCTTTTTAATCACTCTCGCGATCATTTCTCCGTCGTTGTGAAGACTCACCAGCGCCGAAATCTGTCGATTGCGGAGATGATAAACAGGAAGCAACATCCGGCCATGCCACAAGGCAATGATAACTCCATTTCCTGCATTTTCAGACTTCGTAAGATTTTCTATTCCTTTTACTTCGTAACGACATAAAGCTCCGAGTAACCTTATAATCAGCGGTCCGATATGTTCAATAAGGAATAAAAGAATTTTCTGCTTGAATGAAGAATGAGTAGAAAGTGGCAAAGCACAATCCTGTTTGGCGGGTGGTGAAAGTGGTTCTCAGCCCGTGAGAGTTTCGTTGAAGTGACTTGCAACATCTTGCATAATTGGAAGGCTGATCGTAAAACGACTGCCATGACCAACTTCACTTTCTACGGTAATCTCTCCACGGTGAAGATCGACTGCCTTCATCACCAGCGCAAGCCCCAGTCCTGTGCCTTTCTCGCGAGTGGTGAAAAACGGATTGAATAGTCGGGCAAGACATTCCTTCGGTATTCCGCATCCATTATCCGTAACAATGACGTCAAATCGATTGACAAGTAGTTTCCACACCAATTTAAAACTCACTTCTCCACTCTTTTCAATCGACTGAAAAGCATTTCGACCAAGATTTGTGAGCATCATCCGTAACATGATCTCATCGGCAATGATATTAATCCGTTCGTGGGGAACTTTCAAAGTGAAAATTGTTCTACTCTCACTCATTGCCGCCTCACTTCGTAGAAGGTCGCATGTCTCCTCAAGTACCTTCACAATATCAAAAGAACTTGAGCTAACCGTTGAGCGTCGGGTTAGAAGAAGCAGATTAGTCGCAATTTTGTCGAGATTTTGAACTCCCTTCACTATAGAATCGGCCATTCCACCAAGATTTGAATTATGTGCCAGCTCCTCTTTTAACATCGCGGCATATCCACCAATGCCTGCAAGCGGATTACGAAGTTCGTGAGCCACAGATGCCGCCATTTCGCCCAGAGCGCTCAAAGTCTTCTGTTGCTCTAAACGATCTTCCAGACCTCTGGCGATTGTAACATCCTCAAAAAGCTCCATAACACCGATTCGTTCCCCAAAGGAATCGATCACCCAGCAAGTTTGAGATATAACCGTAAAACCAGATCCGGAAAATTTCCTCTCTACTCCCCTTACTTCTGGGCCATTGATTAATGTATGGTAAGCACCTTGTGGACTCCCCTCAGTTGATAATACATCCAGATAAGATTTGCCTATGGCGGACTCAGCCTGAATCCCAATCATTTCAGCCGCAGTCCGATTGAATATAGTGATCTTCCCTTCGTTATCAATCGCAACAACCCCGGCCGATAGACTTTCGACAAGGCTATTCAGATAACGCGTCACTCGGTCAAGTTCTCGGAATCGTGTGTAAAGCTGTCGATCCTTCTCTTCAAGTTGCCTGTTAAGATCACCCATCCGCGCTTCAAGTCGTTGATAGGCGGTGTTGAGGTTGGTTGCCGTCTCGTTAAAAAATCGGAATGCGTTGACCAAAGCCCCGATATCTGTCTCTGATACAGGAAGGGTGGGTTTATCGACGTTCATAATGCAATCTTAAGACGCGTACGGAACCCAGTTCTGCCGGACATGCTGGATACATCGGCAGACCTTGCCTAAATTGAATCATCGATCCCTCCCGTGGAAGACGACAATGACAACCCTTTGTAGTACCTTAAGACTTCACTGACCAGATATAATGACCCTGTAACGACAACGAGCCCATCTACTCCAGCGCATTGTTTGGCTCCGGCCAGTGCCGCCGGTACATCGGGGTAGGTTCGATATTCCCCGCCAGCCTTTTGCACCGCATCCTTAAGAATTTCCAAAGATACTCCTTTGGGAAATTTCAGAGGCGCTATATGCATCAGTTCTGCATCAGGAGCTAAAATTGCCGCCATTTCTTCGACTGGTTTGCCAATGATCGAAGAGAAGACTATATGACTCTTTTTCTCGCCGATCAGATCGTGCAGTGAATCCCGGAAAGCTCTTACCGCCAATGCATTATGAGCACCATCGATGATCACTTGCGGTTTCCTGCCGATAAGCTGCATTCTTCCGGGCCATCGAGCGCTGGCAAGTCCTGATTCGACAGCCCCTGAGCTAATCGAAAATCCCTTGCTTTTTAACTCCTCGATGGCAGTTAAAACTACCGAGAGATTGACCAACTGGAAGCTTCCGGGAAGCGCGAGGTGTAAAGGACTATCAGCTAGCCAAGAGCGGTTGCTATATAATTCAGTCCCCTTTAAGGAAGCGGCTGTGACGCTGAATTCGCCAGCTCCGGGCGCGTATTTTACCAAACCACCAACAGAATCTGCTCTCTTTTGAAGCTCTCTGCTTGCACCAGCTACTTGCCTGGCGCTTACAACAGTAACACCGCTTTTTATAATATGAGCTTTATCAGCGGCGATTAATTCGACGGTATCACCAAGAACTTGAGTATGGTCAAGACCGATTGGCGTCATTACAGCCAGTATTGGATCAACTACAATGGTTGCGTCAAGTTTGGCTCCAAGGCCGGCTTCGATAATAGCAATATCGACTTTTTGACGCTGAAATTCAAGAAATCCCGCCGCCGTCAGCAATTCGAACACCGTCCTGAATGCAAGTGTCCGATCACAATTCAATGATTCAAATTCGAAAGCTATCCGCCGCAAAATTTTTGCAAAATCCCGCTTGGATATAGCTCGGCCGGAAACAACAATCCTCTCGCGAACCGATTTAAGATGGGGAGAAGTATATAACCCGACTTTATATCCTGCTGATTGTAAAATTGAGGCGAGTAATACCGAAGTGGAGCCTTTTCCTTTCGTTCCTGCGACATGAACAGTAGGATAAGCAAGGTGAGGGTTTCCCAAACCTTGAAGAAGTAAACGAAAACGGTCTATATCTTTGGTTTCAGTTTGGAGGCGGGGCTCGGGTTGTCGTTCAAAGTCAATGAAACCGTTCAAGTAACCAACGGCCTCTTTGTAGCTCCAACGTCGTTTCACGCCAACAACTTCTTCGATATTCATGACCCTAGTCATTAAGAAATTACCGTCGCCCATAGCCCGCGAGCCGGACACGACGGGTCCTTGATTTTGAGGGTTTTTTACCACCACCACCCTCGCGGACCAAAGTGCGGATGACGTCGTTGTAACCCCCAGATTACTCCAGGAATGAATCCTCCGACATGCGCCCAGTGAGCGACATGATCGCCCGGTTGAGCTATTAAGGCCAGCCAAAACTCAACAATCATCCAAATACCAAGTAATAGTAAAGCAGGCATTTGAAAGAATAATGGATAAAACACCAGAATAAATATCGATTTTACGCGTGCTTTAGGAAAACAAATCATATAGCTCCCCATAATCCCGGCTACTGCTCCTGATGCCCCGATAACGGGAACTGTCGAATCAAATCCAGTAAATATTGTCTGAATTATATTGCCAGCTACTCCTGACAGTAAATACAATGAAAGATAGGGAAGTCTGCCAAATCGATCCTCGATATTATCACCATATAGCCATAAAAACCACATATTGCTCAGTAAATGGAGCGGGTTGGCATGAAGAAATATCGAACTAATAAGGACTTCAGGGCTCCTTACACTCGCCCCGGGAGTAAAACCAAAGCGAGAAATCAAGCTATCAAGAGCACCCCAGATTGAAGCAAAAAGAAAAATTGTGACATTAAGACCGATCAAGATTAAGGTCACTAATGGCGCAGTTTCGGCTCGTGCTTCATCGCGAAAAGGGATCAGCATGTTTTATCAATTTATTGGTCAGAACGCTTCGTCAGAATAAGTTCCGCAATCTGAACAGCGTTTGTTGCCGCGCCTTTGCGTAAATTATCTGCCACTACAAACATTGCAAGGCTATTTGGCCCGCGGTCCTGTCGTAATCTCCCGACGAACACGGCGTCGCTACCCGCCACCTCAAGGGGTGTAGGAAAGACGGAATTCATTGGATCGTCTAAAAGTTTGATTCCTGGCGCGTTCGATAACATTTCTCTGGCTAATTTCACTTGCAACGCGTTACGAAATTCGGCGTGAATAGCGATCCCATGTCCAATAAGCGTGGGGACTCTGACACAAGTTGTCCTGATCGATAGCCTCGGAAGTTTTAAAATACGGCGGGTTTCAGAAATCATTTTTGACTCTTCCCCGCTATGTCCTTCGCCTGACTGACCGATCCAGGGAATCACATTATAGGCGATTCGATGACTAAACACTGATGGTTCTGCATCATTGTCAGCAATCTCTCGTCCCAATGCTCGAATTCCTTTTTTTCCGGAACCGGACACGCTTTGAAAAGTCACCGCAGTGAGATGACGAAGCTCGAATTTCTTGTGAAGTGGAAAAAGAACGGTTACGAGTGGTACGGTCGTACAATTCGGATTAGCAATGATGCCGCGTTGATTCAATAAATCTTCGGGATTCACCTCAGGAACTATGAGCGGTGAGTAAGATTTGTCTCGAAAATAGGGACTCTTATCGATTACTGTCGCACCGCGACGGGCAAACTTCCACGCCCAGTTTCGAGCCACCAATGCCCCCGCCGCGAAAAACACAAAATCAAGCTCAGGTATCCTTCGTTTAGACAGTTGCTCAAGAAGTTGTGGTCCAAATGGCGTCTCAATCCATTTTCCTCGTGAAGAAGCAGAAGCAAAAACGTGAAGTTCCTCGATAGGGAAATGCCGTTCCTTCAGCACCTTTAATAGCGTCCCGCCAACTGCTCCCGAAGCGCCGACTACCCCAATCCGATGGCCAGCAACCAAAACAGGAACCTCGCGCATAAAAGGAAAGATCGACTGTATCTTGTCTGAAACAGGTAAATATTCGCTCAAGTTAGATCCTGAATAATACCGATTCCTTGCGGAACATTCGAAATACGAGAAACAATGCCACTATCGAAATAAAGATGTTCGAACACATCGTTAGTATCAGTGACATCATCTCCATCTGACCAACAAGGGATTGCTTTAACAGCAAAGAAACGTTCATTACTGGAATTACTGATATCATCTGACTTGGTTCGCTGGGAAATAGTGACATCATTGAGGCAAATATTACGACGAACATCAATGGCATTACGTAAGTCTGGGCTTCTCGGTAGGATTTGGCAAATATGGCAATAACCATCAGAATTGCCGAGAACATTACTGCAAGGGGGATAATAGTAAATGTTAATAAAATAACATCGCTAATCGTCAGAATAAATGGCATTTCAGACGCCAATGCTGGAGCAATTTTGCTGGAGTTACGAAACGTTATGGCCATACTGATCAACTGCAACGCGGCTGTTATCAAAGCTATTGAGAAAACCGTTAGAAATTTTCCTAAAACGATATCTGCCCGCGAAACTGCCGAAACAAGCAGTGTTTCAAGTGTACCCCTCTCCTTTTCACCCGCCGTCATATCGATCGCTGGATAAACAGCGCCACTTAATACCATGATAATTAATAGGTATGGCAGTATCGATGCCAGCCCTGCTTTGGATGACTTCTCTGCATCGGCAACATTGAAACGTTCAAATTCGAACGGCTTTATCGTGCTTGGCTTTAGACCGAATCCAGTTAGAATCTCCCCAACTCTCTGCAGGCGTGCCTGCTCGAAAGCATTAATAACTAATGTCGCGCTAAATCCTGATTTCTCACGGGTTCGGTCACTATAAATGCCAATTACTGGAGCAATGGAATCTTGGTTCGCGACCACTGCGTCAAGTCGTTTTTCAAAATCCTCCGGTATCACGACCACAACGTCGAATCCTTTGCTCCTGAGTATCTCGAAGGCGATAGCTGTATCATTGTCAAGATCGCTGACCTTGACATTTGGCATTGTCAAAAGGTTCGCTTTTGTGCCTGCACCATCGCTCGTCCCGATCCAGCCGACATTGGTAGGCTTCTCCTTGATGGAAGCAATTTGGCGTTCCGCGAATCCGCCTATGCCCACCATCATCAGGGGTGTGATCAAAATTGGAAGAAGGACAGCGGAAAGTACCGTCCTTCTGTCTCGAAGTATGTCTTTAAATTCTTTAAAGTAAATTGCAAGTGTTGCAGATAAAGTCATGTCGTTCCGTTCGTATTAATTGACTCGTCCAGATGTCTCGCTATCTAAAGCTAAGGACAATGCTTGCGCGGCCAGATCGACTGAATGCTGCTTTTTCTCTGGGATTCCTCCGAGATAGTCTATCAGTGTCTGAGCGGTCACTGCACGCGCTTCTGCCATCGATTTGTTCAGAATAATCTCAATCAAGGCCGAGCAGGCGGCTATCGTTCCTGAACATGCCCGCGACCGAAATTTCGCTTCGATAATTTTGCCACCGGAGGTCTTTATCGTCAGCTTGACTTTATCGAAACACCCACCGCCTTCGTGAGCTGTCTCTGACATAAGATCCGCTGATTGGACCTCGCCAACGCCGCGTGGATTTGAGAAATGGTCGATATACTTTTCCGAGAAACCCACCGGCTTCAGTACTCCGTGCTCTTTATCTTAAACTGAACGATTACTTTCATAACGCCGGGAATAGCTTCAAGCTTTTCACGTACTTCGCCTTCGATATTCTCTGCAAAACGTTCGTCAACTTCTTTGATTTTCACTTCGACATAAACACGCTCGTCATCGGGCTCTATTTCGATTCTGCCAAACATACCGACATCGTGTAGGAATTCGCCAGTGCGAGGGTTAATCACCGTTGAAAGTGCGGCAGTTACACTTGATGGATCAAGTACTTGCGTCACGATTTTTCTTAGCCCGTGATCGACCTCCCACTTGTGAACTGCCGCCTTTAATCCATCGATGGCAAGTACCGAACAATGGAGTTTTATTGCTGGCAAGCCATCCAGTGCATCGGTAATATTCTTATGAGTCAAACGCTTAACGTCTTCAATTGACTTTCCCTTCGCTATCAGTGTCGCCATTGAGGCGGTAGCTATATTCGAGGCGCAACCGAATGACCGAAAACGAATATCCTCAATAATTTGTGTATTAGGATTTATCTGCAATGCAAATGTCACCATATCACCACAAGCCGGACTGCCTTCCGTGGCCACGGCGTTCGCGTCTTTTAGGTCACCTACGTTCTGAGGCGATGTAAAGTGTTCAATGACCTTTTCGCTGTATTTTATTGCCATAATTATATTTCCTCTACATTGCCGTTGTCGGTTGTAGAGAAATTTATCTCAGAAAGTATTTTGTGTGTTAACTCGGGTGAAAACCCCCTCCGGTCAAGGGCGCTCCCAATCCTTCGACGTTGAATATACGCTGGATAATTCGCTAACGACCGAAGCTTTTTCTTTGCGAACTCGACGCCAGCGTTGTATTCATTCTCTATCGAGTAGTTCGTTTTCAGCTTTTGCTCAACATCAATCGCATCGACTCCCCTTTTAATCAAGCGGTTGCGAATTTGTCGTCGGCCTTCAAGCCTATACTGAGACGAAGACTCAATGACGTCGTCTGTGATCCCAGCATCGTCCAACAGACGTTTCTTCGTAAATTCGGCGATAACCACGTCGATATCTTCGGTCGCAAATCCTTTGCCAGCAAGCTTTTTACTCAATTCGCGCGAAGTGAGTGCTCTCGCTGTCAAATATCTCAACGCAGAGAGTCTGACCGCCTTAAGCTGAGCATCATTCAAGGTTTACTCTAAAGATCTTCGGAAGCCGCTGTCCTGACGATCGGAAGTCTATTTATTTTCAAATGCTCGCGAACTTTGGCTTCGATTTGATCTTTAAGATCAGGATTTTCGACGAGAAATTGAATCGCCCTGTCTCTTCCTTGTCCAATCCGCTCTTCGCCAAAAGAGTACCAAGTGCCACTGCGTTTAATGACCCCTGAATCCGCGGCAAGATCGACGATCTCACCAAGGGTAGAAATTCCCTTCCCATAGAGAATATCGAATTCCACTTCCCTGAAAGGTGGAGCAACCTTATTTTTAACGATCTTCACCCTTGTCCGGTTGCCGATAATTTCAGTCCCCTCTTTGAGAGCACCCACCCGCCGAATATCGACGCGTACAGTTGCATGAAATTTCAAAGCAACTCCGCCGGGAGTCGTCTCAGGATTGCCCCATGCTTGGCCAATTTTCATTCGAATTTGGTTAATGAAAATGAAGCATGTATTCGATTTAGATACCGTTCCGGTCAATTTTCTTAAGGCGCGCGACATCAATCTCGCTTGAAGTCCCATCTGCTGGTCGCCCATATCGCCTTCAATTTCAACTTTCGGAACCAATGCCGCCACCGAATCGATTACAACCACGTCGATTGCTCCTGAGCGAACAAGAGTCTCGGCGATGTCGAGCGCTTGCTCACCCGTATCGGGTTGGGATACCAACAAGTTCGCCGTATCAACCCCAAGCGCATACGCGTAGGTCGGATCCAGTGCGTGCTCAGCGTCAATGAAAGCGGCAGTACCGCCGGCTTTTTGCGCATTTGCGATAACATGAAGGGCAAGAGTAGTTTTTCCTGAAGATTCAGGTCCGAATATCTCTATCACCCTGCCGCGCGGCATCCCACCGACTCCCAGCGCGGCGTCAAGCGCCAGTGATCCGGTAGGAATAATATCTACTTTGACAGTTGCGCTATCATCTCCCAGACGCATAACGGATCCACGTCCATATTGTTTCTCGATTTCTGCTAAAGCCAGTTCGAGAGAGCGTGTCTTCTCTGAAAGTTTGTCTGCCATGCGCGTCTTCTCTGTTAGTTTTTCAGCCATATTTTACTCATACTTTTTTTTGTTATTAATCTGGTGGATCTATAAGAATACTTGGAGAGCGGTTTTTCAAGCCGCAATTGAACTTGTACTTAGACTTCCGGCCCGAACAGAGTGGCTTGAAAAGCCGCTCTCGATGAGTTGCATCAAGCTTCCAACGACACCGCTTCGATGATGCCGTATTCTGCCCCGGTTGGCTTTAGTTGGCTCATCATTATATTAACTTTGGCGGCGTTCCACGCAATTGCTTGAAAAGGTAATTCATTGAATTTGGTGGGAATCGTCGAGTTTTTTTCAAGCATTTTCACTCTCCCCACTGTAATATGCGGGTGAAATTTACCCGCTTCGAGTGGAAAACCAATTCCGTTTAACGCCAACTCCAAATCGTCTCGTAGATTGATTAGAAAAACTCCTCCATCGACGCCAATCCACAATGTACGCGGTTGAGCTAATCTGGGAAATCCGCCTTTGATTGTGGTTCTTAACACAAAATCATGATGTCTTTTTGCGCAATCACGCACGGTATCGATCAATATTCGCATTTCATCTCGACCTACATCTCCAATGAATTTTAGTGTAATATGAACGCCTTCCATTCTGACCCAGGCAATTCTGTCATTGTTCGACTTGCTGAGTTCCTTTTGAATCCGGCTTATGCTTTGCTTCAATTCAGCTGGAACATCAATCGCGATAAATGTCCTGCAAACTGTTGGCAGTCCGCTCATTTCGTAAGTCGAGAGTAAAGCATTGTCAACGCCGCCAACGTTGCACGACGTCGATTCTCGTCACGATTACCGGCGAATAAGTGACGCTTGACAATGCACCCTGTCTCATCTGCCAGTCCAATGTAAGTCAAGCCGGCGGGTTTGGCGTCGCTTGCACCACTCGGTCCGGCTACACCGGTTACCGAAAGTCCGATCTCTACTTGAGATCTGATGCGGATTCCTTCCGCCATCGCACGAGCAACTTCCTGACTCACCGCCCCGCATCGATCTATTAGAGACGTCGAGATGCCTAATAGATCCGTTTTCGACAAATTTGAATAGGCCACCACTCCTCTATCCAGTACCTCCGACGATCCCGAAACATTAACTATCCGAGCGGCAATCATTCCACCCGTACATGATTCAGCCAGTCCCAGACGAAGACCTTGGGATCGCATCAAATCGACGATAACTTCTTCAAGGGACTTATCCTCTTTAGCATATATATAGGGTTGCACTGCCGCACACACAAGCGCTTCGGCTTGGTTAAGGGACTCGTCTGATTGAGGCAGATTATCCGAATAGAGCGAAAGCCGGAGAGTTACTCCCCCGTCGATACTTGGAAGGAACGCAAGCCCTGTCGGCTTCAATCTATCGGAGTCGCCGATCAATTGCGCCAGATGAGATTCGCCTATTCCGACGGTCTTGATCACTCGAAAATGATAACTACCCTTAGTTCGGTCGGAAATTCGTGGCAGGATATAGTCAATTATCATCTCATTCATTTCAGACGGTACTCCGGGCACTGCAAAAAGCTCGCGAGATCCCAACCTAAAATGAATTCCCGGCGCCGCCCCGCGATTATTTGGAATAGGTTCAGCGTTTGTGGGAAATTCCGCCATACTCTCCCAGCCGGGAGCCGGATTTAGACCCCGACTGCGAAATCGTTCCAGAATTCCCTCCCGTAAATCCGGACGCACCTCAAGTCTGTCGCCGAAAAAATCGGCGATCGCCGGGCGTGTCAAATCGTCGTGTGTCGGACCTAATCCTCCCATGATGATAACAATATCCGAGCGCTTCCAGGATTCTTCGAGCACTGCTTTAATAGCTTCCGCCCGGTCAGCTACCCATATCAAGCGTTGGAGTCTGAGTCCCGTAAAAGACAGTTGTCGTGCAATATAATGCGAGTTGGTGTCGAGTGTCATCCCCATCAGTAGCTCGTCTCCAACTGCAATCAATTCGATATGCAATTCAGCCAAGGAAAACCTTCTGAAGGATCAGCAATGTCACTCCCGCATAAAGTCCCGCAAGCGCATCGTCCGTCACAATGCCAAATCCTCCCGGCAAACGCTGAGATTGATAAACTGGAAATGGTTTCAATACATCAAATACTCTAAAAAGAATAAATCCAATCAGATACAAATACACTTGCCTTGGCGCAAATAGCAAGGTAATCCACTGCCCGACGACTTCATCGATGACAATCGGTTTCGCGTCGTGCCCCAATACTTTTTCTGTTACGTGAGCGCTCCAGACAGCTATCGGTAAAAGTACTACTATAATGGCAATTTCCATTGGAATTAATGCAATCGAAGAGAGATACCACCAAATCACCGCCGCAATTGCGCTTCCCCATGTTCCCGGAGCAACTGGAAGCCAGCCGAACGGACCGACCGTAGCTACCAACTGAGAAACTCTTCTATTCCTCAAATCACAATCCTTGCCAATCTATAATCTCGTAAATAGATCCACCCTGATATTAATGCTGTCAGCGTCGAGAGGAAAAATAAAATCAGCACGCCGCCATTAAATAGATCCCCGATAAACGGATTATATGGGAACCCAAAATCAATGAGATAATCACGAATGTTCATAGCAACGAGAGTCGCTAACAATGTCGTAAGTTCTACCCCAACCTTCCACTTGCCCCAAGCGCTTGTTTTGATGCTTGATCCGGCCCTAATCGCACTAACCCGCAATAGTGTTATCCAGATTTCACGAACACTGATGATTGAGACAAGAATCAAAACAAATATCCAATATTTTCCGAATGGTTCATGAACCAAAATACCCCAGAAACCAGATAGCACCAGAAATTTATCTGCAAGCGGATCCATGAAATCGCCAAATGGTGTTACTTGCCCCCGCCTACGGGCAATTTTTCCGTCCCACAGATCAGTAATCGCCCCGGCCGCTAACAACAGCGTCGAGGCTACATTTAGCCCCCATGACTCGGAAAATAACCCATACCAAAAAAGCGGCACTATCACCAAACGGGTCAGCGTTAAGTAATTGGACAGGGTCACCGTTACTCGACCTGAAGGAGTTTCAGCGCCAAGGATCGACCCGATCTTTTCGCGGCTCCGCTCAAATGCCCCACGATATGTCGAACGGTTATTCGTACTTGAGGGGTTCATCAGTCCCATAAGAGTTTAGTTAGATTTGTCTGTGGTACAGAATCACACTTCTCCGAACTTAACAAGATAGTAAGCCAAGAATATCAATGCAACTATGGTGCGAAGTTTTCGAAGTTTTTTCGATGTCTGACTAAAGATTGCTTGAGTCTGGTGAAAAGACGCTACGATCGGTAGGACGGGGCTCAGTACCCGTCAACCGAATCATTTCTCAATTCTGACGAAAGAGTCATTCCGAGAATGCCAAAATCAATAGAAACCCCATTCTATCTGGCAAAACGCCCAAAATCATGATATTTTCAACAGACCAATATTATCGGCACAAGGTTTGCAGACTAAATTGTCAAATCAATTCTCGGAACCTTGCGGGGAACCGCGAATCTGGCGGAATATGAACCGCCTGGCGCTTAAAAGTGCTGAGAAATCACTAACAAATCAAATTCACCTGTGTGTGTTTTCACGCAGGGACAATCGTACAGGGGAGAACTAATGAAACGTTCCGTTCTATTTTTAATGGCAGTATCATTCTTACTTGCACTCACCAGCTCGAGCTTTGCCATTCCAGTTGCCAAGCCCGTAACACTTGGCATTACACCGCGAGACGTAGTTGCTGACACTTCAGATATCTTTAGAAAGGCAACCACCGGTCTTCCGAATGTTGGTCTTGGTGAAACAATTTACCTCGGCCAGAAGGTTAATCCTGCTGAAAATGCCGTCCCCGATAACCTTACAGGTTGGACTTGGGCGGTAACCGCCCGTCCGAACAACTCACAAGCCCAACTTAGCGCCAGCGACGCGGCTGTGGTCAGTTTTGTTCCTGATCTGGTGGGAACCTATAGCTTCACATTAGTCGTTGTGTCTGACTCTGGTCAAAGCGCTCCCGTTGTCCTCAAGGTCAATGCTGGCAATTATGTTGGAGTCGGCAACATCACCGGTGAACCCGACGCTCCCAAATGTGCGGGTTGCCACGATGGACAAGTTGATCCGGACGACCCGAAGCTTGAACCTTGGGGTGAAACCAAGCACGCCGGCAAGTTTACGCGAGATTACTCCGGCGCACAGGGAAGATCTGGCTATCGCGCATCCTGCATAGGATGCCATACCGTAGGTTTTAATACCGACCAGACCGCCGTCAATCATGGGTTTGACGATGTCGCAACACAAGAAAGCTGGGTATTCCGTGATAGCGCCCGTGGTGGTATGCAGGCGTGGGCTTTCGATTCTATGAAAATCCAATTCCCCGAAACAGCCGCAATGGCAAACATCCAATGTGAAAGCTGTCACGGTCCGGGTTCACGCCATATTGGAAATGTCGCCGATAACAGAATTGTCTCCACATTTGACGTAGGCGTCTGCGCCAAATGCCACGATTCCGGAACACATCATTTCCGACCAATGCAATGGAAGCTGTCCGGTCACTCCCGCCAACCAATGGAAGAGCGTTCACCCTGCGCGAATTGCCACAGTGGTATTGGCTTCGTTGATAAATTGAATGGCGTCCATGACACCCTTGTCACCAAAGCCTATCAGCCTATCGGTTGCGCCACCTGTCACGATCCGCATAGCGCTACTAATCCCTATCAGCTTCGCACGGTTGCCCCTTACATGCTTCTCGACTCGACTGTTGTCAACTTTGGCAACGGAAACCTTTGCATCAATTGCCATCATGCTCGACGTATCGCTACATTGACCCAGATAAGCGGAAGCAGACCGAGATTGGATCCCCACGGCTCACCGCAAGGCGATATGGTAGCTGGCAGAGGCATGTTCACTTTTGGCGAACGTGTCAGAAATTCACCACACGCTCAGGTTGTTGAAAACGTCTGCGTCGGTTGCCACATGGCAGAAACTCCTGAAGTTGCCGCTGATACAGCGAGATTCCTTAAACTTGGTGATCACACCTTCCACATGAAAACTGCCTCCGGCGTTGAGCATACCGAAGTTTGTGCCTCATGCCATGGCGAAGTCGAAGATTTCTCCGAGATTGGCGCCGATAATGACTGGGATGGCGACGGCACGTATGAGTCTGTTCCTCTTGAGATGGCGGGCATGGTCCAAAATATTAAGGATATCCTTCCACCCGAGGGTCCGACAGCCGTATTCGATTCTACCTGGACTACAACTCAGCGTATGGCGCTTTGGAACGCAAACTTCGTGAACTCTGATGGTTCAGGTGGTTACCACAACGCAAGCTATGCCCTTGGTGTCCTTCGTGTGACATTGAATGTACTCGGCGTTGAGATGGTTGATGAAACCGTTCCGCTGACCTACTCTTTGAGCGAAGCATATCCGAACCCGTTCAATCCTTCGACTACCTTGAACTACAATCTCGCCAAGACCGGCGAAGTATCCATCAAGGTGTTCGATATGGCTGGCCGCGTTGTTCAGACTGTCGCCTCTGGCGAATACAAGGCTGGACAATATCGTTCTACGATCAATCTCGCTGGTGAATCCTCGGGCGTGTATATCCTCAGGATGCAGGCCGGATCCTTTGACGCTAGCAAGAAACTAGTTCTGGTTAAGTAACGAGTTCCCTGGAGGGTGGGATTCATCCCGCCCTCCAAACGCATTACTGTCAATCCCCGTGGTTGACAGTCAACTTAAGAGATGTCTTCCTGCCGAACTTTGGCTGGAAGCAAAATCCGTATCAGCAGGGCATCTCTCCCGACTGCTGAAAGAGCCCTCACTCCTCCCCGCGGAGTGGGGGCTCGACTTTTTTGGCGGGATTCAATTGATACACCTTTGATTTTTTCGTATCATTGAGCAATTAATTCTTCGATAGGATATTCGCTTGACGCTTCACTTGATTGATTGGTTCTTGCTTACGCTGTATCTCCTTTTCATGCTCTATATCACGCTGAAACCGGGGCGCGGGGAAGCGAACAGCATGGAATCTTACCTACTTATCGGTCGCCGACTGACGCTTCCCTCTTTTGTCGCGACAACGGTTTCAACATGGTATGGTGGAATCCTCGGCGTAGGTGAATATAGCTATAAATACGGCATTTCCAATTGGCTCGTCTTTGGAGTTCCTTATTACCTTGGAGCGTTCATATTCGCGATGTTCATTGCTGGCCGCGCAAGCAAGTCGCGCCTTTTGACCATCCCCGACCAAATCGAAGCCGTATATGGAACACGCCTTGGTATCGGGAGCGCCGTTTACGTTTTCTTAATGACCGTTCCGGCGGCATACGTGTTGATGTTTGGAATAATATTGAAGTTGCTTTTCGGTTGGTCTTTGGGGATGGGTGTTGTCGTCGGAACTATAATTTCGATTTTTTACGTATTCCTTGGTGGATTCAAAGCGGATCTGAAAAGTGATTGGATGAATTTTGTGCTGATGTTCATCTCGTTTGCTATCATACTCCTTTTGATGGTTTATAAGTTCGGCGGCATTGATTATCTGCGCGCCCACGTTCCGCCTGAATCTTTTCAATGGCACGGTGGCAATAGTGCAGGATACATTTTCAGTTGGTACTTTATCGCCCTCTCCGCACTTATAGAACCTTCATTTTATCAGCGTGTGTACGCCGCAAAGTCCCCTGCAGTAGCTAAGGCGGGCATTTTAATTTCGATCCCTTTTTGGATTTTATTTGACTTTATGACTACAAGCGTCGGGCTCTACAGTCGCGCGGTACTTGGGTCGGGAATCAATGGCGTCGATGCATTTCCCTTGCTCGCCGATAAAGTGCTCCCCTACGGTTTTAAAGCCCTTATGCTCATCGGTATGATCGCAACAATTCAATCAACAGTCGACTCCTACTCGGTATTGACTGCTTCTACATTGTCTCACGACATCATGTATAAGTTTACTCGGATCAGAAATTGGATTAAAGAAGTCTGGCTCACAAGGCTTGCACTGATAGTTGGTGGGCTTTTTGCCATCGTGATTGCTTTGATGGCTGAATCGGTTATCAATATATGGAACCGCGTCGGCTCACTCGGCACGCCGGGTCTGATGCTCCCCCTTGCCCTAAGCTATTTCCCACGGCTCGCATACCGAAAGTTTTGGGCGGCCGCTACGATGATCGTTGCACCAATAACGGTGATTGTTTGGTTTGTCTGCCGGGATATGAGCAATCCACCACCCTTCCCTTTTTCGATCGAGCCGATATTTATCGGTCTCGGTGTTGCGGTATCCTTACTCGCTATTGATCATCTCACCAGAAAAGCTTCAAACTGAGCGCATCGAATTTCCCATGATCGAAAAAAATGTTCAGTGAACAAAACTTTGTGAAATACTCTAAAACATTTCCGATCCCCAATAAATCGCCAACACTTCTTTTTCCAACTCGTCTCAACATTTGCAGGGATCAGAGACCTGTCAACTGAAAACAATATTTTGGTGGATTCAATTTCCTCCACCTCCGGTCCAAAACAAAATTACAAGGAACTAACATGCCGCACGTATTACCTCCGCTCGATTATCCCTACGAAGGCCTTGAGCCGCATATCGACGCCCAGACCATGCACCTCCATCACGACATTCACCATAAAGCCTACGTTGATGGTTTGAACAACGCTGAATCTAAACTCGCCGAGGCTCGCGATAAGGGTGATTTCGGTCTGGTTAAGCATTGGTCGCGCGAACAAGCCTTCCATGGCTCTGGCCATTTCCTCCACGCCATCTTCTGGAAAAATATGAAGCCCAATGGCGGCGGAATTCCTTCCGGAGAGGTCGCTGATGCTATCGCAAGGAATTTTGGATCGTTCGACACATTCAAAGCTCAGTTTCTTGCCGCCGCCAACGCAGTCGAAGGCTCGGGTTGGGCAATCCTCGCCTGCCAATGTGATAACGAAAACCAGCTGGTGATTCTCCAAGCCGAAAAACATCAGAATTTGACTCAGTGGGGTGTCGTACCACTCCTCGTATTGGATGTTTGGGAGCACGCGTATTACCTTAAGTACCAAAATAAGCGCGCTGAATACACGAAGGCATTTATGAACGTCATTAATTGGGATGACGTCGCCGCACGTTTCAAAAGCTGTTGCTGACTTGAGCATTTATGGTTGTGACCTCGAAGTAAATCCCGCGACACAGCCACTACTTTCAACTGAGTACCAAATGTCAGACCCGGAAGAACTTCGATCACGCCTGTCGCGAGCCGATGCGGGATACTACACCGTTGAAGTCTGTCGCGAAATGTCAACAAAAATTGATCGGATTCACGATCTGAAGCGCCAGCGAAACGCCGTTTTGCTGGCGCACAACTACCAACGCCCTGAAATATTTGAAGTTGCCGATTTCACTGGAGATTCACTCGGTCTTTCGATGAAGGCGGCAAGTGTAAAGGACGCTGATGTTATTGTCTTTTGCGGTGTTCATTTTATGGCAGAGACCGCTAAGGTCGTCTCGCCTGACAAAATCGTGCTCCTCCCGAATCTCAAGGCTGGTTGCTCACTTGCCGATATGGCAAATGCGGATGATGTAGCTGATAAAATAACTCTTCTCAAAGAGGAGTATGGAGACCTTGGCGTGGTCTGCTATGTCAACACTACAGCCGCGGTCAAAGCTCTCTGTGACGCTGTTTGCACTTCTGCTAATGCCGCTCAGGTAGTTGCCGCACTTCCGAATAAAGCGGTACTCTTCTTGCCTGATAAAAATCTCGCCGCGCATGTAGCTGGAATTGTGCCGGACAAGAAGATCATCGCCTGGGACGGCCACTGCTACGTCCATCAAGAGATCAATCCTGATTCGATCATGCAGGTTCGAGCTATGCACCCCGGTATCAAAGTCCTTGTCCATCCCGAATGTCGTGAAGACGTCGTGAAGATGGCTGACGCGGCATTATCGACGTCCGGGATGGTCGAGTACGCGCGAAATAGTGAGGCGACTGAATTTCTCGCTGTAACTGAATGCGGTTTATCTGATCTGTTGGCTGTTCAGGCTCCTGAAAAAAAATTCTACCGCTCATGCAAGGTATGCCGATTCATGAAGATGATCACTCTCGACAATATAATTTCATCTCTTGAAACACTTCAGCCCGAGATCAACCTACCCGAATCGGTGCGATCCGGAGCCGAGAGAGCTATAATGCGTATGTTTGAATTGACCTCTATCAGGACGGCAGTTAATTAAATTATAAGTATCTTAATGAATAAATCTCTTACGATTCGCAACCTGCATGCCTCCGTTAACGGAGTCGAAATTCTTCACGGTGTCGATTTGATCGTCCCGGCCGGAGAAGTTCACGCGTTGATGGGGCCAAACGGCTCAGGTAAATCAACTCTTTCTTACGCACTGATGGGACATCCAGCCTACGAAGTGACTTCCGGCGATATACTCTTCGGCATAACGAACCTCCTCGAAATGTCCCCCGATGAGCGCGCCAAGGAAGGCCTCTTCCTTGCCTTCCAATACCCACATGAAGTTCCCGGTGTGCGAATGCAAGACTTTCTCCGCACAGCAACTATGGCGGTTAATCCGGGAAGGTTTTCGCTTGCCCAGTTTACTGATCGCCTCGATGTGGCAATGAAACAACTTCAGATGGACAAGGCATATCTGTCGCGCTCTATGAACGAGGGCTTCTCAGGCGGCGAGAAAAAGCGCGCCGAAATTTTGCAGATGATGATGCTCCAGCCACAGCTTGCGATCCTCGACGAGACAGACTCCGGCCTCGATATCGATGCCTTAAAAATCGTCTCAGATGGCGTAAATTCCTTGCGCGGCGATAATTTCAGTGCCTTAGTAATTACTCACTATCAAAGATTACTCAATTACATTCAACCCGACCATGTCCACGTATTACATAAGGGTAGAATTGCCATGAGTGGCGGCCCTGAGCTCGCACTTGAACTTGAAAAACACGGTTACGAAATCCTGAAAGAGGAAACGGCCTTAGCCGGGTGAACCTTTATCGGTAATAACCTCTTCTTTCTACACCATCAAAATTGGAAATATCATGCCTGAAAAGGCTCTTGAAATAGATCTCTCGACCTATCGGCACGGCTTTAATGTCCCAAGTAAGTTCTACTTCCGTACCGAGCGTGGTCTGACACAACAAATCGTCGAGGAGATATCCCTGCAAAAAGGCGAACCGGCCTGGATGCTGGCATATCGGCTGAATGCTCTGGAGTGGTTTTTTAAAAAACCAATGCCCAACTGGGGCCCAGATCTCAGTGGAATTAATTTTGAAGACCTGACATATTACCTCCGTCCACAGGAAAAAGGCGAACGCTCTTGGGACGATGTTTCCGATGAAATTCGGGATACATTCGAACGACTTGGAATTCCTGATGCTGAAAGAAAATACCTCGCCGGCGTTGGCGCTCAGTTTGAGTCCGAAATGGTTTACCATTCTCTCAAGGCCGAATGGGAGAAGTTAGGTGTCATTTTTCTTGGTACTGACGACGGACTTCGGCAATACCCTGAACTATTCGAGAAGTACTTCGGCAAGGTTATACCTTCTGGCGACAATAAATTTGCTGCTCTTAATTCTGCCGTCTGGTCGGGAGGTAGCTTCGTCTATGTCCCTGCTGGTGTAAAGCTCGATATTCCGTTGCAAGCCTATTTTCGTATCAATGCCGAAAAAATGGGGCAGTTCGAACGAACATTGATTATCGCCGAAGAGGGCTCGTTCGTCCATTACGTAGAGGGTTGCACAGCGCCAGCATATTCGGCGGCATCACTTCATTCCGCAGTTGTCGAAATCATCGCCAAACCCGGCGCCCGTGTCCGTTACACCACGATCCAGAATTGGTCTAACAACGTTTACAACCTCGTCACCAAACGCGCTGTGGCTTACGAAAATGCCACCGTCGAATGGGTGGATTGCAATCTCGGATCTAAAGTAACAATGAAATTCCCTTCTGTCTATCTTATGGGAAGAGGAGCGCGTGCTGAAATTCTTTCTGTTGCTTACGCCGGAAAAGGACAGCACACTGAGTCGGGCTCCAAAGTCATCCATGCCGCCCCGGATACAACCTCACAAATCACTTCAAAATCGATTAGTCAATTCGACGGTAGAACAAGTTATCGTGGCCTCGTCGATGTTCAGCCTGGAGCCTATGGCTCTAAGGCAAGTGTCGTCTGCGACGCTCTCTTACTCGATAAGCAAGCCCGTTCCGACACCTACCCGTACAATGACATCCACGAAGATGATGTTACTATTGGGCATGAAGCTTCGGTAAGCAAAATATCGGACGAACAATTATTTTACTTGATGTCAAGAGGCATCAAGGAAATTGACGCCCTTGCAATGATCATCCGCGGATTTATCGATCCGATCGTCAAAGAACTGCCCATGGAATACGCCCTCGAAATGAACCAGTTGATCAAACTCCAGATGGAAGGATCGGTGGGTTAGTGCCAGAAGTAATGCTCCCTTTAGTTCCAACAGCCACATCCGAAAAGTCTCCCTCGCTCTGGAAAGAGGAGGAGATTGTACGCATTTCCGATTATATCGGCGAACCGGCAAGTCTCCTCAATCAGAGACGGCAAGCTTTCCTCCGCCTGAAAAACACGGCATGGCCTACCTCCCTCGATGAATCCTGGCGTAGAAATAATCCTCGACTTATTGGTAGGAATAAATTTGGTCTAAAGGATTTTTCAAAAGAAGGCACTCCTTTCCCCGTCTCCAATAAATCGACTTCAGTTGAGTCCTTTATCGCATCGCGAGTAGCCCTTCAGAATTGCCAGATCAAAGATTCGACGTTTGTTGCTGGACATTCCGAGTCAGGATTGACTGCCGGATCACTAAACCAAGGTTTTCGAAGTCAATCAGCCTCATTGCTAGAGAAATTAAGTCTTGATGTCCCCGAAGATAAGGATTCCCCTGCCGTATCGCTTCTCCACTCCGCATTCTCATCGGGTGGAAGCTATTGCCTTGTACCGGATAATTGGTCATCTCCCTGGCCGATTTTTATCAGCCATCAGATGTCTCATTCAGGCAAAGCGTTTTTTCCAAAGAATATCATCCACGTCGGCAGAGACTCTCGCGCCACAGTCATCCTCGAACAACAAGACCTAAGCGAGGAAGAGGCATGGCTTGGCGTTTCGACCCGTATCTATTTAGCTGAAGGTGCACGACTTGATCTTATTGCTTTAAATCACTCTGGCGTACCTGTCAACTTTTACGATCATCTGCATGTTGATCTAAAGAAAAATTCGACATTAAACCTCACTTGGTTCGACAACACTTCCGGCTGGACGGTCATGAGACGTGAGGCCTTCCTTAGCGGTAAAGGCGCTGTAGCCAAACTGCGCGGAGCTTACATCGGTTCCGACTCCTCCCTCTATGACCTGCGCACTCTACAAGATCACACCGCCGAAGCCACCTTCAGCGATCTGATGTTCAAAGCCGTCAACTTTGGCTCTGCTAAAAGCGTCTATCAAGGCTTAATCAAGGTAAGTCCTGTTGCTATTAACGCAAATGCTTACCAGCTTAATCGTAACCTGTTAATGTCTTCCGAAGCTCGCGCCGATAGTATTCCCAAGCTTGAAATTCTTGTCGATGAAGTCAAGTGTACCCATGGCGCGTCGGTTGGCAAACCCGACGCAAGCGCTTTGTTTTATTTAAGAAGTCGTGGAATTTCTCAGAAGGACGCTACTCGATTGATTGTCGAAGGATTCCTTGATGAGGCAGGTGACTTGATATCTGACCATCATCTTCGCGCTTACTGGAGAGATGATGTAATCAAACGATTCGATTCGGTGTTTGCTTAACAAATTTCAAACTCCACTAACTGACACCTAAATCTGCCAGCCCAATCAGTTTTGATGAAAATCGTGGCGCGTAGCCCGTACAGCTTTGCTTGACGGTTAGGATGCTTTTTGTGTCGGGCAACAGACTTAATTATATTTCATTAATAAATATCTACTTCCAATCAAATGAATTCTGATCTACTATCTCCTGACCTCCTGATGGTTTGTCCTGCCGATGATCTGCCCATTGGTAAATCAAAACGAATTACCCTCAACCACACAGCCGTAGCGATTTTTCATATCGAAGAGGGATTCTTCGCAATCGAAGATGCTTGCGCTCACCAAGGCGCTTCGCTGGCGTTCGGAAATATAGATGGATTCTGTGTTGCCTGTCCTCGCCATGGAGCCCTCTTCGATATTCGCACCGGTGATGTGATCTCTCTTCCTGCTCTGAGAGGTGTGAGAAGTTATCATGTCGAGGTCCAAGATGGTCAGATCGTGCTCGCCAAGACGCCGGTATCAAGCAATCTGCCGGAACTGCTGAGATTACAGTGAGCTTGGATCCTCTTGAAATTCGCAAGTCGTTCCCGATTTTCCGTCATTTCGAGCAGACTGGCGTACCATTCACTTATCTCGACAACGCCGCCACTACCCAGAAACCAGACGCGGTTATTAACGCCGAGACTGAGTACTATCGCGAATATTGCGCTAATGTCCATCGCAGTCCGCACAAAATTGGCGAAGAAGCTACCAACCGCCTCGAAGCCGCGCGAACTTCTGTCGCCAGGTTTATCGGGCTGAATGATCCCGCACAAATAATTTTCACATCCGGCACAACCGCTTCGATTAATCTCATTTCCAATATCCTCGCCGGACAGCATTTGAAAGCCGGTGACGTCGTCCTGCTTACTCCCTCTGAGCATCACTCGAATCTCGTTCCGTGGCAGATGGCCGCAAAAAAAACCGGAGCTATCCTCCAATTCATCGATATCCATCTTGACGGGACATTCGACTACCCAAGTATTCTGCACGACTGGAATCCCCGCACCAAAGTATTCGCCTTCCAGCACGCATCCAACGTGACCGGAGCTATTCACGATGTAAAAACACTTTCCGAAATGGCTCGAGAAAATGGTGCGCTTTCAGTAGTCGATGGAGCTCAAGCCGCCGCCCATCTCCCTGTCGATATGAACGATTTGGATTGTGACTTTTATGCTCTATCCGGCCACAAATGCGTTGGACCGACCGGCATCGGCGTTCTCTATGGCAAGCGTGAGCTTTTCGAAAAGTTCTCACCGGTCTTCGGTGGTGGTGAGATGATCCTCAAAGTTCAACGATTAAATTCCACCTACAACGAACTTCCCTATAAGTTCGAACCTGGCACGCCCAATATTGCTGGAGCAATCGGACTTGGCGCCGCCTTTGAATACCTGTCAGGTGTCGGTATGAACGAAATCGATCGATATGTAACCGAATTGGCTGAGTACGCTTGTCAGAAATTATCGCAAGTCAACGGGTTGACGTTGATCGGCCCCCGACAAAGCCGAACAGGAGCTATCTCATTTAATTTAAAGGGTTGCCACCCCCACGATGTCGCTTCAATTCTCGATGATCAAGGCATCGCAATTCGAGCTGGCGTGCATTGCGCGGAACCATTAATGGAGTGCCTCGGGGTTACATCGACGGCTCGCGCAAGTTTTTACTTTTACAACACTCGCTTAGAAGTTGATATTCTATTCGATGCACTTCAAAGAGTAAGGAAAATCTTAGGTCTATGAATCTTGAATCAATTTTCAATGAATTACTTCTCGATCACTCCAAGTTTCCCCGTCATTTTGGGAAAATCGGTGACTCGAACATCTCCGTCGAAGGCAATAACGTTATGTGCGGTGATCAGATCGTTCTAAGTGCTCGTGTAAAAGACGGCAAGATTGATGGAATAGCTTTCACCGGCAAAGCTTGCGCCATTTGCACCGCTTCCGCCTCAATGTTTTGCGATAATGCGGAAGGTCACTCCCTAAATGAGATCGAAGGGCTTCGTGTTATATTTCAAAAGTATTTACGCGGGGAAAATATTTCGGAGGAGGACAGGAAGTTTCTCGGTGATTCTGCCGCTCTCGAAGGCGTTTCAAAACTTCCTTCGCGGGTAAAATGCGCCACACTCGTTTATGAGGCTTGGAACATTATGCGCCAAAGACTCTTGGAACAAGCCCCAGCCACAGAAATTGTCAAGACTGAGTGAAATTCATGGATACTGATGGTCTGTAGGTCGTAAGGCAAAATAGTCAATCGTAATGGTTGACTTTTTTGTTTACACAGTACTCGTGAAAGGTCATCGTTGCGCTTGTGGAGCGGCTTTTCAAGCCGCTTCACTCGGTTTGTAAGCTAATCTCTGCGAGCAAGAGTAGCTTGATAAATTTAAAATTACCTGATTAATACAATCTGGTAATAATTTTGTTATTCATTTGCACGTTTACGATTATCTTTATAACTTTTGTTTTACTGGAGTCTATTGAAAAGTGCACGCGAGGCTAAGTGGACGCCCTCGTACGCTCTCGCTATAGCAAAAACGGACGCACGACGGCGTAAGCTTTGACGAACCAAGTCTTTTCAGACTTTATCAACCGACTCGATTCAGGTGATTTAAAATTTAATACGAGAGCTATGTCTGTAAGAATATCCCTCCTTTTTTTGACCCTTCTGCTGTTCTTTTTTTTTCCGGATAATATAATCGCTCAGGCGACGGATCAAGATGAAACTGTTGGAAATCAATTCTCCATTGGAGCGGCCTTCGACCTCAATTCGCGTTATGTTTGGAGGGGGTTGGCTTTTAGCGATGGTCCGGTGTTTCAGCCATCGCTTTGGTGGGGCATTTCGCCTGTTATGATCTCGATTTGGGGCAATTACGTTATCGGTAATGAACAATATCGCGGACAATTCAACGAGATCGACTATTCTATCCAAACTGAGCATTCACTCGGTTCTTTAGGTGTAGTGGGAAATATAAACTATTACACTTACCCTCATCAATACGCTTCGCCTGCCACCGGCGAAGCTGAGTTGATCTTATCACATTCTCTCGGTTCATTTGAAATGTCACTCACCAACTCCCTCGATTTCATCGAATATCCCGGTGCCTATTTTGTGAGCCTTGGACTTGGCGCTCCTCACTATATATGTGATAACGAATTTTATCACGAATTTAGCTTCGGCTGGAGTTCAGCCAAATTCAACGAAGTCTATATCGGCGCTAATAAATCCTCATTACTGCTGATCAACTATTCTGCCTCATCGCAATTCGACTGCAGAGACTTCGTATTTGTTCCTCTTTTAAATCTAAGTTACCTTCCTGCGAAAAGGTTTCATGACTTCGTTGATAATCCTGTCCTTGCAACAATTGGAATCTCAATCAGCAGAGACGTGCTAAAGTGAAATTAAGTGCCAAATCAACAATATATTCCATCCTCGTTGGGACCGGACTACTCTTTCTATTTAGTGGATACGTCTTCTGGCGAATTCAGTCTCAGAATATCTATAATCTCCATATCGCGCGCGAACTCGAAGAAACCACTGATTTTCAGAATTACCTGACCATTATCAACGAACCTCAGAGATTGCTGACGTACGATTATAGTTATTGGGATGACATGGTTGAATTCGTTACTACAGGTGATTTCGCTTGGGCAAAGGAAAATATAGAACCGGCAATTGGTACATTCAAGGTTGATGTCGAATGGATTTTAAACAAAGAGTTTAAAACCATTTATAATGTATCTAAATATTCGAATGACAATTCTGAAATAATCGACCTTCCCTCGGAAGTACAAACCAGTTTAAACACAAATTGGTTCAACCACTTCTTTGTCCAAACCGATAGAGGAATCATTGAGATCCATACCGCCCCAATTCAACCCTCTTCAGACGACGCTCGCATCACAACACCCGCTGGTTACTTCATTACCGGACGTATTTGGGATGATGATAGGTTGAAATCGATTTCTGAGTTCACAGGCTATGGTCTGGTAGTTACTCAGAACCAGACACCAGGTGTTTCAGATGAGTTTATATGCGATCCATCCGGTGAGATCGATAACAGCGTAATGATCTTTGTCATTGAGTTACATAACTTACAAAATCAATCGATAGGGCGAATTTTTGTCACAGGCAAGACCAGTATTTTGCATAAAGCCCTCGAATTATTAAAATTCGAGTTATCAATCTACGTTTTGTTAGTTTTTGCATTGATTATCTTGATCACACTAACTACTATTTATTTGATATACAGACCATTACAACATATCACTGAGAGCCTTAAACAAGGAAATCCCTCCCTTGCGGAAAAAATTCAACATCAGCCTCACGAGTTTGGTGCGCTGGCTCGGTTGGTAATTGCGTCATTTAACCATCGTGATGAACTAAATTCCGAAATATCAAAATATAATCAAGCGGAAATCGCACGAATCGAAAGCGAGAATCGCTACCGAATTCTGGTCGAGAACGCCTTCGACGCCATTTATTTACTACGTGGAAAACGTTACGAATACGTCAATCCACGCTTCTGCCAAATCACGGGCTACTCTCTCGAAGAAATCACCTCTCCAGATTTTGACTATAATGTCCTGTTAACCGACGACGCCAAACAGTTCATGGAAGAGCGTTTCCAAGCACGAAAGCGAGGTGATTCACTTTCAGGCGAATACAATATTCGGATAATTAACAGGACCGGAAATTTAATCGATTTAGAAGTTAGCACTGTTTCGATTGGCCAAGCGCCTGACATCGCCATCCTCGGAATAATGAGAGATTCCACTGAACGAAAACTACTGGAAAACCAGCTCCACCAGGCTCAGAAACTGGATTCTATCGGAAAACTCGCCGGCGGCGTGGCTCACGACTTCAATAATATGCTTCAAGCCGTCATCGGAAATATTGAGTTGGCAATGCTTGTTGCCAAAAGTGACTCAGACATTTCCAAATTTCTAATTGAAGCGCTACGATCAGCGGAACATTCAGCCGATCTAACCCGCCAACTTCTTGCATTTGCTCGCAAACAAATGATCTCGCCCGTAATTCTCGAATTAAATGACACAGTTGGCGATATGTTGAAAATGTTGCGAAGACTGCTTGGCGAGAATATTGCCCTCTCTTGGAGCCCTGGAGCAAATCTTTGGTCTGTAAAAATCGATCCAAGTCAGATCGATCAAATTTTAGCTAATCTCTGCATCAATGGACGAGACGCGATTTCTGGGAATGGCGAAGTTGATGTCGAAACAAGAAACATCCTCTTGGATAGCCAGTTCTGCACGGATCATCCCGGCTTCATTCCCGGTGACTACGTCATGCTAACTGTGCGGGATAGCGGTTGTGGCATGAACAAGGAAATCATTGAACGGATATTTGAACCTTTCTTTACCACTAAAGAGGTCGGAAAGGGCACCGGACTCGGGCTTGCAACTGTTTACGGAATTGTGAAACAAAACGAAGGATTCATCGATGTTGTGAGTGAGCCAGGAAAAGGTTCAGTATTCAATATATATCTCCCTCGTTTCCTGGGTGATCCAATCGGAATCAAATCTGAAAACGAGAATCTAATCAGACGAAGTGAAGGTGAAACAGTGCTGTTGGTAGAGGATGACCCGGAGATTTTGGCTGTCGGCGAGAGTATGCTACATTGGTTAGGATATAAGGTTTTGGCCGCTGGAACTCCTCTTGAAGCCCTCGCGCTTGCCCGAGAATATGATGCCGGGATACATTTGCTTTTAACTGATGTCGTGATGCCGGTAATGAACGGACGTGAATTGGCTGAGAAAATTATTTTGATAAGACCTGATATAAAGTGCATTTTTATGTCCGGGCATACTGCTGAGAACATTGGCGATAAGGGAAGAATTGGAGCGGGAGTCTATTTCATGCAAAAACCCTTCACTATGATTCTTTTGGCAACTAAGATCAGAGAAGCATTAGCGGGGGAATGAAGTTAAATTACCTGCGATAGAATAGTGGTGTAGAGGCGTATTGCAATGCACGCGATGCTTACGCCGTCACCGCCCATCGGTGACGGTTCTTTGTTTTGTACAAAAAGACAAGACCCACAAGCCTTGTTGTCAAGGACTTATGGGTCTTTAGCGGAGAGTGAGGGATTCGAACCCCCGGTAGAGCAAGCCCTACAACGGCTTTCGAGGCCGCCCCTTTCGACCGCTTAGGTAACTCTCCGAAGGATGAGGGATGAAGGCTGAAGGATGAAGTTCAAGGATGAATATATTAGGTAGTAGTGCCGATTTTAATCGGCACTACTAAAGAATGAACACAGGAAAGATAACGAAAGAGCCACTCTCAAGCAAGACTTCAGCCTGTGAAATGCTAACGAAGCAAGAGAAGGCGCTCACTAGCCTTAAACGAACCCGCCTCCATCCTGATTATGTACAGCCCCGTCGGCAAATCCCCGGCGTCCATCGTCAGCCGGTAACTGCCCGCTTGATACTCTGTCTCGGTCAATTTTCTCACTTTCCGCCCCAGCACATCAGTTAGAATAAGTCTAACGTTACCTTTCTCAGGCAACGAGAAGCGTAGCGTTGTCTGGCTGTTGAACGGATTGGGATAGGGTTCAGCGAGAGCATATTCCTTCGGCAATTCAGTGTCCGCTTCGACTACTGACAAGATATACACTTTCAAAGGCCGGTCAATAACAGCCACTGGTGTATCGGTGTGAAGTCTCAGAGTTGCAGTGAACTCTCCCGATACATCCCCCGTTACGCCGAACCTTCCCGCTGCTTCCTGGGCAGGCTCAACGCTGACTGTGTCGCTCTCACCCTCATTGTGAAATGCCAGACTATCTGTCCAATGGCTACTATCGGGCACGACCAACTCAAATGATACCCGTGCCGATAAATTGCCATTATTTCTGAATATAACCCGGCCTATCGCCCAATTCTCATCTCTGAAAACGGAAGAAAGCACAATTGTGTCTTCGGGAACAGCGAGCCACCCATGCGGTAGCACAAAGTCTTGCTGAACCACTTCCCCATCGACCAGATTGACTCCCTCAACCGAGATTTCCCCATACCGATCAGCGCGAGCCGTAACAGTCAGCCCTTCCGCGCCGGGCGCTATAATCCGGTATTCACCTGCTCCATTGGTCAGAGCCTGCAAGCCATTCGACGTCTGAATTTCTGCACCGGCAACGGCGGTGGAATCGATGTAACGCACTACCCGCCCCTCAAGCGTGGCTCTCGCCTGCCACGCCGCAGTTGTCCAGAGTATCGCCCGATTCGCCGCGATGTTTCTCGAACCTCGGGGATTCATCCCCCAGTAAGCATAGGTCAAACCGTCCTCGCCATCTGGCGAGGATATTCCCACCGAGCACTTGAAGTTGGCTTCGAAATCCCCACTTACGTCGTTGACCGTGTCATATTGGAATAAGAACGGGCTGTCGCCGGTTGCCGTTTCGTAATGCTCCGGATCGAACAAGATGATTTGGAAGGCATTGGCAAACCAATTACCACCATTATCAAGTACTCCGGTTTGCCACTGAATAATCAATCTATCGGCATCATCATCAAAATAGATGAATACACCGTCCGAACGGGTGCGCATATTCAAGCGATCCCAAAATGGCGCTATCATCCCCCATGCTCCGTTGTATCCTGGAAGAGGCCAATTCTGTTGATTCTTCAAGCCGGTCTGGTTACCCATGGCAATCCAACCGTTATTACAAACAGTAATCTGTCGGAAATCAGTGCCATAGTACCTAAAATTGAATGGCAAATCGACGACCACACTCGAATCCGTCTCACCCTGCAATGGAAAATCAAGTAGAGTCCCTTGAAAGTCTCCCCCACCCCAAGAACTGATATTGATCCAGCGATATTCAGGTGCGTCTGCCCATTCAGTATTGTTGTCACCATTTTCGATACCGATGTAACCGTACTTGTCGGGGCCTATCGGATCCTCCAATTGTCTGTTCACCAGATTGATCGAAATCGGAATCTGCATTCCAATTCGCGTGTCGGTATCGACTTCAAGCATTAATTCGACAACGCTCCCCGGAATGGCGTTTTCATTTATAATGAAAGATAGATCATCTCTCTCATCTACGGTTTCGCCGACATCGATGTCACTCCACTGCGCCGCTCCGTCGGCTACATCGACATAACTGGAAATTGCCGTTAATCGTCCCTGAACATTCATTGCGGGCCACTCGCCACCATTTTGCAGAGTAACGGTGATCCTCACATTCCCGCCGGGCAAAAGATTACCGGCAATGTGGTTGACTTGTTCAGCGCCAAGATCAGGCGCAAGAACTTCGAAATGCATCCCTTTACTGGTTTCAATTGGAATATTGGATTCAATTCTGGTTCTGTTGGGAGTTTCTGATAGAATTCGCGCTGGATTATTCTCAGCGGGCTGAAACTCTATCTCAACCGATTCGCCAATCCCTAACCTCGGTACCTGCGTCGCTTGGAATTGCCCTGAAACATACGGCGAGGTGCAGACCCAATTAATTTGGAATGGATCCGAACCTCCTTCAACTGTGAGGTTGGTGAAAGTCACCCTTAATCCCGCTCGATCTCCGGGGTTGAGCTCAACCTCATTATGGGTCGCATCGTAAATTTCGTAATCTGATACAACAATACTGGGTTGACCTTCTCCTTCAAGCTGTTCTTGGAATGGATAGATTCCCTCTCCAGTCACTGTTAGAATTGGTTGTTGTGGGGCAAAGTCTGGATTATCCCAAGAAAAATCCGCTATCCCTGCGGCGTCAGTTGAGCGCGTTATCTGGAGATTGTCGGGATCGTAAAGTGTTACGTTGGCTCCCTGTATCGGCTCATCGCCAATATGGACTCTAACTCGATAACTGGACTGACCTGTCCGCAATGCTCCATGCTCAACCTCAACTTGGCGCGGTTCGCCAATCCACGGTTCCTGTCCCGGGTCTCCGTAATAACGAAGTGTTCCCCAATACCGAGTTACCAATTGCCCCTGATCAGCGGGCATCACAATTGGGATTTTGGCTGTCAAATACTGTCTCGCCCAGCCAAAACTGCGAATTCCTTTATGAAATAGTCCTTCGACTAGCCCACCAACGATGGCATTGGCGATATTGGTGCGTGGACTGGGATAGTGACCAAACCCGGCTGAAGGCCCCCGCATATCGTCCGGTGTGCCAATCCTGAAAGTCCGGTTAAACGAACCCCATCCTCCGGGTGAAATGGTCGAGGAGCTGACCATGAAATGAAAAGGAAACACTCCACGCTCATTGCTAATGTCTCCAGGCTGAAACTCGGACTGATGTCCGCGAACGAGAATTAAATTGACGCCATTGTTGTACTGCCGGGCAACGTCGGGCGAAAAATCATTGTCGTTGTTGTCGGAGAAAAAAGTCGAGGCTACCTCGTAGCCGCGTCTCTCCAGCACTTCTTTAACCCACTTGCCTGTATAGGATGGAGACAAATCCTCTGGCACCGAACAATGACCCACCCCGACAAATCCCCTCCCAAACCACTCCGCATTTTCGATGTCGGGCTCTTTTTCATAGGAAATCGTCCGTCCAATCGCACAGCCCAGGTTTACTGCTGTCAGACAGTTATAGGTACCCACCGCAACGTCGGCAATCGGATCATTTCCGTCTAATTGTCCGAAGTAATTATCATAAAATTCGTTGTCATAAGGAATTCTAAGGGGTGGTTCAACCTCTTCGTTGCCCATAAATACCAAAAACGAGAAAGAAGATTCGGCGTATATTTCGCTAATCAAGTTTTTTAGCTGGGCGCGTACAATAATTTGCGGGTCAAACGTCAGAACTTGTACCTTATGGCCAGATTCGCGTTTCCATTCGATAAAATCATCGACGACTTCTGGATAATTCTCATTAGCGACGACGAGATAACTGCCAGGTGGGTAGCTCTCATCCGAATCGTCACGCGCGGGCGGATTAACCACCAGTGAACGTATTGCCAAATCAAAATCACGGCACGGTTCGCGGTATCCGGGAACGACTTCATTCTCCCCAACACCGTCTCCACGAATGATCTCAGTCGTAACACCTTCATTAAGGACGTACTCCTGTGCGTCGGCATCCCACTGCACCGGGTAAATCACCAGATTGACAAGCCTGATCCCCCTCCAGACCATAGGTTGACTCATTATCGCTACCTGAGGAGGCCAAAGACCAGTCAACGCAAGAAGTTCGGAATGTTCAGTTGCCTTGCCTTCCTCTTCGAGATTTCGAAAACGTGCTGGAACATCTCCAGAGCGACGAGTCTGATTATGAACACTGACAGAAAGCGATAGATCGCCTGTGGCGGAAACTGCCACCCACCGCGAAACGGCAGGCAGATCAGGCATACCGTCGATCCCGGCAACACCTTCGTCCTCAATTCTCCAGATCATTCCTTCTTCACTGGTTGAAAAATTCAGTGAATTCACCTCAGCCGCAAATCGCACTAATTTCGGAGTTGTCGTGCAATCGATTTTAAGCGATGAACTGGGCTCTCTTTTATCGATTCGATAATCGACTGATTGTTGTTGCGAAGATAATTCTCTGACAACGAGTGCTCCTGAAGCCGGGCAGGTAATTAGAATGGCGGTTGTCGAAAGGATGAAAATGATAGAAGATATCTTTGACGAGAAAAGACTTGATTTCATTTCAAGGTCTCCTTATAAGGTAGCGTGATCCCATTAGATGTAACCAGAAGGGCGGGTTAAACCCGCCCTCGATGAGTCAAATAAAGGAATTATTCGAAAGATTCTGTGTCAGAGGGAAATGATTGTGTGCGGATGTCGCCGCGGTACTTCCCAACTGCTTCACGAATTTCTTGAGCCAGATCGATGTATTTTCTTACGAATCTAAACTTGTATTGATCGGTCAATCCAAACATATCATAGGAAACGAGTATTTGCCCATCGCAAGCCGGGCCAGAAGCAATGCCAATGGTCGGGATGGGAATAGAGTTAGTTATCTTCTCTGCAAGAGTGCGCGGAACTTTCTCTACTACGATGGCAAATGCGCCTGCTTCGGCAATCGCTTCGGCGTCTTTCTGAATCTTCTCAGCTTGGGAAAATTCTTTGCCCTGAAGACCAAACCCACCATAAATACGTACTCGTTGCGGCTGCATTCCGATATGTCCCATCACCGGAATGCCGACTTCAACCAACCGTCGTACGGTCGGTGCGATCTCTTCTCCACCCTCTAATTTGACGGCTGACGCGCCGCCTTCTTTGATGCATCTCGCTGAGTTTTGTAAAGCTTGCTCAATAGAGACCTGATAACTCATAAACGGCATATCGCTGACCAATAGCGCCCTTTTAACGCCTTGCGAAGACGCTCGCGTATGATAGATTATCTCATCTAGCGTCACTGGTAGGGTCGTTTCATGGCCCTGTATTACCATCCCCAAAGAATCGCCAACGAGAATGATTTCTGCCCCGCCTTCGTCGATCAAACGCGCAAATGTGGCATCATAAGCCGTCAGCGCTGTGATTTTTTCACCGCGCTGCTTCATCATTATTATATTTTGAATTGTGATCGGAGTTTTGGCGTCGTTTGACAAAACGAGTTCCTTTTAACGAATTATTCCGCCGGCAATCACTCTGTCGCCGTGATAGATAACCGCTGATTGCCCCGGGGTCAACGAACGAACGGGTTCTAAGGTTCTGATCGTCACTCGATCTGTGGAGGTTTTATACACACCCGCCGCCTGCCCCGCGTCTCGATATCTAATCTTTACGGTATAACCATTCTCGCCAGCAAATTGGTAACCGGAAGTCAACAGGTTTAATCCTTCGATCTCAAATTCCGCATGGGTAAGTTCCTCTTCTGGACCGACATGAACAGTATGACTTGATGGTTCGATTTGGGTGACGAACAACTTGCGGCCTCCACCGAGACCAAGACCCTTTCGTTGACCTACTGTAAAAAAAGGATATCCATCATGCTTGCCAATTGTCTTGCCATATTCATCAACCATCTCACCGCCAAACGAACCATCCTGAAGCTCAGGGTGGCGTGATTTTAGCCATCCTCGGTAGTCGTCTCGAGGCACAAAGCAAATCTCTTGGCTCTCTTCCTTTTCAGCTACAGGCAAATTCAACTCCCTTGCGATTTCTCGAACCTCAGCTTTGGTTTTTGAGCCGAGAGGGAATAAGGTTCGCGCAAGTAAACTCCGAGGAATCTCCCACAAAAAATACGATTGATCCTTCAGTTGGTCCAAGCCCTTCCGGAGCGATATGTCACCGTCTTCTTCCTCAAACACTTGTGCGTAATGTCCGGTAGAGATGAGTTCCATTCCCATCGCCTCGACCTTCTCCCATACTCTTCCCCACTTCACGCGCGAATTGCAATGTACGCAAGGATTTGGCGTTCGTCCTGCGAGATAATCACGCTCAAATCTATCGATCACCTCCCGATTAAAGTCTTCGCGTAAATCAAGAGTATAATGAGCAATTCCCAATACCCTGCAAACTCGTCCTGCGTCTCTTGCCATCACGGTTGTACAGCAGACCTTACGCGCGTGTTCTTCGTTCTCCGCGTCCCAAAGCTTCAGGGTAAAGCCGACCACATCGAAACCATCTTGCACCAACAGGGCCGCGGCAACTGAAGAATCTACTCCCCCACTCATCAACATGGCTACTTTAGGACGAGACACGACTTGCTTACTCTCTGTTTCTGGCATCATCAAACATGTGCCGGAAACTTACCAATCGAACCAGATTCATAGAAGGGAGCATCCAAAAAGCGTAGTCGAGTCACTGACTTGATAATAAGTTCAGCAGTATGCTCAATCTCTTCGATTGTATTGCCCCGTCCTAATGTCAGACGAAGCGTCGAATGTGCTTCTTGAGGCGACAACCCAATATCAGTCAAAACATGTGACGGAGCAGTGCTTCCCGATGAACAAGCAGAACCCGAAGAAACAGAGACTCCTTCCAGATCGAGAGCGACGAGTAACGCCTCCCCTTCGACCCGTTGGAAGGTGAGACTCAGGTTTCCTGGGATCCGATTTTCACGATGACCATTCATGGTCACTCCATCAAGCCCGCTTTCGATACGATTCCATAAATCCTCTCGAAGGTATTTTAACTGAAACGCCTCAGAGTTCATCTTTTCACAACATATATCAGCGGCAATTCCAAGACCAACGATTCCGGGAATATTTTCTGTTCCTGGTCGCACTTCAAATTCCTGATGTCCACCGAATTGCCGTGCCTTCAATTGTATGCCTCCTCTCACATACAGCGCACCGACACCTTTCGGTCCATAGATTTTATGCCCGGACAGAGATAGCATATCTATCCCCATTTTTTCGACTGAAATCGGTACCTTTCCAAATGACTGGACGCTATCGGTATGGAATACCGCTCCATGCGCATGTACTGCCTTTGCAATTCGCTCAATATCATTGATCGTTCCAATTTCGTTATTGGCATGCATCACCGAGACCAGAATCGTCGAATCGGTCATCTCTTTTTCTACTGATGACGCGCTAACTTCACCATATTTATCAGGGCTTATGCGGGTAACTCGAAACCCAATTGACTCCAATTCTTTGGCGCTTTGCAACACTGCTGAATGCTCGATGCTGGATACAATCAGATGATTTCCACGCTCCCTGGCTCGAGTGCAGTACCCGATTATCGCAAGGTTGTCTGCCTCAGTCCCGCCACTCGTGAAAAATATATCGTCGCTATCGGCGTCGATAACCTTGGCAACAGAGATTCTGGCAAAGTCGAGCGCTTCCTTTGCTTCACGACCAAAAAAGTGAATACTCGAAGGATTGCCGAATTTCTCAGTCATGTGCTCGCTCATCCCTTGAACAACTCGGATATCTACCGGAGTAGTGGCACTATGGTCAAGGTATATTCTTTTCAGGCGGTTCAATCTCATTCGCTAATCATCTGCTTTAACTCGTCTTCAAATAACTTAAGAGCTCGTCCACGATGTGATATCCGATTTTTATCTTTGGCTGAAGCCTCGGCAAAAGTCATTTTCAAAACTTCGGAATAAAAAACAGAATCATAGCCGAAGCCGTTCATTCCTCGGCGTTCCTTTGTTATATGGCCAGCCGAGGTTCCTTCCCAACACACTTCATGATCACCATCTACCAAAGCTATCACGCAACGATACTTAGCTGACCGTTGGGAGGTTGCCAGTGATCCTAACTCGCCCAATAGCTTGATGATGTTTTCCGTGTCAGTAGCATTGTCGCCCGAATAACGCGATGAATGGACTCCCGGTCTGCCGCCGAGAACTTCCACCTCTAAACCACTGTCATCAGCCAAACAGGGTAAACCGGTGCGGACAAATCCTGCACGAGCCTTTATCAGCGCGTTACTTTTCAAAGTTTCGCCAGTTTCGGCAGGCTCCGGATATGCTTCGACATCGGCCTTTCCAACGATGGTTATGCCTGTATTGTCGAGTATTTCACGTATTTCGCAGAGTTTATCTTTATTCCCGGTTGCGACAAACAAACGGCCCTGCGAGTTGAAATGCACTAATTTAGTCCGAGCTTCTCGAGATCGTTCTCTTCTTTATGTACTTTGACAATACGATTGTCGAACCGTACCGCTCCCTTTGAACCGATTGATGGACGGATGACTCGGTATGCCGTGTGCATTTCGACCGTCTTCAGGTTCTTGAGCATCTTCTCTGCAAAGGTCTTTGTTTTTGCCATTATTCTGCCTATGATTTGTTGTTAATTCGTTGTGTTGTGATGGCGTTTTGTTGCCATCTATTAATAATACGCAATTTCCTAATCTCGTGCAACAAAAAACCGCCCTTAAATGGACGGTTTTTTGGAACTCAGTCTATCTAAGCTCTCATCTACCGGAAACGACTTTCCCGTAATCTCCGACAAGGTAATGCGAATCTACCTTGGTCGACGTGTCTCGCGGCGAAGAAAGGCTGTCGCTTTTCTTGTCATTGTTAAGTGATGAATTATCCGCAATGAATTGACCAGGGGGTTTCTCCACTGATGAAATCTTCACTTCCAGCGAGTCCCCCAGCGGAGCGGTTAATACGAATATTCCAATCGCCAGACCCGTCGCAAGTCCTGCCCCCAACGCTGTAAGACGAGGCATTATAGATACATCCTTGGCAAGTCGGATAGGTTTGCCATTGTTCATAGCGGCTTTTATGGAATTCTCAAGCCGCCATTCAAATCCGTTGGAAGGACGGTACTCTGTTTGATTTCTCAGTAATGTACTGAGCTTCATTTCGCCCTCACCGATCAAAGCGCAATGTCTGCAGGTCCTCGCGTGCCGGGCGAGAGCATCCCCATCCTCATTGCTGAGGCGACCTTGCTTCCAATCGATATACCGGCTCTCAAAACTCTCGCAATCGTTCATTTCTCTCCATTGGTTGAGGATGACTTCGCTGTCCTTGTTCGGCCAAAATATCGTCGTCGCGAATTACAATAGATTTACTTTCATTCCTTCTATTGTTCTGTCAATAAAACAAGACGCGCCACAATAATTTGCACTCTCAAATTCTTCCCGATTGGTGAATTACTTACAGTAAGTCCTTCAGTCTCTTCTGTAACCTTAGCCTGGCGCGATTGACGCGAGACTTTACAGTTCCTAACGGGATTTTGAGTATTTCACTTATCTCCTCGTATGAAAGTTCCTGAACATCTCTCAAAATTATTACTTCACGAAATACTATCGGCAATTTAGCAACTTCATGATCGACTCGCTGTTGGATATTTCTTCTCTCATAGTCACGGTGCGGGTCAGAGTTCTCATCAGCGACTTCTAAAGGTCGCTCATCAGCGTCACTTGAGCTTGCCCCTCCAAGAGACGTCCAACGCCGTATCTTCTGGCGGCGTAACTCCGATTTCGCAAGATTGCCGGCAATCGTATAGATCCAAGTTGAAAATCGAGCTACTTCTCGATAACTGTCACGATTCGTCCAGACTCGAATGAAGGTTTCTTGAAGTAAATCTTCAGTAAAAGCTGGATCGTTAAGTATGCGATAGATAAACGAAAAGAGCGGATTTCGATACCGTTTTACAATCTCGTCAAATGCTGGCATCGACCCGGCTTGAAACTCCCGAATTAACTGTTCATCAGTCGGTCTCTCTGTATTCATGCGGCGCCCCTCTTAACATTGCCAGCGGTCAATGCGGATATGACCTCGGTCACAACCGTAATCGTTTCAAGGTTATCATGGCGCTGTCCACGCTTGATGCTCAGTTCCGCTTCCAAAATTCTCAATATCGCCTCTTCAATTCGAGGCAGTGAAATAGCGCTCGCCTGTCTCTGAAGTTTGTTGAAGATAAAATCCTGTATTGCCAGCTTGGTTTTTGCTTCGGCTGTTTTCTTCTGATCGATATGCCAGCGAATAAACCACATCTGGCGCAACACTCTGTACAGATCCCCTACTATTTGGTTTGGTTTTAATCCCCAATCCTGTAGGTTCTGGACTGCGGCTATTGCCCCGCTCATATCGGCAAATCCAACCGCGTCCGAGAACCGCCACCTCTCAAATCCGAATGACGCCCCGCCCATCTCTTCGATATCGCTCAACGTGATAACCGTCTTATCGCCTATCATCAAAGTTAATCGATCAAGTTCACCAGCAAGTTCCCGCAGGCTCGGCCAATTTATTCCGCACAATCGAGTGTTTGCATCGCTGTCAAGCCGTTTTCCGAATTTCTGTGCGTACTCTGTTATCCATGACTGCAAATCGCCAATTTTTAATTTGTCGCACATGATCGGATCGATCAGTGGAACGATTTTCTTATAAAAACTCTTCCGCTTATCGACTTCCCCTACCCAGAGAATAAGACACGCATCACTCGGAAGCGCTTTTAAATAAGACGCAAGCACTTCGAGGATATTCCCGTCGAGACTGCCAGCTTGCTTGATCACGATTACCCTGCGGCTTGAAAATAATGGCGGGGTCGATAGTGAACGAGCTATTGCCTCGGTCTCCCGGGCTGAAAACACTGAAAGATTGAGGTCTTTCTCGTCTGGAGTCAGCAATCGAGATATCAGCTCCTTAACACCCATCTCGACAAGAAAGTCTTCCTTGCCGAGAAATAGATAGGCAGATTGAAATTCATCCCGCCTGACATTGCTCATGAATCGAGAAAAGTCCAATTTACTTTATACTGCTTGTGAAATAAACCATTTAGCCAGCTCGACCTGCTTCGGATCGTTCAACATCCGTTCGGGATGCCATTGAACGCCGAAGGTAAAACGATCGGCAGGGCAACAGACAGCTTCGATCACCCCATCTTTTGCGGCGGCAAGAATTTCAAGCCCGCGTCCAACTTTCTTTAATGACTGATGATGACTGCTATTTACTTGTATCTCTTCACTTTGCATCAAATCCGTAAGAGGGGATTGACGGGTGAAGAGAATGCTGTGATATGCGTCTTTTGCAGATTCCCAATCGTGATGCTTAAGAGAGTTCTCGATCTCTGTCGGAATATCCTGATAAAGTGACCCGCTAAATGCAACATTAAGCACTTGAATACCACGACAGATACCTAACAACGCCTTTGCCTGTTGCCTCGCGGCATTTACGAGCGCTATCTCAAACTTATCGCGCTCAAGGCAGATGCCCATCGATTTTGTATTCTTTTCACCGTAAAGTGCTGGATCGACGTCAACGCCGCCAGTAATAATCAAACCATCCAGATGCTCGACAATCTCTTCAGCTCGACCGATTTCATCTAAAATGGGGATCATAAACGGTATTCCACCTCCGATTTCAACAAATTTACAATAATGATCGGGAACGTATTGAAGGGTTGCGCTCTTGGCAAAGGTACGCTTGTCGTCTCCGGCAAGACTAAGATTTGCGGAAATTCCTATCACAGGTTTCATCAAATTACTCTGACTGATTGTTGTTTAGACCATTTTGCATTCAAACGAGCATCCGGAGAGTGGTGTCTGGCGCTTCACCCGAGACAATAAATATCAAACAAGATTGCACTTTACCATCACGTGAGCGAACGTAACAGCACACCAATTTTTGAAAGGGAAAAGCAATTAGCTATCAATTAACCGGCTTAATTTTTCGAGTAGAGAATCTCGCCACGAGATATGGTCATCTTCAACGACGCACCTGACCAGTCTCTTAGAGACGAGTCGGGATGATTCACCACGGTCAAGTCGGCGTTCTTCCCAACCGTGATTGTCCCCCTCTCGTGCGTTCGATGAGATGCGACTGCATACCCCCTTGTTGCCGATCTGATTGCCTGCCAAGGTTCGAGAGCTTCTCCAACATCGAAACCAGAGTCTGGCAATTCATAATATTTTGCACGGTTGATTGCCGCGTGAATTCCAAGTAGTGGATCAGGACTTGCCACCGGCCAATCACTACCGATAGCTATCGGTACGCCATTGTCATACAGTGACTTCCAGATAAATGAATTCTTGCATCGTTCCTTTCCGATTAAAGCCGGAAGCCATTTCTGATCATCAAGCAAGTGAATCGGTTGCATCGAAGCAAGGGCGCGGCTCCGTTTTACCAGATTGATACCGTCATGTGGGAGTTGCTGAAGATGTTCGATCCTTGCAAAACCGCTTGAACTGACTGGTAATTCACCCAGCAATCGACAAATCTGATCTACAGCTTTATCGCCAATTGCATGTATGGCTACCCTCCAACCGCGATCCGCAGCCTTATTTAATACTCCTCTCAGATCGTCGTCAGAATAGATCAGGTTACCGGAGTCCGTTCCATCGTTGAAGGCGGAAAGCATTGCGGCAGTTCTTGATCCAAATGATCCATCAAGAAATAATTTAAGTGTTTCCACTCTAAATCGGTCGCCGGACACAGGCTTAGATATGCCATCCCAGTTCTCGTAGCGGAGCCACGCATCGATATCAATTTTTAACTCGCCGCACTTCTCAAGTTCATGATATATTTCATCATTATCACGATCAAGAATTTCCGAAATTCCCGTCAAACCGAGCTGAATAAAATAATCTTGTGCTGATAAAATAAACTTGCGCCTGACTGATTTGTCAGGAGCTGGTTTTACGCGATGAATTAAACCGATGGCCGACTCATAAAGCATTCCATTCGGCGATCCATCCCGTTTACGCCCGATCGAACCGCCTTCCGGATCGACGCTTTGCGCCGTAATCCCCACTAACCTCAAAGCAGTCTCATTACAACAACAACCATGAAGATCGCGCTTATGCACAATTATTGGATGGCCGGGAACCAGTCGCTCCAGAAGTCTCGCGTCCAATCTGCAGGTTTCATTTTCATCCCAGTTGAACGCTTCCTGCCATCTCGATCCGTCTCCTTGGGATATCGAAAAAGCAGATTGGATCGCTTGTTCGATGCCAGAGAGGTCGAGGCCGGCAAGATCAGTGATTCCTAATGATTGCCCTCCAGCCGTCATATGAAGGTGAGCATCGCATAAACCGGGAAATACCCACGCGCCGTTCAGATCGATTGTCTTTATTTCGTTGGAATTAAGACCTAAATCATTGCCGATGGCGGCTATGCGATCACCTCTTAACAGCACCTGTTTGAATATCACTGGTGGACCATCTTCACCACCAAACACTTGTCCGTTGGTTAACAGTATCAATTGATGGGAGAGGGATCTATTCAAATGAAATTTATCTTTCTTAAATCTTGTTTACCGTGATTAATCGCCGCAAACTGAAACGTACGGAGTGTCTTATTTACACACTATTTAGCAAATTCGACTGCTCGAAATTCTCGGATTACAACGACCCGAATTTGTCCCGGATATTCCAGCTCGTCCTGAATGCGTTTCGCTATATCGATAGCGAGCTGTTGCGCTTCGGCATCATTCACTTTATCATTTTCAACCATGACCCGGATCTCACGCCCAGCTTGCAGTGCGAAAGTTTTCGTCACTCCTGAAAATGAGTTTGCAACTTCTTCGAGCTTCTCAAGACGCTTAACATAACCCTCGATGCTGTCACGTCGAGCTCCCGGTCTCGAACCTGATATTGCATCCGCCGCCTGTACCAGACAGGAAATGAGTGACGTTGACTCTACGTCCTCATGATGAGAAGCTATCGCATTCAAAACTATTTTAGGCTCGCGGAATCGTTTCGCAAGCTCTACGCCCAGTTCAGTATGAGTTCCCTCGGCGTTGCGGTCAATTGCCTTTCCTATATCATGCAAAAGGCCGGCTCTGGCCGCCATCTTGGCGTCAAGCTCAAGCTCCGCCGCCATAAGTGACGCCAGACGGGAAACCTCAATTGAGTGTTTTAAAACATTCTGCCCATAGCTTGTGCGGTAATGAAGCTTGCCGAGGTGGCGGATAATTTCGGGATGCATGCCATCTACCCCCACATCCATCGAAGCCTGCTCGCCTAAGTGGATGACATGCTCCTCTAACTCTTTCTGCGCCTTTTTTACCACTTCTTCTATTCGAGCGGGGTGAATTCTTCCATCGGCTATCAGAGTCTCCAAAGCTATTCTCGCTACTTCGCGCCTGAATGGATCAAACCCTGAAAGAGTTACTGCTTCTGGTGTGTCATCGACAATGACTTCGACGCCTGTTATTGATTCGAAAGAGCGAATGTTTCGACCCTCTCTACCAATAATTCGACCTTTGATTTCTTCGGATGGTATATTTACGACGGTTACTGTGGTTTCGGCGGAGTGATCAGCAGCAGATCGTTGGATGGCTTGAATGATAAGCTCTTTAGCTTCCCGGTTAGCCTGGGTTTTGGCTCGCTCCCGTAAGTCTCGCGTCTGCTCCATCGATTCCTGACGGGCGCGCTCGATGAGTTCAAGTTTTAATGCCTCGAGCGCCTTCTCGTGAGTCATCTCGGCAAGTTCTTCTATGCGCTTGTAAACGACTTCTTTGGACGCTTCGACTTCGACTCGGTCAGCTTCGATCTTTTGAACTCGTTCTCTCAGCTCGCGATCAGTCTGTCTTACCTCTCGCGATCGCTTCTCAAATATGTCGACCTTCTGTTGAAGGATGCGCTCCCGCTCGCGCAATTGCCGGTCTGACTTAACAAGCTCGGCGCGCTTCGTCTCAAAATCATTTTCTAATTGAGTTTTCAGGCGCAAGTGATCGTCTTTGACCTCGAGAAGTCGCTCCCGTTTCAAATTCTCCGACGTTCTCTTAGCGTCTTCTATGATCCGCTCCGCTTCCTTTTCAGCGGAAGCATGACCAAGCTTGTCGAACCGATCTTTTAGAAACCATCCTAATAAGAATAGAACTGCCGCGCACAATAATGCGCCAAGAAAGAATACAATGTTCAGCATGTTGTGTGGCTTTCAAAAATGGAGACCCGCCCTTGATGTTCCTAGAAAGAACCTATTTCCTGTACGGTGGGTGCCGCCCTAAACGTGTCTTGCTTCCGCTGTCTGCGTCTGCAGAATCCTCTTTTAACAAAGGATTGCGGCCTGTAATAGGCGCTTGAAGAGACACGGCTCCCATAGGCTCTAACTGTTGGTTCTTTTTGGAACTGGTGCAAGGGCGGGCCGTCCAAATTCTTGTTGGCCGCCGCATTTCGTGACCGAGGTTATCCCTCGTTCATTCCTTGATTCAAGACCTCTGAAAGTTCTCTTGTCTTTTCCTCAAACTCAGTAATTAGTCGCTCTTTTTCGCGTCTAAGGTTGAAAAGTTCATCGGCTATATTCAAGGCGGCAAGTATCGCCAGACGGGCCGGTGTTGAAGCCGACGTCTGCTCTTCGATCATTGCCATCCGCTCATCCACAAATTTGGCGACTTGACGGATATGCTCCTCGTCGCCTCGGCTGCGTATTGGATATTCCTGACCGTATATGATGACCTTGACAGGGGGTCCTTTTAGGCGATTTTCACTCATTATCGTAGAGGTCTCTAAACATCGTCGTCGTTAAGCTTGGTGTCATCGAATTACCAAACCCTGAATGCGACGTTGCCCTTGCCGGCGGGATGGGTTAAAACCCTTCCAGTTTCGCCAAAAGCTCATCGACCTTGGCTCGAATTAGCTCCTCTTTCTCAGGATCGCGAACGTTCTTGCGAGCGTCTTCTATCTTTTCACGGAGCGATTCGTTGGCACCTCGAAGTTCATTCACTTCCGCCTCCAATCGACTAACCCTCTCGTAGAGGTCGTCGCGTTCTTTCTTTATAAGGCGGTATTGATCGAGCAATCGCGAAAGTTGATGCTCGAGATTTTCTAGGCTTTTTAATTCCATTGCGGAGAGCTTGGGCAAATTCTGGTTTCAATTGCCGCCCCACATCGGGAACGGCTCGATTATTAGATACTTCTCAATTCTGCGCCAGATTCATTCTTGACGGCTTTAACCATCCTGGCGATAAGAGCATCGACTTCACCATCAGAAAGTGTTCGATCCGTACGGCGAAACGATAGGTGGAACGCTAATGATTTCATCCCCTCTGAAATACCTTTACCGGTATATATGTCAAAAAGTTCCAAGCTTGCTAACAAACCTTCACTTTCACGCTTGAGACACTCAGCAAGAACACCCGACTCAATTTCATCGCCGACGAGAAATGCTAAATCTCGCGTCGCTGATGGGAATCGAGGCAAGGATAAATACTTTCGAGTTTCTCCAGAATTATGCAAAAGGCGATCGCCGTCTAACTCAATATACCAAACAGGAATGTCAATTCCAAAATGAAGAGCCCTTTCGGGGGAAATCTGTCCGAAAACTCCTATTCTCTGGCCAAGCTCGCCCGTCTCGACGACCGCCCCTAAACTGTAACATGCCGGCAACTCATTTGTTTTCAAAATTGTAACCTTCAAACGCATCCGATCGGCAAATTGTTCGATAATCCCCTTGAGATCAGCAAGTTTTAGCAATCGGGCTTTATCCAGGTAGGAATCTGGTCTGATTTTCCCTGTCAACATTACACCAAGCTTCAGTCCTTCCGAAATCTGTGAGTCTTTTCCCTCAAAACACTTTCCCCATTCGAATAAACGAATATCATTTTGTCCGGCGTTGATATTGCGCTCGACAGCTCGTAATAGCCCAGGAGCTAATGAAGTCCTCAGACGAGAAATATCTTCGCTCAGCGGATTAATGACCTTCACAACCTGTAATCCATCCTGAAATGCCGTTGAATCACCGATTGAAATCAGACTCCAACATACAGCCTCACGTAAACCAAGCGATACCAAAGCATTCTTTATCGAATCAGTGACCCGACGCTCATGTTCACGCTCAATATCGGGTTCCAGCACCACCCGCGAGGTGGTTGCCATGCCAACCTCGTTATATCCATGAAGACGGATGATCTCTTCGATCAGGTCGATTTCTCTTTCGATATCCCTTCTCCATGAAGGTGGATAAACCTTCCAAGTACTTCCTAACCCATCTTCATCACATTTCGCCTCACTTTGCGCGAAGGAGAGCGAGGATAAATAACCTCTCATCTGCTCTGGCGACAATTCTGTAGCAAGAATTGCATTGACTCGTTTAGAACGTAAGTCAATCTCAGGTTGTTTCCATCGGTTCGGATAATTATCGACGATTCCATCGAGAACTTCCCCGCCGGCAAGCTGTTGGATCAGCTGAGCCGCCCTCGTTACCGCAATCAGCGTCATTTCGGGATCGACGCCCCGTTCAAAACGACGCGATGACTCAGATCCAAGCCCTCTGTCTCGTGATGTTATCCGGATTCCTGCCGGTGCAAACACCGCGCATTCGATAAGAACATCTTCCGTCGACTCTGTGATCTCACTGTTCAGTCCGCCCATGACCCCGGCCAACGCTAAGCCCTTCTGGGAGTCTGCAATCAAAAGATCATCTCCGGATAATGTATGTTCTTTATTATCAAGAGTAGTGAACTTCTCCCCGATTGATGCTCGTCGAACGATAATCTTCCCTTCGTTCACAAGATGGTAATCGAAGGCGTGTAGGGGATGCCCCAGCTCCATCATCACGTAGTTCGTAACATCAACCACGTTCGAAATCGGTCGAATCCCAATCCCTTGCAACCGCTTCTGCATCCACTCCGGCGATGCACCTACCTTTACGCCCTTGACTATGCGAGCCGAGTACCGTGGCGCACGGTCCGGGTCATCGATCCTGATCGATACCCACTCTGCTGTCGTTTGAGCGTGTCCCGCTGAGCTCTGCTCGGCGGGCGGAAGACGTAACTCCAGCCCTAATTTCGCACAAATCTCCCGAGCCACTCCTACATGACAAAGGCAGTCCGGACGATTAAAAGTCACCTCGAGATCGAACAGCCAATCGACGCCGCCTAAATAATCCTGAACCTGCCTCCCGATGATATAATCATCTGGAAAAACAAGAATTCCTTTGTGTTCATCTGACATCCCAAGCTCTCGTTCCGAGCAGATCATCCCACGTGACAGCACACCTCGCAACTTTCGTTCCGTGATCAGAAATCCACCGGGAAGTAACGCTCCGGGAACTGCCACGGGCACGGTTTGACCGGACGCGACATTAGGAGCCCCACAGACTATCGGCAACAGATCGTCGCTTCCTACATCGACAGTGCAGTAGGAAAGATGATCGCTTCCGGCAACGCTTTCGCAGGCGATTACTTTTCCGACCACAACACCACGATACTCGACGCCGATCCGTGTGAGTGATTCAACCGATAAGCCAAGGTCGGTGAGAATGTCTGCCAACTCTTGAGGCGTCCCTTTGTAGGGGACGTAATCCAAAAGCCACGAGTAAAGAATTTTCATAATTTATTTCAGTTTATTAGATTTGAGTGCTGTCGCGTGCCTCACGTGACAGCGGAGAGTTCTCATCAATTTCGTCCATCCTAATTCACTCTCCTTATCTCCTTGAAATGATATTCGTAGGCAATTATCGGGTAAAACACTCTATCAGACTTCCCCAAAAACGAATCTCGACTGCCGATCGCCGCACCTAATATAAGAAAACTCCTCGATCCAACGTCAAACTGATATCCAGCATTGACGTGAGCTCCCACCAATCCGGCATTGAATGAAAGGAATAGTCCTTCTCTGCCGGGATTCTGATACCACGCGACTCCGCCGCCAAGAAAAACCTCGCCGATCCCACCACCAACGTGAAGTTTCCAATTGCCGTCAAGCTGATACTCACGGGTCATCCCGAGGATGTTGTTAAGCCGCGACGACCCGAATCCGATGTTTCCGCTCCAGTTTTCCCCGTAGAAGCTGTCGAAAGCACCAGAGGGGTTGGCGCTCGCGTTCAAACTCGAAAACAACAGGCACAAAATTGCAGAAACAAGAATTTTTGCCTTCGAATTCACTCTCGTCTGCAAGTGGCCATTTGCGATAATGGATAGTTTTAAATGAATACTCATGAATAATTGCTCTTCGCTAATCCTCTTAACAAGTTTAGAATGCTTTTGGTCTGACCCAAAGTTGCAGATTCTCGCCGATCTGCCGCGTTTCGTACGTAAAATTCGACCCTAAACCACTTTTCACCTTCGCCTGAAGTTCTTCCGTTGTCAGTTTGGAAGGAAAATAGTCTCCTTTCAAGTCCCATACCCAAACATCGACCGCACTTTCCTTACCAATCTCAATCCAGACCGAAGGCATCGCGACAAACTCGTGATCGGTCAGTTGAGGCGTCCAGTTATTCGGTGCTGATAGTTTTAGGTCTGGGTTTGCGAGAGCTTTTACCACTCCACGCCTCTGCGCAATCTCCGCCCGATCACGAAAATAGCTGATTGCGGTGCTGAATGGGTGATGGAACGGCGCTTCCCTTAGCCCCAATCCAAGGATAGTCACTACAATGAAGCGCCATGCAATTATTCTAATGTAATTGGGACGTGGCTCGTTAACGTCAAAATTCCTAATAAAAGCAAAGGCTAAAAATGGAACAAATATCGCCATATACTGATATCCGAAAGCAGTCGTATATAATGAGAGCAATCGGATAACGAATGGAGCACTCATTATAAGTACTAGATCAAATGAACGGCGCCAAGCTTTGAGCGGCAAAATAGTGATAATTAAAAGAATTGGTAGCCAAACGCCCCGACGAGAGACTATCCGAATCCACTCCGAAAAATACTCCGCCGGGTTGCCAAGCATATTCCCAAGAAATGATCCGTGCGGCGCGATATCACCCATGAGAACGGGACGGAGAAAGAACGTCAGGAGTATCGCGGCTGTCGAAGCTAAGGCGACAATTACTCCGGTGCGTCGCTCCTGTTGTGTCCAGAGAGCCGCGCCTAACGTCAAACCGAGAAATGGGAACTCCTCTTTACACGCGAAAAACAACCCTAGATTTATCCAAAATCCCCAGCTAAATATTCGTTTTTCATAATAGTAGAAAATCCAGGCCAAAAACGCCATCGCCCATTGAGTTGGGTGAGATGGAAACAACAACGCATTCCAGAGAAAATCGCTGAAGAGATAACCAAAAACGACCGCAAATCTGACGAGAGAGGCCCGATGGTTCGGTGATTTCTCACTCAGTCGTTTTTCCATCCACATCACTACCGGAATTAACCCTGCCAAAGCCGCAAGAGCGTCAAGCAATATCATCAACATTGCGCTGTCCCACAGCGCAAAAAGAGGAGCCACAAGCAATTTTATCGGATCAAAGTGGTCATTGAATGTCTTAAATTGGTAAATCCAGAGAAAGGGATTTAGCTCTTTGAATCGTGAAAGCTGAGAAAGCGATTGATGATAAATTCCAAGATCCCAAGCCGATGTGCGAAAGGAGAGATGACGAAAAATCGTATCGACCGGGACAAGCAGGACGAAAAGTGGGACGAGGATCGCCAGTATTTTCCCTAATCCCCATCTCGATTCAGAACTGACTGAGAAATCTGAGGTCATTTTCATAAAACAGCCTTATATCATCTACTCCATATTTCAAAATTGCGATCCGTTCAATCCCCAGCCCAAAAGCCCAGCCGCTGTACTCTTCAGGATCGATCCCAACACCCGTGAGCACATTCGGATCCACCATCCCTGATCCCCCCATTTCAAGCCACCCGCTCTGCTTGCACAACCGACAGCCGCCACCCTTGCAGAAAATGCAGGTCATGTCAACTTCGGCGGATGGTTCCGTAAATGGAAAAAAGTGCGGTCTGAAACGTGTCTTAACGTCTGGACCAAACAATCCTCGATAAAATGCCAGAACCGTTCCCTTAAGATCAGCAAACGAAACTCCTTTATCGACATAAAGGCCTTCGACCTGCATGAATATCGGTGAGTGTGTCGCGTCGGGCTTGTCGCTCCGATAGACCCTCCCGGGCGCGATAATGCGAATGGGTGGTTTCTGACGCTCCATGACCCTTATCTGAACGGGAGAGGTTTCGGTTCTCAGTAGCTTATCTCGCTCAGGCGTATCGAGGTAAAATGTATCCGTCAGATCTCGTGCCGGATGCCAAAATGGCGTGTTCAGCTTATCGAAGTTATAGCTAATAAGCTCCGCTTCGGGGCCAGTTTCGACCGTAAAACCCATGCCCCTGAAGACGTCTGTTATCTCATTAAGAATAATCGTCAACGGGTGTAGCCCCCCTTGAAAGCCGATAATTCCCGGAAGGGTAACATCGACCTTCTCCTTTGGTCTTCTTGCCAGAATCGCCGCCTCGTGCTCTTCGATACGGGCAGTGACGAATTTCTTTAATTCGTTGAGTTCCCTGCCATATTCCTTCCTGTCTTCCGGCGCAACCTTTCCTATCTGGTCGAACAGATCGGCTATGATCCCTTTTCTGCCAAGAAAAGCTACTCGTAATTTAGAGATGTCATCGGGAGAAAAAATCTCCTCGGTCGCCGCCTCAAATGCAAGGCGAATTTTCGCAAGGTCTTCTGAAATATTCACGAATTTCAACACTCCGCTGGCAGACGCCCTCGTCTGACAGCTCTTCTATTATATCATTGCGGCTGTCACACGAGGGCGTGTGACAGCGGAATATTTCTCTTCAGTCATCAGCGGAGATATGGCGACTGACTGTCGTGCATCCTCCTCCACTTGCAGGTACGACGGGGCTCCGTATGCTCGGCCACGTCCATCTGACCAATTGCCGGTACTACGGGGCTCCGTACCCGTCGGTCACATCCATCCGTACATTTAACCCATATCCCTCACTTCCCAAAACAAAGGGCGACCATCGCCGCCCTTTGTTTTCACTCGATAGAGTGAGTTCAGGGCATCAGCGAAGGCGGGATCATAACAAATGGACGCCCTTCCGAATTAGCGAGCTTTTGAATATAAACAAGCTCAGGGTCTCGTTCAATATCCGTAAGCCTTACACCTAACAACTTCGGCTGAAACATCGAAATGTCGAATGGCTCGAGCTTCGGCAACTCGTTGATGACAATCTCCTCATCCTTGCCAATCTTCGCTTTCTCGCGAGCCAATGCTATAGCAGTTTCCATACCTCCAAGCTCATCGACCAAACCGTTTGCTTTGCCGTCGGTTCCGGTAAAGACGTGCCCCTGACCAATTTTGTCAACAGCTTCCTTTTCCATCTTTCGACCCGCCGCGACCTTGGTTAGAAAGTCATCGTAGGAACCTTTGATCCATCTCTCCATACCGGCGCGCTCTTCAGTCGTCAGATTACGATTAGGTATCCCCATACCCAATAACGGTAACTGTGCTCCCTCACCCAAATCTGCGTGCTTGCCAATTTGTGTGTTGTCGTAAGTCATTCCCATCTTGCTGTTAAACCCAGCGTCATAAAACCAGCCGCCGATCACACCGATAGAACCCGTAATGGTCCAGGGAGATGCGACAATTTTATCTCCATACATCGAAATCCAATATCCGCCCGATGCCGCAACCTGTCCCTGTGAAATGATAACTGGTTTCTTCTCAGCCGTCTTTTTCAGCTCTAAAGCTACTATGTCCGACGGTAAAATATCCCCACCGGGCGAATCAGCGCGAAGTATCACTGCTTTGATATTGTCGTCTTCGCGAGCTTCCTTGATGATCTTCTGAAGCTTTCGCGCATTGATGCCGTCATTCATGGAACAAGGTCCCAAGGCATAAATAACTGCGATTTCGGAGGGTTTGCCCCAGACACGGCTTACAGGCTTCCGCATCTCCAGATGGCCAAAGCCGACCATATTCTTCTCCGATCCTGTCACGCTGGCCAGATAATCTTTAATGTCGTCCCAACGGCCGGTAGTATCGACAAGGTTGTAAAACAGAAGCGAATCAGCCGACAATACTCCAACTTCGTTGATTACATGGTCGAATGATTCCGTCGTTATTTTCCTCGAAGCACAAACATCGGCTCGATAGGTCTCGTAAAATCCTTCGATCAATTTGGTGCGTTGTTCCTTGTCAGCTTCGGACATGCTCTCCCGAGAATATCCCTCCATCGCTGATTTGTACGTAAAAAAACGCCACTCGTCGAATCCGACGCCAAGTTTTTCAAGCATCCTCTTATAATACGAACGCCCCAGATTAAACCCAAACATCGCAACCATTGTCTCGGGATCAGTCATAATCTTATCAGCGACCGAAGCCAAATAGTATCCTCGCATGCCTCCACGCTCTAAGAAAACGACGATTGTCTTGCCCGAAGCCTGAACTTCCTTCATTTTCTCGCGCACTTCCCAAAGGATCTCCCATGACCCGTTCATCTCTTCTGTTATTTTGATCGCAAGTCCAGCGGCCGCGGGATCTTTCTTTACCGCTTCAAGTTTTTTAAGCAATTCCATAAGCGTATGTCCGCGATCATCGAAAAATTGGAACCGCTGATAGCGGATCTGGTCGTTGAAAACAAGCTCGACCATCTCGTTTTCAAAAAGCTCCTTAGGTACCAATTTCATGAATAATTTATCAAGGAAGTCTCCCTTGTAAGGTGCGCCCACTCTCGCACCGTAAGTCGAATAGAGACTTTTCCCGTTTTTATCGAATCGTTGCGACGCCGCTAATCTTGTTCCCCAAGAGGAAATCGAAAGCCCTGTCGTGTAAGTCCCCCCCTCATAAGCCTTGAACTTGATCGATACACCGCCCAGTGGTTCAATTGCTACGCCGCCGCTGTAGCGAACGTCTTTGAATTTGTCACCCTCCAAGCTGGAGGCATCCCCGAAGATGGTTAACAGCGGCGACTTGAATGGTCGCACACCGAAATCAACCAGACCGCGATAGCCGCCATCCCTTTTCAAACTCGTCGTAAATGCCGCACCATAGGAAATCCATGAGTTTGGACGGCTAAGCGTACCAAAAGTCAACTGATTGCCCCTTGGATGCTTCGTCGTGATATCGCCCTTTGACCAGCCATAGCTGACGCCAAAGCGATTACCTTCATCCCCCGTTCCAAGTCCTACTTGGAAATCGTTAATCTTTCCGTTTTCGGGCGTCAGTCCCGCAATATTCTGATACTCCAGATGTTGCCACGAAAATCCAAGACCTCTCAAGTCACTGGCCGCGGTAAACATCCGGTCAACTCCTGGACTCTTGTCGCGATTATTCCAGAACGCGGCTATTTCTCCACGTTTGCCAAGTCCCAGAGCCGCCGGGTTAAACATTCCACCTAAAGCGCCTCCCTCGACTGAAGGAGTTGTGTCGAGAAAATCTGAGATAGGGTAATAAGGTTGAACGATGTTATTTTTAGCGAAAGCCGCGCTGTTGAAACAAACCAGCGCAACGAACAGGCATGAAAGGTGTTTGAACATTAGTGGTATCCTCTTGATAAATTTATTAACTCTTTTGGAGGGCGGTCATTCTTGGCGCTCTTTAACCCGGTTCCCTCATGGAGGGCGGTCATTCTTGTCCACCCCAATTCCAGTTTCCTTACGGTTCATACAAATACAGATGCCATCCGTAGTACGACACAATAATATACCTTCGTTCTCTCTGCTTGACAAGTCCACTACATGCAACTATATTGCTTCCATGCTAACTTATAACACCGATTCCTAGTTCCATTGTCTGTACAGTAGACTTTAACCTACATTCTTGTTACGTCGGCATCTCGCTGGAAATGCCTGATAAGCTATTCTGGACGGTGGCCCTTAACCTTAACCTAAACCTTAACCTTAATCTCAACCTTAACCTTATCATGAATATCAACACCTTACTTCTACGCCTCTCGGCATTCTTTATAATTTCACTCACAACGACCACAATGGCGGCAAACTCTTCCTTCTTCAATTCCCTCAAATCCGGTGAGAACTTCTCCGGCTTTACGGTGAAAAACCAATATCTTGACCAAAACGGCGAAGGCATCGGTGGTCGGTTTGTCTCCGATCAGTACGGCTTTATCATCGACTTGTTCACCCTCGAATCGGCTCCCCAAGCCTTCTACTGGATAAAAACCCCTCCCTCCGACGACCGCGGCGAACCGCATACATGCGAGCACCTGCTCCTCGGCAAAGGCAACGTCGGACAGCATGTCGCCGCTCTTGAGGAAATGCTTCTTGGCAACAGCACTGCCTATACCGATCAGTTGGTCACCTGTTACCACTTCAACACAGTCGGAGGTAGTGAAGCTTTCTTCGCCCTATTTAAAGCCAAACTCAACGCCTTCCTCAATCCCGATTTCACTGACGAAGAAATCCGCCGTGAAGTGGCCCATGTCGGCGTTACCGAAGATTCTGATCACAGCCTCTGGGTCGAGGAGAAAGGTACCGTCTATACCGAGATGGTCTCAAACTACGAAAAACCATGGAGCTACCTTTGGGAACCGATGGACGATATGGTTTTCGGTCCCGATCACCCTTGCGCGAATATCTCAGGCGGTCGGCCCGACGCCATCAGGCAAATGGTTCCGAAAAACCTCTGGGACTTTCAAAAGAGCACTCACGTCCTCTCTAACATGGGCGTTATCGTTTCCATTCCTCTCAGCATCGACCCTCAGGAATGCCTGAAAAACCTCTCGGTAATTCTCGCCGAATGCCAAAAACAGCCCTCGTTGAATAGCTCACCGTCGATAACTGTCCAAAATCTACCTCCCGCCGCACCAACGGCTCCGCCGGGAACTGTAGTTATCAACAATGCCCCCGCCGAGTCTATCGACGATCCCGGTGAGATGCTTTTCTCGTGGCCAGCCAACCTGAGTTACGACCTGGAAGAGGAAATAATCCTTGAACTCTTCCTTGGCAATCTCGCCAGCGGCGCATCCAGCAATCTCTATCAATTTTTCTTCGACTCGGCAACCCGTCGGATCGATCTCGGTTCTGGCTACTGCTATTCCTCCACAAGCCGTTACCCAGGCCATCCGATTCGAATTGTTCTCGGAAATGTCGATGCCATGCGCATCACACCTGTAGTTATCGATAGCGCCCGTAATCTGATAAGGGGCGCAATTACTGAAATTGCCGCAATGAAGCCCGGATCGTCAAACCTGAAAGCATTCAACAATCGCGCCTTGGCAAACCTATCCCAGCGCAAACGAAGTTATAAGCAAATTCTCGACACTCCACCGCAGTTCGGTTTTCGTGGAGGCCCCGCCGGTTTTTGGCTCTCTCATCTTGAGGGACTGGAAACGCTCAATAAATTTAAGAAGTCAATCACTCTTTCCGATGTCCTGACCGATGTCGAGTCGCGAATTGCCACGAGCGATAACTTATGGAGTGATTATATTAAAAAATGGCATTTGATCGAGGTCGAACCTTATGTGGTTGCGATTAAGCCCGACCCAACAATGCTCGCCAAAATCGCCGCCGATAAAGAAACCCGCCTTACATCCTATGTTGATGGCTTTAAAAAACAATATAATGTCGATGACAACCAGAAAGCGCTGACACTCTACAAAGCCGAGTTCGACGCTGGTACGCTTGCTTTGGAGAATAAAGCCGCCGCCCAACCCAAACTGGAATTCATTAGTAATCCTCCCTTAATTCTCGACTCCGAATTGAAAAGTTCCACGAATTACATCGGGACGGTCAGGCTTGACGCTTTCCAGTTCGACAATCTTACCTCTGCAACAATCGGCTTGGCTCTCGATTTGCAAGCTCTTCCCGATTCCCTTTTAATCTACGCTCCAGTTCTGCCAAATCTCGTCACAGAGATTGGTGTGGAAATGTTCGGCACAAGGCTCTCTTACCGCGAGATGGAAACCCATCTCAGGAATGAAGTACTCGGCCTCAACTGTTACTACTCTACTTCTGATGCCACCGGTCGAGCCGAACTTGTTGTCAAGGGTAAAGGCGCAGACCTACACGAATCGCTTCGTGCCATCGAATGGATGAAGTCCGCTTTGTTACACTCTCGCATCGACGAGAGCAACCTTTCTCGAATCCGCGACGTAGTCTCACAACAGTTGAATGGAATGCGAAATCGGATGAAAGGCGGTGAGGAGGGTTGGGTTGACATCCCCTTCAATGCGCTTCGCCACCAGGATAATCACCGCTACCTTTCAGCTGACTGTTTCCTGACGCAAGCCCAATACATGCAAAGACTGAAATGGAGACTTGCCTCACCACAGGACCCCTTTGAGCGTGCGTCGCTTCTGAGATTTACACGAGACTTATTGACAGTCGGCCATAACAAATCTCGTGAGTACCTCGACTCGTTACTCAATGCTTCCGCCACACTGCCAAATGTTGCCACGCGCCAGACGGCAGAAGAACTTCTTGCCGATATCCGCACCACCATAAATGCGATCCCGGACGAAAGCCTCTCCCTTGATTGGGACTACCTCATTGGGAATGCTATTTTCGACTTCGGGTACGGCGCAAAGTATGCTCTCCGCGATATGAGCGCCGCATTGGCGGCAATTTCACAGAAAACCAACGCCCGTCTGTTCTTGATTTCAAATAGTTTAGATCGCTCCCCTATTGAAACCAAACTGTCGGATTTGATCAGCAACCTCGGCGAAAAATCCGAACATGCAACTGCTGATAACAATTTTAAAGTCATTTATCACGCTGTCGCTGAGCGCGGTGGTGACAACCAAGCAGTCTATCTCGGACTTGTTAATCCCAGCACTCGCAACGGTTTAATTTACTTTGGAAGCAAACTTCACGACCCATATGATGCCTCACCTGAAGGCGTCCTTGACGCTCTTGCCGGAAGACTTTATGGTGGCGGAGGCGCTCATGGCTTCTTCATGAAAACATGGGGAGCCGGGCTTGCGTACTCGAACGGAATCGCCTATCGTGATCGCTGGGGATCGGTCAGGTATTATGCTGAGCGTTGCCCCGACGCATCGGAAACAATGAAGTTTGTGGTCTCGATTCTTGACCAGGCAAAGCCGGATCCGACTCTATTGGACTACGTTATCGCGCTCGCTTTCGGTGAATCCAACGCCGCCTCGACCTACGAGGAGCGTGGCGAGTCATTCGCCAATGACCTTGCTGATGGAGTCACGCCCGAAAAAATCGCCGCCTTCCGTCGAGCTGTCTTGTTGGTGAAGAAAGACCCCAAAGCTTTGAGGGAAATATGGAACCGTATGGAGAAGGTTTACGGGCGGGTGTTGGTAGGCTACGGTTCGCCGAAACAAGCAAAAGATGGCAACGTCTTTCTGCTGATCGGGCCTGAGGATCAAATTGTGTCGATGGAAGGACTGATTCGCGCCGAGGAAGGCGAACGGAAGGTTACGCGGATTTACCCGAGGGATTTCTGGATTCGGTAGCAGGATAAGCGTCCTCGCTTGTCCGTTTAGATAATTTCGATTAGTGCCGCGTCACAGAATCATTCCGATAACGCCTAATGATTGTGTCGCAGAGTGGGAACACCCTGCGATACAATCATTAAATATTAGCACTGCAATACACCCGTAAGACATTCTATATTACACGTAAACGTTGTCTCTGTTAACCTTGATCCCGACCATAACAGACAATCTCGCACTTCCGTACATAACCTACTGCTTCTAACGACTTCGCTATTGGAAAGTTCAATGTGTCTATGTCGCCGATAATCAGATTGATTCCGGCGTCTAACAATAAAGCCGTCCCTCGCCGAAGCAACTCTAATCCGAAACCCATTCCACGCTTTTCAGGAACGACTCCGATATAGTTTATCCCTCCCAATTCCGGTGAAAATATCTGTGGGACGATCAAGCCGACAACCTCACCAGAGGAAGTTAGACCCACCTGCCAAAACTCGGGACGATCATCCAAATTTTTTAGAATGCTGTAATAACACTCCGCGGCGCGACGCGAACCCATGTTAAGTTTATTTACCCGATCACCACGATCGAGGGTGTTTCTGGTAACATTTTCAATGAGGTTAAGGTAAGCTGCATCGCCATATTCGATGAGTGATTTGAATATCAAAGTGCTTTGTATCTCCGGCAGATTAGTACCGGCAGTGAATTCGTACCGCCACTTCTGTTGAAATATCTTCATTCCAGCCGATTCTACGCAAGAACACCTCGATTCGAAATCATCGTCGAGCGACTCAATCCTCGCCTCAATTCTTCTGACACCGCGCTGACCTAACATGTGGAAACTCTCAGCGAGAAGTTCTCTTCCTACGTCGCTATCGCCTTCGGCTATCGGCAGAAATACATCCCATAAGTTTATCTCATCCGGAACTGAAGGATACAACAGGTAAATAACCCCGCTGATAAATTCATCGTCACGTTCAGCGACAAATAAACTTTCAAGATTACTCGCCTTTTCCTTGAAGAATACTTCAAGTCTTGATTGAAGTCGGGCTGGATTCGGCGAAAGCTCGGCAAACTTCGCTATCTCGTGGGATTTAATTGTCCTGATTTTCATTAGTCAGTCTTAAGTATTGCCAAAAATGCCTCTTGCGGTAGATCGACCTGACCGATGCGCTTCATTCGCTTCTTGCCTTCCTTCTGCTTTTCCAACAATTTCTTTTTACGTGAGATATCGCCGCCGTAACACTTCGCGATGACATTCTTGCGCATCTGTCGCACCGACGCACGAGCAATTATCCTTCCCCCTATCGCCGCCTGAATTGCTACGTCGAACATCTGTCGAGGAATGACTTCGGCAAGTTTATCGACTACCCTTCTCCCCCAAGCATAGGCCTTCTCTTCCGTCACTATCACCGAAAGCGCATCCACTATGTCGCCATTGAGCATGATGTCGAGCTTGGCAAGCTTGGTCACTTCCCAGCCGTCGTGTTCGTAGTCGAGTGAAGCGTAGCCTTTTGAAAGCGATTTCAACTTGTCGTAATAATCGTAGATAATCTCAGCGAGCGGAAGCTTATAGTGTAAAACAGCCCGTTTGGGGTCGAGGTACTCTGTGTTGATGTAGGTCCCCCGTCGCTCGGTCGTCAACTGCATGATCGCCCCGATGTACTCTGGCGGAGTAACAACCTGAGCTGATACAATCGGCTCCTCAACGGTATCGATGACGGTTGCATGCGGGAGTTGAGCCGGGTTATCGACATAGACAACCTTGCCATCTGTCTGTGTCACCCGGTATTCGACGTTGGGAACCGTGCAGACAATATTCAGACCATACTCGCGCTCAAGGCGTTCCTGAATAATCTCAAGATGGAGTAAGCCAAGAAAACCACAGCGGAAACCAAAACCAAGCGCCGTCGAAGTTTCTGGCTCGCTCCAGAGTGACGCGTCGTTCAGCTTGAGCCGCCCCAGCCCCTCCTTCAACTGCTCAAAATCGTCCGCATCTGCTGGAAATAACCCTGAGAACACCATCGGTTTCGGTTCTCGGTAACCTGGAAGAGGATTAGGAAGCGGTCGCAGAGCGTCACCGATAGTGTCGCCGACGCGAGTTTCCGAGACCTCTTTGCAATTTGGAATCAGGTAGCCGACTTCACCTGCGGTCAAAACGTCTGCTGGATATTTCTTGAGACTCAGCAAGCCGACTTCATCGATCAAATACTTCCGTCCAGTCGAGTGGAATACGACCGTCATGCCCGCCTTGACTTCACCAGAAATAACCCTGATGTAGGGAATTGCGCCGCGATAGTTGTCGAATTGGGAATCGAATATCAAGGCTTGAAGCGGAAGAGAATCATCAATATTAGGTGGAGGAATACTCGTCACAATTGCCGCCAATAGTTCCATTACACCCGTTCCCTCTTTAGCGCTGACCGACATGATCTCATCAGGATCACAGCCTATCAGATCGACGATCTGTTGCTTTACAGATTCCGGTTGAGCAGAGGGTAAATCGATCTTGTTCATGACTGGCAGAATCGTCAGACCTGCTTCGATAGCCTGATAGAGATTGGCGATGGTTTGCGCCTCGACGCCTTGCGAGGCGTCCACAAGCAAAATCGCTCCTTCACAGGCGGCCAAAGCCCGTGAAACTTCGTAACCAAAATCAACATGTCCTGGTGTGTCGATCAGATTAAAAACGTACTTAACTCCTGCGTCACTAATGTAATCCATAGTGATGGCATGAGCCTTGATGGTGATACCGCGCTCGCGCTCGAGATCCATGTCATCGAGTATTTGCGGCATACCGGCTCCGCCAACTATGACGCCGGTTAGCTCTAACATACGGTCTGCAAGTGTTGACTTGCCGTGATCGATATGAGCTATGATGCAATAATTGCGTATATTTTCTGGTGGAACGCGGGCCAAGGAGTTGCTTTCAATGTAAGATTAATAATAAAGAGTGTTAACCAAGTAGCGATTTTCTTGGAGGGCGGACTTTCAGAGTTCGTTGAAATATTCGCTTGAGACGCCAATTCGGACCAGATTTTCTTGGAGGGGGGGCTTCAGCCCGCCCTTGTTTGTGCTTGATTGTCCTTTAGGGGGGACTGAAGCTCCCCCTCCAAGAGAATCAAATCTCGATTCGAACGAATAAATCAACGAACTCTTTCAGTCCACTCTGTTTCGTGCTTTAACTGCTTTGGATGGTAGGTCAAAACCTGCACTCCAAAAGATTCACTACCGATGCCAGAGTCTGCCATTATTGAAGATTCCACGTGCCCTTCCGGTCAGCTTCCAACCGTGAAATGGCGTATTGTGCGACTTGGAGTTAAGAGCATCACGGTCAACCGTCCAGCGTTCGCTTAGGTCAAACATGCTCAGGTTTGCCTCAACTCCAACCTCAAGTAATACATCAGGAAGATTCATTAATCTTCGCGGTTGAAACGACATCGCATCTATCGTACGAGCAAGGGAAATCCGCCCGGTAAGGACCAGTTCCGTGTAGATAATCCCGAACGCCGTTTCAAGACCGACCATACCAAACGGAGCAAATGCCAGTTCGACCTCTTTTTCGTCGTGGGCATGAGGAGCATGGTCGGTCGCAATGGCGTCTATCGTGCCATCGGCAAGCCCCTCAATCAGCGCCTCGATGTCCTTTGCATCGCGCAGAGGTGGATTAACTTTGTATTCCGAATCGTAACTTTCAAGAATAGAACACTCCAGAGAGACGTGGTGCGGTGTCACTTCGGCGGTCACTTTAACCCCGCGCCGTTTGGCTTCCCTGACTAACTCTACCCCTCTGGCGGTAGAGACATGCGCACAATGAAGTCTCGCCCCGGTATATTCAGCCAACTGAATGTTGCGCTCGATGGCAATTTCCTCGGCTACGGCAGGCCAACCCGTCAAACCCAACCGCGTCGAGACAGCTCCCTCGTGCATGATTCCGCCAACGGTCATCGTCGGTTCTTCGCAATGTTCGATGATCAACGCCCCCAACATGTTGGCATATTCAAGCGCCCTGCGCATCAAGTCGGCAGAGGCGACTGGCGCTCCGTCATCGGAAAAGGCAGTTACTCCAGCGGCGACCAGTTCACCCATTTCGGTTAGTGTCTCGCCTTTTCTTCCTTTGGTAGTCGCGGCGATCGGATAGACGTTAACCGGCAATCCACTCGCTTGATTTCGAATGAATTCTACCACTCCCGGATTGTCCGTGGATGGATTTGTATTAGGCATGCAGGCAATCCCCGTGAAACCTCCTGCGGCGGCCGCGCTACAACCACTCCTGACGGTCTCTTTGTGCTCATATCCTGGCTCACGTAAATGAACGTGCATATCGAAAAGCCCCGGAGTAATCAGCAATCCTTCGCAGTTGACTACTTCGCCTGAAAAATCAGAGGGAATTTCACCCAGATACTTGATTATTCCATCCTCGATCCCCAAGTCAGCGGATTTATCCAAGTTGACTCCAGGATGGAAAAGTCTTCCTCCTCTGAGGATAATGCGTCGTGACGTGGTTTCGCGCCACCCGACTGGAAGTTCTCGTGTGTTATTCAACAAATCGCTCTCTCCCCGAAATCAAGTACAATACTGCCATTCGCACGGCTACCCCGTGCGTAACTTGGTTTAAAATCACAGAATAAGGTCCGTCTGCGACGTCTGAATCGATTTCAACTCCCCGATTCATTGGACCCGGATGCATTACGATAACATCCTTTCCGAGCCTTTCGAGTCGCGCCCTCGATAATCCAAAAGTCCGATTATACTCTCTTAGCGAGGGAATTTCACCGGTCTTTTGACGCTCGAGTTGTAAACGTAGCACGTTGACAACATCACACCATTCGAGCGCTTCGTCGATGTTAAAGATCGGCTCGACACCTAATGAGACAATCTCCCTTGGCATTAACGTAGCAGGACCGCAAACCTTGACGTTCGCGCCCATGGCAAGTAGCCCGTGGATATTCGAGCGAGCAACTCGACTGTGAGCAATGTCACCAAGTATTAATACATTCAAACCTTCCAACCTTCCCACCTTGCGGCGGAGCGTCATCATATCAAGCAACCCCTGAGTAGGGTGTTCATGTAAACCGTCACCGGCATTAATGACGGCAGATTCTATGCGGTCAGCAAGAAATCTCGGTGCGCCTGAGGCAGAATGCCTGATCACTACAACATCGATTTTCATCGCCTCGATATTGCGAACTGTATCGAGCAGTGTCTCACCTTTTGACACTGACGATCCGGAAGCGCTGAAACTGATTGTGTCCGCAGATAAACGCTTCTCGGCAAGCTCGAAACTGATTCTGGTCCTCGTCGAGTTCTCGAAGAAGAGATTAGCAACAGTCACCCCCCGCAAAGAGGGTACTTTTGGAATAGGACGGTCGAGGACACTGAGAAAGTTATCCGCAGTGTCGAGTATTTCAGTTAAGGCTTCGCGGCTTACTCCGTCAAGACTTAATAGATGATTAAGTTTTACAATCTGTTTTGTCTCAGTAGTATTACTCATCTGTCTTCTCAGTAATCACGATTTCGTCCTCATCATCGATTTCCCGAAGATGAACCCTGACTTCCTCCCCCGGTGCAGTCACCGCTCTTATACCGACAAAATCACCCTGTATTGGCATTTCACGATGACCGCGATCAACCATTACAGCCAGTTGAATTTTAGCTGGACGCCCATAGTCCAGAATGGCGTCGATTGCCGAACGAATGGTTCTTCCGGTAAAAAGAACATCATCGACCAGCACCAGAACGCGGTCATTGATGTCGAATCCGATCTCAGTTGCCTGTACTCGTGGAGTTTTTCGGCCAGTGAGGAAATCATCACGATAAAGCGTTATGTCGAGGATACCCACCGGAATGGCTCGACCCTTCTCAATTTCCGAAATAAGCCCTGAAAGCCGCTCGGCAAGAGGAGCGCCTCGCGTCCGGATACCGATAAGACCTACACGCTCAGCGCCGCGGTTTTTTTCGACAATCTCATGAGCCAATCGGGCCAGCGTTCGCTCCACTCCCAAACTATCTGCAATGCAGTGCTTTACTCTATCCCCCAATATTCCTCCTGATTGTCAAATCGGTTGATGACCTGCTTGTGATTAACCAAGTAAATTTACGCGAGGAAAGGCTTGCTTGCAACTTTGTTTTGTGATTCCATCAACTATCAATCGTATAACTTGCCTTAAGAGAGACGAGTGAATATTTCAAGTTCAACGACAGAACCACTTTCTAAATGATAATCTCTTGCAAGTCAACGTCGAACTGATTATATTGTCGTTCTAACAATAACAACCGAATGCACATGGAGATTTCGTGAAGAAAGAAATTCACCCTAAATACGAACTTGCCACAGTTAGCTGTGCCTGCGGAAACGTTTTTCAAACCCGTACGGCAGTCGGCGATATGAAACTTGACATTTGTTCGAACTGCCATCCCTATTATACGGGCAAGCAGAAACTTCTCGACACTGCCGGGCGCGTCGATAAGTATTACAAGAGATACAAAATGGACCGGCCCGAGTAATCGAGCTTCGATCTCCACAGCTGGTAAAATTCTGCCAGCTGTGGCTGATCGACAACCCGCTTTAAAATTGAGCGGCGCTTTCTCCTTCTTATTCGGCACTCAAGCAATGACTGCCAATACTTTCCTTCCAGCCTATCAATCATAACTTAATATCTCATCAGAGTTTCGCAATGCGACGCACCGTATCCTCAACCTTACTGCTATCAGCAGTATCGATCATCTTATTGATAAACCTTAGCTATTCTGCTGAAGTCGCCCCTGGCTTTTTCCGTTTTCCGGACATAAATGGTGAATGGATCGCCTTCACCTCTGAAGGCGACCTCTGGAAGGTGAAGCTCAGCGGTGGTGCGGCGGTTCGTCTCACGACCGCCACCGGCGAAGAACGCTTTCCAAAATTTTCCCCCGACGGACAGTGGATTGCTTTTTCGGGCCAGACGGATGGTCAGGATGACATCTTCGTCATCCCTTCAAGTGGTGGTGAACCCCTCCGTTTGACCTATCACCCTGACCGCGATCAGGTCGAAGGTTGGGACAAAAAAGGTAATATCATTTTTCGCTCTATGCGGGAATCGCCTCACTATTTCTACAAGCTTTTCCGTATCCAAAAAGAGGGAGGATTCCCTGTCTCAATCGGTCTCGAGAAAGCCGCTCATATAACCTTCGAGCCAAATGGGTCGCGTGTCGCTTTCAATACTGTAGCTCTCGAATTCCGTACCTGGAAACGCTATCAGGGCGGCTGGGCTGAAGATATTTACGTCGGCGATATTGCCAAGGTTGATTTTAAGAAAGTTACTGAACTCGGAGTCCTCCGTGAATGGCAGGGGAACTATAGTATGCCGATGTGGCATACTGATGGAAGGATCTATTTCCAGAGTGACCGTAGTGGCCGCGGAAATATCTGGTCGATGACGCCGGATGCATCAGATATCAAACAACACACCTTCCACAAAGACTTCGATGCGCGCTTCCCAGCCTTAGGCGGAAAAACCATCGTTTATCAGCTCGGCATGGATGTCTGGACGCTTGACCTGGCATCCGGTAAAACTCAGAAGGTTGACATCGCCCTTCCTACCGACCGTTTACAAGCACAATCAAAATTCGTGGATCCGAAACAATTCATCCAAGATTTCGAGCTGACGCCTGACGGCAAGAGGCTTCTGCTCTGCTCCCGCGGCGAGTTATTCACTGCGCCAACCAAAGGTGAAGGTCTCGTGAGGCAGTTGACCTACACCTCTGGGATCCGCGAGAAATTTCCACATGTTTCGCCTGACGGTAAATTCATCGCCGCCTTTTCCGATGCAACCGGCGAAGAGAAACTTTACCTCTATCCCGCCGATGGTGGCGAGGCGAAACTGCTGGGAACAGATAGCCGAGGCTGGCACTTTGGACCAATCTGGTCACCTGATGGAAAAACAATCGCCTTTAGTAATGAAGAGTGCGAATTAATCTTGATGGATGCCATCACAGGAAAGACTTTAGTTGCCGACAAATCATCATGGGAGATAAGAGATTACTCTTGGTCGGCTGACAGTCGATTCGTAGCTTATTCTTCCCCCACCGATAACTATAACTCCATCGTGAAGATTTACGATACCAGCGATAAAAAAGCTCACGATGTAACAGTGGACTACACCAACTCCTATAACCCGAAATTCACCGATGACGGGAAATTCTTGGTCTTCCTAAGCGATAAGGAAGCAAATCCGAGACTCGACGGGATGGAGATGACCTATATCCTTCAAGAGCGAACACGCCCCTACATTGTAGCCCTCAAGGAAGGAACAGCATTTCCTTTCGCCGCTTCTGCCGACCCGGCCCTCGATGACGATGAAGAAGGCAAAGGTGACAAGCATAATGAAAAAAGCGAAAAAGATCTCAAAGGTAAAGCCGGCAAAAATAAGAAGGACATCGTAGGCGACGAGGAGAAGAAAGAACCCGTCAAAGTCGAAATTGACTTTGCTTCCATCACCAGCCGAATAGCCCCCTTCCCTGTTCAAGCCGCAAATTACGGTGGCTTATCCACTTCTGGTGATAAGGTATTCTATCTCACCTTCGAGAGTCACGGAATGCTCGGCGAGGGAGATTATGATGACGACGAAGACGGCCCGAAAGGAATGAAACTCATTCGATTCGACCTGAAGAAGAAGAAAACCAAAATGGTGGCGGATGGTATAGACGGTTACGACATCTCCCGTGATGGCAAGAGAATCGTCACTGTGAAAGACGGTCAATTCACCATGATGGGCATCGATGAAGAAGGTGGTGGTCATGGCGGTCCTGAAGGCGGCCCTGAACACGAGAAAAACGATAAGAATGTCGATCTTTCCGAATGGGATCTGCGGGTAGATCAACGACCAGAATGGAAACAGATGTTCTTCGAAGCATGGCGGCTTCAGCGCGACTTTTTCTGGGATCCGAATCTCCACCAAGTTGACTGGATCGCCGTTCGAGAACAATATGGACCGCTTGCCGCCCGAATTTCCACCCGCGATGAATTGAACGACCTGATCGGAGAAATGTTCGGAGAACTCAATTGCTCGCATACTTATGTCGGCGGTGGTGACCAGCGTCGCCCGGAAAGGCGTTCTACTGGCTTGTTAGGGGTCGATGTGAGCCGTGATCCAAGCGGATTCTATAAGATCGAACGGGTGATTGTCGGGCGACCCTGGCAGAAAGATACCAGCAGTCCTCTTGCGGCCCCTGGTATTGATGGGAAGAAAGGCGAGTTCATCGTGGCGATCAATGGCAGGGCGACTAATTCGGTTGCCGACTATCAGGAACTCCTCTTGAATAAAGCTGATGACATTGTATCGGTTAAACTTAACAGCAAACCGTCGCTCGATGGTGCCCGGGAAGTCATCATTAAACCACTCGGTAGCGAACGAAGCCTGCGTTACTGGGATTGGGCGGATAACCGCAGAGGATATGTCGATGAGAAATCAGGCGGCAAGCTCGGTTACATTCACTTGACTGATATGGGGGGAGCAGGTCTTTCCCAGTTCACCCAAGCCTATCTGCCACAACATAACAAAGAAGGCTTAGTGATGGACGTCCGCTACAATGGCGGTGGATTTGTCGCCGAGATGATCCTGTCACACCTTAACCGGGGCATGTTCGCAATGGGGATGGCGCGACATGGGTTGAGGTACCGGCATCCATCCACGGCATTTCATGGCCACATGGCCGCGATTTGCAATGGCGAAACCGGCTCCGATGGCGAAACCTTCACCGAGGGCTTCCGACGTCTTGGTCTTGGTCCGATCATCGGTATGCGTACTTGGGGAGGCTGGGTAGGTATTCGTAGCGACAAGCCGTTGATGGACGGCGGTGGTTTAACCCAACCCGAATTCACTGGCTGGGGTGTCGATGACGGCAAATGGATGATCGAAGGCTGGGGTACGGATCCCGATTTCGTTGTCGAAGACGACCCGGCGTCGCTCATTCTGGGTAAAGATCTTTCACTCGATTATACGATCAAGTACCTGTTAGAGAAAATCGCGAATGAGCCCAAGATTATTCCGCCCATGCCGCCCTTCCCAACCGACCGCGGTGTGAAGCATTAAGGTCACTAACATAAAATTAACCGAGGCTGTTCCAGAAATATTATCAGCCACATGAAGGGACAGCCTCTTAGTTAAGTGGACGAGGTGAACCAAATGAACAATAAATGTCTAATTTCTCTGCTGTTCGCAACGGCGTTCATCGGTTGCCAAAACGAAGTGTCGAATCCAGTTAATAACTCGACCGACTTGTTGGCCTCTTTCAGTATCGAAGGCACTATGGTCGCCCCGGCCAGGTTGTTGTTTACAAATCGTTCTCAAAATGCCCGCGAGTGCCGATGGGATTTTGGCAACGGAATAACTTCAACTGTTTACCAGCCGGGACCTGTCTCGTACTCGAACTCCGGACATTATGAAATGACGTTGATTGTCTCCGATTCCGCTTCTGGCCGCTCCGATACCGCCCTCGCGACTCTGGTGATTACTCCTGGAGGCCCCTACCTTACTTACATTTATCTTCACACCATCTGGTGGTCGAACACCGAAGGAAGACCTTGGGATGGCGACAGCACTGGACCAGACATCTTTTCAGAGCTCTACACATCTGATAATCGTAAACTTAACACACTTTCACGCTTCACGAATATCGCTTATGCATCTCTGCCAGTTCGTTGGTACTACAACCGGATTCTCCCCGATGAGCGTAGCGATTTCAGACTATTAATATTGGATTATGACAGCCAACTACTTCAGGACACTATGGCCATCTTCCAATTTGATCAACCGAATTATACTCCCACAACCACCGATTCAATTCATACAAGTGTATTACTGCGGAGATTTGATCGAACCTTTGCCGAATTGGAATTAGTTTGGCAATGGTTTTGATAACGTTTTCGCGTATCTCTAACCATCTGGAAATACTGTCATGTCACAGCAACTCTGTAAGACGTAGGGGCGAATTTATTCGCCATCAGTACAGCGACCAAATAGCCGTGAGAGAACACCAGGAGTAATCATAGGAACGCAGGAAACCTATTTTTCATCGAAAAGACAAAAGTTTCTTCTGAAGTTGCCGATATAGAGATGAGGAGTGCGCCTTCTACCTGAGGCGCTGTGACTTCACCGACTATAAAGGGATAACGCCATGCTTAACCGTTGTACCTGCGGATGCCGCAGTTTCAAACCCATTGGGATACAAGGAGGTTGGAAGGGTCGAGTGCCCGACAAAGCTCCCAAAGTCCTATATCTCGTCAATTGCATCGAATGCGGAACTACGCGATCCTGCGACAGAATGCAATATGCACTTTTACAAACTCGCGAAGCATCAAGTCTTCTCGAAATGAGTTTCTTCAGTAGTGGAAAAGCAGCCGCTTAAGCCCTTCAACAACAAAGACGCCGGAGTTATTATGCTCCGGCGTCCCTGTCTCAATTTCCCCCCAAAATACTGATTCCTACTTGATCGGCTTTTTCAGTTCGTTTTTCAGCAACCGACCCGGCCGAAAGTGGGTTTTGCGGCGAGCAGGAATAAATATCGTTTCCTGTGGTTTCTTCGGATTACGGCCATGGGATCTGGCGGCAGTATTCTTAACTTCAAATACACCGAAAGACCTGATCTCGACCCGGCACTCTTCAACCTTCTCGGTCATCATGTCGCGCAGTGACCGGAAAACTGCATTGACAGCGGCAGCCGCTTCTTTCGGCTCGATACCGCAAATTTGAGCTGTGCGCTCAATAACGTCTTTTTTGATGAAATTTCGCATTCGACTACCCTTTATTGTTACAGTCCTTTTGATGGACCAGCTTGTTCGACCCTATGGTCAGCGGGCAGAATATAGTAATTCTTTTATTCAAAGTAAAGTGCAAAACAAGATTCTTCGCAACTATTTCATAAGTATTTTTCATTCAGCGAAATAATGAACTCGAAAATTCACCTCTTCAACTTTACCGACGATGGGCATTTTGGCTCGCTCACTTCGCTTTCAAACCCCGGCGAATTACGTTGCGGCGCCTTTTCCCTTACAGATAAGCTCGCGTTTAGGCTCAAGCTTCACGGTATTGAATCTGTTTGTCTGGATCCCGTTTCACCGCTTACTCCTGATACCATTTCTAATAAGATAAATGATCAATATCGAGCAATTGTTTTACTTAGTAGCCGCTCTATTCTCTCAGATGAGGCTGTTCGTTATATTGCCGGATCCGGAAAGGACGAAAAATATCTGAACACAGAGGGACAACTGGTCGGTTTTCGCCTCAATGCTGGTATCATTACAATGAAAGATCTGAATGAGTACCATCAAAAAACTGAACAGTTGCCCGTTTCAATTATCGAAGCCAAGCGAATCGATTTTCCGTGGCATCTTGGTAAGCACAACGCTGAAGAGATTACAAATGATTTGCGTCTTGCTGAGTCAACTCAGCAAGGCTCTTCACCAGTTTTTTCCAAAGATAATCCTATTCGCGGAAGAGAGAATATTTTCGCAACGGGAGCTATCAGCTTAGGATCCGGCTCTGTTATATCAGCTGAAAAGCATACGGTCCGCCTTGATAGTAATTCTAATATCGGTGCCGGGGCGATTCTTAGTGCCGAGCAAGGACCGATCTGGCTCGCTGAAAATGTAGTCATCGAACCAGGAGCTATCCTTCAGGGACCGGTCTACATTGGACCAAATTCGATAGTCAGAGCAGGCGCACGAATAAATGGAGATGTTTCCTTGGGAGCTCATTGCCGTGTTGGAGGTGAGCTAAGTTGCGTGATCATGCAAGGCTACTCAAGCAAACAGCACTCTGGTTATCTTGGCAGTTCGGTGGTAGGGCAATGGGTGAATCTCGGCGCCGCAACCGATAACAGCGATCTGAAAAATAATTATCGCAATATCGAGGTGACCCTCGACGGTCAGAAATTCGATTCCGGAGAACTCCATGCCGGAGTTTATATCGGAGATTTTGTCCGTACTGCCATCCAAACTCGTTTAAATTCCGGAACGGTTGTCGGGACTTGTTGCAATTTATTCGGTAACGATTTTCCTGACAAAGCAATCCCTCCCTATATTTGGTACGGATCCGACGGTTATCAGGAATACCGGCTGGACAAGGCGCTCGAAACAATTCGAGTGATTATGTCCAGACGAAATACAGAAATGAACAATCGCCTTGAAGAATCGTTAAATTATTTATATGATCACACCCGAGAAGTGCGTCGGGAATTTCTAAAATTACAATCGCGTGCAAGCAAATAATATCAGAATTCAACCACTACCGCGACGATTAGTTAAAATCAACGTTAAGAACCCTTTCCCAATCCCGTTTTCGCGATGGGTGCAATTGCTTCTTGGTATGGTGTTTCTTTTCGCGGCAGGAGCCAAAGGCTTCGATATCGTAAGATTCGGGCGACAAATTGAGGCGTTGACCACCACAGTTGGAATCGAACAAACGACTCTACTCGCCGCAATAGCACTTACTTTTGCCATTTGTGTCGTTATATTGGAACTATTCCTCGGAGCCTCTCTACTTACCGGCTATAATAGTACTCACAGTTCCATGTTAGCCGTTGGGGTGCTAATCACTTTTGCCAGCGTAGCAGTTTGGGTGATCATGGGCGGAAGCAAATTCGACTGCGGTTGCTTTGGTACAGTGACTACGAGGACTCCGACTGAAACTCTCGGTGAAGATCTTCTTCTTATCATTATGGCTATCATCGGTACGACCTGTAAACTCAACTCTTTAAAAGGCAGAGTTGCGATGAGGGTGATCGTGATCGCGGGAGTGCTCTGGACCGGCTCGTTCTATTTCTTTCCTCACGTGAGAGCATCGCTTAGAGAAGGTAGTATCGTTTCCCGAAACGTGTTGTCGAGTTACGGGGTTCCTCCTGCCACACGGTATATCTGGGTATTTAATCCTGATTGCAGTATTTGCCAAACACTTACACCTGCAATTAATTTGATCGCCGCGTCATCGCCAAAATGTTTGGTAGGAATATCAGCCGCGGCAACTGGAAAAATTGATGAATTCGCATATGATTTCAAACCAACATTTCCTATGCATGAAATTCCATCAAGTAAAATTGGTGAATTCGATCTTCAAGATGGAACCTTAATAAGATTGTCAAATGGAAAGGTAGATCGAGTTTGGCCACCTTATTTGCTTCGACAGATCACATTGATTAAAATTGCAACATGAGCACCGGCGCAATCATCGTAGCGGCTGGCAGAGGAGAACGTCTTGGGCGCGGCGTGCCGAAAGGCCTAATTGAGATCGATGGCGTCCCGCTTCTCATGCTCTCCACTTTGGCTTTCGAATGCTCGGCTTCTATCGCTTGCATAGTACTGGTAGTCCCGTCAGGCTTCGAGGAAATTGTGATGGAGCAATGTCGGCAATACCGCTTAGGAAAGGTTGTCGCGGCCGTGGCTGGTGGTGCCGAACGGCAGGATTCTGTTGCCGAAGGCTTGAAAGCCCTACCGGAATCATGCGATTGCGCTTTGATTCATGATGGAGCCAGGCCATTCGTTTCGTCTCTACTAATCGAGCAAGTTTCAGCATCGCTTAGAACGCATAAAGCCGCATTTGCGGCTGTTCCGATCAGTGACACTTTGCATCAGAAGAAGGGCGGGATGGCGTTTGATGGACCAGATCGGGCAATTCTTGTCGCGGCGCAGACTCCTCAAGGATTTCACCGCACAATACTGTCCGAAGCAATGCGGATGAATTCCCTAAAGAACGATAAATTTTCTGATGAAGTGACACTATTGCGGAATGTACTGCATATTAACGCGGCGATTGTTCCGGGTGACTCTGGAAATATTAAGATTACACGAAGTCAAGATATTGAATTTTATGACTATCGATTATTACAAATCGCTAATACACTGAATACAAGATAATTATGTACAAATTCAGAGTTGGCGAAGGCTACGACGTACACCGGCTTGTTCCAGGGCGACCGCTCTTCCTTGGCGGAGTTGAAATCGCACATCCTTGTGGCTTGGAGGGTCATAGCGACGCAGACGTCTTACTGCATGCGATTTGCGATGCTCTCTTGGGGGCCGCGGCACTCGGCGACATCGGTATTCACTTCCCCAACAATAATGCTGACTATAAGAACATCTCAAGCTTGAAGCTATTAAACAAAGTTTGCGAGATTCTTGAAAATGCCGGATGGCGACCCGTCAACATCGACTCGACGCTGGTTATGGAAGCTCCGCGTGTCTCCGAATATAGTTCTCAGATGCGGCAAAACATTGCCACCGCACTGAAACTCGAAATTGCCGAAGTCTCCGTGAAGGCGACGACGTCCGAGGGCATGGGATTTATCGGAACTGGTGAAGGAATCGCCGCGCGGGCGATTGCGTTGATTCAAGCATTTTAGGATCTTCCATAAGGTCGGCTGGACGGGGCTTTGCACCCGTCCACCCAAGCACATATTTAGTCACGCCCAGCAAAATGGGCACGTACTCGCATTTATACAGGGCTCCAGACAAGTTTTTAATTAAATTGACACCGGCTTTCACCTTTTAGATAAACCAATAACAATTTTCTATCCAATTATGTACCAAGCCGTCTATAAAGCGGCATACGGAAAAACAATGAATTCAACAGTAAAAAAGGCACTCATCGGCGCTTCGATTCTAATAATCGCCGCCGCGATGGTGATGATTACCATCAGCTTGATCCATCACTCCCGTAACCACGATGACGTTTCATAGAATCGCCATTGAATAATCAGGTTGTTGTAAGGTTTGCTCCCAGCCCAACCGGTTCGCTTCACGTCGGCGGAGCCCGAACCGCTCTGTTCAATGCCCTCTTGCACCTTCGATGCGGGGGCCGATTTATCTTCCGCATCGAAGATACAGATCGAGCCCGGGAGATCGAGGGAGCGGCCATGCGAATGCTTGCTGACTTAGAGTGGTTAGGAATAACTTTCGACGAGGGCGAGGGAATCGGCGGAGGCCAGGGGCCATACCGACAAAGTGCGCGTGAAGAATTTTATAAAGCCGCCACTGATAAGCTTATCGCCAGCAACTTTTGCTATCGTTGCTTTTGTCGTCCCGAGCGAATCGAAAAAATGCGCCAGGAAAACAGCAACGCAGGCAAACCTCCGCGTTATGACCAAAACTGCAAAAACATGATACCTGAAGAAATCGCCGGGCATTTGAATCGTGGAGATTCTTTTGTCGTCCGATTGTCTATTGATAATCATAAGATTATTCAAATAAACGACCTCGTCAAAGGTCCAATCGTTTTCGATGGAGATCATCTCGACGATCCGATCTTAGTCAGGTCAGACGGTTCCCCAACGGGTTTGTTAGCGGGTGCTGTCGATGATCAGGCTATGGGTGTGACGCATATTTTTCGCGGGGACGAATGGTTGCCCTCTACTCCCTATCAATACCGGATTTTTGAAGGTTTAGGAGGTCCGATCCCCGAATGGGGTCATCTTTCGCTCCTTGTTGACGAGAGCCACGCAAAGCTTTCGAAAAGAACTGCAGGACTGTCGATTGAGGAGCTTCGTGAAGAAGGAATTCTTCCCGAAGCAATTTGCCGCTATCTTGCAGGTCTGGGACGAGGAACGATCCCCGTCGAGCGCGGCTGGAGTCTTAATGATCTTGCCTCCGACTTCCATCCATCAAAATATCGTTCCGGCGAAATCGTTTATTCAAAGCCTGCCCTGCTGACCGAAAACCAGAAATATTTACAATACCTTTCATCAGATGAACTCTTAAAACGGTTCCTGGTTTGGTGCGGCGACAAATCACCATTTGCTGACCTCTCTCCCGATAAGCATTCAACAGCGCTATCGCTTTCCACAGAATCAGCTTCTACTTTTTCTGAGTGCCTTGCTGGATTGAATGCTTTGCTGAAAATCCCAGAGTTATCGTCGATTCAAATTGCAGATTATTCTACTGGACAATTAGTACTGACAGCATTGAAGAGATTATTGTCAACCTGCGAATGGACAGAACAGGGAATTCAGGATATTCTCAAGGCCACCGGAAATGAACTTGGGTTGAAAGGGCGTGAATTGTATTTTCCGATCCGGATTGCTTTCACAGGACAAACCCACGGACCAAAATTGGCGGCGTTGATGATTCTCATTGGTAAAGAAGAATGCTTGAAGCGTCTCGATAATTTTCTAAATTATTTTTTTACACCTCAATCGCCTATCTGACAGCCTTTTGCGGGATATTCGATCATCCACCGATGAAAAATATTCTATTTTTTTCTCAGATTCACTTGACAAACGAATATTAGACGCTTATATTGTCTGCCGGTAGGGTAACCTGCCTCCCACCTTAAGTGGCGCATACGATGCATCCCTCTGTGTCGTGTGTGCCTTTTTTTGTGCCCCTCTTTCGATCTTAGCTCTATTCTCTATTAGGTTCGGCGAAGACTCGCCGGTCTCCCGGAGACATTGCTATTTTGTCCAGAACCAAATCTCAATCCCATTTGCCTGAAACGCCCTCGCGGATTCTCGTAGTCGATGACGATTCGGAACTACTCGCTTTATTAGTTGAGTTTTTCCAATTCAAAGGCTACACCTGCGATAGCGCATTAGACGGTAATACCGCCTACTCGAGACTGCAAATGGTCGAGTACGACCTACTCGTCACCGATATATCTATGCCGGGAATGAGTGGTATAGAATTGGTAAGCCTCGCCAAACAGCGCTGTCCAGCGCTTCCGATGATAATCCTCTCCGGCGACGAGGAGTTTAAAACCGCAGTTGACGCAATCGACGTCGATGTCTTCTATTTCTTCACCAAACCAATCAGAGACCTCGAAGTTTTATTCAAAACTGCATGTGAAGCGTTAAAACGGTCACGGAATGATAAAGAAAACGCCGATAATATTGGTAGGCAGACAGAATTAGCGAACAAGGTTGTAAATGTCCCGTCCGAAAGAAATGAATCCCCTCTATGTAATGAGAAATACTGTAGAACACTACTTGAAAATGGTAATGATTCCATCTTGATTATCGGCAACGAAGGTAAAATTGTTGATCTTAATCAAAACGCCGCCTGCCAATTTGGGTTGACTCGAAGCGAGTTGTTGGGAAAATATATCGACAGTGAGTTTTTCAAACCAGCACTCAGATTGTTCTTTCATCAAATTCGTGAAGTAGCTCGTCAAGGAACCGAAGTTCGATTTGAAAGCGAGTTACAGCGTCCGGATGGCTCCACACATCAAGTGGAGGTATTCAGCATTTCGACATTCAATCCCGAAATGCCCGAACAGATTGTCTATATCAGAGATATTTCAGACTTTCATCGGAGGCTCCAGACCCTCAAAACGCGCAACGAACAGCTTCTTGCCACACTTGTGAATCGTAGCGAAACAGTCAGATTGAACAGTGGGGCGCTCAATAATTTCCTTGACACCGCAAATGCTTTTGTTTTCATAGTCGATCTTGATGCAAACATTTTGGAGTGGAATCCCGCCGCCGCAACTATTTCCGGGTTTAGCAGAAGCCGAGCTCTCCATCCCGGAATTATCAGAGATATTTTCTCCAATTTCGACAATCAGGTATTTCCAATTTTAGAGAAAGAAGTGTTTGCCGGCGGAAACAGTTTGGAAAATGTCGAATTCGATATTAATAGCCTTGATGGCTTCACTAAAACATTGAAATGGAACATCAGCCCCATCAAAGAAATCGGAAAAATTTGTGGTGCCCTTTTAGTAGGCGTTGACGTCACATCGGAATACAAGCTTCGAAAAGAACTTGAAGGCTATACATCCCAACTTGAAGAAACAGTGAGCGACCGAACCCGAGAACTTCTCCAAAGCCAAGAAAGGTTTCGCCATCTTTTCGATTCCGTTCCCGATGCTATATTCGTCGCTGGCCCGAATGGAAATTTACTTGAAGTGAATCCAGCATGGCTTCAGTTGTTGGGCTACAAATCAAAAAACGATGTCCAAAATAAGCACTTTCTCTACGATTTTGTCATTGATCCCAAGCAGGCATCAGCTCTCGTCGATCTGCTTGACTCCAAACGCTATGTACAAGACCATCTTCTTCAGCTCCAGCGACGGGACGGCACAGAGGTGACGACGCTCGTGACGATCACCTCTCAACCCACTCAAGGCAGTGAGAGTTCGGCGTATGAAGGAATAATTCGCGATGTGACCAGGCTCCATCAGCTCGAACAAAAACTCGTAGATCACTCCCAGAATCTCGAGGAGATGATTAAAGTTCGTTCCGCTGAGCTTGCTGAGTCTGAAGCTAAATTCCGAAGACTGATCGAAAATTCACCCGACATCATTTATCGTGTCGATATCCGGCGAATGAAATACGACTACATCTCACCTGCCGCCGAAGCCATTACCGGATACTCTGTCGAGAAGTTGAAACAATTTGGTCCCGACGGATTTGTCAGCCGGATCCATTCCAAAGAAGCCCCGCCACTCATTGACCTTTGGGCTCTTTTAGGTTCCAATTCGCCTGAAAACCCCGAACCTTTCTATCTGGAATACCGCTTTATACGCGCCGACGGCGAAATAATCTGGCTCTCTGACCGAGGTAGCGCCATAAGATCTCCAAACGGTGAACTTATTGCTGTCGAAGGCGTTATGCACGACATCACTTCACTCAAAAACGCCTCTGTAAACCTCGAAGAGCACGCTAATTTATTGGAGCAAGAAGTTTCCCGTCGAACTGTTGCCCTCGCCGAATCTGAGTATCGCTATCGCATGTTACTTGGCGAAGCCGGTGATATCATCTTTACTTGTAATCTCGAAGGTAAAATTCAAGAAATCAACCGACGCGGCGAAGATCTTCTCGGACGCAGTTTGACCGAACTCAACGCACTCGGATTTGGAGCTTTACTCGAAGAATCCTCTCGCCGAAGATATAACAAAGCCTTGATGAGTTGTTTTAAGGCTGGCATCAAACCGGAACCTTTCCAGATCGAGTACCAAAATCCTCGCGGTAGCAATTTTCTGCTCGAAATTCAAAGTAGCCCCCTAATCATCGATGACCGAGTCGTTTTAACGATGATGGTTGCGCGCAATTTAACCAGTCGCCGCCGGGCGGCTCAAGCAATTCGGACTCTTAAAGAATTCAATGAAGGCATTATCCGCTCAATGTCCGAGGGTATCTTTATTGAAAACGATGAGGGCGTCAGCGAATTTGTCAATCCTGCGATGGCAGAAATGCTTGGATACAAGGTCAATGAAATTGAGGGAAGGCATTATTTCGACTTCGTTTCACCATCCGACCGCGATTTGGTTTCATACGAACGCGAAATGTGTCGATTGAGAGGGTTTTCACGCTACGAAATAAAGCTTGTCGGACAATCCGGCGAAGAAATTCCCGTCTATATTTCGAGTCGGAGCAGGCTTAATGATGGCCGGGTTGTCGGGTCACTCTCAGTAGTTACCGATCTCCGACATACCAAAGAGATGGAAGGCAGACAGCGACTAATGGAGCGGTTACTCGCTGATGAACGCAAACTCGCCGACATCGGAATGCTTGCGGCGGGAATCGCTCATAACATATCCAGCCCTCTGATGGTTATTTCAGGATATACTCAACTTCTCAAGACGAAGCTCACCAAAATGAAGGAATTTGACGTCATACTTGGACAGATTGACAAAATATCCGAGATCACCCGTAATATGATGATCAAGTCGCGAAGCGAACAAGATAAAGGTATCAAACCTATCGATATCAATGGCTTACTTCAAACCGAGCTGAAGTTCTTGGAAGCAAACCTTCATTTTAAATCGAAGGTTGAAAAACAATACAATCTCGATCCGAATATTCCTAAATTTATAGGCATTTATAGCGATTTTTCTCAGGCATTCTCCAACATCATCAACAATGCTATCGACGCGATGTTCAATAGTCCGGTGAAAAGGCTTGCAGTTACCACTAAGTGGACGCCTACTGAAATACGCATTTCGATTAGTGACTCCGGCGGTGGAATTTCGAAAGAAAATCTAAATCGAATATTCGATCCGTTTTTCACAACCAAACCACCGGTAGGGGATGTTAAGGAAGGCGAACCGACCGGGACAGGGTTGGGTCTGTCAACATCCCAACAGTTAATTGCCAACTATGGCGGAAAAATCTTTGTCGAATCTGAACCGGATATCGGAACCACTTTTACAATAACTCTGCCTATTGTCACGGGTCAGTCTGTTGGCAGTTTTTCACCACAATCAGCTCCTAAGCCAGCTCAGTTAACTCAATTAGAGGCAATTAATTAACTTCTGATGCCCAAGCACAAAAAGCATGGAGCCCGCACAGCGGCGAGTAATTAGGGTCTGTTGTCCAAGCACAAAAAGCGTGTAGCCCGCACAGCGGCGATTAATTAGGGTCTGTTGCCCAATCACAAAAAGCGTGTAGCCCGCACAGCTTTGCTGGGTAGCCCGCACAGCTTTGCTGGGCGGGATTTAAAAAATTATGCTTAAAATTTTCCCGCCAATAGGTGTTAGGGCAACAGCCCCATTCAGTGCTGAAAAAAAAATTGGAATCGATGTTGAAAACCTAAACTGACGGCAAAATCTGCCGTCAGTTTAGGTTTTTGCGGTATATTGTTAACAGGGGCATCTTATTGCGTCTCTGACTTGAAGGACGGAGTTTCAACCAGCCCTTAGGGCGGACAGCAATTTCCGGCTTTTCTAAGCTGTACCCCTTCTTATAAACGGACCAAGTTAATAGCAACAGGCAGATACTTAAAGTGTGTGGAATATTCGGATTAATTGATTTCGAAAATGGCGCTGAAAAAAATCGGACACTGGTCGAGAAAGCCACCGACCTGATGAGTCATCGTGGCCCGGACGGACGGGGAGTCTGGGTGCGTGACGCCGCGGCTTTCGGGCACCGCCGACTTGCTATTATCGACATAGAAGGCTCTCCTCAACCGATGGTTTCTGCAGATGGACGGTATGCTCTGACTTATAACGGTGAGCTTTACAACTTTCGGCGGTTGCGCGAAGAGTTGATTGCGGAAGGCGTCAAATTTCGAACCAATGGAGATACCGAAGTCATTCTTGAAGCGCTTATTCGGTGGAATATTGACGCCCTTATCAAGTTTAATGGAATGTTTGCTGTTGGCTTTTGGGACAATAAACTCGAGCGACTCATCATTGCCCGCGACCGCTTGGGTGTCAAACCTCTGCTGTATAGTCACAAAAATCTTAAATTCGCATTTGCTTCAGAGTACCCTCCCCTGCTTATCCTTGACTGGGTAAACCGAACCACCGACCCGGTTGGGATTACAGCTTATTTATCTCACTTCCAGACGACCTTTAACGGAAAAACAATCTATCGTGACGTCTCTTCTCTTGACGGCGGAGAATACGCGGTTTTCGATAAAAATGGCTTTTCAAAACAACGATACTGGACACTCCCAGCACTATCATCGCAGAGGAAGAGAGATCTCTGGCCTGATAAACACATATCTGAAGCGGCCAAAGAAATCCAACGCTTAATGGGCGAGGCAGTCAAATCTCATTCCATTGCCGACGTCGATGTAGGTGTGTTCCTCTCCGGGGGAATCGATTCTGCGCTTATCACTACCCTGATGTGCGAACAATCTGCTGAAAAAGTTAAGGCATTTTCGATCGGTTTTGCTGAAGAAGGATTTAACGAATTTGAGTTTTCCGGCGCGATTACCGAAAATCTCGGTCTTAGACACAAGGTTATAACATTTAACGAGGCCGATTACTTTCCAACAATGAGGGAAATCATCCGCCATAAGAGAACGCCACTTTCAACTCCAAATGAAGTTCCCATCTTTGCACTCGCCAGAGAAACTTCAAAAGATATGAAGGTCGTTCTGACCGGTGAAGGCGCGGATGAACTCTTCGGCGGGTACACTGGGATTTTCCGCTCACCTGAACATTTGGCATTGTCGGAACACCTGAGAAAACACCCCGACCAACTCACTTCTGAAGAAAGAAATTCGATAAGAGATTCGTTGAGGAAATTTTACGGTAAAAGTGGATTCAGAGGAGAACTGGATCATTGGACGACCGCCTACGCCTGGCTTGCTCGAGGTGATCTACCCTTGGTCTTGGGTGATGCAGTGAATGTGAGATTAGCGCTGGATGAAATTGACGCCTGTTGGCAATCCAAATTTAATGCGCTGGACGGATTAAGTACTTTCGACCGCTACTTGTACCTGTTTCAGACCGAGCACCTTCGCGGGCTCCTCACCCGGCTTGACGCCTGCACTATGGCAGGATCGTTGGAAGGCAGAGTGCCGTTTACTGATAATTCGCTGGTCGAATTCGTCTGGAGTTTGCCTTTCGAGTACAAACTGAGATGGAAAATAGATCCCTATGACCCAGTCGAACTCACCTTTGATAGAATGGAAGAGGAAGTTGTCGGTAAATTCATTATGAAAGAAGCATTTAAGGATAGAATTGCCAGCTCGATCTCATCAAGAAAGAAGCGAGCCTTCCCGGTTCCGCTCGAAGCATGGATGAATGGTAGCGGGAGAGAACAGGTTATGTGCGATCTAAAAAAAGGCTCGCAGTTTATCGACCAGCAATTCAACGCCGCACTGACTGATTGGGTCGCAAACACTCTCGCAACCGGAGCAGGTGCTATGAAAGTCTGGATGGTTTGGAATATGGTCGAGTGGATAGACGGAAATTGATCGAGGTGTGAATATACCCATACCCAGCACAAGGGAAAGGTTGTGGATGGAACCATCCTTCTGAATTTGCGTTAACCTATCAGCTCCTTATACCGGATGGAGATAAATCCCACTCGGCTTAATAGGGATACGCTGTATAAGTCGTTGAGGTAGCGGCGAATTTATTCGCCGCTACCTTCTTCTCAGAATGAATTCTTTTAAATCGGGCGATTAATACCGCCCGTACCGGGTAGTTTTCGATTTATTCAGCAGTCCTAATGAATGTTTTAAATCAAACTGATTGAAACCCACCTACGAAGAAATTTAACACATGTCCGAAACTAAGCATATCCTCTGGATCGATGATGAAATCGATCTACTGAACGCCCATATCCTATACCTTGCCCAACGCGGCTACGAGGTTACTCCCGTCGCCAATGGTCCCGACGCCGTAGCGCTTGTCCGCGCTAAACCGTTCGACCTCGTTCTCGTCGATGAGCAAATGCCCGTAATGAACGGAATCGAAGTGTTGAAGGAACTTCGTGCTGTCCGCCCTGGGATGCCCGCTGTCATGGTGACTAAGAATGAAGCTGAGGAGCTGATGGAACAAGCTATCGGCTTGCAGATCGAAGGCTTCCTCACCAAACCAGTTAATCCTTCCCAGATTCTTTCAGCCTTGAAAGGCATCCTTGACCGTCGACAGATTACCGCCGCACAGCTTACTCGACGCTGGGCTGAGAGCTTCGGTGAATTTTCACGCCTGATCGATGAGGATCTCGACGCGACCGGCTGGCTTGACCTTCACACTCGACTATCAGAGTGGGAATTAGAGCTCGATCGGTGGGGTGAAATCGAGCTTGTAAAAATGCTCCGTGGTCTCCGTGACGAAGCTGATCGCAAGTTATCCCGTTGGGTTGAAACAAACTACCCGAAATGGATCGCCTCGAATCAGGGTGATCGCCCCGCTTTATCCATGGACGTCGTAGATAAATGGTTGCTTCCGTTGATAAAGGAGGGCAACCCTATTCTATTTCTGGTGGTCGATTGTCTTAGGCTCGACCAGTGGCTTGCCATCGAACCGATTTTGAGCGAGTGGTTTTCCATTCAACGCGACGGTTATTTCTCCATCCTTCCTTCCGCGACGCCTTACTCCCGCAATGCCCTCTTCAGCGGGCTCACGCCTTTTGAGTTGGAGCGCATCCACTCTGATCTATGGGCAAAGGGCGACGAAGATGAGTCTTCGTCCAACCGATTTGAACGGCAATTTCTTATAGCCTTACTCGAACGACGCGGCTTAAAGCTAAAACCGGAGCCGAAATACGTAAAAGTGCTTGAGGCTGATGAAGCCACTGATTTCGAACGGCACATCCGAGAGTACACCTCTCACCCACTCACGGCAATGGTCTATAATTTTGTTGACATCCTGGTCCATACCCGCCAGTCTGTCGAAGTGTTGAAGGAAATGCTCCCCGACGAAGCCGCTTTCCGTTCGGTCACGCGAGCATGGTTCCAGCATAGTTCGTTGTACAGAATATTGCAAGCCTATGCCCAAGTAGGCGGGACTGTCCTGCTTACCTCCGACCACGGCGCCATTCGCGGAAGACGTGGCAGTCAGGTGATCGGCGACCGGCAAACATCGACCAGTCTGCGTTATAAAAACGGAAAAAATCTCAAATTCGACCCCAAACAAGCAATCATTATCAAAGAACCTTCGCTTTGGGGTTTGCCGAGACGCGGAAACATCACGGAATACCTGATTGCTCGAGAGGATTTTATCTTCATTTACCCAACCAATTATCACCACTATCTCGAGATTTACAAAGATAGTTTTCAACATGGAGGTGTCTCGTTGGAAGAGATGGCGCTCCCGGTAGTTACCATGCGCGGCAAGAAATAATACACGTACGTCGGGGCGCCGAAGCCCGACCGAATAGTTTTCCTGCCGTCGGGTGTCCTCACCCGACGGCAATTGAATGCAAAATATTTTTTTCCTTGCAACTTTTTGAATCTTGATGTAAATTAGTTTACCCTCTAATTCACTGTGTACCTTTTGACTTCTTCCTTCAACAGTTGAGAATGCCCATGGCACGTCTTTCTAACCGCAACTTTATCCTTTATTTCGCTGTTATTGCCGCCATCAGCCTCACCTACGGCATCCTCAACTTCCACAAAGCTATGCCGGAAGTGGGAGTTGACTTCAAAGTCTCCCGCAAACAAGCCCTTCAAAACGCAAGAACTTACCTCGAAAGTCGTAAGTACGATCTCACCGAATTCCGCCAGACAATTTCTTTCAGCAGTAGCGGTGGCGACAAGCTCTACATCGAAAAGGAACTCGGCGTCGAGAGACTGACTTCGCTCTCAGAGGATACACTCAGTATCTGGAGATGGCGGGCGCGTTTCTTCAAGTCCTTGCAGAAACTCGAATACAGCGTCTATATCGATCCAAAGGGACGAATTGTCGGCTTCCAACGTGAGATCGACGAAGCTGAGCCGGGATTAAGACTTGATACTTTAGCGGCTCAGCTACTGGGCGAAGCCTTTCTTTCTGGACCGACCGGACTCGACCTCGAGAAGTGGAAATTAGTAGAGACGACGACCATTGACCGCCCCAAGCGACGCGACTATACATTCACGTATGAGCTCAAAGACTTCAAAGTCAAGGAAGCTACATACCGTGTTGCGGTGGAGCTTCAGGGCGCTGAAGTATCGCGTTACTACTATCGGCTTCGTGAGCCGGAAGACTGGTGGCGCGACTGGGACAAACAGCGCGCACAAAATGAGCTCTTCAGCAACCTCGCTACCGGCGCGATGATCTTGACCCTGATAGGTGTGTTCTACTACTTCTTCCGCCATGTAAAAAAAAGTCGCATCCCTTGGAAAACAGGAATCGGATTGAGTGTTGTTCTCGGTACAGCGAATTTCTTCATGGGAGTAAATTCAATTCCCTTGAATCTCGCCTGGGCAGAGACAACGACCTCGTTCGGTGCTTTTATGATAGAACAGATTGTTCAGAGTTTCATGCTGGGGCTGTTGATGGGCATGACGTTGATTCTGCTCTACGGAGCTGGCGAATACCTCTACCGTTCCGATAATCCAACCAAACTAAGCCTTGCCGGGCTCTTCAGCAAGCGCGGGATGAGATCGAAGGAGTTCTTCGAAGCAACCATCATGGGCTATTTGCTATGCGCCTTCTTCATCGGATTTGTCACATTCTTCTACATTATCGGTTCCAAGTTCGGTTTCTGGTCTCCAGCCGACATCAAATATGATGAGAGCGTTTCGACATGGTTGCCATGGATTTATCCTCTGGCGATTTCGCTCTATGCGGCGCTAACGGAAGAATTCTGGTTCAGGCTCTTCGGAATCTCGTTGTTCAAGCGTCTTACTAAGTCGAAAATCCTTGCGATCTTGATCCCGGCAGTGATCTGGGCGTTCCTGCACTCAAATTACCCACAACAGCCCGGATATGCCCGAGGATTGGAAATTACCTTTGTCGGAGTTATTGCCGGTCTGGCAATGATGCGGTTTGGCATTTGGGCGTCGTTGGTCTATCATTACGTTTTCGACGCGGTTTTGATAGGATTATTCCTCTTCCGGTCACAAAATCTCTATTTCTGGACTTCCGGGCTGATTGTCTGCGGTTTCGTGTTGATCCCGGCGGCAATAGCCGGAATTTCTTGGTTGAAACAGCGCAAATTTGAAAATGTCGATGATTTGCTCAATCAGGCAAATATGGATGAAGTGCCTGAAGCCCCCGCACCTGAACCAATCACACCTTTAGTTATTCCTCCAGAAGAATCCCCATCGGCGTCTCAGTTTCCCCGACTCACGGCAATTTCGCGCAAGACGGCGCTTATAATCGGTCTGGCCGGCTTTGTCGTGCTTCTTCTGCCTTCGCCGCGACAATTTGGCGACAAGTTCGAATACAAAATTGACCGTGCTGAAGCTGTCAAACAAGCCTCACAAGTCCTCAAAGATAAGTTCGGCGTGGATCCCGAGCAATACAAAATTGGTGTTAAAACGAGAGGAAAGTCAGACATTAATTTGCCCGGATTCAAGCTCGATCTTCCATCCGAGGACGGTGCAAATTCCTATCTGAAAGCTCACGCTTCACTCGAACAAGCTGAAGAACTTCAACTTAAGCCTGATGGACGTCAACTTTATGCTTGGTATGTCTGTTTCAAGAAGCCACTCGACGCCACTGAATACCAAGTCACCGTCCCGATGAATGGATCGCAGATTTTCAGTTATGAAATGATTGCTGACTCACTCGAAGGAGCAGATTTGCCTTCGGACTCTGCCAGTCAGCTCGCCGCTGATTTCTTCAAAGCTTCGGTTGCGAATGCGGCTGATTATCATCAAGTCGAAGAGCGAACAGAAAAGCGTCCTCACCGCCGAGATTGGTTTTTTACTTACGAAACAATTCAACCGGTTGCCGGTGAAGCACATCTTCGGCAAGCCGTCATTATTCATGGCGATGAAGTAAACATTGGCTCTAAATGGATAAAGATTCCGGAGGAATGGAAACGGTTGGAGGATAAGAAGCAAGTCGGAGCCGCCATTTTCCAAGGAATTGGTATTTTAACCGCGCTTCTGTTAGCATTCTGGTTGTTCAAGTCGCTTGGCAAGGCGATGAAGCAGGGAACGGTTAATTGGGCAGACGCGAGAAAGTTCGGATATATTGCGGCAGTTTCTGTACTGTTGTTCACCTTACTTAAAACACCTGATTTCTGGATAGAGTACGACACAGCTAAGCCAGTCTGGAGTGCGTTTGTTGAATGGACGGTGATGACTTTTGTGGCAATCGTTTCCATGTTTGGTTTTACGATGCTGATGATCGCCCTCGCCGAATCGCTCACTGCCAGTAACACCGGAGTAAACAGACCTCTCACGAGCCATCTTCGCTCTATCGGCTGGAACCGGGATGATGCGGTGATATTGTTTGCGATGGTAGGAGGTGTGTTGGGGTTGAAGTCTCTGCTGAGTTGGGTCACTTTCACATTTGGCTTGCCAATGCACACATGGAATATCGACCTTCCGCAGTCGATTGGAACTTACGCGCCGTGGCTTTCGGCTTCATCATCAGTCATCACCCACACTCTAACCACTGGGTGCGGAGTCGTGATCCTTTACTTGCTACTTAGTCAAATGGTAAAAAGACCGATCCATCATTTGTTCGTTATCACCGCTGTCTTTCTTCTGGCAATTGGCCCAAAGTTCGGATCAGTTGGCAATTGGAGTAGTGCTGAAATAACCTGGATGGCAGTGAAGGGCGCAATGGCTATCGTCGTTGGATACTATGCTTTCCGAGCTTGGGCAGTCGGTAGGTTACACGCGGTACTATCCACGGTATTGATTACAGAATTGGTGGGAGAGGGGATGGGGCTGGCAGGGCTCCGTGGATCATCATATCAAGTTCATGGTTGGATTTTATTGACAATTGGAGCCATCATTTTCGTGATGCTGATTCTGGCTGGTATCAACAACAAGAGCTCCGATCCACTGGTCATTGATAATAGTTGATCACAACTGTTGGGTAGTTCTGGAAGCGGCAATGTTAATCGCCGCACCAAGTCGTCCCAGCCACCAATTTTGTCTTGACAACTCACTATCATCGAAACGATCTACTCGAGCAAAATACCAGCTGAATTATTATTAAATAATCCTGCAAACCCTTGCGCAACGGGAATTTGAGGGATATATTTCAAGATCGGTATCTAATGCGCGACCAGGAGAGCGCCCAACGGTAATGGATTTTCCAGTTGCTGAATATGCTGCAGCGCCCTATTCGACCGATAACAAACCAATCTAAAGACCGAAATGTGTGGGCGACGCTTATCGGCGGATTGGAAAGTTCGTCTGGCAAGAGTTCGAGACGCCATAACAAATAACGGGAATTTGCTTAATGCAGTGCCCCCGCTGTGTCAAGATGGCGAATAACTCAGCACGACAATCATGGAACTGGGAGTATCAAAGATGAACAGAAGGCTCTACGTTGGCAATTTGGCTTACTCGGTGACCGGGGACCAGTTGCGGGATATTTTCGGGGCACACGGCGAAGTGTCCGAGGCGTCAGTAATCACAGACAATGCCACCGGGCGGTCGAAGGGATTCGGTTTTATCGAAATGGCGTCTGAAGAAGGCGCAAAGGCCGCTGTCGAATCTCTCAACGATACCAATTTGGGCGGCAGAAATCTCATTGTCAATGAGGCTCGTGAGCGAGAAGCTCGTCCTCCTCGCGAAGGTGGCGGCGGCAGAAACCGCTATTAGAATATTCGGACTTGAGAAAAACCAAAACCCCGCTTAATTTGAGCGGGGTTTTGGTTATTGGCATGCAAAGTGATATAAATGTAGGGGCGCATTGCAATGCGCCCCTACTGTGTATCATTTTGATGCAACTTGGTTTCAGTACCCTCGGTGCGATTCGAACGCACGACCTCCGGATTAGGAATCCAGCGCTCTATCCTACTGAGCTACGAGGGCATTGGGTACTCCAATCTAAGCCTCTTCCCTGCCACTGTCAAGCCAAATACTTGCTAAAGCTAAATCTTAAAGTAATTTCCTGAGTTGAATCTCCGCAGTCCTAAGCGTCTGTTCGATTTCAGCTTGACCATGGGCGGTAGAAATAAACCATGCCTCGTACCCCGATGGAGGTAAGTGAATACCATTACTGAGCATTCCATTGAAAAACGCGGCAAACTTTTGATGATCGCACGACTTCGCATCGAAATAGTTGTGAACCGATCTATCGGTAAAAAATAGAGTTAGCATTGATCCGACTCGCTGAACCTTTGCCGATATATCTAATTTTTCAGTAATATCGATAATTCCACGCTCCAAATACGATGCGGTTTCCTCCAATTGCGGATACGCTGTCTCATTCAGTAAGTTCAAAGTTGCCAATCCTGCCGCCATTGCTAAGGGATTGCCCGACAGCGTTCCAGCTTGATAAACAGGCCCACTCGGAGCTATCATCATCATCAAGTCCTTTCGTCCACCGTATGCCCCAACTGGAAGACCGCCGCCGATAACTTTCCCAAAAGTAGATAGATCGGGTGATATTCCATACAATCCCTGCGCTCCCGCTGGATGGACGCGAAACCCCGACATCACTTCATCAAAAATGAGAAGAGTACCGTGCTTCGAGCAAATCTCCCGTAGAAATTGAAGAAATCCCGGCAAATGAGGGACCACACCGATGTTACCCGGAACGCCTTCGACGATTAGTCCGCCAATCAAATCACCCTCCCGACCAAACAATTCACTGATAGCATCGAAATCGTTGTACTCGACGACGCGTGTATCGCGAGCCGTTCCCGTTGTAACTCCCGGACTGTCAGGAGTCCCGAAAGTAGCTACACCCGAACCAGCTTGTATAAGGAAAGAGTCGGCATGTCCATGATAACCACCTGCAAATTTGACGATTACGTCTCTTCCAGTAGCGGCGCGAGCAAGCCGTATCGCACTCATAGTTGCTTCAGTACCAGAATTTACAAATCGCACCATCTCACAGGATGGGACTCTGGAAACGATTAGCTCTGCCAATTCAACTTCCATTGGCGAGGGGGCTCCGAAGCTGGTGCCTTTTTCAACCGCCTTGATAATCGCTTCAGTCACCTCTGGATGAGCATGGCCGAGAATCATAGGCCCCCAGGAGCCTATATAGTCAATATACCTGACACCATCGACATCCATCAGGTAAGCGCCATTAGCTGAAGCTATGAATTTAGGGTTACCTCCAACAGCCCTAAACGCCCGCACCGGTGAATTTACGCCACCGGGCAGAACCGCATTGGCACGCTCAAACAATTGTTGCGATGCATTCAATAATTTATCCGCCTCTCAACCAAAGTGCCGCCTCTTTAGCGTAATAGGTCAAAATGAAGTCTGCTCCGGCACGCTTAATACAAGTTAACGTTTCTAATATCAGTCTTTTGCGATCAATGCAACCAATTTTTGCCGCGGCTTCGATCATCGCATATTCTCCTGATACCTGATAAGACGCCGTCACCCGTCCAAAAGTTTCTTTTATTTTGGCCAAGACATCGAGGTACGGAACTCCGGGTTTAACCATAATCATGTCGGCTCCCTCTTCGATATCGAGTTCAACCTCACGAAGCGCTTCAGAAATGTTCGCCGGATCCATTTGGTAGCCGCATCTGTCACCAAACTGCGGAGCTGAACCTGCGGCTTCTCTGAAGGGCCCGTAGTAAGCAGATGCGTATTTGACGGCATACGAAAGGATTGAAACATTAGTAAAGCCGGCCTCGTCCAAAGCCTCGCGAATCGATCCTACTCGGCCATCCATCATATCGGAAGGAGCAACGACATCCGCACCAGCCCGAGCATGCGAAACCGCCGTTTTAGCGAGCAATTCTAAAGTTGGATCATTACAAACCTGATGTTGTTTGATCACACCACAATGGCCGTGATTGGTATATTCACAAAGGCAGACATCGGTCATAATCAATAAGTTCGGAAGGGCTTTCTTTATTCTCTTTGTCGCCCATTGTACTTCCCCGTTTGGATCCCACGCGGAGCTTCCATTGGCATCTTTGGCATTTGGGATTCCAAAAAGTATTATCGCCGGAACTCCCGCTTTGGCGATCAACTCTGCCTCCTTCAGGGCCTCATCTACACTGAAATGGTACTGCCCAGGTAAAGTCGGGATCTCACGTTTGACGCTTTCGCCAGAAACGATAAACATCGGTTGAACAAGGTCGTCAGGAGTAAGGGTTGTTTCACGGACCAATCGTCGCATCGTTTCATTGGTTCTCAACCGGCGAGGTCTGTCAGTGGGAAAGCTCATAATCTAACTGCTCGAGTATTTCGTTTAAATTGTCCTCATCCTCACTCACCATAACTTTGCTAAGAGCCTTGGCGAGATATATATCGTCACCGTTAGTACTGGCGTGACGAAGATTTGATATAATATGGTTGGTCACCTTTTTCATTAAACTGCGCGAGAAAAGATCGATCTGCTCGTGATCTGCTTCGTTAAAGTGTCGGATGTTTTTCTCAATCTCACGGACTCGAATCGATTCAAAAACTTCTTGAATCTGTTGAATGGCTGGACTAATCCGGTTTGAATTGTACCAATTCACGTATTCCTTGACCTGCTTTAAAATCAACTTCTCAGCTCTGACTGCTTCTTGTTCTCTCACCTTAAGTGACGAAGCAACCATTTCTTTGAAGTCATCGACGCCATAAACGTAGATATTCGGAAGGTCGCGAACCTGCGGATCTACATCACGGGGAACAGCCAGATCAAGAAATAACTTTAAATCACGATTGTGCCGAAGAGCAGAACTTACTGTCTCGGCAGTGATTACCATGTCGGAGGAACTTGTTGCGGTAATCACCAGATCAGCCCAAGCGATATCGTCGGGAGATGGGGGAAAACTTACTACCGATCCACCGATCAAGTCAGCTACAACTTGCGCATTTGAAGTAGTACGGTTTGATACCCGCCATGAGGAAACGCCTGATTTTATAAGGTATTTGGCGGTTAATCTGGCAGTCTCTCCTGCTCCTACCAACAATACTTTGTGTCCTTCGAGACTACCGTAAACCCGTGTGGCGAGCTGGACCGCCGCGCTGGCTACCGAAACAGCTCCCTGTGAAATGCCAGTGTTGCTCCGAATGTACTTTCCACATTCGAGCGCACGCGTAAATAGTTTGTTGAGGATATTATTGGAGGAAACGAGGTCAAGTGCTTTGTGATAAGCATCTTTAACTTGCACAAGAATCTGAACTTCACCCAGAAGCTGTGAATCGAGCCCCGATGCCACCCTGAAAAGGTGGCGCACAGCGTCGTCATCCTGATAGATGTAAGTTGACTTGGCGTCCTCCGGCAGAATTCCGGTCATTTTCTGAAACATTTCCCGCAACTCTCCTGCGGGAGTGTGAGCTTTGGGAGAGATATATATTTCAGTCCGGTTACAAGTAGAAAGTATAACGACCCCTGAAATATCATGGACGGACAGAAGCGTTTTTACCGTTTCCTCCAGACGATCAGGCCCGAGAGCCGCCTTGTCACGCACTTCGACTCTCGAAGTCGTATGATTCAAACCGATAAGCTCAAGCCTCATATCAGTGTCTTTCCAAATATTTCATATAACGATACTAACAACAAAACCAATACCAAGCCAGATAATATTAGCGACGAAACTGCGAGCTTATTAATAGCCAACCATCCGAACCGGTTGGCAAGGACGAAGATGGTCAAAATACTCCAAAGAGTCAACATTGGGTGAAGATGAGAAATCACGGGGCTCCTGTCGGCATGACCGAATTGCATCCATAACAATCCGATACCAAGACTCACTGTAACGATAAGCCATCCTGCTTTCAAAGTATGCCTACGCAGTCGGTCAAGATCTTCAAGAGAAGGCAGATAGCTGAACCACCGCCCAAACGTCCGATTTTTGAGGTGACGATGAAGAGTCAGTTGTTCCGCGGCGAAAACTCCGCTCCCAAGAAGCATGGCAACCCCCGCCATCGACAGCACCATGTGGAATCCCGTTGCTCCACCAGAAAGATTTTCAGCTATTCTTTCAGGGCGATTAATTCCTAATGTCAATCCCACCAAAAACATAGCGACAATCACAGCGAGAGGCAGTAAAACAAGCATCCGTTGACGAATGCGAAGTTGGAGATAACTCTGAGCCGCCCAAATCAAGATGCCTAAAAAGTAGAGCAATTGGCCGAGATTTATTACCGGAGCTTGTCCCTGGACGAAGGTTGCTAAAATTGTCCAAACGAGGAAAGCAATTGAAACTATTGCTCCTACACGACTGGCGTGTTCCTCGTCGATTCGAGAAGGATGCGAAAATATTCGTACCCACCAGACAAGAAGCCCCGACGCCGCGGCGAACATAAGAATTGGGAACAGGGTTAAGACAGCGAAATTCATTAACTCACCTGAATTTTAATGCAAGTTCGGCGACTCGATAGGCGTCCTTGGCTGTGCCATTGACCGATACGCCACGATATGCCGCCCCAGTGAAGAATAATCCGGGCAATTCCTGTTCCAGTTTATCGGCATTTGAAACACGTTCAAGATGGCCGACATTATACTGAGCGATACCACGGGAGTGCCGGTAAAGCTTTTTAAATATCGGTTCTCCACTCACTCCCATTACAGTCAGATGGTCTTTCTGCGCAATTTTGTGTAAATCACCTTCTGTAACATTCACGATCCCTGGGTCGTGTGCCCCGCCGATAATGGTCCGTAGCAGTCGCCTTCCTGTCGGCGCTTGACCGGGGAAGATCTGATCACTCCACAGGGTTCCGAGTGAACGCAATGATTCACATCTCGGAATTAAAACTCCGAATCCGTTCAACGGATTTGTCAATTGATTGTCCGAATAACCATAGCAAACAACATCGACAGGAGCATAGGAAATGCCACTCAGAGCTTTAGCTACCTCGGGAGCCATTTTTGTAATGATCTCACTTGCTGTATAAGACGGTACGGCAAGAACAACAACGTCTGCTAAAAATGTCTTGTCTATGGAACGAACGAGGAATCGTCCATTAATCTTTTCTAAACCAATTACTTCGGTATCAGTCTGAATCGAAGATTGTAGTTGGCGGGCAAGTTCATCAGTCAACTGTCCCATTCCTTGCCGAAAGGTATGCAGAGTCGCACCCGGTCCGGCTGGACCGCCTGTCTTACCCCCTTTTTTCCTCGCTTCTTTATGCTTGGCAATCAGTGCCCGGAAAAGCCCTCCGTAATCACGCTCCATTTCAACCATTTTGGGAAAGATAGCTTTAAGCGACAGCTCGGCCGTATTCCCGGCAAATATCCCTGAAACCATTGGATCAAGCAAGTATTTGGCGAAGACTTTTCCCAGCCGCCGTTCGCCGAAAGATTTCACTGTTTCATCAACTCCATCCTTCCGGGCAGGAATGGCGATTTCCATCGCCATACGCAGTTTGGCTGAAAACGGAACAATATTTGATCTTAGAAATGCCGGGGGAGTCATAGGAACCGGTCGCATCTTTCCTGTGTGATAAATGAAGCGTCGCGAAGATGCTTCGCTTGCCCGAATGAGTTCCGCCTCCATTCCCAGGCTTTTCACTAAATTGAGCGTTGCTGGTTCGTTATCAAGAAAACCATTGGGCCCCCACTCGCAAAGATAACCCTCAATATTGTCAGTTCGAGTGGCTCCCCCATGACGTGGACCAGCCTCCAATATCTTTAACTCGATGCTCCGCCCCATCTTATGGGCGGCTTGATTGATTAGCCATGCGGTCGAAAGACCAGCTACGCCTGCACCTACAACGACAACAGATAGAATTTCATCTTTTATTTCAAGCACTTCGTACAGCACTAAGTAACTTGTAGATAAATTTGACGAAGAGCGGATTATCATTGAAGGAGGGGACTCGCGTTACCTTCGAGACTCCCATTTGCTTTAACGAATCAATCGCAACTATATCGAGATCGTAGAGCGTTTCAAGGCAGTCAAACACAAAACTGACCTGCATAATGACAATAGGTTCCGGCGTCTCTCCAAGGCGACTCAACTCATCCTCAAGATATGGCCCCAGCCATTTTACCGGTCCGAGACGGCTACTATAGGCAAGCGACCATTCCACCCCTTCTGGCAGGCTGGCTCCTAACTTGTGTGCTGTATGCTCAACCTGCTGAGGATACCGGTCGCCTCGGCGGACATCGCTAATCGGAATACCATGGGCAACGAAGAGCACCCGCGCACCAACGCCGGCATTCTTGAGAGCCTGATGCAAATAGTCTCGTTGAATGTTTAGAAGTTCAATATCCGATCCCCAGACAGGAATTTCGATTAAATGCACATTCAATTTTTTGCATTCATCTTTGGCAAGGGCTGAAATGGAGCCGGTCATTGCCCGTGTATAATGAGGGAAAAGCGGGAAAATAATGACATCATCAAAGCCATCATCTTTGAAAGAACTCAGTACTTCCGGAATCGTTGGCGAACAATATCTGAAGGCATACTCGATCCGAATATAATCATTAGTTTCGGATTTGAATTCCTTTCTCAATGCCTGAACGATAATTTCAGACCACTTTGCCAGTGGCGATCCACCTCCAATTAGTCGGTATCGTTCTATGACTTTTTTAAGTCTTATTCGAACAATCAGCCTGCTAAGCGGATAACGCAACACAGTCGGCATACCGAGGATAAACGGATCTTCAAGTATAGCGGTAAGAAAGGGCTTAACTCCTTTCAAATCAGAAGGTCCACCCATATTAACCAACAATATTCCTTGTCGCGCGCTCAATCGTATTAAATCGTCCGTGAAAAATTGGTTTCCGTTTGCTTCGGAAGATACTGGTCGAAAGGCATGGCTAAATTCCTTAAGAAAAGTCGGCCAATTTCCGTCACATTATACCCACCTTCGGGACGTTTCGTGATGAGTCCTTCCGTTTCGAATGGTGATAGCGACGACATTGCCAAATTGAGAGATTCTGCTATACTCTTATCGGCTTGAAAGGCTTCCGGAGGTATCCTCACGATCAAGTTACACATCAAATCGTTGATTACCGATTTCCGAATGCGGTCTTCTTCACTGAGAAAACAACCTTTGGAGATAGCCCATTTGTCCAGCTCAATTAGTTGATTGTAATCCTCTGGAAGAGTTATGTTCTGCACGAACAATTCAGCAAACTCACTTATTGAGGATGCTCCGAAGCCAATCATCTCCAGCCCGCGAATATCTGTATAACCCATGAAGTTCCGCCACATCGTTCCCTTGTGTTGCGCAACGGATAATTTATCGTCGGGGAGGGCAAAATGATCGATACCGATGGCGTTATATCCATTTGAGGTAAAGAAGGCGTTGGCATCGAGTAACATTCCGAGTCTTTGGCGGGGTTCGGGCAGAGCGCTTTCGTCGATTGCGCGTTGATGTTTAGTCTTTTCAGGAAGATGGGCGTAACCGAAACAGGCAAGTCTATCCGGTCGTAGAGTGAGCACTTGCTCCAAAGTGGATAGCCATGTAGCTCTTGTCTGATGAGGAAGACCGTAAATTAGATCGATGTTTGTCGAAGTGAATCCAATCTCTCGACATTGAGCAATGAATTCATTCATCTGCTCAAAAGAGTATTCACGCATCACAGATTTCTGCACTATCGGATCGAGATCTTGAAGACCTATTGATATTCGCCGAAATCCGTGTTCGACAAGGAGCTTCAAATGTTCTTTGGTGGTGACACGCGGATCAACTTCTACAGAAAGCTCCGCTCCGTTTACCGGCGGTATCCTTTTGATAAGAAAATCGAGCAGTTCCGCTAACAAATATGGCGGAGTGTGGGTCGGCGTCCCGCCGCCTAAATGGAGCCACTGGCAACCGATTCGCCCCTGCATAATTTGAGTGGCCTTTTCGATTTCGCGTTCGATGGCTGAGATATAGTTGACAATTCGCTCGCGGTTGTGAGTGATGTAGCTATTGCATCCACAAAAAAGGCAACGTTTATTGCAAAAAGGAAGATGAAGGTAAACTGCTATCGGGTCGCCAGTTGAGGCTGTTCGATCTAAAGCATTTTCGAATTCTATCGATGGGAAGTCCGATTTCCAGACTGGTACGGTTGGGTAGGACGTGTATCGAGGCCCGCGTACATCCAGACGCTCCGCCAATTCAAAAAGTCTTTCTTCTGAAATCCCGCCTAAATGTGGTAAACGGCTGTCAAACGCCCTCATGTGACCGTTGGTATGTATTTTGTGCATCTAATTTCGTCAATAAGGTATTCGACCGATTCGATTGGCGTATTCGGTAGAATGCCATGTCCAAGATTAAAGATATGCCCCCCCTGACTTCCAGCATCTTCCAGAACTCGTCTCGTCTCCCTGCGAATGTTCATTTCATTTCCAAACAACGCTGTCGGATCGAGATTTCCCTGAACTGCGATGTTTGATCCCAAAACGCTCCGTGCATCTGCAATATTCATTCGCCAGTCTAACCCCGCGACGGTTGCCCCTGTCTCTTTCACTTCGTTTAATAAATGGCCGCCATCTTTCACAAAATACGTCATCGGAACACCAAGTGATTGCAGGTTTGTGAAAATTGTCTTTAATACTGGCAAATTGTGTGCCCGAAACTCATGCCTTGCGAGTACGCCCCCCCAAGTATCGAAGACTTGGATAGCATCTGCACCAGCTTCGACCATCGCCGTAAGCGTCAGAACGATCGTGTTCCCAAATTTTTCAAGCATCGACCTAAACAGATCTGGCTCTCGGTACATCATCGTTTTCAGATTGACAAATGGATCAGGTCTGCCTCCTTCTACCCAATAGCTCGCTAATGTGAACGGCGCACCGGTAAAGCCGATCAAAGCCGTCTTCTCGGGTAACTCCCTGCGGATGATTTTTATCGCCGTAAGCACATTCTTAATATCTTTTTCTGGCTCGATTGGGCGCATAGATTTGATATCATCAGCAGTTCGAATTCTGTTGGCAATTCGTGGGCCGGAACCTTCATCGAAGCTAAGATCGGCTCCCATTGGTACAAGAGGTATCAGAATATCGCTGAACAAGATTGAGGCGTCAAAATCAAATCGGCGAATCGGTTGGAGGGTTACCTCAGCGGCAATTTCCGGAATATTGCAGACTTCGAGAAATGAATACCGCGACCGAACTTCGCGGTATTCAGGGAGGTATCGCCCCGCCTGTCTCATAAGCCATACCGGCGCGTGGTCAGTCTTTTCGCTCCGAGTGGCTTTTAAATAAAGTGAATTTGCTCTTCTATTTACAGAAGTTAAGTGATTCGAGATGGTATTTCTCCCTGAAATGGAATTTCAATAAGAAGTTGATTTCTGTCGTTGTTCAATTAACACGTTTGAATGAGGTAACCGACAAGATGGCATTGACGCAGTCATCTACCGAAGGCGTCTTGGCAGTGATTATTGTCTTCCAACCATGATCTATCATCGATCTGGCAGTAGTTTTCCCAATAGCGATGCCAGGTTTATTAGTTATACGTTCTATTCGTGACAATGAAACTACCGCCGTTGGCGCCGCCAGGAATAGAGCGTCAAAATCTCCTTTTTCAGCGAAATCAATCTCAAGCTTTTTTAGATCGAGAGGTATGGTTTCATAAATCGGCCATTTCTCGACCATGATTCCCTGTTTCGACAAATCATCCTGCAAATTGCTGGCAGTTTCCCGCGCGGATGGCCACAGAATTGGTGACGCATCTTGACCATATTGCTCAATAATTTGTCTTCCTAGCGTTTCGCCGCCCTCATGACCCACTATCTCAGGAAGTCGGCCAAATTGTTCACCCACCACTTCCATCGTTCTTTTTCCTACAGCCATTATCATTAGATTTCCAGGGAGTGACATATCTGTCGAAGTGAATAGTTCAGCAGTGATTTTTACTGCGCGAGCGCTTGTAAAAAGAATACTCCTAAAATTATTTGGGTTTGGAATCTTCGTATTTGGGGCGATGATTTTGATTTCTGTGACTGGAAAACAGATACCAGTGACGCCATGCTCCGCCAACTTTTTGATAATACCAGCCGACTGAAAAGGCTCCCTGGTAATCAGTACGCGCGGCAAAACCTATCCTCCCTTTAGCATCAAGGCTTTGTACGCGCGCTCGACCAAATCCAGTTCGTCGGTTCCGCTATGCATAGTCCAAGCCGGCTTGGAACTCCCGCCCCAAAAAGCGTAAAGCATCCACTCATTCGATACCCGGCTTGCCCATGCTCCAAGCGGCAAACTGCACCCACCACCAAATTTTGTGAGTAACGCCCGCTCAATAACCGTCGCTTCAGCCGTCATCTCATGATTGAGGATTTTCTTGACATCTGGAATAAACGGATCGTCAGATCTCATTTCAATTGCCAAAGCACCCTGCCCCGGACTGGGTACAAACATTTCGGGCTCAAGTCGAACAACCTTGTAAGCGCTAAGGTTCAACCCAAGTCTGTTAACGCCAGCATTTGCCAGAATGATAGCGTCATAGTACCCTTGATAGAGTTTATCCAATCGTGTCGGGACATTTCCACGAAGATCTTTGACCTGCAAATCTGGGCGTAAGGCTTTGATCTGGGTAGATCGTCTCACTGCGCTGGTTCCAACGACTCCATTCTGAATTATTTTTATAAATTCATCACTATCGTTAAATTTATCCGGACGAATTATCAGCAGGTCAGCACAATTCTCCCGTTCGGTCACAGCAACGATCTTCAAGCCATCAGGTTGTAAAGTTGCAACATCCTTGAACGAATGGACCGCTAAATCGATCTTATTAGCGTATAACGCTTCTTCGATTTCTTTGGTGAATACTCCCTGAGCGCCGAGTTGGTTCAATGGGACATCCTGAATACGATCGCCAAGTGTGCTGATAATAATCATTTCAGTCTTGAACCCGGCGGCGTTCAAATGGGATTCAATCATCCGCGCTTGCGCTTGGGCAAGGTCGCTTCCTCGAGCTCCGATGCGCATATTAAATAACCTGAATTGGGTTCTCGTAAAATGTAAAATACTTCTTTGTCACGATTGAGTCAAAGAAGAATAGAGGCAGATTAGAAATGATTTGCTTGAAAGAAGAAATGCGGGAGACATCTTAAATAATTGAATATTGATATATTACACACAAATAATATTGTCATTTACCATAAGCCCTTACCTCGGTTAGTCGTACTCGACCACCGGGAGGAATCTTAAAAGTAAATTTGAACGTAAGAGGAATTCCGTCTTCAGTGAAAAGAACATGCGGAGCGGCTTGCCAGTCAGAATCGGGATGGTAAGGTGCATTCTGCCAGTGAATTCCATCACTCGATACATAGAATTGGATAACGGTATTCCCAGAAACTCCGCCCCGCCACAAGAATGTGAGATTCTTCTTCTGACCAAACGAAATCCTTCCGTTGTAGGTTATCGATGCAGTCAGGGTGTCTGATGATTCATTTTCACCTAATAAAACACCGTTGACGACCGTTGCAGGCAATTCAACAAGCCAGCGAGTCGAAATACTGCTCTGAAAAAACATTGTTCCATAGACCGCAAGGTTTCCTCCGCCATTATTTCCCCCTTGTCCGGTTGTATCGGGATTGTTGGAAGATGTTGGGCTTCTTGGATTGGAATCACATCCTATTGTAACCAAACTTCCGACTAAAATAAAAATCGACAAGATCGTTAAATTGAATCTCACCAATTGGTAATCAAGTGACCTTGGATGTTCTAATCTCATGAATTCGCTCACTTAGTTGAAAGTAACACTCATCACCAACCTGTTCGCCTTGAGGTCCCTGCCCCATTTCTACCCCTGGCCGATAGATGCCGTGAAAATCAGACCCTCCGGTTACGACCATGTGATGGTTTGAGGCTATTCTTCGAAGTTCATCTCTCTGCGAAATAGAATGCGCCGAATAGTCGGTTTCAATTCCATCCAAACCACTCTTCTTCCATTCTGGAAGCCTTCCGATCAGCGAGTTTAAATTCTTTCCATGTAATCCCGGATGCGCCCAAATAGTCGCGCCACCTGCTTGGTGGATCAGATCGCATGCCTCGATCAATGAAAGTCGGCGTCTTTCAAAGTAGGCAGAACTTCCTCGTCTAAGTAATTTTGAAAAGGCTTCGCTTATCGATTCGACCTGACCAGATTTGACAAGCTCGGCCGCAATATGTGGTCTTCCCATGACGCCATTTCTGGCGAACTGAAGAACCCTTTCAAATGTGATATCGTAGCCAATCTCTTGCAACCGATTAATAATCATTTTATTACGAGTATGGCGTGATTTTTTCAGGTCGATGAGTACAGATTTAAGCAGGATATCGTCATGGTGGAAACCATATCCGAGTAAGTGAAGCGATCCTCCGCCATAATCGACTGATAACTCGATGCCAGAAAGTGTAACGATCCCACTTCGTTTGCCTTCAAAACCAAATTCATCTAATCCTTCGACGGTATCATGATCGGTAAGCGCAAGCACTTCAATTTGAAGAGAAACAGCTTGTTGAACTAATTCAAGAGGCGTCAGAGATCCATCGGAAGCAGTTGAGTGGGTATGTAGATCAATCCTCAAATAATGAATCAGCCAGTGATTTTTGAAATATCGATAAACTTGCGAAGCGCGGGTTCGAGACACGCGAGGGCAATCATGTTAGGACCGTCAGAGAGGGCTTTGTCGGGATCCTCGTGAGTTTCAATGAATAGTCCATCCACTCCGACTGCGGCGGCGGCCGCGGCGAGATAAGGGGCGAGCGCTCGATCACCGCCGGTCTTTCCTCCGGCACTGCTGGGCGTTTGAACAGAGTGTGTGGCGTCAAAAACTACTGGCCAACCTATTTCGCGCATCTTAACGATACCCGCAAAATCAACCACAAGTCGATGGTACCCGAATGATGACCCGCGTTCAGTAATTATTACCCTGTCACCACCGGCATTTTGGACCTTTTCGACGAGAAAGGGAATATCATCGGGAGCCAGCCACTGCCCTTTCTTGATGTTCACGGTTTTTCCTGTTTTGCCTGCGGCCTCTAACAGGTCAGTTTGTCGGCAAAGAAAAGCAGGTATTTGAACAACATCAACAAGGTTTCCCACAGCTTCAATTTCAGCTACCGAGTGGGCGTCGGTAAGAAGAGCGACTCCGAATTCGCGTTTGACGTGTGCGAGGATTTCCAAACCTTCATCAAGACCAGGTCCGCGAAAGCTTCTCGCTGAGGTGCGGTTTGCTTTATCGTAGGAAGATTTAAAAATGAAAGGCAAGTCAATGCGTCCAGTCAATTCAACCAGAAATTCGGCGTGCCTCAAGATCATTTCTAATCCTTCGATCACGCAAGGTCCCGCGATTAATATCGGTGGATTTCCTCCACCGATTTTTATCCCGGGAGCGATTTCAAAAGCATAGGTGTTCAAACGAATTCCTACTCGACTGTAACGCTTTTAGCCAGATTGCGTGGCTGATCGACGTTACAACCACGTAACACGGCTATGTGGTAAGCGAGCAATTGCAATGGTATCACAGATAGAATCGGACTCAAGTAAGGATCGGTTGCGGGGACTTCGATCACATAATCAGAGTATCGGCGAATTATGTCGTCGCCTTCCGTGACAACGGCGATAATGACTCCCTTTCGAGCACGAACTTCCTCGATATTCGAGATTACTTTATCGTAAGTAGCTCCATTTACAGCGATGAATAATACGGGCATGTTTTCGTCGATCAGAGCAATCGGTCCGTGCTTCATCTCTGCGGCAGGATAACCCTCAGCATGGATATAGCTGATTTCTTTCAGTTTCAATGCCCCCTCAAGCGCTACTGGATAGTTAATTCCTCTACTGAGATAGAGAGCGTTTCGGGCGTCTTTAAATCGAATTGCCAATTCCATAATTTCGCCAGAGCGCTTTAAAACTTGCTCCACTTTCTCCGGTAGCGCTAATAGCTCTCTCACAATCTCACGACCTCTCTCAAGCGACAAACCTCGCTGCCTGCCTAATTTCAGAGCGAGAAGGGTCAAAGTCATTACTTGTGAGGTAAATGCTTTAGTAGAGGCCACACCAATTTCAGGCCCGGCGTGGTTATACACGCCAGCGTTAGACTCGCGGGCAATAGTGGAACCAACAACGTTACATATCCCAATGGCAAGAGCGCCTCGCTTTTTCGCTTCGCGCATGGCATGAAGCGTATCGATAGTCTCCCCAGACTGACTTATCGAAATTGTTATGGTTCCCGGATCGATTACAGGATTACGGTAGCGAAATTCCGATGCATATTCAACCTCAACTGGGATACCAGCAAGTTCTTCGATCAAATATTCACCGATAAGACCAGAATGCCAAGATGTTCCACAACCGAGAATAATTATTCGACGCGCTTTTTCAAGCTCGCTTTCGAGATTGAGAAGTCCACCAAGTTTGGAATTTCCTTCTTCTTCAATTAGTCTTCCACGCATCGCATCACGGATCGAATTAGGTTGTTCATATATCTCCTTAAGCATAAAATGAGGATATCCACCTTTTTCGATTTCCTCAAGTCCAAAAGAGATCTGTTCAACCTTTTTATCAACGATAATGCGATCCAGAGTCGTGTTTGTAACTCGGTTTCGTGTCACTACCGCTAACTCGCCGTCATCGAGAAAAATCACATCGCGAGTATGTTCGACAACTGCCGCAAGGTCGGAAGCAATGAAATTTTCGTCGGAGCCAATACCCAAAATAAGCGGACTACCCAGCCGTGCGGCAATAAGTTTGTCCGGCTCGTCATGGCAGAGAACTGCGATGCCGTAGGTTCCTTTGACCTGAGTCAACGCCAAACGGACAGCGCGTTCAATATCCCCTTCATAGAAATCTTCTATCAAATGGGCGAGAACTTCGCTATCGGTTTGAGTTCTAAAAACATGTCCCTTAGCGGCAAGAGCAATTTTTATCGAGTAATAATTCTCAATGATTCCGTTGTGGATCAGTACAATTCGACCGGTGCAATCAGTATGAGGGTGAGCGTTCAACTCATTAGGTTCACCATGAGTAGCCCAGCGGGTATGTCCAAGCCCAACAACTCCTACTGGTTCTTTACCATCCAGATAACTGGCAAGTCCGGCAATTTTCCCGGCAACCTTCGAAATGTTAATACTTCCGTTATTTAGGACTGCAATTCCAGCTGAGTCATAGCCTCTGTACTCCATTCTCTTTAGACCGCTAAGGAGAATGCCGGTAGCTTGGCGGTGGCCAATATAGCCGATTATTCCGCACACTTTGGAAATTCCTTTTTTTATTATCGAAAAGCTGTTCTGTTTTCTGATCTGAAAAATAGAAGGCTTTAAATATTTTGTGTAATAATCACCCAGATTCGAATTAATGAGGTTAGGTGATTGAAATACAAACGATCGTTCTGACGCAATTTAAGTTAAACTTGAATCAGAAAAACAATAGTGACCCTTGTCAACCTTCATACTTAAATATCTTTTGATAGTCCGGCAAGTAATTCTCTGTCGATCTCACCTTTGCTATCTCTTGGCAGATCATTGTAAAAACGGATCAATTCTGGGCATTTGTAGTAAGATAAATGTAGTCGAAAATATTGTAAAATATTTTCAGCGGTCAATTGGGAATCGATAACCGGAACGATGCATGCCTTCAATCTTAGTTCGTTATTCTCATCAATGATCACGACAACAACTGATTCCGCAATATTGGGATGAATTGATAATAAATGTTCGATTTGACAGGTATAAAATGACTTTCCATCAAGCACCATGCGATCAGGGTCACATCCAGAATAATAAAAAAATCCATTAATATCCATTTTACCATCCTCTTCAGTTCGGATCCATCTATCAGCAAGTTTAAGACCCGTATATCGAGGTCTGCCTACATAGCTTCGCATCACACCGCTCCCTCGAACTACAATTTCGCCTACTTCGCCAATTGAGCATTCTTTCCCCGAATCGCCAATTACTCTCATCTCAACACCCGACAACGGATGACCGAGTGAACCAACTCTGCGGCCAGTCCGCCATTTATTAGTGGCTACGACAGGACCTGTATCAGGCAACGTGTAACATTCTAAAGTATACCCACCGAAGCGCCTTTCGAAATCTTTCAGGAGCTCTTCATCAAGATACCCACCAGTACAGAGAGTAAGTCTTAGAGTCGGCGATATTGTGAGGTCGTTATCGCAGTTTACTAATGATCGAAGCATTGATGGAAAAACCGTCAGTATCGTTGTGCCATCGCTTCGCAACTCTTTTGAAAATGAAATAGGCTCGAAACGAGTGGACATTGAAAGACTGCAACCCGAAGCGATAAATAGATTGAGTATTAATCCTTCACCTGCTGGATGCGTCAACGGCATTACGGCAGCGATTCTATCTTGTGGCGTAATTTCAAGTGTGTCACGAACTGCAATTGCATTTGCCGCAGTCGTGTAATGAGTAAATTCGGCGCCAACCGGTCTCCCAGACCTGCCATTACCGAATCGGATGACCGCGATATCGTCATCATCCAGTTCTGTGGGTTCAAAAAGTGGCTGACTTACTGATATCAATCGGGTTAGAGAGTTTACATTTACAGGCAACCGCTCACCAAGAACAATCAGATTTTTTATCAGTGGCAGCTTGGCTGTTACACTATAAATTACCTTCAAATCACCTGACCAGCAAATGATTGAATCGACCTCCCCTTCTTCGAGCATTGGGGTTAATTCGTATTCAGACAAGCCGTGGTTAATCGGAATGACCGTTGCGCCAGATCGGAGAATTGCGAGATAGCTTATCACATAATGAGGCACGTTTGGAAGCATCAACGCAACTCGAGAGTCACGACAAATGCCCTTTCTCTGCAAACCGCCCGCCAAACGACGAACCGCATCCATCAGCACACCGTAGGTTATCTCACCTGATGGATAGCGAATTGCCAAAGCGTTGGAGTTTTCTTCAGCAGACTTTTCGAATAGGTTGATCAGGTTCAAATGGACTTCTTAGTTAGTTTAACGCTTCTAAGAGCTAAGCAATCGTAATTGAGGATTGCTAAAAACTCCTTAGATTGGCAGAAAAGAGCTCCGAAACCAATCTGGTCAGAATATGGTTCGTTAGCGTGATCAGGTAGGGAGTTCTGATATTTGCTTTGTTTCAACAACGTGTTCTGGATGCAATTTCAATCACATCAGTTGTGCGAGTAGAGCAAGCTTCTCTTTGCCCGACATGTTCAATACGCGGTTGATTAGCTCGAGATCGAGATTCGAAAGCTGGATCACTCCGATTGAAGATGGGGCTGTCTGCGCTGATGTTGGAAGAGGAGCGCTGTTTTGCTTAGGGGTCGGAACGGGATCAGACGACGCTGGTAGTGCCTCTGGTACAGCCAGAGTCTCCGTTGAATTTTGCAGTTTTGGCGGACGGCCGCGACGCTTAGTGGGACCCAAATTGGCTCCGCTAATTATATTGGAAGCTTCAACATCCAACTTAATCTTTGCGTCTTTGCGACGTTTACGAGGCGGACGAATAGCTTCTTCGCCAAGATTGCCAGCTTCTATGCCTTGCATTACCTCATTTAGTTTCTTCAAGGTTTTGCGTTGTGGTTTATGCGAACCAATTTCGAATTGCCTTAAAGTTGTCAGGCTGATTTTGGCAAGCTCGGCGAATCGCTTCTGAGAAACTCCAAGCTTTTCGCGCCAGTTCTTCAGGAAATCAGAATCATGGATACCCATTATTTCTCCAAATACGGTGCGGGTAAAGTTAAATTAAGTTATCACGATCTAAGTTTCGGTATTGAATTGCTTCGGCGAGATGCTCGGGGCGTATATCGAGCGATCCGGCAAGATCGGCGATGGTCCGGGAAACCTTTAGAATTCGGTCATACCCTCGAGCTGAGAGACCCAATGATTCCATTGCCTGCTTTAACAATTTCTCACCGTCGGAATTTATTTTGCAATATTTTCTAATTTCTCGCGTTGTCATATCGGAATTTACATGCATGCCCTGAATATGCTGGAATCGTTCGATCTGAATCCGCCTTGCAATCAATACTCTTTCTCTAATCGAATGAGAGGATTCGCCTTTGAAGTCGGAAGCAAGATCCTTGTATTCGACAGCCGGGACCTCGATGTGCAAGTCAATTCTGTCGATCAGTGGACCGGAAATATGACTTAAATATTTTTGGACAATTGTTGCCGAACATCGACATTCGTGCGTCTGATGGCCATAGTACCCACAGGGACAAGGATTCATTGCCGCAACAAGAATGAAATTAGCCGGATAGGTCAAGGACATTTTAGAGCGGGTAATTGTCACAGAACCATCTTCAAGCGGTTGTCGTAACACTTCGAGAACATTTTTATGGAATTCTGGCAACTCATCGAGAAAAAGGACGCCTTTATGTGCAAGCGAGACTTCACCAGGTCTCGGAACCTGTCCTCCCCCGATTAGACCAACGTCCGAAACCGTATGGTGAGGACTTCGATATGGTCTGACCGCCAACAACGGTTTATTGACGGGCAACAGTCCAGCAACGGAATAAATCTTGGTTGTTTCGAGAGCTTCATCCAGACTAAGATTAGGTAGAATTGTTGGCAAACGCTTGGCTAACATGGTCTTACCGGAACCTGGCGGACCGATCATCAGTAGGTTGTGACCCCCGGCCGCCGCAATTTCGATGGCACGTTTTGCATTTTCTTGGCCGCGAACATCGCTAAAATCGACCTGATAAAGCGCAGAGACCGCCATCAATTCGTCGATGTTGACAGTTACGGGGGTAATCTCTTCTTCGCCGTTAAGAAACGAGACTGCTTGACGAAGCGTTTTTATCGGCCTGACTATCGTCCCCTCTACCATTGCCGCCTCGGCGGCATTAGCAGAAGGCACTAATATTCCATCAATTTTCCTGCCTTTGAGCGATGCGGCAATCGACAAAGCGCCCCTGATCGGGCGTGCTGTTCCATCGAGAGCAAGCTCACCCAGAATAATCGTCTTGTTCAATTTATCTATAGAAAGCTGACCGGTCGCGGCTAAAATACCGAGAGCGATTGGCAGATCAAAAGACGATCCTTCTTTCTTAATGTTTGCCGGTGCGAGATTTACAGTAATTTTCTTAGCGGGAAACAGGAATCCGGAATTTTTAATAGCGGCACTGACTCGCTCGCGCGATTCCTTTACAGCATTATCGGGAAGCCCGACCGTAGTGTAGGCAGGTAGAGCTGTATCGAGATGAACCTCGACCTTTACTACATAGGCGTCGATTCCCTGAACAGCGGCTGAAAGTGTGCGAGCATACAAAGGAGAAATTTATTCCGATTAGATAAATTGGTGAAATTGATCAATGAATATAGCGTTTTGGTAAGAACATGTCAACTTATATTGATTAGTATTTGGACATTTTACATGAATCCCTGTTAGGATACATTGTATTAAAGATTGATTTATGAATTTATAAGAAGAAAAACCAGCACTCATGCTGGTTCTAATATTTCGAGCAATATTTCGACTTAATTAATCGAATCGATAACCAAGTTTATACACAGTAGAAATCGAATTCTCAAGCCCCTCACGTTCGAGCTTTTTTCTTAACAAAGCGATATGATTATCGACTGTTCTAACTGTAATATCCGCATCTTCGCCCCATACTTCTTCCAATAGATGCGTTCTGGATAAAGCCTGCCCGCGATTGGAAACAAGTTCGAATAACAGATCGAATTCCTTGGGAGTCAAATCGATTATTCTCTGATTTATCTCCAACTCACGGCGGTATGGATCAATTACAAATTTACCAAGATGAATCACCTCCGATTTCTTCTGATAACCGGAACGCCGTAACACTGCGGAAATCCGCGATATTAATTCCATTAATGAAAAAGGCTTAGCCACAAAATCATCGCACCCGGAACGAAATCCCTCCAACCGCACCGCTTCACCGCCTTTGGCAGAGAGTATAATAACTGGGGTATTATAAAGTTCCTTTCTAAGTCGTTGTAGGATGTGCATCCCATCCATCAGCGGCAGCATCAGATCGAGGATGATGAGGTCGGCAGTTCCGGCAAGCGCTTCCGACAGCCCCTTCCTTCCGGTCTGAGCGAGTGCGACCCGGTATCCCTCGCGCTCGAGATTGAGCTTCAGCAGAGGACCAAGATCGGGATCGTCTTCGATGATGAGAATATTTGCCATAAAGAGGAAGAATGTAAGAAAGGGAGAAAGTGGGGCAGGGCGTCCCGACCTGCTTAAGTTGGTAGAACGGGCGTCCCCCTCATGATTTCGGTAGAACGGGCGTCCCGCCCGTTTATCCTATTTTGGTAGATGTTTGAACATAAAAAAGAGTATCAACTTGCTCCCGGGATAAAGGGTGGCGAACAACCATCTCTTCTTTTCATCATCAAGACCAAGTTGTCTTTGCGAGTAAACATAGAGCATCAAGATACAGATGACGGCGACAGCAACCCTTAAACCGATGACTAAAGTGCGATTGTAAACAAAAAAGAGAATCCAATAGCGCCACGACTCGATAAACGGGATCAATAGAGCCATCAGCATCATCCCGTTCCAGTCAACCGGCTCCTTCCTTGTGACCAACCACGTACTGCCATAGATGCAGGCAAGCGATATTACGAACCAAAGCGCAAGAGTTATCATGGCAAAGCTCCGCCGTCGTGCCCCCGTGCGCGACGGCATATTCGTAGCATCACCATCACCGACGGGGCGGTGATGGCGGTATCGATCAGACCGGCAATCGGACTTCAAACCTTGCCCCTCCACCTGGAGCATCCTTGGCTTCGATGCTTCCGTTATGTCCCAAAACGATCTGCTTACACAACGCCAATCCGAGACCAAGCCCTGTCGCGCCGCTCTTCGGATCACGAGCCGAGCCGGAGAAAGGTTTGAAGAGACGGCTGCGCTGAGAAATGGGAATGCCCTCGCCGGAGTCATCTATAGTTAATATGGCTTCTTTGGCATCCGAAGTCAAGGAGATTGTGACGGAAGGCGCACCAAGAGTTCCACTGTCAGCCCGCCGTGGCTGACAGTTTTCACTTTCTTTGCTGCCGACCTCGGCGGGGCGGCAGTGGTCTGCGGTAATGGGTCGGCAACGGAGCCTCGTATGCCTCAACGCGTTATCTATCAGGTTATCGAGCATCACCGGTAGTAACGTTGCATCGTACCGTACGATAGGCGTCTCCGCCTGTCTCTCCGGCAAAACAACTATGAGTTCAATCTTCAGATTATCGAAGGACGGCTTCCACGAATCAGCAACATCTTTCACCAATCCTGCCAGATCACCAACCTGCAGGTTGAACTCTAAACGCCCTTTCTCAAGACTCAGCGCCGCGTTCTGCACCGCCCTGTCGAGACGGTCGCACTCTCTCGTAACGGCTTTCAGCATCCCCTTCTCCTCTTCGGGCGAGACAACCCTCCCTTCGGTAAGCGTCTCGGCGGCGAGCTTCAACCGGGCGACGGGGGTCTTGACGGCATGAGCGAGATGAGCAAGGGCGATTTGGTTGCGGACATGACGGCGGCGGACGAGGAAGAGTGAGGTCAGGAGTAACATAACGATAGCTAAAGCACCAATTGTAGCTACCTGAGTAATCCTTATGACAGCTTTTGAAGTAGTTATCATACCTGCAAGCACTTGAGGTTCCATCGCCCGGCTCTGTATTGATAATCCGAGATCGATTTTGTCGACTATCCAGCCGGTATGCCTCCAAGACGTGTGGTCGTTCATGAAGTCGTATTGTTTCACCGGTTCGCTTCGGTCTCCACGCCACCAAACCGTATCCGCTCCATCTAAAATACCAAATGCCGCCATATCCAAACCATATAAAGTGTCTTGTCTTCCGTACATATTGATTTCCAGATCGCGATTATATTGGTTCAGGTTCGTTCGCGCAAAATTCAATACGGCGGACATCGGGACGATTACAACTATGGCCTCTTCGGCTTTCAAGTGAGGAACAGGTTTCAGATCCCGGATGGCTATGACGTAATCTCCACCAAGATTCTTAAATCGAAAATGACGGATAGCCCACCATTCACGGTCGTGCGTGAGTTTGGGATCTGTGGCGGATCTGGAATAATCGATGAAAGCCGGGAGGTTCTGTAACGAATCAACAGGCAGGAAGTTTCGTGCAGAAAGGCCAGTATGATGGGCGAGGTCGAGCCAGACTACATCAAGTGCATCGGGGACGGACATTCCTGCTTCCAAATCGGTAGCCGTCAACCGCACTGAATCCGCTTTGCTTGCGGCATGCACGAGAAAAATCGCATGGGGTTTGAAGTATTGGGTGAGAACATCGTTCATCACATAATACCGGTTGATCGCCTCATCTGACTGCCGTGCAATGACTTGTCCTCGATATCCATCGTTCACAAAGTACGGAATTACTACGAAAGCGAAAAGCCCGAAGAACGCTATGATTCCCAGTATTGCCAGGACAATCAATCCTCTGATCACGAAGACGCTCCTGCTTTTCAGATCGGATATGGTTGGTACTATTTGCATGACGGAATCCATTTAATGACGTGTGAAACTCGTTTGTAACAAATCTAACGACGTTAATGCACCGAGTTGTCACGAACTTGTCACGAAGACAATATATTCACAACGGATTAAACAGATTAACGGATTGGCTCTGGAAATCCGTTCAATCCGTTCTATCCGTTGTCCTGCTCCCCAAAAATAACGAGCCCGCACAGATACTGCACGGGCTCGAAATTTATATGCTTGCTGAAAGAGAAACGGTCAGTCTCTTACGTTGCCACCGTCGCGTCGTCCGGGAAGCACCAGTTGGACGCGCTCCACTCCGTTCGCACGAAGTGAGACTTCTGCCCGAACTGAGGCTGTCCGGGTCTGTGCGCGGACGATGTAATGTCCGCCAGGGATCCCTTCGAAAATGTACCGGCCGCCTCTGCCACTCACGATGCGAGCGGCGTAAGCACGCTGCCCACGAGGAACATCGATCTGTTGAATGGTTACGAGCGCTCCGAGTACAGGATTCCCATTGGCGTCAAGCACCGCTCCACCCACGGTGGCTGCTTGCGCAGAATTTGCCGTTATCCCCATCAGGGCGAGGACAATTAGAATGGATGCTACTGATATTTTGAATTTCAACCAGTTCCTCCTTTGTTTATGGACGATGTAACACATCTCTTTGTTTACAAGATATAGTGTCGATTCACGGAAGTCAAGTGTTCATCGAAAAATTATTCGATGCAAGCTGTGGATCCTCTATAGTTGGTAGCCTGACATTCCCGCTGTCACCTCTTCATAGGTGACGACGGAGATTTCTCCACTTTTATTTTGAGACAATTTCAATGAAAACTCTGGAGTTCCTTCAAATAGAGGGCCCGTTCAAACGCCGCCGGATCCGCAACTGACTTCTGACTCATCGAACCCTTCATTTGTTCGACCGATTCATACTCGTGAATCGTCATCCAATCCTGAATTTCGCTCAAGATTCGAGTCACCGCGGAAGGTCCATCCTTCAGTATCGCACTGCAAACATAAACCACATCAGCCCCTGCCATGGTAAGCTTTATTGCATCGACGCCGGTATGGACGCCGCCGGTTGCCGCCATAGAAACATTCCCCAGCCGTCCGTACAAAATCGCGATAAATCGCAGAGAAAGACGTATCGCCGAAGAATGGCTAAGTATAATGTGAGGCTTGACCTTCAACTCGTCGATGTCGAAATCCGGCTGGTAAAATCGGTTGAACAGGACCAGTCCATTAGCTCCGGCATCGACAAACTGCTTCGCCATGTTGGGAAGCGATGTAAAGAAAGGACTCATCTTAACGGTAATTGGGATTTTGATATGCGAGCGAACGTCTTTCAAGGTTTCGAGATATGCCGCTTCAAGGATCCGGCTGTCGGCCAATGGGTCGGTAGCAACGTAGTAGAGATTCAATTCTACAGCATCGGCTCCGGCGTCTTCCATCAGCAAGGCATAATTTGTCCATCCGCCAGTTGAGACTCCGTTAAGACTGCCAATGACCGGGATCGAGACCGCCTTCTTGACTTTGGCGATATGCTCAATATAGTCATCGGTTCCATGCCGATACTCAGACGGTTCGGGAAAATAGGAGAGAGCCTCGGCAAACGACTCCGTACCTTGCATAGTGTGATAATGAAGCTGGAGCGCTTCGTTGGTGATCTGTTCTTCGAAGAGCGAGTGGAGCACCACTGCGGCGGCTCCGGCGTCTTCCATTCGTTTGATATTGCCGAGGTCAGTCATCAGCGGTGACGACGAAGGGACGACGGGATTCTTGAGCTCTAAGCCCAAGTAGTTGGTAGATAAGTTCAATTCAGTGACTCCTCATTCCGACGAAAGCCGGAAATTAATGTAATTTTAATTAGAAAGTTGAAAGTTCACTTTGGGCTCTTGGAGGGCGGGTTTAAACCCGCCCTCGTTTAAAGTTCTTTTTGGCTCTTTGAGGGCGGGTTTAAACCCACCCTCCAAGAAAACTTCTATTTGACCAGAACGGTCGGCTTAACGTCCGGTCTTCCGGAAGTTTTCCACTGCGGCGGCTCGGCGCTCTCTGGCACGAAGAGCGTTCAACCCTGCCAACTGCATCATTCGGTCATAATTTGCTTCAGATGCTTGCACCAGATCAGGAAATAATGCTTCATCACTCAACAGAAGGAATTTCGCTTGCTCAACCGGCAGATAAAGGTGATAATCTCCAAGCTCAACGGCTCTTTCGAGATACTTCTTGGTGTTGATCGTATCATCAAGCATTGCATAACCGACTGCCAAACCGTAGAGAGCGGCCGAGTTCGCGTCGTAGTTTGGCGTCTCTTTCATGATTTTGATTAATCCCTTGGGTCGGTTGGCGCTCCGGAACAACACCGCCATCATCTCGGTGGCTAACGAATCACGTTGTATAGCCGGACAATATCCGTTGGCGATCAAAGAATCGGCCCGTAACATCGCTCCCATCGCAAGCTCGTTGTCACTTAGCTCGCCGCTACACGCTTGCAATAAACAAATGGCGGCGCAAACAGCCACAATAAGTAATATGGAAGTTTGACGGCTATCCATTTCGTTTTCAGCGACACTTAAAATTGCCATCTCTTCTTCCTTCGTTTCTTCGTATTCTGTTCGGTGAGGCGGACAGCTGTCCGCCTCACCGCCATTTACTTAACCAGCACAATCGGCTTCACGTCCTGCATCCCCCTCGCGTCGGTCAGCCGCACAAAATAATTCCCCGCCGGTAGGGTGGACAGTTGTCCGCCCGCCGCATTCCAAACCACCCGCCTCTCCCCTGCTGGAAGAAAGCCTTCTGAGATAACTCCCAACCGTCTCCCGCTCGGATCAACCAGATCGAGGGCGTAGATACCGGGGCTTGCCGTGCGAAAACCGAGGGAGACACTGCTGTTAAACGGGTTCGGAAATATTGAAATGGATGTAAAATATGGTATTAGTGCTTCTCTACTCGTAGATTCATTAGTGATCCAGTTCAAAACAAATCTTGAATTGCTTTCGATTGTATCACCGGCTGATATTGCTTGAACCCACCAACAAAATTCGCGTATATCATTGTTAATGGCGAAAATCGAATCAAGTGATATAATAATTCTTGTCTCGTTAGTTAAAATTACAGTGGAATCCTCTTCTGTTGTTAGCCATAAAAGATATGATACATCTTCCCCTCTATTTCTATCGATTGAAGCTTCCCAGCTAAAAAGAACTTCTGGATCACTTACCTCGTTTCCATTCCTCGGTGTTCGAAGCTCAAAATGGCTTGGCGGTTCAGGGTTCAGTTCGCCGAGTCTCAGTAACCAAAAATCAGAATCCCCTGCACCGAAAGATCGTGAACTTCCGACAAGAGTAAATTCTTCGGGCGCAATTCTGTCCTGACTTTCAACTTGAATTGCATCTGAACAAAATTCCGAACCTCCTCCTCCATAAGTAGAACTCCAAACTTCCCCCCCGCGCTCGTTAGTTCGAATAAACCAAAATTGACTCCCATTACCGAAAGAAGATGTTGAACCACATAAATAGTATCCACCATCACGCATCTGAAATGCTCGCCTGCCATTATCTGAACGATCACCACCATAACTATGTGACCAGATCTGGCGCCCATTAGAATCAATTTTTACGAGGACTGCATTATTTACTAAAAGCTCCTCCTCACAACTTCCGAAAAGTGCAAAACCGTTATCGCTGGTCTGAATAACGTCAACACAGGCATCCTCTCCGTCTGAATTGTAAAGATAAGACCAAAGGCTGTCTCCTTCATTGTCAACCCTGACAATCCAATAATCCTGCCAATCGGCATTGAAATTGTATGTCCATCCCCCAAGAATAAATCCACCATCTCTGGTTCGAGCAACAGACAATGCAATATCTGATGTTCGTCCACCGTAACTTCTATTGTGAAGGATTCGACCGTTTTGGTCCAAAATAAGCAGCCACATATCAGGACCTATTCCCCAACGGATATAACCAGCGAGCACAATATTGCCGTTAGGCATTATTGATGATGAAGAACAAACATCGTCATACTCGGTCCCGAATCGTTTAGTCCATAGAGTATCACCTTCCTTGTCGGAGCGCACAATCCATAAATCTTTATCACCTTCGCCAAAAGATTTCGAGTAGCCTGCAAGGACAAATCCACTATCGGCAGTTTGTGACAGAGCATAGCATTGATCGTCATTTTCTCCACCATATGTTCGTGACCATAAGCTATCACCATTAATATCGGTTCTGACTAGCCAAAAATCGGTGTCACCCTCTCCAAATGAACTTGTAACACCGGCGAGGGCAAACCCACCATCAAAGGTTTGAACCATGGCATAACAGGCATCATACTGCTCACCACCATAAGTCCTCGACCACAACGAATCCGGCTGCGCCTGCACCGCCCCGGCCAGCCAGAGCCCAACCACGATTGAAGAAATTATTGCTTTTAACATTTCCATTCCTCCTTTTGGTTTGGTGGTGGCGTAGGTGCAGGACATGCCGTGCCCCTACGCCTAATTTTCGACTCGTAGAAATCCTGCTTCTCTCAACAATGCCTTATCGAGCGTAGCAAGAGCCTTGCACCCGGCTATCTTGCATTTTGCTTCGATAAGGTAATCGGCAAAATCGCCGCGGCCGATTCGATATGCGTGTATCACTGGTTCGATTTCATCTTCCGATTCAAATAAAAAGTCGGTCGCATCCAGAAGAGACATCAAAACTCTAAGGATATCCGGTTTACGGTATTTGTAGCCAGTTCGAATTGTCCAGATAAACTCGCTCAGGACAACATCGGTAATGAACATAATCTCACCATCATCTCTAAGCTTGCAAATGAAATCGCTTACAAGCTTATATTGCACTGCATCGTCCTGCACAATGAATCGCAACAGGATATTTGTGTCCAGACCGATCACTTTTTAAGTCCTTGTTGGGCAATAACCTCATTGATGTCTTCTAATGTCAAATGGATTCCATTCCCATCGAGTATTCCCGCGAGTTCCATCACGTCTCTACCGATTTTCAACCGAAGCGAACCGTCAGGGTGCTCGATGATCCGCATTTTTTGTCCGGCTTTGATCGCCTTCTTTTCGATGAAGTCATCAGGCAGCTTAACTTTACCGGCTTTGTCGATTGTTGTTGTCCAAGTCATTATAATTCCTTTCTCTTTTTCTCGGTTTTGGGAATAGTAGGGCGGATTGCAATCCGCCCTACTTCTTTCCCACTTTCTAACTTTCCGACTTTTCCCCGTAATGCATCCCCGCCAACTGCTCGTAGAAACACCAGCGAGCCTTGGCATTTTCTTGAGCCTCAGCAAGCAGTTCCTTTGCTCGTTCAGGTTTGAACCGAGTCAGCATTCGGAAGCGCGTCTCCGTCATCGTGTAGTCCTCAACCGGGATCGAAGGCGGTTTACTGTCGAGAATTAGCGGGTTCTTTCCTTCCTTGGTGAGATCGGGATTGTAACGATAGAGAGGCCACATCCCCGATTTGACCGCAAGCTCCTGCTGAGTCATCCCCTTCGCCATGTCGATACCATGCGCAATGCAGTGGCTGTAGGCGATAATCAGCGAAGGCCCGTTGAAGCGCTCGGCTTCGAGTATCGCCCTGACTGTCTGCCCATCGTTAGCCCCCATCGCAATCTGTGCAACATAAACATGTCCGTAGGCTATCGCCATCAAGCCGAGATCCTTGCGCGGAATACCTTTTCCTGACGCGGCAAACTTGGCAACCGCGCCAAGGGGGGTTGCCTTTGAGCATTGCCCGCCAGTGTTCGAGTAAACCCCGGTGTCGAGCACGAGAAGATTGACGTTTCGTCCCGATGCCAAAACATGGTCGAGACCGCCGTAGCCGATGTCGTAAGCCCAGCCGTCGCCTCCCATCCCCCAAATTGACTTTTTGACCAACGCGTCGGCAACTTCAAACAGGTGTTTCGCTTCCGATTTATTGATTGTAAGAAGTTTCTTCTTCAACAACTCCACGTGCTCACGTTGATCGTAAATACCGGCTTCATCGATCTGCGAGTTGGTTTTGATCACATCGACCAGTTCTCCGCCGATGTCGTCGCGTAAACGATCCAACAACTCGACGGCATACTCGTGGTGTTTGTCGAGGGTGAGCCGGAAACCAAGCGTGAACTCAGCCGCGTCCTCAAAGAGTGAGTTGTTCCAAGTTGGACCGCGACCATCTTTGTTCTTCGTCCAGGGAGTGGTGGGCAAATTGCCGCCGTAGATCGACGAACAGCCGGTGGCGTTGCCGATGATCGCGCGGTCACCGAAGAGCTGACTGACGAGCTTGACGTAGGGCGTTTCACCGCAACCGGAACAAGCTCCAGAGTACTCGAAGAGCGGTTGGAGAAACTGCGAACCCTTGACCGAGTTGACTTTAACAAGGCGGCGATCGATTTCGGGCAAGTCGAGGAAGAAGGAATAATTTTCGCGTTCGGTCTCGCGGATCGGTGGCTGGGGAGCCATATTGATGGCTTTGATTTTCGCCTCGGTCTTGGAGTGAACCGGACAAAATTCGACACAGAGCCCGCAACCCGTGCAGTCTTCCGGGGCGACCTGGACGGTGTATTTCAACCCTTTGAAATCCATAGCTTTGTAATCAGCAGACTTATACGTTGCCGGAGCGCCGGTCAGAAGCGCAGGATCATATACCTTTTGCCTTATCGCCGCGTGCGGGCAGGCGATCACACACTTACCGCACTGGGTGCATAGGTCTTCCAGCCAGACAGGAATCTCCATCGCGATATTCCGCTTCTCAAACGCGGCCGTTCCGGTCGGGAATGTTCCGTCGATAGGAAACGCGCTTACCGGAAGCGAATCCCCTTTGTTCATGATAATTGCCCCAAGCACATTTTTCACGAAGTCGGGTGCATCGGTCGTAACCGGCGGAGGCACTTCAAAACCATTGATACTTGTCGGAATCTTAACCGGATGCAAATTGTCAAGCGTCTTATCTACTGCGTGGAAGTTCATCTCGACAATCTTGTCACCCTTGGCTCCATAGGTCTTCTTGATCGACTTTTTAATTTGGGCGATAGCCTCATCACGCGGAAGAATCCCTGAAATCGCAAAGAAGCATGTTTGCATAATCGTATTGACTCGCTCGCCCATACCGGTTTCGCTGGCGACCTTGTAAGCGTCGATGACGTAAAGTTTGATCTGCTTATCGACGATCTGTTGTTGCATTCGGCGCGGCAGGGTATTCCATACTTTGTCGGGCGGCACATAGGAGTTGAGTAGGAATGTCGCTCCCTTGACAGCCTCGGCAAGCATATCGTACTTCTCAAGGAAAACCGTTTGTGAACAGGCAATGAAGTTCGCTTTATTGACCAGGTAGCTCGACTTAATCGGTTTCGGGCCAAAGCGGAGATGCGAGACGGTTATCGTGCCGGATTTCTTGGAGTCATAGACGAAGTAGCCTTGGGCGTAATTGTCGGTCTCGCCGCCGATGATCTTGATCGAGTTCTTGTTTGCACCGACTGTTCCATCAGCTCCGAGACCGTAAAACAGCCCCCGGAAGACGTTGTCTGGTTCGACTGAGAATTCATGATCGTATGTCAGACTGGTGTGGGTAACGTCGTCGTTGATGCCGATGGTGAAGCGCCGTTTTTGTTCTTTTTTACTAAGCTCTTCGTAGATCGCTTTGACCATTGCCGGAGTGAATTCCTTCGACGAAAGTCCGTAGCGTCCGCCAATGAGACGGGGCATGGCCTTGAAAGGAGCAACGCCATCAGCAAAAGCCTCGGCAATGGCGGTGACGACATCCTTGTAGAGCGGTTCGCCTTCAGCGCCCGGTTCCTTGGTTCGGTCGAGGACGGCTATAGCTTTGACGGTAGCTGGGAGGGCTTCGATGAAGTGCTTGACCGAGAACGGTCTGAAGAGGCGGACTTTAACGAGGCCGATCTTTTCGTCCTTGGCATTCGCCCATTCGACGTATTCTTCGGCGGCTTCGGCGCCGGATCCCATCATGACGATGACTTTTTCAGCTTTGGGATCGCCAACATAATCAAAGAGATGGTACTGTCGTCCGGTGATTTTAGCAAACTTGTCCATGGCATCCTGAACCTTCTGAGGCGTGACGTCGTAGAAGGAATTCATCGCCTCACGAGCCTGAAAGAAGACATCCGGATTCTGGGAGGTACCTCGGAGAGATGGCTTGTTCGGATTCATAGCGCGGCGGCGGAATTCGAATATCGCCTCCTCGTTCAGCATCGCCTTCATGTCTTCAGGGGTGAGCTGTTCGATCTTCTGGACTTCATGGGATACGCGGAAGCCGTCGAAAAAGTGAACGAACGGGATGCGGGACTCGAGGCTTGCCGCCTGAGCGATCAGCGCGGTGTCCATGACTTCCTGAACGGAGTTCGACGCCAACAACCCCCAGCCGGTGGCGCGGACTGCCATGATGTCGGAATGGTCGCCGAAGATCGAGAGGGCGTGCGTGGCGAGCGTTCGCGCCGTGACATGAAAGACTGCCGGAGTCAGTTCTCCGGCGATCTTGAACATCGTCGGGATCATCAGGAGAAGACCTTGCGACGCGGTAAAAGTGGTGGTGAGGGCTCCGGTCTGGAGCGCGCCATGAACAGCGGCGGAGGCTCCGGCTTCGGACTGCATTTCGACGACTTCGGGGATGGTTCCCCAGATGTTGCGATGACCCTCGGCAGACCATTGGTCTGCCCATTCTCCCATGTTGGAGGAGGGGGTGATCGGGTAGATGGCGATCACTTCGTTGGTATGATGAGCGACCCATGCGGCCGCTTCGTTGCCGTCAATTGTGACGAGAGGTCGTGACATTGTTGATACTCGAAAGTTTATGTTAGATTAGAAAGGATGATGTTTTGTATGATATTTGATAATTAGATACTTCGAAATTGCAAAATCACTCAATTGGAAAGATTTTCGCGTATTTCTCATAAGCTCTTTAGAAAAAGGAAGTTGAAATGCCTTAATGCTATCCCGCCACCGAAGGCGAGGAATAACTTCACCCCATGTGAGTTCATAAACCGAGCCAAGTTCAAATATATCTGTAAATGAAACGAGGATAAGGAAATCGAACTTTGGCTGTGCTTTGATCTCGTCCAATCTATCTTTTGGAATTCCATAGAAAGGACTGGAAGCTTTACCGCTTATTGCCTTGATCGAGTATCGCTTACCTTGTCTGTCAGTCGCATCATAGTCTTTCGTTCCAGTCTGAGTCTTGCCTAGTTTGGCCAAACCTTTTGTGTTGTTATAGATTTGAAGTGCATAGTATTCACCGAGATCACCAGTTACTCGCTTTGATTTGATAATCTCTCTACTGTGCATTTCCTTGATGACAGCAGAGTACAAAGCCAATAACTGCGTGTTTTCTTTGGGAAGATCAAAATTCGATTTTTCTTCAGACATTGCAAATCCTTCTTGATTTTGAATAGAAACTCATTTCAATGGTCGCGGGTACGGAGCCCCGCGGTACCGAACAATGGAGCCGGCACGTAGCGAGGGAACGGTACGGCGGGGCTCCGTACCCGCCTCCTTATTCCTCTTTCGGATAGATCCATCGGTAGCCCGTCGCTTCCGGCCATTTCCTCACCGGATTCGTCAAAATGTAGTTCATCTACAATAGAAACTCAGCCTCATCCCGAACAATCCTGTCGTAGTATTCTCCTAACCAAACCGAACCCTTCCGACCGGATTTCTTTTGCAGAGCGTTAGTGGTAAAGGATTTCCAAGAATTGATAACGTGTTCAAGTGCAAAACCCTCAAGAAGTTGCACCAACACATGCACATGAGTATCCATCACAACGTAAGCATCAACTCTGTACCGCTGATTGTCAAAATGAATTAAAGCTGATTCAACAATATCGCGTTCTCCTGGCGAAAGTGACTCTGCGCCATCGCGAAGATGCCACGTAATAAAATATATTGCGCCATCCATTTGCCAATGAGGAAGGCGACGCTCTCTTTTAGTCAGCAAACAAATCTCAGAATATGGACGCGGGTACGGAGCCCCGCGGTACCGCTCTACGACTCGATGGACTTGTTCCAAACGCCGGTACGGCGGGGCTCCGTACCCGCCCACATTATTCGATTGAAAAAACCTCTCTTCTAACAAAAATCCCAATCACCGGCTTCATTGAACCCCGCATCACCAAATCAACTTTTCGACCTACTATCCTTGAAAGGCGATTTTCTAATTCCACGTAACGAAACAGACCCATCGGCCCTTCGACATCGAAAAGCAAATCCACGTCACTTCTTTGTCTTTGCTCCCCGCGCACATAGCTCCCGAACAGCCCCAGATAGCTCACATTATAGTCGCGTCGAAGCTCAGGTAGATGCTCACGCAAAATGCTGATGATCTCCTCTTTCGTCGGCAAAGGCTTCTGGGCTTTAGGCTTGGGGCTTTGGGCTTTTGTATTCATTCTTAATTCTTAATTATTAATTATTAATTAGATTCCGGCGCGTCCCTTCATCGCCGCCTGCAATGTCGTATCATCGACAAGTTCCAGATCGCTTCCTACCGGCACTCCGCGAGCTATCCTCGTCACCGATACCCCTGTCTCCTTCAGCATCCTCGCGATGTACAGCCCCGTCGTCTCGCCTTCGGCGTTGGGGTTGGTAGCAACGACGACCTCCTTGACGCCACCGTGGCGAACCCGCCCCGCAAGATTATCCAGTCGCAATTGATCCGGGCCAATCCCGTCCAAGGGAGAGATAGCTCCGCCAAGGACGTGATAGACTCCGCCCCACCCACCCATTCTCTCCAGCGCGATCACATCTCCCGGCTCCTCGACCACACAGATCATACTATGATCGCGGCGGTGGTCGGCGCAGATCGGGCAGGGGTCTTGCTCGGCAAGCGTCCAGCAGGTTTTACAAAACGCGATCTTGTCCTTAACGGCGATCAAAGCGTCCGCCATCTCCTGCGCCTTCTCACGCGGCGAGCGAAGGATAAACAGCGCCATTCTAAGCGCCGATTTCCGCCCCACCCCTGGAAACCCCGCTAATTTATCGACTAATGTGACTACCGCAGGCGGAAGTCCCGATATTCCAGATTTATTGTCCATGTTCCCTTATGGTTTGGCGGATTTATAGTTGTAAACATGTCCGCGTAGGGGCGGATTCCAATCCGCCCATTTTTCGGTCGATTTGGAAATCGACCCTACGCGAGTTGTATCGCAAGTTATGTGCCTGAACTCGAAGACGGTCACCTGAGGGCACATGATAGCCTTCAAGATATTGCTCTCTTCATTAACTAATCAAATAATTTAAGACATTTTTGTACAAATTGGAATATGTACATTACACCGGATCAATGTTTGTAATTATATTCCCAAAGCAATCGAATTCTTCCACCACATTCTCCCAAAACGCAGGGAGGGCAGGATTAATCCCGCCCTCCATGGCATTCTAGCAATCATCGACATTGCTATTTGTTCTTCTCTTCCTTCGGTTTGGCAGGCTCTTCACCTGTCATCAGCTCGGGTACACGTTTCATCAGATTCTTAACCGAACTCTGATAAATCAAGAATAGTGTCTTCTCGTCACCATTCTTTCTCGCAAACCACCGGCTACCGTCGCCGTCCTTATTCGGAACGAAATCAAGCTGTTCGTGCTGGTTCCCCTCAAGGAAAACTTCTACCGCGAATTCAGGTTTGCTGAAGTTTGGCATTGAGTCGCTGGGTGAATCCTTGAAATCTACGGCATTGACTCTGGTAACAGTGTTCATGATCCGGTTGAAAGGTTTCTGATTGATTTTGAACGATTCACCCTTCGGCGTGTTAACCATCCAACTCGTATCGGAAGTTGCTAACGTAGTATCCGCCGTCGGTGCGGAAATTTGTCGAACAAGTTCCAGAGTTTCGTCCGGGAACTTCAACAAAATTTTGGTGACCAACGACCGATCGAGCTCAAAGACCTTCTTATCACGCCAGTCGTTCGGGCGTCGGCTGAACGAAGATTTCGGAGTTCCACTCACTAACCAGACTTCATCCGAGCCTTCTCGGCGCATATAAGTGTGGGTATAGGTATCGGAAGGCTTGCCCGAGTAAACTTTGTCAATTTTACCGCCTTCTACGCCTATTTCGACATAAATTGCTGAATCACCTAACTCATACTGGGCGAGTTTTTCCCTGTTTTTAGTGACGAGTGATTCGCACTCCAATCCGACCGCCTTATCAATCAAAGACTTAACGTAGGTTTCATTTGCTGGAAAATCAACCGGACTGGTGATTCGCCAGTGGGATCCGACCTTCTTCAATGAAAAATCGCCATCCGTGTTGACAACCCGGATATAATTCACGGTGGTTGTATCGATTGATAGAAATTTCTCCTTTGATTCTATACGGTTTGGGTCATTTGAAAGAAAGAAGAAAGCCGCCAATCCGACCACCAATACCCCAAGAAGTAGATAGATAGGTTTATTCATTATGCATTACCCCCCGCACCAGAGCTGGGATTACCCTTCATCATCAAACGAGCGGCAGATTTTCGAATCCGCCAGCGAACTAAACCGAACCCAATGACGATAAGCGGTGGGATGAGCATATTTGCATACTTGACGACTTGTCTGGCGCCGTCTGATACTTCGCCTAATGGACGGCTAACTACCGAGCGCGAACGGATGCCAATCAGTGCCTCGTCCTGTGCGAGCCAATCAATCAAATTGAGCATTGCGGTCAGATTGTCAAGCCCCGGAACGAGGTACTGGTCATTGATCATGTTAGCATCACCGATAACAACAATTCGAGTGTCCGGCGATGAGGTGATAACTGACGATGTAGAGATGGGAGCGCCGGTGTCATCCTTTGGAATTTCTTTATTAGTCCAATAACTCTGGAAATTTCCACTAATTAGTATGCCCAAAGGAATGTGGCTCTTATCGAATGTAAATTTGCCGCGCATGTTGAACGGATCGATATCGTAGGTCCCAGTCATTGTCGTCGCTTTATCAGAACTCCAGAAGAGAGGTGTAACCTTTATGGAATTATACCCTGGAGCAACCGACGTATCGATCGATGACGGGAAATAGAGTCTCACCTGACGCAAAATTTTCATCGCCGCATTCTGGCGGTTGAATGTCTGAATTTCAGGGAAGAACGGATAGTTGACCATCGTGATCTGTCGCCCATACTGGCTCATGGTTTGGAACGGCAAAGTCGGACAAGCGCGATCGAGGACGAGATCGTCATTAATTTTAAAGCCGTACTGCTCGGTCCAGTTATCTATCCTGAGCGAGCCTTTGGTGGCGCTCATCTGCTGCAACTCTGTCTTCACTTTGTTTATCAACATCAGAAGACGACCACCCTTCATCAGGTACTGGTCAATTACGAAACGCTCTTTTTCTGGAATATCCTCCGTAGGCCCGATGATGCAAAGAAGATCAATTCCTTCCGGTACTTCGTTGCGCGCGTCCAGATTGACTGATTTTACATCATATAGCTTTCTAACTTCGCGATTCAGGCTTGTCATTTTATCCGCAAGCCCCAATTCGCCATGTCCTTCAAGAAAACCAATAGTTGGTATCTTGGGACTTGTAACGCGGCGTATTTTCGAAAGAATTTCGTATTCAAGATTATCGAGTGACTGGATCGCGGGAATAACCTCTTGCTTGTCTTCGTATAACAGCACCATGCCAAGGTAAGCGAGCTTGAATTCGACTTTGTCTTTTTTCATCTCATTGACCTGTATGGGCTCGAGACGAAATTTTTCAGCTTCAGCCTTAAGTTTTTCCTGGTCGGCTGGATCGACAAGCTCATAGCGGAAGTTGCCTCGACCATAAGCTTTCATCTCTGCCAGTTGATCCTGCACAAATTGCGCTGTGTTGTTGTATGGCGCTGGCAGGTCACGGGTGAAGTAGGCTTTGATCGTAAGTGGCTCGTCCAGATCGTGAAGAATCTGTTTCGTCACATCGGAAAGCGTATAAAGCTTATTCTCGGTTAGATCGAGCCTGCCGAAAAGCTTGGTCGAAACGAGATTGAGAATGACGAGATTGCCAAGAATCAGCAGTATTCCTAACGGGGAATAGAAATCGCTCTTTTTAATTTTCATCTTTATAGCTCCTTACCGCCAACGCCGCGCCGCCAGTGATCGCGATGCCAGATACAGCGCGATACCGATCAGCGAGAGATAATAAATGAGATCTCGGGAATCTACTACACCACGCGAGATATTCTGAAAGTGATTTTCGATAGACAGATACTCTACCCAGCTGACCAACCAGGTCGGTAGCAAGAATAATATCTTGTCCAGAAGGAAGAAAAGGAACGTAATGAAGAAACTGACAATAAAAGCAATTACTTGACTATCGCTTAGACTTGAGCCATACGTTCCGATTGCGATATAGGCGGCTCCCATCAAAATGAGGCCCAAGTAACCACCAATTGCCGGCCCAGGATCGACGTCGCCCAGAATACTAACCGTCATTAGGTAAACCAATGTTGGAAGTATCGATGCTACCAACAAGGCAAGTGCGGCGAGGTATTTACCAACGACGATAGCCGCGTCGCTGATCGGCATAGTGACCAACAGTTCCATTGTGCCTCCTTTTCGCTCCTCTGAGATCAACTTCATAGTGATCGCAGGAGTGAAAAAAAGGAAGATGAAGGGGATGATACTAAATATCACCCTGAGATCGGCCTGTGCCACGACAAAGAAATTGGTAGTAAAAAACCACCCAGTCACGAGGAGGAATGCCGTGATTACGACGTAAGCGACGGGCGAGTCGAAGTAGCCTCGCAATTCCCTCTTGAAGATGGGCAAGACGTTGTGCATTGCGGTTGACATAATTATATCAAGCCCTGTTAGGTTTTCCTGTTTGTTTCATTTGAATCTCTGAATTTGTTAAGCGGAGAAGGGATATTCTACTGTCATGTGACACCAACTCCGACAGCGGTACTGGCGAATTTATTCGCCAGTTGTACGGCGATTAAAGTCGCCGAAACTAAGTTCTGTCGCCCGTCAAACGGCGACTAAAGTCGCCGGTACCCCTGCTCGGCGGTAGATATTCTACCGCTCCCCAACTATGCAGCCTTGGTCAATTGATGGAAAATATCTTCCAAACTGCGCATCTCGTGAGTGAGACCGATTATTGTCCAACCCATTTGAACTGATGTTTTGAAAATATCTGCCCGCGGATCGAACTTCGTTGATGCGATAACCTTGAAGCAACGTCCTATACGGTTGTCTGGGAACGTCTCTAATGCTTCCTCAACGCCTTCAATTTTGCTCAAAATAGTCGGTACATCTCCCTCGGCGCCTAACAATTCGACAGACGTAATCTGCTTGCCAGCGAGATTTCTCTGGAGGTCAGCCAAAGAGGAATCGGCAACGATCTTTCCGTTATGGATGATTACTGCCCGATCGCAAGTTGACTGGACTTCGGAAAGAATGTGAGTAGAAAGGATTACAGTCTTTTCACGCCCCAATTGTTTGATCAAGCTACGAATATCCACGACCTGATTAGGATCAAGCCCAATAGTCGGCTCATCGAGGATCAGGATGGCAGGGTTATGAATCATCGCTTGAGCAAGGCCAACTCGTTGTTTGTAGCCTTTGGAGAGTTGGTGGATATCTTTGTGTACGACATTCCCCAGCCCGCACATCTCAACCATTTCGCTAATTCGGGCTCCTCGTCTTTCTGGTCCGATGTCACGTAACTCGGCAACATAAGAAAGAAAGTCGATTACGTTCATCTCGAGGTAAAGTGGATTGAGTTCCGGGAGGTAGCCGATCATCCTTCGAACTTCCAGGGAGTTCTCAGTTACCTTCAGACCACCTACGGTCACCTCACCGGATGTCGGAGGCATGAAACAGGTAATGATTTTCATGGTTGTCGATTTTCCAGCTCCATTAGGCCCAAGAAAACCAATGATCTTCCCTTCTTCGACGTTGAACGAAATGTCGTCGACAGCGCGTTGGGTACCATAAATTTTTGTCAGATGGCTGATTTCGATCATCGCATCTCCAGCAGAGTCAGTGAACCTTCCTTTAAAAGGAAGAATATTATGGGGTGAATTACAGTCCGTTTGAAACGGATTGACTTCTCAAGTAACGGCTCCAAGAGCAAGTCGGTATGAAAAGCCGGGTGATTTGGGTCACAATTTAACTTACATACGCCCAACATTGCAACATGTTCCCGACTCTATCACCTCGTTTAGCAATTTTGAAAGAAGTGTGAAACAATCCGTGTTGCCTATACATCAAGGGCGCAAGATTTCGATCCTGCGTCCACTTCTGACAGTGAGATCTAACGTAATCGTAACGATCCAACAGTTTTTTGGCAACAAGTGTTGGAATCGCTCGCCCCACTCAACCAAAACGATTCCGTTTTGGGTTGTAAGTTCATCAAGTCCATAATCACTGGCATCCTCTTCTGATTTGGCAAGGTAGAAATCAGCATGAAAAAGAGGCGGAGTGCCTCCATAAGCATGGACCCTTACAAATGAAGGACTGGCTACCGACTTTTCGACTCCCCAAGCAGAAGCGATTCCTCGAACAAACTCTGTTTTCCCCGCTCCTAATTGACCTACCAACGACACAGTATCTCCGGCACGTAATTGCGAGGCGAAGCGTTTCGCCAGACGACGAGTCGCAGAAGGGGATGTTGTAAAATGTGTACCTTCAATAGGAGTGGAGCTCAAGCTGTTGCCTTGGAAGTGGTTTGAGGTGGAGTCGGTAGTTGGAGCATGCCGAAGAGCCTTGCAGTGTCCAAGCGGACGCCCTCGTCCGCTCTTGCTTCGTAGAAGAGCCTTGCAGTGTCCAAGCGGACGCCCTCGTCCGCTCTTGCTTCGTACTTGAATCTGTGGAGGACGAGGGCGTCCGTTTGGACATTATAGGATCGAGTGGAATAAATCAAAGAACTCTATATTTGCCTTCTAAGCCGTTTGATAGGGAGTCTAAGTTGTTCGCGGTATTTAGCTACTGTTCGGCGGCGAATCTGATAACCTTCTTTGTTCAGCGTCTCGGTCAATTCCTGGTCAGAAAGCGGTTCGAGTTTGTTTTCTGCGGCAATCAGATCCCGTAGCCGTGCTTTGATAACCCGATTCGAAACTTCGTCCCCATCGTCTGTATCCATCCCTTCGCTGAAAAAGTATTTCAGTTCGAATACGCCCCAGTCAGTTTGAACGTACTTGCCATTAGTTACTCGGGAAATAGTTGAAATGTCCATTTCAATTTCGGAGGCTATTTCGGCAAGAATCATAGGCTTTAAATGTGCTGGACCTCTTCTGAAAAATTCGATTTGCCTATCGACTATAGCGCGCATGGTTCGAATCATTGTCGTGCGGCGCTGATGAATAGCATTGATAAACCAGCGAGCAGACTCAAGTTTGCGAGAAAGAAAATCACGAACGTTTTTGTCTGCTCCATCTTTTCTAAGGTATAACTCCCGATAAATTGGATTTATTCGAAAATTGGGGATATCACCATCGTTCAAGTATGAGACGAATTCGGTGCCAACTTGAGTTACAATCAGATCCGGAATGATGTAATTCTGTTTCTCATCGAATTGCCCTTCGCCAGGTTTCGGATTGAGTCGGGTTATTATAGTGAAAGCTTCTCGAATTTGATCCATCACAACATCAAGTTTATCGGCAATGATTTCATAACGGCGATTGACAAAATCTTCCCAACAATCGGCAACCATTTTCTCGGCGATAGGAGCCTGTGGTTTGCGGTTCTGGAGCTGAACGAGCAGGCACTCTCGCAAATTCCGCGCGGCAATGCCGATCGGATCGTACTCCATGATACGCCGGTGGACTGCTTCGACCATTTCGAGCGGGTGACGGCCGTTAATGGCAATATCTTCGAGTGCGACTCCATTCAGGTAACCATCGCGGTTAATGTTACCGATTAACTGCTCACCGATCCCCACCTCTTCTGCGGTAAGATCATCAAGGTGAAGTTGGTCGTAAAGATGGTCGAGTAGTGTGGTGACGTCGGGTTGAGGAAGCTCGGAACCGTCTTCGGGCTGGACGCGAGTCTGAGCGCGGTATTCATACTGGGATGAATCATTAAGAATTTCGTCCCAATCTACTTCCCGTTTTTCTTCACGCGGGTCGGGGATCTCGACGCCTTCGCCTGTAAATTCAGGTTCTGCTTCAGGTTTCCCCTCGTGATCTTCCGACTCAACAGTGGGCGTTTCGTCGTCGCCGGTTCCGTCTGCTTCTTCCAAAAACGGGTTCTCTTCCAGCTCAGCCTGAACACGCATCTCCAGCTCAAGGAGCGGCAGTTGGATCAGTTCTGAGCGGAGTATTTGTTGCGGCTGGAGTGTTAGTTCCTGCCGCATCCGTTGTTCGAGTCTTAAGCCTTGCAAGTTGCGTTAGTTAGATATTTGTAAGTTGTAAGTTATAAGCCACTACCAACCCATCGCGCATAGGGGTGAGGCAATAATTTGATTAAGGATTTATCCGAAAAGGTATAGTCCTAAACTGCCTCTCGCAATGGTACGTTTTCCACCAACAGCGACGGTAGCCGACCTCCACCTAACACCGCTTTAGCGTCAAGGACTTCGATTCCAACAAGCAGTTCATCTGGCCCAATGTTCAAAGCGATCTCATCATTTAGTCGAACCGTTCGGCATTGATGAGTGCCTTCGACTAACCGGATGTAAAGGGCATCAACCTCAGAATCATAGCTTATTTTCATGATGGTATCCTATCGACTTTAGAAATAGAAAGTAAATACTGTTATCACAACGATCTCCGCTTCTTCTTCGACGATTATCGGTGCAACTTGTTTAATGGTATAGTGCTTCCCTTCCCAGAATTCCTCGAAGGGAAAGTTATACCGACACATGGACCGACCGTGCTTAACCTGTTCTCGCATTCCGTTACAAACAGCAATTCGGACTTCAGTTTCGGTTGCGCCACGTTCGAGGCACTGTTCTTGAGCGTGGTTTGACAAGCGAATTGGTTTCATTTCAGCTTATTGCAGTTAATAATCAGTTGCTCTTCAACCTCCAACACCCGCCATGCGCAGCGATGGGGGGACGAAACTCAACGGCTCTTCGGATGCCTGATGCCCAAATCCCGGCAAATCTTGGCTGCCATCGAGTCGTCTATCTCAACGTGCCGCGAGAGCGATGAAGTCTTGAGATTATTGGGATTCCAGACGATAGTGTGCCTCGATCCTTCCCTGAAGATATCGCACCCTTGTTCGCGGAGATATTTTAAGAGAGCCGAGCGTTTCACTCTTAGGCTATTGCCAACCTTTCGCGGATGATTTTGTGACCCTGCATCTGCCGCAGAGCGATTTCGCGATTGGCTTCGAGAACCATTCGAACGGCGTCCAAGAGATTTTCTCGTGCTTCGTCGATGGTTTCGCCTTGAGTGTTCGCCCCCGGCAGTTCCTCAGCATAGGCGATCCACCATTTGCCGCGTTGCTCGAAGACAGCAGTAAATTGTTCCATAAATATCCTCAAATTATTCGATTAGAGGCGCTTGCGCGATCTGGAGGCTCTTCAGCCTCCGATAGCCCCCATGCTTCGGAATCAGCGGCACTTTGTCCACTTTGTCCATAGCGTCCACTATGTCCTCTTTGAAGCCTATTTGGTCCCAAATTGAACCTTTTCAACCAATCGACCATTTTCGAACCTCGCCCTGACGATACCTTGGCTGGTAACCCAATTGTAACTCGATTGTTGATTGCTTTTGTCAATCAACTGTTCTTTCTGTCCTTGTGAACCGAGAATTCGACATACCTCAGAATACGACATCCCATTATCGATTCTGTCAGGTTTTGATATAGTCTGAGGCGGAGGTGAGACCGCAATACTCGGGCTGGTATCATGACCAAAGATATAGCCCCATCCACCCGCTTCAGCAAATTTCCATGAACCCCACATCACTAAGAAAAATAGGAGTCCTGCTATTGAAGAGCCAAAAATTTCACTCCAGATTTGACTACTCGATTTAGATTTCGCTTTGTGCCGAGTCCGAACTGGATAAGTTGGCGCTTGAAGTATAAAATTAAGAGGTATTGATGGAGGAGAATCTTGTATTTTTCGAGTAGATTTCTTCTTACGAGTCTTTTTTCGATCCTTAGACTTACGAACGACCTTTTGCGCTTTGGAGTCGTTAAAGGTACTGTCGCGATTTACCGCGACCCGTTCCTGTTTTTCGAAGACAATCTGATCATAAATCGCCTCTACAAGATCGCTTGTCCCGTGAATTTCTGGGTTGATTCCCAAAATTGGACAAAGATCATGAATCGTGCTTATACGAAAGGCAAGACTAACAGGCTTGCCGGACTCTAAAAGCTCTGAGATTGTTCGTGCTTTACCAGACTTTGGATCAGTTGGAGTGACTCTGAAGTAAGCACAAATACTAGACGTGAAACTCGACATTGGCACACTGGCAAGGTCAAGCTCCCACTTCCCAGCTAATTCAATAACTCGATCTCCACTCATACTGAGGTTCAGAGTGCTTTCACCCCTCGCTTCGGCGTGGCGGATTCGATCCAGGATAGAAATTCGAGACATTCAACCTCCCACTTAATCTTCTTGTTAGCTGAGACCTATTTCAGCCCAAATTGAACCTTTTCAACCAATCGACCATTTTCGAACCTTGCCCTGACGATACCTTGGCTTGTAACCCAATTGTAACTCGATTGTTGATTGCTTTTGTCAATCAACTGTTCCTTCTGTCCTTGTGATCCGAGAATTCGACATACTTCAGAATATGACATCCCATTTTCGATTCTGTTGTTCTTCGGTATAGTCAGTTGCGGTTGAAAGACTTCATTAGGCAATATAGTCTGTGGCGGAGGTGAGACAGAGTTACTACGAGAATCATTGGCTTCTCGTTTCCGTTTAACAATTTCATCAAGAGTCTTCCGTATCTCTCTTCGCTCCAGTTCTTTCATATATACAAAAGTTAGTAAAATTCCCAACCCCAAAGCAACAATTACAATTAACCGTGAGCCAAAACTATCCCACTGGTTCTCATGGTTCTTCATCGTGCGCTCTGAATGGCAGTGTTGAAACGCCCCTCAAAGTTCGTAAAATGCTCCAATTCCTTCTCCGCCAAAATAAACCGTCGCTTCATTTCAACACAACTGCTTCCCACTCCCATACTTCCCGCATACGGATCGAACACCACTTCACCTTCGTTCGACGAGACCTCAATCATCTTCTTCAGGATTTCCACCGGCTTGACCGTTCCGTGCTGGTGAAGGTAGTTCGCCACTTTCCTCGCATCGAAGATATTGCTGGGGCGCTTCCCGTTCAACTTCCTTCCCTTTTCCCCCTTGCACCCGAAGATCACAAGTTCATGCTGTGGCGCGTAATTCCCCTTCAAGTCCCCCGACCCGTGATTGTTCTTTACCCAAACCAGCATATTCTTATAAGTGAGAAAGTGCGATGAGTGCGATTCTTCATTTGTTTCTCTGTGTTCTCTGTGAACTCTGTGTTCTCTGTGTTTAAGAATCTCTTCTTTCTGCCTCTTCATCTCCCCGACTATCCCCGGAAAAGTCAGATGGTCGCACCAGCAGTTAAAATGCGCACCCGGCTTCAACACCCGCGCCGACTGCTCGATGAAGTAGGGCAGATTGAAATCTGCCTCCAATATCTTCTTCACCTTCTCATGCTTCACAGGCCGGTTCGACTGGTAGTCCTTGTAAGGCGGATCGGTGATGATCAAGTCTATCGAGTTGTCCGGCAACGCCTCAAAGACCAGCCTGTTGTCGCAATTGAATATCCAGCCGCCATCGAGCTTCTCGACAGGGGCTTGGACTTTGGAAAGAGCTGACTGAAGTTCTGGAGTAAGGCTCAAGCTACTTTTGCGGTAACAGACAAAAGCTCATCGAGTTGAATATGGGTCGAAGCAGAAAGAATTTCCATCCCGACAATTTTATCATCTTCGCCAAGATCGAAAACGATATCATCGCTGATCCGCTTGCTCTCGATCTCCTGTTTGCGACGATCAAATCGTATGTAAAGCAGGTCGTATTTGGAATCGTAAGTGATCTGCACTATTCCTCCCATTTGCCGTAATAGGCTAACATTGTGACTGTAAATATCTCGCCTTCATCGATTACGTAAATCACCTCAATTTTCCTTTGAGGATGGAAACGACCTCGATTGAGCGCGTTAAATGGAAAAACCTTCGACCGCCCAAGCCTCCCATTCTTCGCATCGAATGGTTTACCGTTTCTAAGTGTCAGGATAATTTCCTCATCGACTACCCGATTCTCCTCCATCCGAACCCGCGTATGCGGCTCGATGTTGATCCTCAACTCGAGATTGTCCGACAAGTTTTCTATCACCTTTCCAACCTGAACGTCTCACCCAAATACAGCGTCCGCGCCTCCTCGTCCTGGGCGAGGTATTCCGCATCGCCGGACTTCAGTATCTTGCCGTCAAATAAGAGGTAAGCACGATTGACAATAGAAAGCGTCTCGTGCACATTGTGATCCGTGATCAGGACTCCGATCCCCTTTAGCGAAAGGCTCTTGACGATCTCCTGAATATCGTTCACAGCAATCGGATCGATCCCCGCGAACGGCTCATCTAATAAGATAAAGCTGGGGTCGGTTGTCAAGGCTCTGGCGATTTCAACACGACGGCGCTCACCACCTGACAACGTATTCGCTTTGCTGTCTCTAAGTTTTACGACGGAAAATTCTTCAAGCAGTTTTTCCATCTTCTCGATCCGTTCTTGCTTCTTAAGCGGTAACATCTCCAAAATCGCCATTAAATTCTCGGCGACGGTCAATTTCCGAAACACCGATGGTTCCTGAGCCAAATATCCAACTCCAAGACGCGCCCGCTTGAACATCGGCATCCGGGTCAAATCCGTCTCATCAAGATAGACTTTTCCTGTATCTGGAGAAATCAACCCGGTAATCATGTGGAAAGTCGTCGTCTTCCCCGCTCCATTTGGGCCGAGAAGCCCGACAATCTCGCCCTTATCGACATAGACCGAGACGTCATCGACAACCTTACGCTTGCCGAAATGCTTCGAAAGTCCGTTTGCGCCGAGTCTCATAACTCCCCCCAACCAATGCCGTCCATCTTTTTGGCGTCGATATCGTTCACCTGAGGTGGCTCCTGCCCGGGCGGATAAAACGCACCGGACGTCTGTCCCTCAAGTAGTATATTAGTCGTCTTCTTTCCGTAAATATCGAGCCGAATCAGGTCGGCTCCGGCAACGTTTACACCTTGATAGCCTTTTTTGCTGTCGAATACGAAATACCACCCTTGGGCATCACCCGTGGCAAGAACCACGCGACTGCTGTCATTAAGAATTTCCAATGTCAATTTCTTACCGGCAAGCCTGTTGCGACGCTTGTCACCCTCATAAGCTGGCGAGAGCGCGATACCATTTCCAAACACATCGATCACTTTCAGTTCCCTGTCTTTATACTTAAGATCGATCAAATCGCCCGTAAGCTCGTCCGAACCTCGCCAAATAAGCGGAGCGCCTGATAATCGCGTGTTGTTTGAATCAGGCATATAAAAGAGACTGTCCGAGACGGCCAGAATTTCCCCGCGAGTCAGCTTGACGTCACCGGTAAAGGTGGCTGAGTTATCTTTGCGACTGAACGCGAGCCGGTCAGAGGTAATTAGAAGTGTATCATTACTGCTTTCTCCTCGTTCAGGTCTTACATATTTCGAGGAGCCCTCCACCCAGCCGGAAGAGTCTGTAGTTCTGAATTGTCCATAATCGCCGGTTATGCGGGAGGTGTCTCGGAAGATGTCGATAATCACATCGTCGAAAAGTTCGGCTGTCCTGTTGAAATCGGTGAAATGAGCGGATCGGCATCGTATTCTAACACTGTCGCGAACGGTCATATCGATCCCGCCTTGAGCGTCGAAATTTCCGGTTCTTTCGTCATACTCAACTCTTTCAGCGCGCATCGTTCTCTCTGGGTCGGTCAGATAGACCGAACCAGTCAAGCTAATCTGTCCCAGATCCGGAGTATAAAGCGCGTTTTCAGCGCGGATTGTTGTGCCACCGCGAGTTACCTTCACATGTCCGATAAGTTCACGGATACCCCCCTTACTGCGTAATGTATCAGCGTGGTCAAGCACGATTTTGCTCGACTGCACACCTGCCCCGCGCAGTGTAGCAAGTAGGAGTAAGCTTGCGCCAAACGCCGCGCCTATTCCGATGATTCTATTCACGTTTAGTTGAGTCTCGTTCAAGGTTGCGCCAGGTTGCGCCGCTGGTGTTTTTTATCTCCCAGTCCGTCAGATCCGGAGCGGCGGAAAATCCGTAACCCGATAGACTATCAGTGGGGGAAGTAATCGTCACAAAACCATCCGAAGTTATACGGCCAATTTCAGGATTATATTCTATCTCATCACCTCTCAGCACTGTCCCGGAATCGGAGACGACCACCACATGTCCTCTGGCCGCGAGCCGATTTACACCCTCGACAACCTCACCCTCATCCGCAGTAAGCAACGCCGTATGTTTTCCAAAACCGTCGTACATATCGGCTCTGACTCCGCCGTCGATAATCAATAAAATCTGCGCTTCAAATCTCGTTAGGTGTGGTGCAATCAGGATTAGTCGAGGTTTGTCTTCAATCGTCAGGCGAACTACCGCTTGAAAAAGCTCCTGGTCAGGAAATCCCGCCCCGCCAGCAAAAGCGGTCACAGGAAGCACGCTTTCTTTCCTTGAACAACTCGCAAATATTGGAAGAAATATGATTAATACAAATTGCATTAATTTTGGCATACTATTGATTTTCATTCTCCTATAAATGTACTTAAAACCCAATCCCACTCCCCACGCGCCTTGACAATGAGATCGATTAATTCACGTACCGCGCCGTGCCCTCCGGGGCAATCCGAAACCCAATCTGCTCCTTCTTTCACGAGTGGGTACGCATCGGCCGGCGCGGCTCCCAACCCAACGTATCTCATCACCGGCAGGTCAAAGATGTCGTCTCCCATGTATGCTACCTGTTGCGGATCCAGTTCAAATTTAGCGATAATCTCCTTCATTTGATCAAGTTTGTTCATGAAGCCGTGCCTGAGTTCTTCGATTCCAAGTTGCTTGGCTCGATACTCAACTATCGGGGTCAACAGTCCGGTGATGATTGCGAATTGAATCCCAAGCCTTCGAGCCATCACGACGCCGAATCCGTCGCGTATGTCATAAGCCTTCGATTCTGTTCCAATATTCGTGACATATACTCGCCCATCAGTGAAAACGCCATCGTTATCAAGGACGATCAATTTGACTTTTGAAGCTTTCTGAATAACTTCGTTAGTAGTATGAGTTGGTTTCAAACATTCCTCTGGAACTGGCCTATTCTTTGCACTAACAAATTACAGCAACCTCGGCCTCAAGTCAACTGGTGTACGCTCTATATTGTTATCGTGCTTGCTTAAAATGAGTCTGTTCAAATCCAAATTTGTTCTCGTTGCTGAAATCGACAAACTTTATCATAGTGGTCTGTGCTTAGAAAACCAATTTTTATAACTGGTACCCATTGACTTGATAATTTTCGACAGACCTAAACCTCTACCCTTGACTACGGCACAAAATTGCAGTATATTCATTTGCATACAATTCCTACCTTGAGTGCAAATTATAGCTATCAGGTACAAACATTGCAATGGAATATCTAAGAGGAGTCAAGTGAACAGAAAAACGACCGTCAGAGTCATCACAACGCATCAGCGAGAAGTGCTGGATTTCATTGACGACCACTCCACAAAATTCGGCTATCCGCCCACTCTACGGGAGATCGGCGCTAAATTCGCGATAGGATCGACCAATGGGGTACGTTGTATTCTCGCTTCCCTGGAAAAGAAAGGATACATTCGCCGAAGTCCGCATCTATCTCGCGGAATAGTAGTCGTAGGAGTCTCCAAACAAAATGGTGGTTCCGTCGCAGTTCCGATTGTTGGCCGGGTTGCCGCGGGACTGCCTCTACTCGCCCTTGAAAATCTTGAGGGAGACATCCTTATTGACCGAGATTATTTTCCATACACCGATGGTTTCGCCTTGCGCGTAAAAGGAAAGTCGATGATCGACGCTGGAATCATGGACGGAGACGTAATTCTGGCGCGACCAAACCTCCCGATTGAACCAGGTTCCATTGTGGTAGCATTGATTGGGGAAGAGGCAACTGTGAAAAGGTATTATCCTCAAGGCGATAACGTTCGATTGGAACCGGCGAACTCACAGTTTGGTCCGATAATAGTCGATCACAACACACCCGGATTTATCATCGCTGGAAAGGTCGTAGGATTATATCGTCGATACTGATCGGTTGATATGAGACATACCTTGTTTCACGACTGTCTCGTACCTATATTTAAGGTTGATTCGGTTTAATATCTGATGAACCTGCCCTGTTGGCTGGTTCAACCGAAAAAGTAATAATTACAACTCAGGAATTGCATGAATAGGGTGCCCGCTGAGGTTATCGGAATCACTGTCGCGCCGCCATATCAAGGTTTCTTATTAATTCTTAGAGAAATACATGGCATTCGCTGGCTTCCGATTTTCATCGGACAACCAGAAGCCCAAAGCATTTCGATTCTGCTTAAAAGAACCAATACCATTCGCCCTCTAACCTTTGATCTGATCGGTTCATTGATTTCTGCGGCCAGAATGACTGTCGTCAGCATCACTGTAACTGAACTTCGCGACGAAACCTTTTTCGCTGAAGTCGAAGTGGTGACCGAAAAAGGTGAGAAATTCAGACTCGATGCTCGACCTTCGGATGCAATAGCGCTTGCTTTGAAAGCTCACGCGAGTTTATTCATCGATGAACAGGTACTGTTTGAAGCCGGTAAAAACGAAGAAATCGCACTGGCTGAGACCGATACCTTAGACGAACTCCGTAAGTTGAATAAGGACCTTCAATTGGCTGTCGATAAAGAAGCCTACGAAGACGCCGCCAGAATTAGGGACCTGATCCGCCAGCTTGAAAATGAAACTGGTGGTTCTCGAGCCAGAGTTTAACGTAATTTATCAACAACTTTATCCGTTATGAATCAAGAAGATATCGTACTTCAAAAGAACGCTTTTCTTTTTACACAGCTACTTTTGACTCTCCACAATGCAGCAATGCAGTACTTGGGCAAACTTATTGACCCCGTAAGCGGGAAATCCACCCTAAATCTTGAACAGGCAAGAGCAACCATCGACATGCTTGACATGCTGAGATCCAAATGCCAGGGAAATCTCTCGCTCGACGAAGAGCGGTTTTTCGATCACATCCTTTCCGATTTGAAACTGAACTATGTCGATGAGACCAATCGGAAACCTGAAGCTCCCCCTCCTGAATAATTTCCTTTCTGGTTGGTCAATAATTTTTTTATCTACACATGGCGAATTTGACTCAGTGTAAATGATTTTCTAACGTATAACTTCTAAATCGATAAGCTCAATTTAATTATTAGCATCTGCATCGAATAAAATAACGAAAACAAGCCAAGCGAAAGTCAGCGGAAGTATTCGCTATGACAAACGCCGGGCACAAGACGACGAGAGGATCCCATGATTCACAAACCTATTAATTTCCTCAGCGCCGCGCTCATCTTGGCGTGTGTTGCCAGCAATGCAAATGCTGATCGATCCTGGGTCGGTTGGCTACCTGAGGACGGCGTTGCTGTCAGGCAGGGTTACCATGTCGAATGGTATCGTGGCGGCGAAGGACGATATTCAGGCAACAACGCCGGAGAAGTTGCATATATCTGGTCAGATTGCCGCAATGGCGACCGAGGCGTCTATGTTCAAGTCATTGACGCTCAAAATAATCTGAAATTTGGTGAGGACGGTCTGAAAATTTCTGACGCCTTGAATCGTCAGGAAGACCCCCAGATCTGGCCTTCCAGTGACGGTGGGTGGTATATCGGCTGGGAAGATTTCAACGCAGACACTCTCGGTGATATTTACGCCACAAAAATTGACAACGCCGGAAACCGCGTACAGGGTTGGGGTGGCGAAGAAGGAGTCGGCGTTTGTATTTGGGATGGCGTTCAATTCGATATCAGAATCGTCGATGACGGCCAAGGCGGTTGCATCATAGCTTGGATCGATCAACGTGGTGGAGATACGGCTGACCTTTATGCTCAGCATATTCTGGCCGATGGTCGCATCGACCCGAACTGGCGCGTGGGCGGTATTCCAATCGTCGCCGCGGAAAGCGCCCAAAATAGCCACACAGCCGACGCCGACGGTCTTGGAGGAATGATTATCGGATGGCGTGATGGCCGGGATGCTCAAAATTTCGATATCTGGGCCCAACGAGTAACACCTTCAGGACAGCTACTCTGGGGTAACGGACAAGGAATTCGGATCTGCGCTGAGGCTCACAATCAGGAAGCCCCAAAACTGTGTCCCGACGGAGCAGGCGGCGCTTTCTTCGCTTGGATTGATGACAGAAATCTCGATGCTTCCAGTAAAGATATCTTCGTCCAGCGAGTCTCCAGCGATGGGCAATTGCTCTGGGCAGAAAACGGCGAACCACTAATTACCGAACCAGAAGAACAATCTGAAGCCAGAATTGTTAACAGCGCCGCTGGGGAAGCAATTGTTGTATGGGGCGATTATCGATCCGACGGAAATTCAACCGACGTTTACAGCATGCGCATCAGCGGAGCCAATCGCCTGCGCAAAGAATGGGACCCTCCTACCGGCGTCCCCGTGGCTGTCGAACAACGAAACCAACAACAGGCTCGCCTCTACCCTGACGGTCAAGGCGGCGCCTATTACGTTTGGGAAGATGAACGGGAACGGGGATTCCCGCAAATCGATATTTGGGCACAACATATTAATCGGAACGGTCAACCATTATGGGATGTTAATGGAATCCCGCTTTGTCGTTCTGAAGACACCCAAAATGCTCCTCTCATTCGCCGAACCGGCGATGGCGGGATGGTCGCGGCGTGGGGAGATTTTCGTACCGGGAGCCAGGAAATTTGGGCACAGACTGTCAACTCACAAGGTCAGTTAGGTCACCAGTTGAACGGATTCCCCATTGTTGAAGGGATAGGTGGTAACGCCACTAAGCCGAAGGGATTTGTTCGTGAGGATGCTTCTGTCACGCTATGCTGGCTGGACGGAAGGTATGGCGGCAACGGCACCGTACCTTTCATACAGACAATTCGAAATGGCGCCGATGCTTTTGAACCAAGATTTGCCTTTAACGGCATCCCAGTCATGCGTGGAACTGAAGGCGGTGGTATAAATCCCAATGCCTGTGAAGGTGCCTCAGGAAGCACGATAATTGTTTGGGAAGATCACCGACTGGGTGATATTTACGCGATATACGCTCAACGAATCTCCGTCAACGGCGAACTCCTCTGGGGAGAATCCGGGCTGAAAGTTGCAGACTATTTCGACGAGCAGAGCTATCCTCACGTCTTGGCAGACGAAAATGGAGGCGCTTTTGTCGGATGGCGCAGTGCCAGCGAAGCTGGTGATAATAATATTTTTATTCAACACTTGAACGCCAACGGCGAAAGGCTCTGGGGCGCTGGAGGTATCCCCTTCGTTACTACCGATTCCGACGAACAGATTGAACAGATCATCTCTGATGGAGAGGGAGGATTTGTAATCACTTGGATCAAGAGCACGCTTGACCTTGAGACCTTTATGTGGGACGACAACGTTTGGGCCAATCGTGTTGACGTCGATGGTGATGGTTCATGGGGCGAAAACGGCGCAGGCATTCCAGTCGTATCGACTGTCGGTCGTCAGCGCACTTCCAAAATAGCTAAACATCAACTTGGCTACATGATCGTCTGGGTTGATGGCAGGGACGACAATGGCGATGGGGCCCCTGGCAACGACATTTATGGACAGTTCATAAAACCCAATGGCGACATCGCCTGGCCAGCCAATGGATGGGATTTGGTAAATGTCGATCAACATCAGGACAATCCAGACATTGCTATTAATAATCACGGAATGGTCTGGTTAGTTTGGGAAGACCTTCGAAATATCGATGGCGGAACACATATCGATCTCTACATGAACAAATTCCTCCCCCCCCAAGAACCAAGAGGACTCCATTTATTGTTCGGTGATGGCGGCCCGTCGAATGAATATGGCAGAACGGTTACTTCTGCGGTATTCAATCAACTCAACCCAACCATTATTCATGACGGACAGAACGGAGCTTACATTGCCTGGTCTGATTCCCGATTCATCGGTATTCATTCCGATATATTTGCCACGCATTACAATCCCAGCGGATTCCCTTATCATGGCAAATGGTACGACAACGGAAACATTATTACCAGTGCATTTCACAAGCAAGAGGCAGTACAACTCATCAACTTTACTCCTAACGGCGAAGTCGGTTCTGTTGGATTATGGGAAGATAAACGTTCCACAGGCAAGGAAGAGCTTTCGAACGTCTATATTCAACTCCTTGTCGGACATCCCCTTTCGGATGAAAACGACGGACGTCCCGCGTTGCCGCGAGATTTTGCAGTTGAGTCCATCGCCCCAAATCCATTCAACCCGACTGCCGAACTGACGTTTACGATGACCACTGCTGATGTAGTGAAAATTGGTCTCTACGACGTCTCTGGCAGACTTGTCCACGAATATGGCAACGAATTCAGGAACGCCGGGCGACATAAAATTCTTCTTCAGGGAGAAAACCTATCCACCGGTAGCTATATCGTCAGGCTTGAAGCTACCGCCGGAACCATTGAACGCAAGGTACAGCTGATTAAGTGATTCTGTCAGCCAAATGATTTGCGACCGGGCTACTTGCCTCAGCGCGAGTGGCCCGGTTTCGGTTTCTAACGAGAATTAAATATCATAAAACTCAATAATATCCTCTTAATCAATTCTTGTCTCGCGTTTATTTTAATTCTTGTAAACGCCGCTTTTGTTATTACTGCCCAAGCCCAGCCTTCTCTTGCTCCCATCTACCATAATCTTGCCGAGTCCCGGACCGAGATACTGTCTTTGGCTGAGCAAGAACCTAATCTTATTCAAATCGACACGATTGGTTACGGTGGAGAATTCAATTTGCCGATTTGGCTCATAAAAATATCAGATCACCCCAATAGAGTCGAAGCCGAACCAGCGCTCCTATTCATTGGTCAAGTCCACGCCGAAGAGGTTGTAGGAGTTGAAATCGTTCTCGAATTGATGAAATTATTGATAGATAATTGCAACGAAAATCCCTACCGAAGACGCCTCGAAGGTCTCGAACTCTATTTCATACCTACCCTTAATCCCGATGGATTCGATCTGGTTCACCGCGATTTGGACGTTACGTTTCGAAAAAACTGTAGAGACAACGTCGGAGATGGTGAGCTTCGTTTCCGGAGAGGATTGGGAAGAGATAGTTCCGGAGTCGATCTCAACCGTAACTTCGGACTTCATTGGGATAGAGGTGACAGCCTCTTTTTTGATAACGGGTTGGATGACGCTTATAATTATTACCGTGGTCCAGCGCCCTTCTCTGAGCCTGAAACCCGATCTTTGCGAGATTTAATGCTCGGACGACGCTTCGAGTATGCAATATCCTATCACGGTTCCCGCTCTGGACGCAACTCTGAACTGGTCATCGGACCTTGGAGCTGGGAAGGAAAAAGACCGCCGGGCGATGGAGCGATATTTTCTTTGGCAACAGCTCTCGCACTAAGAATTCCAAGGCAGGAAGTGGCAGACACTTACATCCCTGTTCGAGCCACGATGCGCGTAGGTCAAGAACAAGATTGGGCATACCAGACAGCTGGCTGTATGATGTATATGATTGAAGTCGGCGCTGACATACAACCAGATTCGGCGATGTTAGAGCAGTTAATCAGCGACAACATCTGGTCAGCTACCTACCTGATGGACTTGGCATTAGGTGATTCTCTGCCCGACAATCAGGGTTTATTAACCGTAACCGCACACGACTCTTCCTCCGGAGAACCTCTTCCGGCAATTGTCTGGCTCGGCCCAGAGCCATCCCTCCTGCTTGCCCCACTCACTTGCGATTCCACGAACGGACGATTTGACAGGCTGGTCACTACAGGGGAATACGAACTCCACGTCGAGTATCCCGGCTTTCGACCATTCGTTATCAATCGGTTTGAAATCCCCATTGGCGGTGTAGTTACTGCGGATGTAAACCTCTCGCCACTACCAATCTATTCAACCATATTCTCAGTGATCGACGACTCAACTGAGGAATTTATCCCTGCCAGAATCTCGATACTGACAGAATTCGGTGAAACAGATTGCGACCTACATCCTGATCAAGGTTTGCACTTGCAATTTACAGAGGGCATACACCGAATACTTTTTCGAGCTGACGGCTATGTTCCCTACTTTCTTAACAAAGTCGTTGATGGTATATCGAACGATACTATTCGGCTTGTGCGAGGAACGAACGCTTTTGAGGAAAATTTTAACCACGAACAGGATTGGCAACAAGGCGGTATGGAGGGGAGATGGAGCGTAACAAATTTCGCCGGACGTACTTGTTTGACCGAAAGCGACACTGGCGATTATCCTCAGGATGCGGGAACTTGGTTGATGCTTGAAACGGGAGTTTATTTAACCCCAAATCATTCTGCCGTAATAGAATTGATTCACAGGCCCTACTTTGAACCGGGCGAAGATTTCGGGCGTCTGCAAGCGTTCGATGTACCAAACGGGGCTTGGAAAACGCTTATCTCCTTCAGTTGTTTTCCACCAGACGATTGGGATACAACGTACATCGATCTCGCCGGACTTGGGCTTGATAGTGAGCAATTACGACTCCGCTTTTTTATCGACTCAGATGCATCTGTGGAAGAAGATGGCTGGCTGATCGACAAACTGACGCTGTTTTTCGCCAATTCTACCCAATCTGTCCAAGATGAAGAAAATCTTTTACCATATAAAATGTCCATTGCCGCCTATCCATCACCCGCGAATGGCACGGTAACTCTTCTGCTGGACATTCCAACGCAGATGGAAGGAGATCTGATACTTTATGACACGCTTGGCAGAGAGGTCAAGCGGCATCCTCAACGAATTTTTGTGGTGGGCAAAACCAGTTCGCCAATAGACGTAAGCGATCTATCCTCCGGCTCTTATATCGCTGAATTCTGCGGCCAAGGCCGCTTCGCCGGTCAGGTAACAACAACCTCATTTCTACTTCTGAAATAAGCGCTCTTTACCAAATGCACCACTCCAACGCGTCTCTTCCTTGAATCAGACGCGTTCTTTGTATAAATTAGTGCAAGGTGGTACATTTCTTTGGGAGCGAGTTTTCAAGCCGCTCGCACGTGCAATTATTTTACTGGATTAATGAATGTAAACAGGAGCGCAAGATGAAAGCTATCATTACTTTATTCAAATTTATACTGAGCTGATGCATTAGACGAGGCGCACGCCTCACGCGCCGCAGATCGAAATCTGAAAAAAGCAGACCTATAACTTCCGATGTCCTTAACATTACGACACCCTATAACATTAGTCATTAGTCATTAGTCATTAATCATTAGTCATTTACAATCAACAATCAGAAATCAATAATCGAGGATTATATGCTTCCCGAATTTCGTAATGAACCGTTTACAGACTTCTCACGCCCCGAAAATCGCACCGCGATGGAAGCGGCGCTTGTGAAAGTCAAATCAGAATTAGGCAGAAAATATCCGGTCGTTGTAGGCGGTGAAAAAATCTTCACCGACGATACATTCGATTCGATCAATCCGGGACGCACCTCAGAATTGATCGGCACATTCTCCAAAGGTAGTAAGGAAATGGCGCTGAAAGCCGTCGAAACTGCCGCCAAAACGTTTGAGACGTGGCGATTCGTCTCCCCTGATGAGCGCGCCCGCTATCTATTGAAAGCCGCCGCAATAATCCGTCGCCGCAAATTTGAATTTGCCGCAGTGATGGTCTATGAGGTTTCCAAGTCCTGGGCCGAGGCTGACGGTGACGTCGCCGAGACAATCGACTTCCTTGAGTTTTATGCCCGCGAGATGATGCGGCTCGGTTCCCCGCAACCGGTCACGAGCTATCCCGGTGAAGAAAATGAACTTTACTACATTGCTCTGGGAGTTTGTGCCGTCATCCCGCCGTGGAATTTCCCTTGCGCGATCATGGCGGGAATGACTTCGGCGGCGATTGTCGCTGGCAACACCGTCGTTCTTAAACCCGCTTCGACTTCGCCCTATATTGCCTGGAAGTTCTTCGAGGTGATGGAGGAGGTCTCCCTCCCCGCCGGCGTGCTGAACTTTCTCCCCGGATCGGGCGGAGTTATCGGTGATACGATTGTCGATCACCCCAAGACCCGCCTGATAGCCTTCACCGGGTCGAAGGAAATTGGCTTGCGAATCCAAGAACGCGCCGCAAAGCTCAATCCCGGGCAGATCTGGATCAAGCGGACGATCCTTGAGATGGGCGGTAAGGACTTCATCCTTGTCGATGAGGATGCTGATGTCGAGGCGGCCGCGGAGGGCATCGTGACAGCCGCATTCGGCTTTCAGGGACAGAAATGCTCGGCATGCAGTCGGGCGATCATCCACGAGACAGTCTATGACGCAGTTTTGGAAAGAATTGTAGCCCGGACGAAGACTCTGAAAGTAGGCTATCCGGAAGAATTCGGCGTGAACATGGGCGCGGTGATCGATAAGAGCGCTCACAAGAACATCCTCAACTACATCGAATCTGGTAAGAAAGACGGACGGTGTGTTGCTGGAGCCGGTATCGCGGGAGTCCCTGCCCGCGCACCAACAGATGGCTACTACATCGAGCCGACGGTCATTGCCGATGTCCCCCCCACCGCCAAGATCGCCTGCGAGGAGATATTCGGACCGGTGCTTGCGGTCATCAAGTGCAAGGATTTCGACGAGGGAATCGCCATCGCTAACGGAACGGAATATGGCTTGACCGGAGCACTCTACAGCCGCAACCGGACGCACATCGAGCGAGGGCGCAGGGAGCTTCATTGCGGGAATCTCTACCTGAACCGCAAATGCACCGGCGCTCTGGTCGGAGTTCAGCCGTTCGGCGGGTTCAACATGTCGGGAACGGACTCGAAGGCTGGCGGGCGGGATTACCTGCTGTTGTTCACGCAAGCGAAGTCGGTGTCGGAGAGGTTTTAGGGGGCGCGTAGGTTAAGCGTCTCGCTTGACACAACTGTAGGGGCGCATCGCGATGCGCCTCTACTACCAACTGCCCCCAAAGTAAATTACCTAAAGAGAATCAATAACTCCTTTCATGACCGAAGATCAAAAGAGAAAATATCGCCAAATTGCCAAAGAAGGCTCTCTGGTAATCAGCAAACACGCTGAACAGAGAAGACGTTTGCGCAATATTACACGGATGGAAATCGAAGGTGCACCTCTTGAATTTCGTGTTGTTGAGGAGTATCCGGCTGCTTATCCCCATCCCGCTTTATTGTTATTAGGAATTGGAGTGGAGAAGGCATTCCACATCGCGGTCGGATTTGATCTCAATAAGGAAGTAGTGTATATTATAACCGTATATTGGACCGACGAAGATCATTTCGAATCGGACTTTATCACTCGTAAAAGAAGAAGCAATGGCACGTCCAAAATTCCCTGATGGGGCCGAATGCCCTCTCTGCCTTGGAACGATTCACAGCGGATCGACTGATTTTATGGTTGATTTGAAACCGGGCATCCTCATTGTTAAGGAAGTACCGGCTCGCATTTGTAGCCTGTGCGGCGAAGAATGGCTCGATATGGAAATTAGCGACACCCTCGACAAACTGGTTGCCAAAATGCGAGAGCGGGGAGCACATCTCGAAATTATTCCTTATCCGACGGGAAAATTGGCAGAGGTTGCATAGATTAAACGTCTCGCATGACTCAACGGTAGGGGCGTATTGCAATACGCCCCTACTTGCATTTTGGGGAAGGGTTTGCTATTTTAGGTACATGAAGAAATTAACATTGATATTTTCCATCTGCGCCATGCTTGCTCTGACGCCGTCAGAATCCTTCGGGCATCCCGATATCCTCTGGCATCGTAATCTGCCGGGTGGAGATTCTAATGGAATGGAAGTTATCCGAACGAGTGACGGAGGTTTTGTCTACACTGGAAGTGCCTATCCAAATGATCGCAACGATCCAGATTTCTATCTTTGTAAAACCGACTCTATGGGATTTAGAGAATGGGATCAGACCTATCGAGGATTTCCGAACGGTCGTGACCAAGGAGATGCAACGTATGCCATTCGGCAGTTGCCGAATGGAGATTTTTGTTTGGCGGGTGGCGGTGGCGGAGTAACCACAGGTACGGTGATCCGAACCAATTCGGAGGGTGAACTGATCTGGATGAGGTATCTCCCGCGAGACGAGGGATTTGGGACAATCTGGGCTTGCGAGATAGCGAATGACGGGAATCTGGTTGTGACTGGCTACAGCAAGGCAGCCAAACTTGATATCGAAAGGGATGGGGAAATCATCTGGCAGCATGAGTATGGCGGCGATGGCTTGGAACGTTTGTACGCGATGGCAAAGTCGCCGGATAGTGGTTTCCTGTTAGTCGGCGATACAGACTCATTCGGAGCGGGCGGAAAAGACATGTATGTCGTCAGAATCGATGATGATGGCGAAGTGATATGGGAGCGGACTTTTGGCAGCCGTGTTGACGAAGGTTGTTCTGCAGTGTGCGCTACTCCTGAGGGTGGGTGGTGTTTGGCAGGCTGGAACAGGATTAGTTGGAATGAATCGTACCCTATAATGGTTTCGATTGATGACGAAGGCAATGAACGATGGCGTAAAATTCGCAATGAAACCAATGGCGCACTATATTCTATAACTCTGACCGCTGATGAGGGTTTTGCCGCGCTTGGTAGGAGTGATTCTTCACACAGTTTTTATGGTCTTCGAGTCGATTCCCAAGGCGAAATTCTATGGGAGCACGGCTATTCGGAGTTTGAAAATAGCTTGGGGTATTGCATTCTGCAAATGAGCGATCGCAGCTACATTCTGGCTGGCAACGCTGGCGCTGCCTTGATTGTACGCACCGATCCTGATCCGTTCGAAACGCCTTACGAGTATGAAGTTGTCGATACAGAATACGATTTTGGCTTTATGCCGCTTGACACGGCGGCTGTCTGGAATCTCGGTATTGCCAATGTTGGTCGCCGCTCTGGAAGAGTTTTATCTGCAAGGTTCACCCAAGGTGGAAATGTCTTTGCCTGCGCCATCGACACTACAGAGAGAGTCTTCCCCAATGACACACTTTGGCTGCCGGTATCCTTCCGTCCATTGGCTGAAAGCCTCTACATTGGCCGGTTGCGACTGACTATGGAAGGAGATACGACCTTCATGATTAGTCTTGTGGGGAGGGGAAGTTTGAACGTCGCGACCGAGGAAGAAGCTTTAATTCAGGATTTTAAGCTATCATCGGCTTATCCTAATCCATTCAATTCGACAACGACGATAAGGTTCGGGCTCGATAAATCGGCCCCTACGAGGTTGGCGGTTTATGACACGCGAGGCAGGTTGGTTGCGGATTTGTGGACAGGCAGGGACGCCTATTCTCCTAAAGGAGAGCACAAGGTCGTATGGGACGCATCGGGGTTGCCGAGTGGAGTGTATCTGGTGAGGCTTGACTCGGATTCTCGCCATGCTGTTCGTAAATTGGTGTTGATGAAGTAGAAGTAATTAATAATTAATAATTAATAATTAATAATTTAGGATGAATCCGGCTTACGCCAGAATGAAGTGGCGGGTTCGGAGCCCCGCCGTACCGGAAACGCCTGTTTTAAGCCTCCTCCCGGTTATTTTATGCTTGATTTTATCATCGGTCACAAATCGATCACGCCCGTACCACTTGTCAGACAGGCGTTTTCGGCATTCGGTGACTCAGTGATCGATTTTTTACCCCCTTGTATACAGGAATGGAAACTAACTTTTGCCAAAACCTAACAACACTCCCCGCACCAGACTCCCCCTTACCGTCTGGAGCAAGATCGAAGCCGAAGCCAATGCCCGCGCCGCACTCGGCCAGCACGTCTTCGCCATCCATATCGGCGATACCCATCTCCCCTTCCCCAAGGAACTCACAGAGCCCATCCATGACGAGGAGCATCTCTTTGCTTCCCGACTCAACATCTACTCCGACACTTATGGTGAAAAACCGCTCCGCGAACTTATCGCTCGAAAAGCCTTGCTCCGCAACCTCCTCCCCGTCGAAGGCATCGAAAATGTCCAGGTCACCAGCGGAGCGACTTCCGGCTTGCAGGCGGCCTTTTCACGATTACTGGATCCGGGGGCGGAAGTGCTCGTGCCAGCTCCTTACTGGTCGATCCTCAGGCAGGTCGCCGATCAAGCAAGGGTGAAGTTGGTGGAAGCGCCGTTTTTTGACAAGATGGCGCAAACCTTCAGTAGTGCCGATTTAAATCGGCACTACTGCGTGGAACCCGGCTTCGATCCGGCGGAAATCCTCGAACCGTTCATCACACCCAAAACGCAAGGCATCTACCTCAACACGCCCTCTAACCCGACCGGGATGTTGCTGGACAGAGGAATGCTCGAACGAATTGCAGAGTTTGCCCATCGGCACGACTTGTGGGTTTTCTCCGACGAAGCTTACGAAGACTTCATCTGGGAAGGCGACAATCACGTCTCAATCGGCTCGTTGCCGGGGATGTTCGAGCGAACGGTTTCGATTTACACGTTCTCCAAATGCTTCGGCGTCTCGGGAATTCGGGTCGGATACGTCGTCGCCGAGCCTGCGGTCGTCTCGCAAATCAACCGGGGGATCGTCGGAGCATACTACCAACCGGGACGGCTGGGGCAACTCTTCGCATGGCGAGGCATTATGCGTTTCGAAGAGGCACTGCATGGCTTCCGGCATGATTACGCACCGACCTGGCGTTGGGTTCGCGACCATTTGAAATGTGACTTCATGCCATCGGTGGGAGGATTTTACTTTTTCGTGAAGCTCCCGTCGGGTTGGGAAGGCCTTCCCCCTGAGTTAAAAATCGATAGAATGCTTGACAACGGGGTTGTTTTATCGCCCGGCGAGTACTTCGGGCACGACTATCGGGGTTGGGCAAGGCTTTGTTTCACAATTCTCCCTCCCGAACAAATCGAAGAATCTATTCACCGGTTGAATCAAATGTTCTGATATGAGCCGTATCACTTGTCAAGACGGCGGTGGTTTATTAACTTATAGAGTTATTGTCCACCGCTGTCCATTTTTGTACCGGACGGCAGTCAAAGAAAAAGAAGGCAGGAACGCTGATGCGAATCTCTAACAACTTAATCACACTACTTGTCCCGGCTATGCTGTTTGCCGCTCCTTCAAGTGGACGGACAGACGTCCGCCCTACCGAGCAACAGACTGTGCCACTTTCTGCCACGATCTCAGTTGTCGATGCTTCGCCTACAAAGTTAACGGTCAAGTGCGACTTCGATCATTCGTGGCTGTCAAATGGCAGTGGGGCGGATAGCTATCCGCCCCTCCAATCCTTGACGCGCTGGGTTCAAGTCTCCGGTGATGATCTTCCTGTGATTAACAACACCGAGTGCCTTTTCAGTAGCGCTTCGACCTCCTCAGCGGAAGCAGGGCGGACAGCTATCAGCCCCACCGACCTTGTTCAAATCGGCAATCCGATCACACAGCGAGGCGTACGATTAGTTCCCATTACTTTTAATTCATTTGCACCTGCCCAGCATGGTGAAGTAAGTCCCATTGAGTCGATCACGACTGAAATTTCGTTTCCTGATGACGATGCACAATCCAGACGGTTGAGACCAATTCTGGATGAAATGTGGGGGGAATTGATTCTTAACCGGGAATTACCTGCTCGTGATAGGGAGAATGAAACCTCGCAAGGCTTATATGTCTATGTCATTCCTGATAATATAAACGTCAGGAATACATTGAACCCGTTGATACAGTGGCGCCGTCAGCAGGGCTATACGACTCGCGAGATCAGTTGTCCAGAATGGGCGGATGCAGATTTTGTCTCCCAGCAATTACTCGATCTGGATACTCCAGAGACGCCGATTGACTTTATACTTCTCGCCGGAGATGTCACTGGAAATTTTCAAGTGCCCACTAATTTTCGTGGTATTGAGAGTGACTACTACTTTTCATTCCTCGATGGAAGCGACCGCATTCCGGATGCGGCAGTTGGCAGACTTTCCTACAATACCATCGCTGAACTGGAGAGAATTGTTGCCAAGATTCTTAATTATGAACAGCGTCCCGATGTACAGGATCCGGGTTGGCTTCGCAGAGGCGCTATATCAGCTGGTAGCAGTCAAAGTGGTTTTTCCACGATACTCGTAAGTCGTTGGCTTCGCAATCAATTCGTTCGTTCGGATTTCACGTCGGTAGATACCTTGTGGTACACCATGGGCGGACGAGTAGGCGATTTTATGGAAGAGGAATTCAATCGCGGCGTGGCTTACGTCAGTTACAGAGGCTGGACTGGACTTGAGGATTGGTCACCGATACAGGCAGGAGGGCTTCGTAATCACTACTTACCTACAACGATACTTCTGGCTTGTAATAGTGGTGATTATGCAGGACAACAGACTGGTTTTACTGAGGCACTTCTGCGGGCTCCAGGTGGAGCGATAGCGGCGATTGGTGTGGCAGGCTCACAAAGCCGTATCAACTTCAATAACGTCATGCTCGCTTCATTCTTCCGGGGGGTACTGGATGGTGGAGTCTATAGGGTGGGGTGGGCGCTTAACAGGGCACGAATCAACCTGATGGCGACCTATGGAACTCGCGAGAGTGAGTTAACAGTTGACCATTCGGCATGGACTAACTTGATGGGTGATCCGGCGACTGTGATTTGGCGGGGAATTCCTCAAGCTGTACGGATTACCGTACCTCAGCAGGTGGACTACGGGGTCGGAATGTTCCGGGTTACGGTCGTCAATGCCAGAACGAATCAACCGATTCCAAATGTTCGTGTAGGTTTTAATAAAACGAATGAAGCTACGAGCGCCGAATACACAGACAATCAGGGACAAGCAACAATCCATTTTGATAATCGTCGTCTTTCACCTGGCGCCGGCGTCGTGACCGTCTCGGGCGATATGGTTCTTCCATCCACGGCCCAGGTACAGATGACTCGCCCGAATCAGACCTTGACATTACAATCGCTTAGCATTACCGAAGACAATATGGCGCCGCACCAAGGTAATGGAAACGAAATCGCAGAGCCCAACGAAGTTATCGGCCTGACTCTTTCTCTGATGAACATCGGTACTCAGGTAATTCAAGCTCCAACCAATTGCGAAATATCAACTGAATCGGATTATTGCGAAATTCGCGTCGCTGGATTTCAGATTGCACAAGCTATAAATCCCAATACCGCGGCACAAGCAATATTTCTGATTTCGCTCGGACCTGACTTTCCTGACCGGGAAAATATAGCCTTTACTCTTACAGCTCGAAATAATGAATCAGTTTGGACGTCAGAATTCGACATCAACGGTTGGGGTCCGCGATGGACAATTACTCAAATCGATCTTCCTAACCTGCCCTTTCCAAACGATGTGCCCTCTTTTGACATTTTTTTAAGAAATGACGGGAGCATAGATTTAGGCATAACTCAAGCTGAACTCATAAGCGATGATGATAATGCCGAGGTATTTGCCGGAATTGCCGAGTACGATTCTTTAAGTGTCGGTGAGATCGGATCGGTCGGTCGCGTTTACTCAGTCATTTTCGACGAAAGTGTCGAATATGGCTCTAAAATACCATTTCACCTCGATTTGACCTGCGAAGGTAATTACTCAGCAACTATCCCGCTTACGATCCAAATTGCCGCGCTTCCTCTAACCCATCCTTCCGGTCCAGACGCTTATGGTTATTATGCGATAGACCAACAGGATTTCGGTTCGAATCTCAGGCCGAATTATCGTTGGGAAGAATTAAATCCTCGTCTGGGAGGCTCCGGACACAATACGGGTCTATTGGATCAGGGAGAAGATGACGACCAAAGCGTGGTACTTGATCTTCCTTTCACAGTCCAGTATTATGGTCGCGAGTACGATCAGATCACAGTCTGCACAAATGGCTGGGCGGCTTTCGGTAGTCAACCAGAATATGTTGACTTTCGAAGTCTGCCCATCGGATCGCCCCAAGGACCTCGAGCGCAACTGTGCCCGTGGTGGATGGATCTTTATCAGCCGGGTATCGAAGCTAACGTTTTTTATTATTATGATGCGCCACGACATAGATACATTATTGAGTGGTTCAGGATGCGTCACTGGGTAGGCCCGGCAGGTCCGGGAGCCGTGGAAACATTTGAGATTATTCTGAATGATCCCGACTGGTATCAGAACAGTACCGGAGATGGCGACATTTTCTTTGTTTACAATGAAATAAGCCACGATGGCCGCGTCGATGCTCATGGTACTCCTTATGCCACCGTAGGCTTGGGAAACCCAGACGACGATGGTGGAATGCAACTGGCATTCTGGAACAGATTTGCGCCTGGAATTACCCCCCCCAACGCCGGGGTTATTTACCGTTTTATGACAACGCAACATCAGAATTACGCACTGCTTACCGGTACCGTTCGCCACCTCGGTGAAGCCGTTCGGGGAGCCACTGTCCGGGCGACAAAAGGCGGGTGGACATTTACCAATGCGGATGGCTATTTCCGTCTGGTAGCGATCATTGCCGACGCGGCTCAACAGATAGAGGTATCTGCGCCGGGCTTCAATACCGCAAGATCACAAGAATTCGTTGTTGGGGCGAGCGATTCACTCAATATTATCGTGGATCTTTTGCAACCTCAAGTCGTAAGCGATGTCGAAGCTATTACTGATTCACTCGATTCCGGAGATCTTGCATTCCACCGTTTTACACTGCGAAATCCAGGCAATGGGCTATTGACGGTCAATACACGCGCCGCAGAACACATCGAACGGCAGATATTGGGCATTAATAAAGCAGGTGTGGCTGGCAGGGATGATCCTGATGATTTTGGCGACCTGAGACTTACCATCCCGGTTACCGAATTGACGGATGACTCGAGAATCCTCGGCGTTGCTTACGATGGTAATTATTACATCGTAAGCGGCGGTAATAATGGCGAAGCAGGAAATTCGTTGTATCGATTTGATCAGCATGGGGATTTTGTCGATCATTTCGATCAACCCGTCGATGGCATTTGGGGAATGCACGATCTTGCCTGGGATGGAACGAATCTATATGGCGGGGTTGGTGAGTGGATCATCAAGATGCAAAGGATGGGAGGCGAAATCAGTCGTTTCGCGTCACCGATCATTCCGGCACGCGGCATCGCCGTAAGCCCCATCGGTGATTATTGGATCGCGGGCGAAGGCCAGCCGATCTTAAAGTTGACGAACCGCGGGGAGCTGGTTCGCTCTTATCCAACTTCCCTTAACATTTATGGTCTGGCATGGCATCCAGCCGACCCTGATGGATATCCGCTTTGGATATTCTGCACTGACGGACCCACGGGGCTTTTTGTGTGCAAAATGGACACCTCCACAGGCGAAATTCATTCGGGGCTGAACATCGAACCTCAACAGGGAGACCGTCCCGGAGGCATTGAATTGTCAAAACGATGGAACGACCGCGTTTGGAGCCTTGCGGTTATCATTCAAAATCCGGATGGGGATCGTGTCGATCTCTACGAGGTTGGAAATAACTTCTCGTGGTTGACCATCAATCCTGCCAGTGCCGTAATCCAACCAGATTTCCGAGCTAATTTCGACGTAATAATCGCCAGTGAAGGGCTGGAAGGTGGAGATTATATTGCTGATGTGTTAGTAACTCACGACGCAATGGGTGGCCAGTTGCGCATTCCAGTCAGTATTTATGTCGAGCCGGTTCTCGCAAGCGTGGACCCGGACAAACCCGAAACCTTCACGCTTGACAGCGTTTTCCCAAATCCTTCCAATGGCTCAGCGAATATTCAGTTTACCATTCCAATCTCTGGACGGGTCAATCTGCAAATTTTCGACACTCAGGGAAGATTAATCACTCAGCTTGTGGATAGGGAAATGCAAGCAGGTCATCACAGCGAGATTTTCGAGGCAATACTTCTGCCTGCGGGAATATACATCGTTACCTTGACATCGAGTAATGAGACCTTCATTCAGAAATTTGCTCTGGTTAAGTAGGGCGCCTTCAAATAGCTTCACATGACAGTTAAAGGAGTTAATTATTAACGCGTGAGGATATTATCGTGTCTCTGACTTGGAGCGACTGTCTTGAAAATCAAGCCGCCCTCGTGATATTTTGGACCTGTCT
>CAYHEC010000002.1:0-13623 GCA_964355675.1 uncultured Caldithrix sp.
GGTAGCTTGGGCGTCCTCGCCCGAGCGCTCCGGTTCTCCCTGATTATCAAGATTGCTTTTCGTCCAGAGAAACTGCACGTTGTCGTTGCCGCCAACGGCGGCTACGGAATCGATTGCAAAGTCAACGGATGCGCCGCGTCGGACTGTGAGGTTGAGTGTGTCGGGAGTGAAAGATTGGATGTAAAGGTCGGTGACATTTACATGCCAGCGAACTTGGTTCACCCAATCACCATCATTGAAACGGCAAGTGATCGTTTCCTGCCCGAAATTGTCGAATTTAACCACCCTGTAAGTATCGGCTCGAGCGAAAAGACTGTCATTGAAATACCAATCGCGGTCGAGCTCCTCACCTTGTTGATTCCTTGCACGGAGTGTGAAGCCTACAGAATCACGTGGAAGAACGGAGAATACAGTATCTTCAGGTATAAAATAAAAAAGACCCACTCCCGGCTCTTCAGTTCCCAATTTAACGATAACTGCATCTTGTCCAGTCCGCTCACGTACAGCCCAACCACAAGCAACTAAACCACCATCTCGCGCTTGGACAACAGAATTAAAACCAGCGGTTCCTCTGATAAATCCTTCTAACAGGTAAAAGCGGGATAGAAAACGCCATTGTGCCTCACCTGCCTGGTTGGTCTTAATCAGTATAGCCTCACCGTATCGCGGTTCAGCCCTTACGTAAAATTGAGCTCCGCAAATGACGAATTCTCCATTTCGCTGACGGAGAATACCCGTTCCTTCCTGCCTGTATTCAAGCGGACCACCTGGTTCGATGCGGTTGAAGCGATTAACCCACTGTTGCTCACCGTTCTCATTGAGTTTTATCATCTCAGCCTGACCTATTCCCTCATGCTCGACGCCGTTGAGCTCTCCCGACATAACGAACCCGCCCCCTCGTGCAGAAGCTAACCCAGTACCATAATTATAAGTATCTTGCGCGTGATGCAATCTATTGCTCCATAACCTCTCGCCATTCAAGTTAACCTTCAAAACCAGAAAATCAATGAAAGAGCCGCCAAATCCGCCATGTTCTTCGCCGTTGGCGTTTACAAATCCACCGGCAATAACACCACCCTCAGTCTCGCGCAATCCAGTAATGCCGCTATAAGGAGTTGGTTGACCTTCCTCCCGGTAGGTATGGGACCAGACTACTTCACCGTCGCCATTTACTCTGACTAACGCCGCGTCGGAATGATTTTCTTGATCAAATAATGACCCACCGAGTAGAAGATCGCCATTCTTCAATTCGATGAGAACATTAATTACGCCATGGCCATAACGATGGTTCCAGATCGGTTCGCCGTTGGAGTCAACCCGCCGTGCCTCAAACCAGTAGTCTCCGCCGTTAAATTCGCCACCGGGTCCGCCAGCAACAAGGTCGTGATTATCCAGTTCGACAACTGAATTGAACCAACCGGGTGTGTATTGGCGAGTCCATTCCAACTGACCGACTTCGCTCAATTTGGCAATGAAACTTGTGGCGCGAGTAGCGCCATCCCGCGTATTAACATATCCGACTACAACGAAACCTCCCTGCTCAAGTGCATAGACGTCGCGAAAGGAGTCGTAAGCGTTAGCCCCTCCATCGAGAGACCTGACCCACTCGTACTCCGGAACATCCTGGGCAAAAGAGTACGAAGCCAGAAGAATTGCTGACCAAGCAATAGCAATAGTTCTGAAAGACATTGTACCTCCGGTAAGAGAATTTCTGGGTGTAATAAATATATGCTTGAAATAAAGAAAAGTCAAATAGAAAAGCCGTCAACCACCTTACAGGATCGACGGCTTTCTCGCCTCCATTGCAATTTTACATTAGCGCAATAAAACGACCTTTTGAGTAGTGCTTTGCCCTTCAGCAGTGGTTAACCTTACTAGATAAACTCCCGACTGCTCAAACTCAGCATCCCACTCGACGCGATTACTGCCAGCCTCAACAATGCCTTGAACCAGTACGGCAACCAACCGTCCGGTAATATCAGTGATCTCAAGCCGAGCATCCCCGGCAGATTTCACCGTAAATGAAATCTGTGTCGTCCCATTGAACGGATTGGGGAAAACTGAGGTTAATTCAAAATTGTTCGGAGAGACGGTCTTGTCATCAATAACCGCAAGCTCGCCCGTATTGTGGTATCCAAACCTCTCGCGAGGCAATTCGAGCGGCACATAATCTCCAAGATCACCGATAGCGACTCTTTGATAGATGGCTTTCCCCACCAATCTCTGGCCTTCCATATCGGTAGGTTCTGATTGCAAGAGATAGCTGATATGCAAGTTTTCATCGACGCGTTCGGCAAGCGAGGGGTAGGTTTCGTGGATGTATTCGATCTGTTGGTTGTTTTGCGGCTGGGTGTCGGTCAAGTTGACCGCCTCCGACCACTCACTCCCATCTTCTGAAAAAGCCACCCAAACATCACCATATACATACCCATCCTCATTATCTTCCGCCAAACTCGCCTTCTGGAATACGCAGTAGAGTTTGCCATCGGCATCGGCTCCAAGTGATGGTTTGCAGACGTTTGAAGTAAAACCTCCGGCGTCGATATCGTTCTCGAACCACCCATCCGCGACAAGCGTCAGCGTATCAGTTTCGCTGTCCCAATGCCAGATGAATGACTCAGCAACTGTCAACCGTTCGACGGGAGGAACCATTTCTTCAGCCAAGTCTGCCCAAAAACCTCTTGAAGTGAAGACAACATGAAGTACATCGCCCACCCAGATCGCGTCCATATCCGGGTAAGGCCTGAGTGTATCGCCAAGCGCCGCGATGCCTTCCCGCTCAACGTCCGGAAGAATCGTATTCGTCACATTGACTGGATTATCCCAGTCCAAATTCCTGCCGTCCGCGGCGATGACTGCGTAGATGTCGTTGTTCATGTGATGCTCAAGTCTCCCAGCCCAATCTTCATCTGCCGGAACACCGATCAGATTATGATGCCAAAGTACGGCTACCCTGTCTGTTGTCCTTGAGGCAGTCAGTACATGGCTCAGACCGGTTGTCAGTTCGACTTCAGTTCTGACGCCAACCTGCCACCGATCATCACCCACCGGATCAGCAGGCCAGACCGTCAGCACAAAGTTAGGGTCGCCTGCCATCGGATTGTGGACGCCTGCGGCAAGAAACATCCGTCCCTCGCGACCGATACAACCTTTGGAATTGATTGGAATTATATCTCCCGGTGGATCAAAGTAGATCGAGCCGAACGCTCCAAAACCGGGGGCAAAGTCAAAGGCGGCAATACCTTTCGAACTTCCGTGGAAGAAAAGAGCCGCTACCGCTCCGTCGTTGGTTTGCCACAAATCAAGCGACGAGTAACCGGCGCGGTTTTCTACATCGGCGATGCTTGCGTATGCGAATTGATCGACAAGGTCTCCTGCGGCGTCATCGGCAAAAGCATATTTCACACGACGAGTACCGCCATCGGCGGATGGCGACCAGGTCCAGGTAAGATGGATGCCGCCATTGCTGTCCCGTGCGATCATTTTTCCGACAGATGAAGTCTGCTGGATGCTGGACCATGTCTCATCGACAATGAACGCTTCGCCGAGAGCGACGTCCTGCGCCGAAACATAGGGCGCTATCATCGAAAGCGCGAGTGTGCTGAGCAAAACTGATAATGTGAGTTTCATTTTGATAATTCCTTTCAAGATGTTAGGCAAGTTGCGATCGTCTTGGAGAGCGGACTTTCAGAGTTCGTTGAAATATTCGCTTGAGACGCCAATTCGGACCAGATTTTCTTGGAGGGGGGGCTTCAGCCCGCCCTTGTTTGTGCTTGATTGTCCTTTAGGGGGGACTGAAACTCCCCCTCCAAGAGAATCAAATCTCGATTCGAACGAATAAATCAACGAACTCAGGAGTGTCCGCCCTCCAAGATCCGTTTATTTTAATAAGACAATTTTCTGAAATGTCGATTCCTCCCCGGCGCTTAGTCTTACAAGATAAATCCCTCCGGCGCAATCGACTGCGTCCCAAACGACCGAATGATATCCCGTGCTAAATTTCCCCTCCTCAATCGTGGCAACTTGTTGCCCGCGAAGGTTGAACACCTCCAACCGAACTTCAGTGGTCTGCGCCAGACTGAAGGAAAGGCGGGTGGAGAGGTTGAAGGGGTTGGGTGAGACATTCAGGAGGACAGGCGTCCCTGCCTGTCCAGCCTCTTCGTCGCTTATAATCCCTAACTCCCTCACCGTCACTTCCCAAGTCACCGTATCCGCCTCAACCGAATCCGCCACAACGACCTGCACGAGGTGAGGCGGACAGCTGTCCGCCTCACCAAAGAACCGCCAATCCAGCATCGTCTCTTCAAACCGCGCAACCTCCCCATCAATGAGCCACGTTATCGACCAGCCGACAGAATCCGGCTCGCTCGGCACGACTTCGAAACGAACGAGGCTGTCGGGCAAGACTTCAAGCGTAATGTCCTCCGGCGCAAAGCTCCAGATTGCTCCCCTAACGGCTACATTCCAAACGACCGCGTCGTGAGATTCCCCCCGGTAGGCAAACCCCTCAACGGCGTAATTTCCCGACTGGAGGAAGGGGATGGTAGCTTGGGCGTCCTCGCCTGACCGCTCCGGTTCTCCTTGATTATCCAGATTGCTTTTCGTCCAGAGAAACTGAAGGTTGTCGTTGCCGCCAACGGCGGCTACGGAATCGATGGCAAAGTCAACTGAAGCGCCGCGGCGCAGGGCAAGGTTCAGGGAGTCGGGTGTGAAGGAATGGACGTAGAGGTCGGTGACGGTGACGTGCCAGCGGATTGAGATTGTATTATCCAATGCCCCTATTCTGCACGTGACATCCTGATTGCCAAGTTGTTCAAATCGTATGGAAATTGATGTATCGCAATCAAGGGAGTCACCATTCATCCACCACGTATAATTGAGTGAATCCTGATGATAAAACCTTGCCCGGACTGCAAAATAGACGCTGTCACCGCGCAGGACGGTAAGCATCGAGTCACGAGGCGTCCAGTGGAGCAAGGTTGGTTCCAACAACAGAGGCTCAAGTTTTATGAGCAGTCCATCAGTATCTTCATGATTCGCGACAACAGTTCTCCCCGATGCTACCAGTTCGTTCCTTCGTGTAGTAGTTAGCGCGCTAAAGGCGGTTGTGTTCTGGACAAGGCCATCACCCTCGAAGTCGTCGAAGATTCTCCGCCATTCCGGGCTACCGTCGGAACGGGTGACCATCACATAAGGGAGAATAGTATGCCCGGGATTTGCGGCGTTCCCAATGACACCATAATGTCCACGTGGTAACCGGATAACGGCATTTGCCTGATCATCAAGATTTACCTCGCCCATATCCAGCTTTTGATGTGATTCCAGATCGCCATTCTCATCCACAAGCAAAATGCCGGTATCTGGATCCCTTTGACCCCGATCACGAAGATCGCCTCCGCAAACCATTCCCCCCGGTCGGGAACACATTCCCCATATCCAATTAAGGTTCTGAGTTGGCGAAAGAGTACTCATCCAAATAACTCGCCCTTGGTCTTGCACCTTCACCAACCAACACGCATCGAGACGAGGTCTTAGTGTCATAATAGCTCCCCCTGCCGCGACTACTCCACCGTCCGTCTCTAAAAGTGAAGTAAAATATCCGGAACCTTCACCACCCGCATTGTAAATCTCATGCCAGACTTCGTTTCCTTGGTAATCGACGCATAGCAGTATTCCGCTCGCCTCGCTCCTGCCGCAAATAATAAACACGCCGCTTTTAAGTTCAATCACTGCCCAGGCATTCGATCCGGCATAAACATTCTGCCAAATGAGCTCCCCATCCCTATTTAGCATTGCCGCACCGATACCACCATCTCCGCCTCCGGCAATAACGAAATCTCCTGAATCGGTCTCTACAATGCTATAAGCAGAACCCATTCTGATAATTGAGGACCAGATCAAGTCGCCATCAGGGTCAACCCGGATCACCCAGTAGCCGGAATTAGCGAGACCGTCACCCCAACGAGAGACTCCGCAAGCGACAAAATCGCCGTTAGCAGTGCAGAAAACATCCCTAAGTTGATCCTCACCATTCGCGTCGAAGTGACGCAGCCAAGAGACAGCCGGCTGGGATTGGAGAGGACTTGCGTATAACAAACCGAAGACCCACACCGTCCAGGCTATGGTTTTGAATGAATTCCTCAACTAAACTTCCTTTCATTAGGATAGCAAACGTCGCTTGGTTTTACCAGAAACCGGGATTCTCAAGGCTTCTCTACTCGGATAGCCACCAACAATCAGCCACTTACAATATATCACCTAAATCCTCCCAACGCAAGAAACTAACCAAAAGGCGGATCATTTATTTCGCCAAAAAAACACATGTGAATTACCTTACGTTCTTTTTGTCACTAATAAACTTGACTCTCGTCAAACAATTATCTTAATTAGTAGGAGTAATGCCTCACCTCCCTTTTAGGGCGGAAAACGAACGACCTGAATAGAACAAACTGCTGAAGATAAAATACTTCAGCCAATTAAAAAGAAGGAACATCAGATGGCTACGCTACAGGAAGTATTTGCGGCGCAGATCCCGGAACTCCGCAAAGAAATTAAAAGCATCGTCAAAGAACACGGTACGCAGAAAATCTCCGAAGTCAACATCGAACAAGCTTACGGCGGTATGCGCGCCGTCAAAGGCATGATCTGTGATACTTCGGTCGTCGAACCCGATTCCGGGCTGATCATCCGCGGCTATCCGCTCCTCGACCTCCAAGACCTCTGGCCAGAGGAAATTTTCTTCCTCTTGCTTACCGGCCAAAAGCCCGACGCGCACGGAAAAATGGCTCTCCAGCTCGACCTCGCCGCCCGTTCGACTGTGCCGGATTATGTCTGGGATGTGCTTGAGGCCATGCCGCCCGACTCACACCCGATGGCGATGTTGAACACCGCGATCCTTGTTATGGAGCGCGAGTCTGTCTTCCGCAAGATGTACGACAAAGGCATGAAAAAGGAAGACTACTGGATGCCGATGCTTGAGGACGCCCTCCGCATACTCGGCGTTATGCCCGGAATCGCCGCCGGTATTTACCGTTTGGTTTATGACAAAGGCGAGCCGATCGACTACGACGCCTCGCTCGACTGGGGCGCCAACTACGCCAAAATGCTCGGCCTCCCCGATGAGACCGGCAATTTTGCCAAGCTGATGCGGCTCTATTTGAATTTCCACAGCGACCACGAAGGCGGCAACGTCTCGGCGTTCTCCTGCCACACGATTGGCTCGGCGCTGTCCGATGCGTACTACGCAGTCTCAGGCGGCTTGAACGGCCTGGCTGGACCTCTGCACGGTCTTGCCAATCAAGAGTGCCTCGGCTGGATTCTCGACACAATGGAGAAATTCAAAGGCGTCCCGACCGAAAAACAGCTTCACGACTACGCCCTTGAAACCCTCACCTCCGGCCGCGTTGTGCCGGGTTACGGACATGCGGTTCTGCGCGTCTGCGATCCCCGCTTCACCGGTTTCATGAGCTTTGCCGCGAAGCATCTGCCGAACGACCCGGTTTACAAGACGGTTGCGCTCACCTTCAAGGTTGTGCCTGAGATCCTCGCCAAGGAATTCCTCGGCGCTGATGGCAAGCCGAAGGTCAAGGATCCGTGGCCGAACGTCGATGCCGGTTCCGGCGCGTTGCTTTACCATTACGGCTTGAAGGAATTCCCGTACTACACGGTGTTGTTCAGCGTCAGCCGTGCGATGGGTATGCTTTCGCAGTTGGTCATCAACCGTGCCATGGGCACGGCGATTACCCGTCCGAAGTCTGTCTCGACGGCTTGGATCAAGAGTCAGATCGGAGCTAAGGAAGTCAGTCCCAACCTGTCAACCGTCGCCCCTGCGCCGGTGAAGGATGCTCGCAAACAGCCGAACGCCTGAGTATTGTTGTGCTGTCACACGGCCCGTGTGACAGCATTGTGTCTTGGTGCGCGTCGCACGAGACATGCGACGCCACGAAGACGCTGTTAAGGTGACACTAGTAGTGCCGACAACTGTCGGCACTACTGAAACCAATCTAAGTAGTGCCGATTTAAATCGGCACTACTGAAACCAAACCTCTAAGTAGTGCCGATTTAAATCGGCACTACTGGAAGCCAACGAGGGTCGGCAGAATTGCCGACCCTCGTGTCATTATAGGCAGATTATTCGATTATTAGTGAACAAGTCTGTTCACACGGCCATGAAACGCTAAATTAACGACATGGTCGTTAGCGGCTCCAACCGAATAATCGGCATAAAACTTGGTCTGAACCCAACCCCAGTCTGGAACAATCCAAAATTCGACGTAAGATGAGTCGTTGGGGGGATCCATCGGTCCCCAGACTGCCTTGGCGGCGTTGGTAAAAGTACCGGCTTCGATGGTGATGGTTTGGTTTATCGCCTCCCATCGAGCGCTCTTTGGGATGTAATCAGCGTTCCATGTCGCACCAACCGTTGGCGGTAATTTGAATTGTAAAACCTCAACTGTCGAGTCCAAATCACGTGAATATACACCGCTTGTTCTCGTAATTGTACCGCAAACATGGTTTGGGTTGTGATCGTTATAGAACATGCCGTTGAGGTAGTACGATTCGCCATTGTAAGCACGTGTACCTCTTGTAGTGTCGTTCCAGATACTCTGGTCAACAATAGCGCCTGCCGAATCGAACGCCGTATTCGACCAATAACGAATTTGATTCGAACTCAGTGGAAACCAATTTACCGTATTGGGTTGGGTTGGATTATCGTCATCACTGCTACAACTGACGCCGGACAGACAGGCGATCAGAATCAGAAACACAGTTGATAATCTCGACGGTAGGCTTGGAATCATTTTTTCTCCTTTTAAAGAAATTGGATTGATTGGGAACGCGAATTATTTATTTCAACTAACTCGAAGGCGATTTCGTTTTATATACTTAACTATTTCGGTTGTCAATGGCTCCTTGACTAAGGTCGAATCTCGATTCGCACTGAATCTCTATCGAAGACCTGTCCGTTGTCGAACGTAGCATACACCCAGCACATCCCATAGAAATTTGGATGGGTGATAAACCGCGCTTGTGTCCATCCGAAATAGTCTGTATGGGTGGTGTCTGGCTCTATTGTTCCGAGCGAATCAGGGGTGGGTCGAATGGTAATTATCGCATTGCGGATCGGAGAGCGTGTCAAGTCGTACAGCGAAACATAAATTATCGTTTCGTTTGAAGAGTCAGCGGTAGCATGCAGAGTAGTATCGGTAGGGTGTATCACTAAAGCCTGATTATATACAGGCACATTTAGTGAATAATTTACTGTGTCTGAAAGGTTTGCACTTGATATACAGATCTTCGCCTCATCCCGCCTTCGTAATCTCACTTCATAAATAAAAATGGCGCTCCCACTCGAATCAGTATTCAAACTCGGAGTATGCAAATTCCCTTTCCAAGGCTGGGCGTTGAGAATCGAAGCGCTTAAAGCGAGATTTGCCATAGGACGATCATGCTCGTCGCGCGCAATCACGCGAATCGTATCAAAGCGCGATTCACCGAACGATGCAGAAAGTGTGCTCGCTCCTACTGTTGCTTCCAGACGGGCTAAATGGAGTGGATTTGCGGGGTTATCGTCCGAGGCACAAGCTGTAAATAAAAATAGGACAATAAGGGAGATGCGGGAAGATGTGTGGGATATATTGCCCGTCAGGAAAACCTGCCAGTTGAAAGAGGCCATGCAAGCTCCAGCGATGAAGTCTTGTGTTAAATTTTTTTCAATATAATGTAACCCTCACTAAATGTCAAGTGCTATAAATAAAGTGATCAATGTATTTAGTAAATGGCTTGCGACAGGGTGTCCACACCGTGTCATCTGAGCTGAAGAGTGTCGCAGGATGCGGACATCCAGCGGCATGGTAAAGCCCATGCCCGCGTAGCGGCGGATTCCAATCCGCCGATGCTTCTAAATCCGTCGATTTGGAAATCGACGCTACGCGATACTCTTAATGATGGGCGATTTGGAAATCGCCCCTACGCGATCTCGCCGGGTTTGGAGTTCACAGCTTTAGCGTGGGTTGAAAATCTGCTTAATCCGTTTAATCTGTTGTTCAACTTCAACCCACGCTGAAGCGGTGAACTCAGAACTGGATTGTTTCACGGCCTTCGGCTCCCGCTTGCGCGGAAAAGACAACTTGAGTCACCAATCGATCACGCACTGAGTCACAAATCGATCACGCCCGTATAGCCTGTCAGAAAGGCGTTTCTGGTACTCTGTGACTCAGTGATCGATTTTTTACCCCTCCCAACTACGCAAGGATGACCGCGCCTTGCCGCGCGTACGGGCGATGCTTGCCATCGCGCGGTCTAGACGGATACGGAGATCCGTCCTCCTTGAATTCCCCTTCAGTCAATAGTATCAGTCATTAGTCATTTTCCCGTAATCCCTTTGCCGTCGTTTCCCCTCGTGCATATATTAGTGTATGCACAACGACGAGCACCACCACTTCCTGCCCGCCTTCGTTTCCATCGACCTCGAAACCACCGGCCTCGATCCCCGGCTGGACGAGATCATCGAGCTTGGCGCGGTCAAATACGAGCTTGGCCGCGAGGTAGCTCGCTACTCCCAGCTTGTCAAGCCCCGCAAGAAATTCCTTCCCGCCGAAATCGTCGATCTGACTGGCATCACCAACGCGGACCTGAAAAACGCACCCAAGCTGGAAAAGGTCGCCCCGGCTTTCATCGAGTTCGTCGGCAAGCTCCCGATCCTCGGCAAAAACATCGCTTTCGACCTCGGCTTCCTTTCTACCGCCAAGTCCACCGCCGCGCATTTCGTCCAATCCCGCACCGTCCCCATCACCCACGATGCGGGACATGTAGCAAGGTTCATCTACCCCTGTCTCGACAGTTACGGACTCGCTGGGCTGGCAAGCCTTTTCCAGACCGCTACCAAGCCCTGCCACCGCGCTGTCGATGACGCCGCCGCTACTGGTGAACTGTTGCTGAGGTTGCTTAAAGACCTGGCACGAGTGCCTGAGGAGCAGATCATCGACGCGATCAGGATTCTTGCCACTACTCCTTCGCCACTTTTGAACACTTTACGCGCACGGATGGATGTCGAAGCAGAACCAGGGGGCAAACATAATCCCGACCCGTTCTTTGCTTCAAGCGCGGGACGCAACAATCTTTTCAATGCTCCGGGAGATCAGAAAACGGGCGAGACACCCGTTCTAAGTAAACCCTCCGAAGCTGTCTCTGACGATCAGCTCCGCCGCCTATTCCACGACCGGGCGCGTTTCGATAAGCTGATGAACGCCTACGAGATCCGCCCTCAACAGATCGATATGGCGGCGCTGGTGATGAAGAACTTCCGCGAAGGAGGGGTGCTTGCCGTTGAGGCTGGAACTGGCGTCGGAAAATCTCTTGGCTACCTCGCCCCAGCATTGCTCTGCGGTTCGCGGGTTGCCATTTCGACTCACACTAAGAACCTGCAGGATCAGCTCTTCTACGACGAAATCCCTCGCCTCGGCAAGTTGTTCAAGTTCGGCTTCTCGGCAGTATTGCTAAAAGGCAGGCGCAACTACCTTTGCCGCACTAAGTGGAGCAATATCATCCTCGACCCGGAGCGGATCCCGGTTGCAGACCGTGAGCGAGCCGCTATGCTTGTCCGCTGGGTTGATGCCACCAAATCCGGCGACCTATCTGAAGTCACCGCTATTCGCAGTGAAGAGGGCGAAGGATTCTGGCGCTATGTTTGCTCGGAACCGGGTTACTGCACCACCAAGACCTGCCGCGTTTCTTCCGCCGCCCCCCCGCGGGTGGCGGAAGGGATTACTGCCGACCGCAGGGGGTCGGCAGAAGGAGAGGGAACCGAATGCCCACTATCCAGAGTTCGTCGCGCCGCTACCAAAGCCGATATCGTCATTGTCAACCACAGCCTCGTTCTCTCTGATTATTCGAGCGACGGCGCGTTGTTAGGCGATCTCTCCAAAATCGTCTTCGACGAAGCCCACCACCTCGAAGGCGTCGCCACCGATCACTTCGGCTCGGATGTCTCCCAGCCCGCCGTCAAGGGCGCGCTGGATCGAACCGGAGCCTTACTTCGCCGTCGAGGAGAAGTGCTGGTTCGAATCGTCACCCTGCCAACCAGCGAGCGTTTGATAGCTTTGACAGAAGAGATCATCGAAGCAGTCACTAAAGCCGGAACCCTTGTCGAGCCATTTTTTGCGGCTGTCCGAGCGTTGGTTCAGGATGTTCAGGAGGCCGGGCGGACAACTGTCCGCCCCACCGACAAAAACTATTCTACTGCCGTCCGTTATCACAATGGAGACCTACTTCATCGTGCTATAGCCTCGGTTGGTGATGAACTTTTAGCTCATCTGACTATCATTTCCACAGGGATTACGAGGCTGGTTGAACGTCTTACTCCCCACGAAGAGCAGGAAATCCCCGCGGGGCTTCTGCAGGATATTCGAAACATCTCAGGTGAGCTCAATGAGATCGCGGATGGACTTAGGCTTACGACCGAAGCCAAAGACGTTAACAGGGTCTATTGGATTGAGATACCTGCCTGGGCAAATCTTCCGGTGCGGTTGAAGAGCGCGCCACTTGAAATTGCCAAACTCTTGGTGGACGGCATTTTTGCCAAACTCAACTCGTCACTTCTCACATCGGCAACCCTGACAACCAGTTCAGGAGCAGGTGCTTTCGATCACCTGAAACGACGGCTTGGTCTCGACCTTCTCGACCCAGAGAAATTGCGCACTTCTGCGTTTGGATCGCCGTTCGATTACGATGCCAACTGCCTCGTCCTCTGTCCATCCTACCTCCCCCACCCCTCCGAAACTCCCGCCGACCACTCGCTTGCGGTGGCCGAGACTTGCGCAATGCTTGCCAGACGGTTCAAGAGGGGAATGCTCATATTATTGACTTCGTATGAGTCGTTGAAAAGGACTGAGAAAGAGCTGAAGCGCCTCCTTGCCAACACCGACACTGAGATCCTCGCGCAGTATGGCAGATCGGATCGCGACCGATTGGTGAGAAGATTCCGAGGAGCGAAAAGCGGAATTCTGTTAGGCACGGATTCGCTCTGGGAAGGCATCGACGTTCCTGGAGCGGCGCTTGAAATGGTCGTGATTGCTAAGCTTCCCTTCGATGTGCCGAATGATCCGGTAGTTGCCGCGCGAATCGAAAAAATCCGTGAAGACAACGGCAATCCGTTCTTCGACTACCAGCTTCCGACCGCCATCCTCAGAACCCGACAAGGAGCTGGTCGATTGATTCGAACTGCTACTGATAGAGGAGTTGTGTTGCTTCTTGACCCGCGAGTCGTCTCGAAAGGCTATGGACGACAGGTACGAACAGCCCTTCCCGGACGAAATATTGTACTTAATTCCCCCGATGAACTCGAAAAAGCTATAGGTGAATTTTTCAGGATTAATTCATGATCAAGTTATTAGCCGCAAGTCAGGTGGGTGTAGCCTGCACAGCTTTGCTGGGTAGGAAACCGTTGCTCCCCCCGCCCAGCAAAGCTGTGCGGGCTACACGCAGCCTCTTTACGTTACTCCCCCCGCCCAGCAAAGCTGTGCGGGCTACACGCAGCCTCTTTACATTGCTCCCCCCGCCCGGCAAAGCTGTGCGGGCTACACGTAGCCTCTTTACGTTGCTCCCCCCGCCCAGCAAAGCTGT
>CAYHEC010000002.1:13723-201734 GCA_964355675.1 uncultured Caldithrix sp.
CTGTGCGGGCTACACGTAGCCTCTTTACGTTGCTCCCCCCGCCCAGCAAAGCTGTGCGGGCTACACGTAGCCTCTTTACATTGCTCCCCCCGCCCAGCAAAGCTGTGCGGGCTACACGTAGCCTCTTTACGTTACTCCCCCCGCCCAGCAAAGGTGTGCGGGCTACACGTAGCCTCTTTAAACTGATCGTTTTTATTAGTTGTTTTTTATTTTCAACCCTCCTTAACGGTTGCGGAGATAAGCTTAAGCCAAAAGACGACTTTATCGCCTCCCTCGCCGACACGGTATGGGCAGGCGAGGAAAAGGATATTGTCCTGACTACCGGCACCGGAGCGTGGTACTACGCAGACGCTCTTGGCTCGCCTCGTCGTAGCATTTACGGCTTTTATCTTCTTGAAACCAAATTGTACGATGATTGGGAGCTTAAGAATCAAACCGGCGAGTCGGTTCGTGAGAATGCCGAATATGCCGTCGTTCATCCGGAGTTTTGCATCAGGCATTACCCCTCTGGAGTCGAAGAACGCATTGAGTGTATCCCCGGGCACGACGCGATAGCAATCTCCTACACCTTCAAATCCTCCCCGAGGACATTATTTCGCGTGTTCTCATCTCGTTTCAATACAAAAGCTACAGATGCTCAGAGCGACGAGCAATCCTCAACTCATATCTCTAGTTTCCCGTTCAAAACTGCTTTGGTTTTCAGCAAGAAGCCTCTTTCAAGCGTCGGAATGTTCCAAAAGAGGGTCGAGTATCCTCAGTCTGCGCTGATGGGAGAACCTAAGTTATTAGATTTATATAGTGATCGTGAATATACACTTTTCTCAACGAACAAATGGACATGTCTTTTCGCGGCATCCGAGGATTCTATCGATCCTGTACCCATCGCCAATAGCCTTCTCAAGCACCTTCCGCAATACCGTAAAAAACACCGTCAACAATCCGAAGCGGCCTTGACGCGGTTCACCTTCCGTTGCGAAAGAAAGTCCGTCGAGAAGGCTTACGCTTGGGCAAGGATCATGCTGGCTGGAATGTACTTTGAACGAGACGGCGAGTCACTCCTGTTCGCCGGACTGCCACATTCACCATACATGGATAGTTTCCATTCCTCACTCGCTGGCACAGGATTACTTCTCGCAGACTCATCCCGCAGTCGCTCAGTCAGGCTTTTTGAAACAATTCTCGCCCGACAGATGGACCCAGGCGACCTCGAGTTCCCCGCACGTCTTCCAACTGAAATTCGTTCCGATTTATCGGTGTATCAGAGTGGCACAACTTCCGGAGCTCTCACCCTTAGCTTTGACCGTATTGTCGCCCTGTCTGACTCAGTACCTCTTGGATTACCGACTCATTTACTGGAAGCCATCGACAGAGCTGTCGGCGCCGACTTAAACTCTGCTCAGCACGTGCTCGGGCTTCTAACGGGACCCGGGCTTTTCCCCAACATTGGCTTCCCTCCACGCGAGCGACATGGGGCTTTATTTGAAACTCAGGCGCTCTTTGTCGTGGCGCGAACCTATCTGGCTACGCACAGAGAAGGGGGTACAGTGAGTTTCGAAGTGCCTGAACAAGCGCTGAAGGGAGCTTCGGAATGGCAGTTTCCTTATTTGCCGGCGATTGCCGTCGGATTGGCTGAAAAACAATTCCAAATGCCTCTCACAATCGGATCAATGATGAGTCGCTACCGAAATCGTGCTGGATTGTGGTCTGATCGATTATTGATCCCGGAATTCGCCGACGAAGCACTTATTACGTCACCGATGGTTTACAATACACCTCACGACAGCACCAAATCTGTGGTTCCGTTACTTTCAGTCTATTGGCTTGAGAAACAGGACAAGCGCAACTCCGATAAATTGATCTCAATGGCCGAAAAAACCGGACTCATTGCCGAAAAAGGCTTCCGTTCTTTATCCAGAAACGAAGCGGATTTTCAATCTTCTCATGTATTTGTCTATGACGACCACCCCGTCGATGCCAAACTATCGGGCGATGTATTGATCTGGACAGCAGGGATGTTGGCCGATCTTTACACACTTACCGCGCGGCACGATGTCAGCATGGAATTGTTTAACGCTCTTTCTGAAACCGTTCTTGGTGAGGGTGTTATCGGAGGACTTCCGGAGACCGAGAATGGAATTTTCGATAATCAAAGAGACAATACTGGTCGCAACCCGCTATTTGCATCCTCACTCGGAGAGTACATCCGAATTTTATATGACGACATTCTCGGCGTCGATACCAAGCGTCAGACCTATCCCGCCGTCAGGTTGACGGTTCCACCAGAATGGGGGAAAGTAAAATTTTCCTTCGAAGCGGCCGGAGCAATTATCACCATAGAGCGATTGAATGCGTCCTTGTGGACCGCCCGGCAAGACGGCTCCAAAGATCAAATTCCTTTGGAAGTTGAGCTTTGGTCGGAACCCGATATACGAGGGTATGGCTCGCTAAAACTCAACCCCAACATGATCGTCAACTTCAAAGTTATTTCCACATCTATAGGTCGTTACTCACTTGCATGGGAAGAGTTTACGCGTGAAAAATAATATCTGCACTATCGGAATCGACGTGGGAGGATCGCGTGTCAAAGCGGCCATTGTCTCGCCAATTGGGGGTCTCTCTGAAAAAATCATCGAAAAAAGTAGCGTCAAAGAGCCTTATCCCGCCGCACGCAACCAATTAATCGGCATCATCGATAGATTAATAAATAAATCGACATGCTCGACTATTTCCGTCGGCATTGGTATTGCCGGATTGATCCATCAGAACCGCCGTGTAGTGATCGCGGCTCCAAACTGTCGCGGAATCGTCGGCGTACCATTGGCGGATGAGATAGAAAAATTGTTCGGGATACCAGTCGAGCTTGAAAACGACGCCAATGTTATGGCGCTTGGCGAGGGCGCTGGCGGAGCCGCAATCGGATCCCGGCATTACGTTGCCGTAACGCTGGGAACGGGCGTTGGTGGAGCAATCATCTCAAATGGGGAGCTTTTTCGTGGGTGGACCGGAGGAGGCAGTGAAATCGGTCATCTCTGCATCGACGTCAACGGTCCGGAATGCGGTTGCGGATCGAACGGCTGTCTTGAAGCGTTCATCGGACTGAAAGGCATTTCGGCTTGGTTGCGTCGTCATGCCAGTCATTTGAGTAATATTCGCATTCCCAGATTAAGTGAGATGGCGGCGGGTGGTGATCCTGACGCAGTAAGATTGTTCGAGTGGGTCGGAACGACCTTAGGGGTTGCGATGGGTGGGATTGTGAACCTTTTAAACCCCGAAATCATTGTAGTCGGAGGCGGAATTGCCAGCGCGGGGCCGATGATGTTCGAGCCGTTACGAAAGGAAATCGGTCGGCGTGCATTCAAAGTTTATCAGACTGAACTGAAAATCGTGCCCGCAACGCTCGGAAATTGGGCTGGAGTCGTCGGAGCAGGTAGTTTAGGAAGGTTGAATCCACCGATAGACAGGGCGTCCGTACTCGATCAATTCAGCACTCATTCGCCACCGTAGGCAAAGTCACTCTTTGACTCGCTCAATCTGTCCACCCAATGCCCGTATTTTCTCCTCGATTTTTTCATATCCTCGATCAAGATGATAGACTCTCAATAAATCGGACCTGCCCTTAGCCGCCAATGCACCAACTACCAAGCCTGCCCCGGCTCTGATGTCCGAGCACATCACCGTGGCTCCTTTAAGCGATTGAACTCCGCGAACTTGAACGCTATTAATCTCCATTTTCATCTCACCGCCGAGGCGAATCAACTCGGGAACATGGTTAAAACGCTCCGGGTAAATTTTATCGGTGATAATCGAGGTCCCATCCGCCAAAGTCATCAGGGCAGTCCATGGGGCTTGAAGATCAGTCGGAAATCCGGGATAAATGGCGGTGATTATATCAACCGAATGAAGCCGCTCCTTAGTAGTCAAGGAGATGCTACCACCATTTACATCGATCTGAACGCCTGCATCTGATAGTTTTTCGAGTAGTATCGAGAGGTGGTCGGGACGGCTTTCGTGAATCGATATTTTTCCTCCGGCGGCGGCTCCAGCTATCAATAAGGTTCCGGCTTCTATGCGGTCGGGGATTACCTTCCAAGTGATGGGACGCAATGGGGTTGGACCCTCAATTGTAATTGTTGGAGTTCCAGCACCGGAGATATTAGCCCCCATCGCATTCATCATATCCGCAAGATCGACGATCTCAGGTTCGCAGGCGGCATTTCCAATTATTGTGGCTCCATGGGCGGCTGTTGCCGCCATCATGGTGTTGCCAGTTGCTCCGACCGACGAAATATCGAAATTGATGCGAGCGCCAATCAGTTTATCTGCTTCGGCAATAACATACCCAGAGTCGAGATTGAATCGACAGCCCAGTTTGGTCAACGCCTTAATGTGGAGATCAACGGGACGGGGTCCAAGCGCGCATCCACCGGGCAGTGAAATTTTGGCGCGACCATGTCGGGCAAGAAGCGGTCCGAGAACGTAAAAAGAGGCGCGCATCTTTCGAACAAGTTCATAAGGAGCTTCCCAGCCGTTAGCATTTGAAGTGTCAACGGTCATGGTACCTGATTCAAGTTTTGCTTCGGCTCCCAGAACTCTTAAGACCATGCCCATAGTGCGAATGTCTTGCAGATCAGGCGCGCCTTCGATAATCGTTTTACCTGGAGCCAGTAGAGCCGCCGCCATTAAGGGCAGGGTAGCATTCTTTGAACCAGAAATCTTCGCGCTTCCCTGCAAGGGATTTCCCCCATGCACAACCAATCGATCCATCATAAACTTATTTCCTTATTCTAAAATTATCGCTAAATTTCAGACATTAAAAATTGAGCCTGCTTCAAGGCTTCGTTGGAGACTTTTCCCCCCGAGAGCATCATGGCAAGCTCTCCGACACGATCATCGCCGTTTAAGCTCTTTACTTCAGTAAATGTTTCACCATCTTTATCAAATTTAACCACGTTCAAATGGTGATTGGCGAGTGAAGCAATTTGTGGGAGATGGGTTATCACCAGAAGCTGTCTGCCGGACGAAATTTTCTTCATTTTCCGGCCTACGAGTCGCGCGGTTTTGCCCGAAACGCCTGTATCGATCTCATCGAACAGGATCGTTGCTTCTTCGGATTGAAGTGGAAGCGATTCTTTCAAAGCAAGCATGACTCGCGAAAGCTCACCCCCCGACGCCACCGTGGCGAGAGGCTTGGCGTCGATGCCGGAATTGGCGGAAAAATAGAAGACGGCATCTTCAGCGCCTCGCTCGGTTAGACGCCACCGCGCGCCATCAGCTTCGAATAACCCCTCAGGATCAAGAAAACGCTCGAGACGCACTTCAAACCTTGGCTCGCCTATGCCCAACTCTTTCAGGCTTTCCATAACCTTGCGCTCGATTTGGGTTGCGGCTTCGGTTCGTGCCACGCTTACTTCCCCAGCAAGCGTTAGCCACTCCTCACGGAGTTTGGAGAGTTGATAGGATATCTCTTCAAGCTCGCTCTCTGCCTCGGTTCCGCTTCCTAATTCCTTACGAAATTCATCTCGTTTTTTCAGTACCGCTTCAATCGACCCACCAAAGCGGCGAGCGATGGAGGCAATGCTATGTTGGCGCTCGCGCAACTCTTCCAGGCGGGCGATTTCGTAACCTCCCTGCCGATAGCGTCCGGAAATCCGGCGGGTGATCTCACGAATCGTGAGTAAAGAGTTTTCCATTTCCTGGCTCAAATCAACCAGCGAGCGATCCAAAGCACAAATGTTTTCGATTAACTTCGATGCTTCGGAAAGTTGAATTTCAACTGAGTCCCGACCTCCTGAAAGTAACTCAGTAACCCGCAAACCATCTCGATGAAGATCTTCGAAATGTTCGAGGCGTTTGACTTCTGCGGCAAGCTCTATTTCTTCGCCTTCGTTCAATCCGACAGCTTCGATTTCCGCAAGCTGTTTTGCTATAAACTCACGCTCAGATCGGCGCTCATTCAAAAAACAGACAAGTTCACTTTTTCGATGTTCGAGAGAATGATGCGCGGTTGCATACTTCTGAATCTGGGCTCTGGCTTGCGTTAAACCAGCAAAAGTATCGAGGATATCGAGATGGTGGCGGGAATCGAGCAAGCGACTGAAGGCACGCTGGGAAGTAATATCGAGCAAGGAAGCAGAAAGTTCGGCAAGTTCTTTTTGACCAACCGGTTCATCATCGACGAAGGCACGCGATCGACCATCTGCCGAAAGTTGGCGGCGTAGAATCAAGGTAACATTATCGGATTGCTTGAATTCTCCCTCAACCACGGCATGGCGAGCGTGCTCCCGTACGACATCGAAGGGGGGCTTCCCCCCCGCGAGAAAGTTGAGCGCTCCCACCAAAAGCGATTTACCGGCGCCAGTCTCGCCGGTAATAGCTGTTAGCCCGGGATGAAATTCAATCTCGGCTTTATGAAGAAGGGCAAAATCGGTTACTGTGAGTCTGACCAGCATTCGGTTCCGATTGATATTAACGTCGAATTACGGCGACCTTCCCCTGCCCAGCTTGGCCGGCTCCATTGTGGGTGAGGATCAGGTAAACTCCCTCAGAAACACCCTTTCCGCTGTCATCTTTACCATCCCATCCCAGCGCGGCCTCATCGTGGGACATCTTGCGAATAAGTCTTCCATCGGGTGTAAAAATTCGAGCTCCGGCTCCACCAGCAAGAGTGCTTCCCGTAAATATAAGACGAGATCGATCAGGATTAAAGGGATTAGGCTCAAAACTTACCCCAGCGATCTCGTCGCCATAATCACGGTAAGGAGTACGGATAATTGCTGTGCCATTCCGTGTGCCCAGATATGCCCGGCCGGAGTTTGGGTCGATTGCAACCAAGTTAACTCGCGAACTGGGCAATTTATCAGGCGGATCAGTGGTTATGGTGCGCAGGATAGTGTACATATCTGAGGAAAGAATCGAAACACCGAATTCAGTGCCAAACCACTTATTTCCTGAGGGGTCTATATCGATGGAGTAGATAGGGATTTCTCGCATAAAATAGACTTGCGAGAATGAAGCATGGCTGAATTCATTTGCGGTTGCGGAGGTGTAGTAAGCTCCTCGTGGAGAACCAATCCACATGTACCCCGCCGGATCATACTTCAGAGAAAGAATCTCGGCTGAGGGAAGCCCCGGAATTGGACCCCAGATTTGGTCGTCGGTCGAATCGGCAATCGTACCTTTGTCATCGAAGACATAAACCCCTTGATCGCCGGAAATAGACGGATTGTTTGCAGTCGAAGCAATCCATTTTCTTCCACGTCCGTCGATGGCGAGCAGATCGAACTCCGTAAAGGAGCGGAAATTCGATCGATGAAAGTAAAACCACGGTTGGTCGGGTTGTGGATTTTCTATAAATTCATGAGGAACACATACGAGGATGTTCCCGTCACCAGCCGCTCGACTTACGATCCAGATATTGCCTTGACCATCAGCGGCAAGCGCGGAAGTCAGAGGCATATTGGGATTGGCGTCATAACCCTTCAACCGTCCGCCGGTTGAGGAATCAGAGTTGTAAATGGTAAAATCGTCGTTTGAATTGTAGCGGGTTACTCCGCCACCATAAGTTCCGACCCAGATACCGCCGAGTTTATCTTCGGCAACGCTACGGTGTTGGAAATGAAAGGAAGATCCTTCAACTTCTGGGTATGTCCAGTTTTCCCATTCATCTGATGTGAGACGGCAGAGACCGTACTCGCCTGTAGATTTTCCCCCGACAAAGCAGGATGAGCCATCCTTTGTGAAAACAGCCGCCAATAAGTTATTTGAAACCGGACCAGAAGGAATCGCCGACACCCATCCTGTATCGACAAGAGCGGCTATGCCGCCCGATGCCAAGCCATTGACCGGAAAAGATATCCAATAATTTCCCGACTCATCTCGAGTTGCACCGCTAATGCCGATACGCATAGCTCCGTAACGCAACCAGGCACTTCCAGTCCACCAACTCAATCCGTCAGAAGTGACTGCGGTCAGTGTGTCATTGAAGTTCATCAACCGATAGACGTCACGCCGCTGGTGAAGTCGCTCCCACCTGCTACCGTTCAGACGTGCTGTACCTCCATCGGTAATTACATATAGTCTTCCGCTGACTCGAACAATATCACGGATGTCGGATCCGGGCAATCCATCCGGGACTCGGTAGTTCACCCAGTCAAGTGGTGGCGGAGAATTTAAATTGCCGCGCGCCACACCTTGCGAAGTGGTTGCCCAAATTGTATCTCCTTCAATCAATACTGATCTGACAGGAATATCAGAATCGAAATCCCCTAATTTACGATACTCCTCAAACCACACCCACTGATCGTAACGGGCCGAATAGGTAATCACTGCTATCCCACGACTTGTGGCTACGAAGACCCCTCGGCCATCTACCGTCAAATCGTTCAGGCTTTGAACTCCTTCCTGCTGAGATATGGTTGGAACCGAATGAGTCACTCCCTCATCCGGAACCCATCTATGAAGCATCCGGTTATCGAGAGCCACCCATAATCCACCTGAAGCATCGGGTTCAAGCCTTGATACGCCGACGCCTCCCAAGCCATCAAGTGTTGTGAAAGTACGGAAGTGATTGGATAATGGCGAATATTCGACCAATCCGCCTTCAGTAGCAAGCCAGAGGTGGTTATCGAGGGAAACGATATCACGCACGTTTCGAGAATCCGTCATCATCTGCCAATCTTCAGCCTTAGCCGATACTGCAATAGTAAGCAGTATCATTGAGAGTCGAAGTACCATCGATCAACGGTCCTTGTTGTTGGGTTGAGTTAAAAGAGGGCATAACGCTATGACCAGCAGTTTCAAAGCGGCGACCGAAACCCACAATCAATCATCAAAAGTTGCGGTGTCCGCCAGAATCCTCAGCTGATACTTCTAATACTCACCAGAAAGTAATTTCGTTCCAAGAGATCGCCTGTCATAACAGGTCTATTAAACCTCTCGTGGAAAATAGGGAGTCCGATCAGCAAAGCAATTGGCTTAAATACTCTCGATTTTCCAGAACAAAATCAGAGTGTTCGCCAGAGGTTCACCAGTTCGATCGCCGCAAGAGTAGCGTCCCAGCCTTTGTTACCAGACTTTGTTCCAGCTCGTTCGACTGCCTGATCGATTGAGTCGGTCGTCAAAACGCCAAAGGTGACAGGGATCTTACCCATCAACGCCGCCTGCGCGACGCCTTTCGTAACTTCCGCGGCGATGTAATCAAAGTGAGGTGTTGCTCCACGAATTACCGCTCCGAGACAGACTACTGCGTCGTATTTTCCACTGGAGACAAGTTTTGCCGCTGTGGCAGGAATGTCGAAAGCACCGGGCACTTTGACGACAGTCCACCGGGCGTCAGTTTCGCCATGCCTTACAAGGCAATCGATTGCGCCTTCGACAAGCCGTTGACTGATAAAATCATTGAAACGACTTACCAATATTGCGAAGTGCATTCCTTTCGAAGAAAGGTTGCCTTCAAGGACGGGACTGGATGAGATAGGATTACTCATAAAGGTAAATTCACTTTATTTATTGCTGATGGGAGTCTGTGATTAATCAGAGGTCGCCTTGAACCCTCGTTTTTGCGAACATTCCGAAAACAGGCGAGGCAAATGATGGTATGTGAGCCCATCGTTTAGCCGATAATACTTTTTTGCTCAAGTATCATGTGCCCCATTTTGTCGCGTTTTGTCTGCAAGTAGTACTCGTTTGTCGAATTGGGGGTGATTTCAATGGGAACCCGTTCTACGACTTCGAGATCATATCCATTCAAAGCGACAATTTTACGCGGATTATTGGTCATCAGACGAATCTTGTTTACGCCGAGGTTTTTCAGCATCAGAGCTCCGGTGCCATAATCCCGTAAATCCGGTGCGAAGCCAAGCGAGACGTTTGCTTCGACGGTATCCATGCCCTGATCTTGAAGCTCGTAAGCCTTTAGCTTGGCAGAAAGTCCGATTCCTCTGCCCTCCTGATTCATATATAAGAGAACGCCGCGTCCTTCTTTCTCGATAATTTTAAGAGCGGTATGCAACTGATCTCCGCAATCACATCTTGCCGAGCCAAAGACATCGCCAGTCAAACAAGACGAATGAACCCTCGTCAACACCGGCTCACCATTACTAATGTCGCCTTTAATCAAGGCAAGATGGTGCTCTTGTGTAACCCTGTTTCGGAAGTGGATCAATCGGAATACGCCATACGCCGTCGGAAAATCGACTTCGACCTCTCGAAATACTAAGGACTCATTCTGCCGGCGATACTTAATAAGATCTTTGATAGTGACGATCTTTAATCCGTGCTCAACAGCCAATTTTTCAAGCCGGGGCAAACGAGCCATACTGCCGTCGTCGTCCAGAATCTCGATGAGCACTCCGGCGGGATAGAGACCAGCAAGTTTTGCCAGATCCACGGTTGCCTCTGTATGACCGGCGCGCATGAGGACTCCTCCATCAACGGCGCGCAGTGGGTGGACATGACCCGGTCTGCCAAAATCTTCTGGTTTGGCTGAGGGGTCGGTTACTTTTTGGATTGTCAGCGCCCGGTCGTGCGCAGATATTCCTGTCGTTGTCCCTATATTGTAGTCAATTGAGACCGTGAACGCTGTTCCATGCAAGGCGGTATTCTGACCGACCATCAATTCGAGACCGAGTTCATCAGCGCGCTCGTTAGTCGTTGGGAGACATAACAACCCGCGACCATGTCTGGTCATGAAATTTATTGCTTCAGGAGTAATTTTATCTGCGGCAATAATAAGATCGCCTTCATTCTCACGATCCTCATCGTCAACCACGATTATCATTTTACCTACTCGGAAATCTTCCCGAGCTTCTTCTATACTTGCGAACAACCTAATCCTCCAAATGGAAATTCCCTGAATCCGAGTAATCGTTCTCTTCGGGAGCGATGGCGCCTGTACTGCTGTACCTGTCAGCAATCCAGCGAATTATGAGGTCACTCTCTATATTGACACGACTGCCTGGTCTCAAGTCACCCAGTGTAGTCATTTCGAGCGTGGCCGGAATAATCACTAATTTGATACCACGATTGTATTTTTCGGCAATTGTAAGGCTTACCCCGTTGACAGTGACCGAACCATGGGGAGCCATTAAATTAAGTAGCTTCCTGTCAAGTTCGATCTGTATCTCGTTTGAACCTTCTTTATATTGAATGCGTGCCGCCCTACCGATACCATCGACATGACCTTGCACGATATGTCCCCCCACGCGGTCGCCGAGTTTCATGGCACGTTCCAGATTAACCTCACGACCAATCTCAAAACTTTGCAAGGTGCTTTGCGTAAGAGTGTGCGAAGTCGCCTCAACAGTAAAACCAACCGCGTCAGCACGTATTACGGTTAAACAGACGCCTTCGACCGAAATACTATCTCCCAGTTTTAAATCAGCAAGAATTTTCTTTGCTTCGATAGCAAATCGAGCGTTCCCGCGCAGTCGTTCTACTTTATTGACTCTGCCAATTTCTTCGATTAAACCGGTGAAAATGGATCACCCCTCCTTCCGTAGCGAACGATGACGTCTTCGCCCAATTTGCGAACCGATTCAATCCGATAAACAGGACGATCCATCCATGACGGCGGCACGAATTTCTCAAATGGAGATATTCCAGATCCGATGACCGAAGGTGAGTAGGCGACGGTTATCCTGTCGATGACTCCGGCCTCCATAAACGATGAAAGAACCGCTGATCCGCCTTCAATCAGTACAGAAAGAATTTTAATTTCTGGCAGTTTCTTTAAGATAATGATTGGATCGATTGAGCCGTCACTACGGGGGGGGAGATTTACTTCCTCGACATTCGGAAGTGAAGCTCCGCCATCACTGCGAATATGAATGGTTCTGGTGTTTTTCGCGGAGAGAGCCAGCTTAGAACGGGGCGGAAATCCATTTTTTGAGGATAAAATTACCCTTGCAGGGTTGCGTGCCTTTATCATTCGGACGGTCAACTCAGGGTCATCAGCCAGAACAGTGCCAGCACCGACTAACACCGCATCGAGATCAGCACGGAGTTTATGAGCAAGTCGTCGTGACTTTTCTCCGGAGATCCACTTCGACATACCGGAAGTATCAGCCATCTTGCCATCGATACTGAGGGCGATTTTCGCCTCGCACCACGCTCTTCCCTTTTCCAACCACGTAAAGAAACCGCGGTTGATTTCACGACCGATTCGAGGATCTCCGATCAAATCGACCTTGACGCCTGCCCCTCGAAGCCGCTCAAAACCCTTACCGTTTACCTTGGGATAAGGATCGAGCGTAACTGAGTAAACATGTGTTATTCCAGCATGAATGATCGCGTCGGCACAAGGCGGAGTGTGGTGGTGGTGAGCACAAGGTTCCAGGTTTACGTACAAGCTGGCTCCGCGCGCGGCTCCTTCAGGTAGTCGCGAAAGCGCATCGACTTCAGCGTGAACTCCACCAAACTTCCGATGCCAGCCCTCGGATAGGATGCGACCATCTTCGCCAACTATGACAGCGCCGACGCGCGGGTTGGGAGAAACCGAGCCTCTCCCACGTAATGCGAGTTGACAGGCGCGTCTTATGAATCGAATGTCGTACATTTTTCCCAAAAGAAAACCCGATGATATCATCGGGCATAGATTGGACTTCCAGGATCAGAGTTAACCCTGTGCCAGCCTTCTACCATCCGGACTTTAACCGTCGGCGCCGGAAACGATCCGGCTCAGTTTCGCAAAATATTGCGAAAGTCGCGGGCTTTAACCGCCGGTAGGGAATTTCACCGCTCCCCGAAGACAACATTCAATTTACAATTTATAGGATCGCAAATCAAGGTTTGAATTGTCTTTGAGGCGAATCGACCTAACAAGGACACTTTTTGCCAACATGTGATATTACCGGGCGCAGATTATGTGTCTGTTGCCAAAATGTCAAGTTACATTAAGTTAAAGCATTTATCCCGGTGAGCTGTGCTCGGTGGGTGTGATTCATGTGACGCCCGCCCAGCGAAGCTGTGCGGGCTACCCCGCCCTTAGGTATTTCGGCAATAACCGATTAAAGGTAGAATGCTGGTGATTGTAAAGCAAAGGAGTCAACCGCAGACGGCTGACTCCTTTGTGTTCGGTACAATAGAAATTTCTATTGTTTTCAAGAGACAAGCGTGACGCTTATCCTACGCAAAACAATGAGATCCCGGTTACTTCAGATAAACGATCTGTGAAACTGCCTTATCGCCTGCCGCTTCGAAGCGGACATAGTAGATTCCTGACTCAAGCCCCATTTCCTGGGCGTTGAGAATTGTGCTGTGACTGCCAACTGTAGCTTCGCCATCGAAAAGTGTTGCAATTTCACGACCGGCAATATCAAATAGCTTCAATGTGGCGGCGCTGTTTTTCGCAACGCTATAGTTGATGACAGTTTGAGCATTGAATGGGTTCGGGAAAGCCGGGTCGAGGGCGAACCTTGCAGGAATAACCTCATCATTGGGCGCAGAGACCGGTGCGTGTTGTACCCAGTCCCAAATATGATTGGTGAAAGCTATCAGCGAATCGGTACGACTGGCTCCGGTGATTGTCTCAAGAGGGAAGCCAAGAAGAAGAGTGCGATACGTCCCCGCTTCGTGCTTAATCGCGGCGATGCCTCGAATTTCTTGGCCATTGTTGTTTGTGTAGTTCATAACCGCCACACCATTTTCATTTGCACGGAAACTCATTCTGGCAGTGGGGAATCCCATCGAGCCGCCGAGGAACATGGAGACACCATCGAAGTTGCGATCACCTTGAACTCCACGGACGTAATTGACCCCCGCGAGGTTTTCCTGGTCAACCTGTACTCCAAGGTATTGGGTCAGCAACCGATGATTGCCAAGTTGGCCGGGAAGGTAAGCGCTTGACATGACCAACGTCCCGCCGTTATCGAGATAATCCGTCAGATACTCGGCTTCCATATCAATGATTGCATCATTCGAATTGTTGAAAGTGTGCCAGAGGACAACCTTGTACTGTGAGAGAAGGATGTCATCAACCATCGGACCATCCTCATTGCGATCCCAGACATCGTACCAAGGCATTGGATTGCGTCCAAAAGCGTTACGCAGATGATCTCCGGCATTTTGATTATTAGCGGCGTCAACAAGAAGGAACGGAGGCCAGTCGATCATCATCGTGACATCCTGTTCGATCATGAAATCACCGGGAGTAGCAACAAGGCTAAGCGTGAAGGTGACCGGGTGCGCAACGAAGTCATCAGCTATGGTAATACGGAAAGGACTACCGTTATTATCGCCAGATGCTCCGTTTTCAAGCCCATCAAGATGGAATTGAGCGTCTGTGATGTCGATGCCGGCGTCTTCGGTTGACAAAGTGACGTCAACGGTCTCTGCTGGGAGATAGTTGGCGGCATTTTGCATGTTGAAAGTAAAGTGGGCCGTCTCACCCGGCTCAGGGCGAGTGTCCCCATCGCCTTCCTGATCATCGGTAATCGTCCAGTCGAGGATTTCGATGGATGGAGAATCGATACCAAGTTGGAAGTTTTGCGACTGGAGGACGTTATGATTGGCCTCCTGCACCCAGGCGACCAACTTCAAGTTTTCAATTTCGAGCTCATGCCAGCCAAGTCCAGCCATCGATTGCTCGAAATCATGAGAGTAAGGCTGGTCGGGTGTAACCGAAATCTGTGTCCCGTTGTAATTCGGAATCATCTTAACCATCGGATCGTAGTGATCCCACCACTCGGCATAGGCGTCGTAGCGGTAGTAGATCTCGTTCAGCGAAAGATAGAGCCGAACGTTATTAACCGCTTGGCTGGCCTCGATCTCGACATGGATGGTGAGGGTCCCCCCCACAATCCTACCGTTAAGTGATATCTGAAGAGGAGAGGGGACATTGGCGCGGGCTCTCAGTTCATTTGCAAAGCGATTTGCGTCATTAGTCTGCCAAACTTGGGTGGTGACTCCGTCGATGAGAATTGTCGGAACACCATTTACGCTGTAGTATTGTCGGCGACCCGGGTTTAGATTATCGACCTGATTATCGGCGCACCATGGATCGTTGCCGGGTTGAGGCCAATTCATGTGGTAAGCAACGACAGAAACTGCATCACCTAACATTTCCAAGCCACGCTCTTGGGCGCCTGCCCATGCGGCACAGGGCGGGCAGGTGGTCGAGGTAAAGTCCTCAAACAAAGGCTTGCGGGGGAAAGCCTCAGTTGTATTGACCATCCCAATAATTATTAGCGTAACCGCTATCAAAGAAACCACGTGGCGTGTGCTAATTGAAATCGATCGAGAATTATTCCAAAGCATTCTAAGCGCCTCCTTAAAGGGGGTATGACCAGTTACCCGGTCAAGGTTATGGCATCGTGGCCATGACTTATTCAAGTATATGCCTGACCACAGAAGAAATTGATTGTATCCCAATCAGTTTTCCGAAGCCGGACACTCCATTGATTGATTAATGCATAATTATATAAAGTATCAACTCAAAATGCAAGAGAAAATTGAGAAAATAGAAAAACAATTTATCCTAACTTTTATATGAGCAAGTTAAACGGTATTTTGGGTAGTGAATATTACCTTGTAGTTGTTCTTGGAGAGCGGCTTTTCAAGCCGCTCTTGTCTGTACAAATTGGACTACAGGCCGGATTAGAGCGGCTTGAAAAGCCGCTCTCCAAATAAATTCACAGGGAAACCATGAACTTTTATAAATATCAAGGACTTGGAAATGACTTCATTCTTCTGGACGAAGATAATGCGCTACAGTTCCAAACTCCAAAAGTCAAATTTATTCAAGCCTTATGCGACAGACGCCTCGGAATCGGTGGAGATGGATTACTTATAGTCCTCCCCCCATCGACCAACGCGGCAATAAAAATGGTCTATTACAATGCCGACGGAAGCTTCGCGGAGACGTGCTTCAATGGGTTGCGGTGCGTGGCGCTTCATGCAGTAAGATCAGGGCGCGCGAAATATAACGAACCGTTCATTATCGAAAGCCCGACCGGACCTGTAAATGCGACTGTCGATGCGTTAAACGGTGAAGCTTCCATAGAGCTCGACGGACCAAATTTCAACCCTGAAATTGTACCTGTCGTTTCCAAAAATGAAGTCATCGAAGGAAGACTGGCATTCGCTTTCGGTTCAATGATTGGCACTGCCCTTTCCATCGGCAATCCTCATTTCGTTGTGTGGCGGGAGAACACGTCTCTCGTTGAACTGACCAGAGAATCCGAACAAATTGGCAGAGAAGTAGAAAAATCTCACCACTTTCCCCAAGCCACAAATTTCGAACTCGCTTCGCTCAGAAGTTCGTCACTTATCGAAATGGCAGTTTGGGAGCGGGGCGTCGGGCCGACCCTTGCTTGCGGCTCAGGGGCAACAGCTACCGTCTGTGCAGGGGTCAAATCAGGGAGACTTCAGCCGGGCAAGCCAATTCGCGTGAGAATGCCGGGCGGTGAACTCACGGTAGAGGTTGCAGAAGATTTTAGCCGGGTTAGAGTCGTCGGCGGCGCTAAGTTTGTGTTCGACGGGAACATCGAGCTGAAGATCATCTGACTAGTATCTGGTTGAGAAAATAAGAGTAACACACTTCTCCCATACCGGCGAAAGTCGGTATCCAGTTAAAATATTGTGGATTTAAGATATGCATGGATACCGGCTTTCGCCGGTATGAGAGTTTCCCATAACGCTTTTCTAACCAAGCAGATACTAGAGTAATAAGTGAGTGTTAACCAAATAGTTGTGTGTGGATGGCGGACTTAAGTCTGCCCCTAAGGGCGGGTTAAAACCCGCCCTCCAAGAGTTTCAGTAAATTCTTAACAATGTCAAATTTCAAACCTGCTGATCGACTTAACCTTCCGGCTTATCCCTTTGCTGAACTTGAACGCAAAGCTTCCGCGATACGCGAAAAAGGCGACAGACTTTTCGACCTCTCAATAGGCGACCCCGATCTTCCTACGCCAAAATTCGTCGTCGATGCAGTCAAGGCCTCGCTTGATGATCCTATGTCGCATACATACCCCTCGAGCCGAGGCAACGGCGACGTACGTAAATCGGTTGCCAATTGGTTCAAAGGTCGATTCGGAGTATCGATAGACCCGAAGACGCAGATTTGCATAACAATCGGCGGAAAAGAGGCGTTGGCACAGTTTGCAAGGGCGGTAGTAAACCCCGGCGAAACGGTCGCCTATCCGGATCCATGTTATCCGGTATTCAGGCGAGCGGGTTCTTTCATGCTCGACGCTAAACAACTTCGGCTTCCTCTTCAACCAGAAAACGGATTTTTGCCAGACCTCAGTCCAGCATCAGAAGCGCGCCTTCTTTTCGTCAACTACCCCAATAATCCAACGGGCGCATCTGCACCGGTGAGTTTTCTTAAGGAGCTGGCTCAATTCGCTGATGATCATCAAGAGTTAAGCGTTGCCTATGATATGGCTTATAGTGAGATGACCTTTGGCGCGCCAAGCCGTTCGCTTCTCGAGTTTTCGCCGAATGTAGTTGAATTCCATTCCCTCTCGAAAATGGCAAATGCTACCGGGTACAGAATCGGATTTGCCATCGGGGAACCCAATCGTATATCAGCACTCGTCAGAGTCAAGGAGGAAATGGACTCTGGAGCGCCTCTCCCCTTCCAAAGGGCATTGCAAGCGGTTCTCGAGCGATATGACGGAATGACTCCTCCACCGGAGTTGATCCAAAACCGAGCAATTTACCATTCGCGAAAGAGACGTCTTGAAGAGTCCATAAAAAGTGCGGGATTTCAAGTATTTGAAACAGACGCAACTTTCTACGTCTGGTTTCGAGTTGGTGACAGCGAAGTGCCTTACATTAATAGGTTAGTCGAAAATGGGTTGCTTCTCACTCCCGGATCCGGATTTGGGGAATGTGGAGTTGGATGGGTGCGCGCCTCGGTTACCGTACCCGATCATGACATCGATGCCGCCGCCGAAATTATCAACCAAGTAGGATCAAACATATAGTGGCAATCAATGCTGACACATCAGATTCGACGCGTCCATTAAGGACAAATATTTACCTCAAGAAATCTCTTGGCCAGCATTTTCTGCGCGATAGAGATGCCGCGGCAAAAATTGCAAGATATATACCTGTGGACAGGCTGACAGTTGAGATTGGGCCTGGCGATGGAGCATTGACTCAAGAACTGTTTCTTCATGGTAATCGCGTATTGGCTATAGAAATCGACGCGGAGATGATCCCTGTTCTCAAACGTCGGTTTCATAGACAGAAAGATACTTTTCAACTGATCGTGGCCGATGCATTGCGCGTAAACTGGGCCGCATTAGCCGAAGAATACGGACCGTACACTATTGTCGGCAATCTTCCTTATAATATCGCCAGCCAGCTAATAATTCGGGTAATGAACGCTGTTCGCATTTCCCCTGCTCCTTTTCTTTCTGAAATGATTGTGACTGTACAAAAGGAGGTTGCCGAACGCTTGACTGCAAAACCCGGCAATAAAACTTACGGCGGACTAACCATTTTAACAAATTATCATGCAGAATGCGACTACTTGTTCACTATTCCGGCTCAAGATTTCTTTCCAAAACCTCAAGTGGATGGCGGCGTCATTCGAATGAAGTTCAGAAGACGGGATGAATTTCCTCAAGTCGATTATTTGACCTTCAGACGAATCGTCCGCGGGTGTTTCGCCCAACGGAGAAAAATATTGAGCAATTCCTTGAAAGTTGTCAACGATCTTCCCGAAGGCTGGCGAGACTTGCCTTTCGATTGGAGTCGCCGACCCGAACAACTTCAACCGGCAGAATTTGTAGCTCTCACTAATCAATTGGTAAATTTGGGACTTCCGATTAATTTCTCCGGAACTGAGAATGTCATGGACTCAGCCAATGACGCAGATTTGTAGGAATTTAAGATTGAGTTTAACGAATTATCCGTAACTGACACTGATGTTTGGTATCGGTTCATTGCTGGGTTTATCGACCTATAATCAACTCTTACCGGCGAATCGACTGAAAGTCTTGACTGTTTATGGTGATGGATATTATATTTGCATGTTATGAAAATTCGTATCACCGGATTGACCCCGGGTCACAACGAAATTGAAGAAGTAATTGAACCTTCTCTCGTCGGACTCGATGGTAATACATTCAGATCCCTCGTAAATGTACACATCCAAGCCGAAAAGGGAACCGGCAAGATCTCTCTCTCGTTAGAGACCGACGGGCTGGGTTCATTTATTTGTGACCGTTGCGGAGATGATTTCCAAAGAGAAACGCAAGGTGAGTGCGAGTTAGTCTTTATTCAACGCGATGAACCTTTTCCAGATGAGGCACCTGGCGACGACCTTCGTTCTTATGGTCCATATCAGGAATATATCGATGTCTCAACTGATGTGCACGATGCCTTTATGCTTTCGTTGTCGATGAAGAATCTATGCGACGACGATTGTAAAGGACTTTGCTCCAAATGCGGCGTCAATCTAAATCATTCCGAGTGTCGCTGTACCGCGTAGTTATATATTTAGGGTAACACCCTTGACTGACGCTTCTGGAAAGTGGATTATTAGAGTTCGTTGAAATATTCGATAGAATGCCAAAAGTGTCCAGGCGGACGCCCTCGTCCGCCGAACATTCAAGCACAAAATAAGCGCGGACGAGGGCGTCCGCGTGGACAAGTCAGCGCAAATTTTGAATATTTCAATGAACTCTATTAGTCCGCCCCTTATGGCGGATAATGTTCCATCTCCAAGATTTTCAGCTTCTTAATAAATTAAACGATAATCGAGTTTCTTTAATGGCGATAGCCCAAGCAAAAACTTCCCGAGCCCGCCGCGATAAACGTCGCAGCCACCATCATCTTACCGCAGTGCAATCCACGAAGTGTTCTCACTGCGGCCATGCTCGTCTCTCCCATGTTGTGTGTCCGAGTTGCGGTTACTATAAGGGCCGCCAAGTGCGCCCGGCGCGTGAGGCTTAGTCCCGATCTGATTTCTGATCGGAGCTAAAATCCAAGTGATTCCAAACTTTTGTCAATAAACCTCGCATTAGACGCTTTTGGGGGTGACAAAGCGCCCGGAGTTACTATTGCCGGCGCAATTAAAGCGATATCTGAACAATCGACATCTTCATCCGCACGATTTTCTGTTACGCTTGTTGGTTCGGCCAAAGATCTTGAACCTCATCTCCCGAAAACTTTGCCCTCGGGTTTGATGGTGCTTGACGTTTCTGGCCCCCGGGAACCGACTGGGAGCATCACACCTGCGGCGAGTGCAGAGATCAACTCATCTATTCGAACGGCAATGAGGCTTCATGCGGAAGGAAAGTTCGACGCGGTAGTTTCAGCGGGTTCGACCGGCGCTCAAGTCCTCGCCTCGCTTCAGGAACTTGAAAAATGTCTGGGAATCACCAGACCGGCAATTGGTACACTTTTGCCTACTGCCAAAGGGAAATGCCTTTTGATTGATGTCGGAGCAAGCTTGGTTGCCTCTCCACATCATCTGGTTCAGTTTGCCGCGATGGGAAGTGTGTATGTTAAGGAATTACTCGGGATTGAAAATCCACGAGTTGGTTTAATTAATGTTGCAGGTGAGGCATCCGCCGGAGACCGCACAGCAGTCGAAGCACACAAGCTCCTCACTGAGAGCGGCTTCAATTTCACAGGATTCATCGAAGGTAGAGATATCCCTGCCGGATTGGCGGACATTGCGGTGGTGAATGGTTTTGTCGGCAATATTCTACTGAAGTTTGCCGAAGGCATTCCTGCATTGCTGAACAAGATTCTTCCCCCGTCAGCAGATGAGTCGATCCGACAAGCGCTTCGCGATTCGTTCGATTATCATGCTTTTGGCGGTGAACCTTTGTTGGGCGTGAAAGGTGTATCGGTAATTTGTCACGGAGCTTCGAGCGAACGAGCCATTGCATCAGCGCTCAATCAGGCGGCTCGAATTATCCAACTTAAATTGCCTGATAAAATTGAACGATTTCTTGCTGATAAGTTTGCAACCTAACTTAGTCAAGTAAAATACTTGAGGTCGTGTCGCAGAGATTAGAGCTCGCGCGAATGACCAGACGACTGTAAGAACAACATCTTATAATCGCCTTATAAATTTGTCCAATCCAGTTTATGACATTAGTCATACTCAGTTAAACGATCACATCGGAGAATAGAATGTCTCAAGCAGACCGCGTTCGCGAAATTATCGTAGAACAACTTGGCGTCGATGCCGCCGCAGTAACTAATGAAGCCTCGTTCGTTGACGATCTTGGCGCAGACTCACTCGACACAGTAGAATTGATTATGGCCTTCGAAGAAGAATTCGGAATTGAGATTCCGGACGACGAAGCCGAAAAACTTACCTCGGTAGGTAAATCAATCGAATATCTCCAAAAGAAATTGGCCGAGAAGGAGTAAATAAGTGTCCCCCACTCCACTCATACCCCGACGCGTAGTCGTTACCGGAATTGGAGTCGTTACTCCCATCGGGAATGATAAGACGGCGTTTTGGGATAGTCTTAGCCATGGACGAGGGGGAATGGGGAAAATCACTCGCATCGATGCAAGTGACTACACCACTCAATTTGCGGCCGAAGTTAAAGACTTCGAGCCAACTTTGCACATCGACAAGCGCGATTTAAGACATCTCGATCTTTTTGCCCAGTTCGCCATGATCGCCGCGATTGAAGCTGTGGAAGATTCAGGGATTAACTTTGAATTGACTGATCCAGATCGTTCCGGTGCAATTATTGGGTCAGGAATTGGTGGGATGGCCGTATTTGAGGAACAGGTGCGAACTGTCGATAGTCGTGGCCCGCGCCGAATCTCACCATTTTTTATCCCAATGATGATCTCTGATATTCTCGCTGGTCATGTTTCCATTCGCTGGAATTTACGCGGTCCCAATTACGCAACGATTTCTGCTTGCGCAACTTCGGGACATGCGATAGGACTGGCGATGAAAACGATTCGGTGGGGCGAAGCCGACGTCATGATCACCGGCGGCTCCGAAGCGCCAATCACGACTGTTGGTTTAGGCGGCTTTTGCGCATTGAAAGCCCTCTCAACACGCAACGATGCACCTGAGAGAGCAAGCCGTCCATTTGAGCAGGATCGTGATGGATTCGTGATGGGTGAAGGGGCTGGTATTCTGGTTCTGGAGAGCCTCGATCACGCTCTCGCACGCAACGCGCCCATTTATGGCGAGATTGCTGGGGCGGGATTCACTGGAGACGCCCATCATATTACCGCACCGCCCGAAGACGGCCATGGAGCTATTCGCGCCATGCAGGTCGCTCTGAAGGACGCGGATCTCGAACCAGCCGACATCGATTATTTGAACGCTCACGGCACCTCGACGCAATTGAATGACGCCGCTGAGACGAGGGCGATCAAAAAGGTCTTCGGCGATTACGCCTATAAACTGCCTGTCAGCTCGACAAAATCTATGCACGGCCATTTATTAGGAGCCGCAGGCGCTGTGGAGCTTGCCGCAAGTTTACTCGCGATGAAACACGGTATAATCCCTCCAACGATCAATTACGAAACACCCGACCCGGAATGTGACCTTAACTACGTTCCAAACTACGCCGTTAAAACCCCTATCCGCGCGGCCCTGAGTAACACTTTCGGCTTTGGCGGCCACAATGCAAGCCTTGTGATAAAACGTTACCCTTAAAACCAATATCATTCCTCAGGGCACTGTTTCCCCGTGATGCGGCCGATGAAAATCTCCGACAGCTCGAACGGATACTCATGCATCGATTTCGCGATACTAAGCTATTGCGCTGTGCACTCACTCATCGTTCGAGCCTGCCTGAAATTGGAGCCAATCCGAACGATGCAAATGAACGACTGGAGCTTCTGGGCGATTCCGTTCTTGATTTGATTGTTGTCGATGATATCTGGCGACGTTATCCCAAAATGCAGGAAGGCGATTTGAGTAAACTGAAAGCGATGCTCGTATCGGGGGTTGCCCTTCACCGCGTCGCCGAAGAACTTCAGATTGGCCACTTTATCGTTATGAGCGAAAGCGAAGCTCGTAACGGAGGACGGCGAAGATGTTCGATTCTGGAGGATACGCTTGAAGCAATCATTGCCGCTTTGTACCTGGATGGTGGTATCCCCGCCGCAAAGAAATTCGTCTGCAAGTATATCTTGTGCAATGCTGAACATCTAACCACTACCGAAGCTGATAATAATTATAAAAGCCAACTTCTTGAATATGCTCAAGGACGGGGAATGACGTCACCTGTTTACGAAATTATCGGGGAACGTGGACCTGATCATAAAAAGGAATTCGAGATCGAGGTTTACATCGGGGGACTGCTGTCCGGACACGGTTCCGGCAACAGTAAAAAAATAGCCCAACAGAATGCAGCGCAAGACGCGCTGAAAAATATTGAAAATAATATCCTTTCTTTCAGTGATTCATAAGAATCTTTCCGTTCGGAAAGAAGATAACAGGCATACTTAATGAACTATTTCCTCACCGAATCTCAAGAAGAGCTACGCCGTCTTACCAGACGGATCGCCCTCGAAAAAGTTAGACCCGTTGCGGCAAAACATGATATCGAAGGTACTTTCCCATGGGATATGGTGAAAGAATTTTCCGACGCTGGATTATTCAGCGTTTATGTCCCTGAGTCTTTGGGCGGTTTTGGAGGGGGGGTCCTTGAATTGGTGCTCGTAACCGAAGAACTTTCTCGTATTTGCGGCGGAATTGCCTTGGCAGTCGCGGCCACTGCCCTCGGTACATTCCCAATCCTCCTCAGCGGCAACGATGACCAACAGAAGCGCTATCTTCCCGACCTTATCGCCGGTAGAAAACTGGCTGGATTTGGCCTTACTGAACCGAATGCAGGCTCCGATGCAGGCAACATCCAGACCCGTGCTGTGAGAAAAGGCGACAAGTATTTCCTGAATGGTACAAAGCACTTCATTACCAATGGCTCAGTCGCCAAGGTTTACACTGTCATTGCTTTGACCGATCCCGCTAAAGGATCTCGTGGAGCCTCTGCATTCATCCTCGAAGACGGTTTTCCAGGGCTTTCCTATGGCAAGATAGAAGATAAAATGGGAATTCGAGCCTCGAAGACAAGCGAGCTGGTCATGGTAGATTGCGAAGTGCCTGTTGAAAACCGAATTGGTCGCGAGGGAGAGGGATTTATCGTCGCGATGAAGACGCTTGACCGTAGCCGCCCCGGCGTTGCCGCTCAAGCACTCGGAATCGCTCAGGGGGCGTTTGATTTAGCGGCAGAGTACGTCTCTAAGCGTGAACAGTTCGGTAAGTCGATTGCCTCGTTTCAAGCGGTACAGTTCATGCTCGCCGATATGGCGATGCAAATCGAAGCCGCTCGAGCGCTTGTCTATGCAACGGCACGTATGATCGACAGCGGTGCTGAGAAGGTCGGTCGAGAATCCGCTATGTGCAAGGTAGTTGCCGCAGATACAGCCATGAAAGTCGCAACTGACGCAGTCCAGCTATTCGGAGGATACGGCTTCATGCGAGATTATCCGATTGAAAAGTTCATGCGCGACGCAAAGATCACTCAAATTTACGAAGGAACCAACCAGATTCTTCGTTCAGTGATCGGCAAAGCGATATTAAAAGATACCGCCGGAGGTTAGACTTTCTTAAGTTCTTTGAAACATTCTATATTTGCGCCGACTTGTCCACGCGGATGCCCTCGTCCGCTCATATTTTGTGCTTGAATGCTCGGCGGACGAGGGCGTCCGTCTGGACTCTCTTGGCATTCTATCGAACATTTCAAAGAACTCATTCTTGCCTGTCATACTGGGTGGCTTCAGTGTTATTCATACATTCAACCATTACCTTTCAGAATTTGGTGACACTATCCGATGAATTCTGATCCGATCATCGACCAATCGTCCGGGAAATTAGATATTGTGATTCTCGGCTCCGCGCAAGGTATGCTCAATGCCTTGCGCGGAATTATCATTCAAGAATTCCCAGAATGTCGCTTGAAGGTCAGTCATTCGCTGGCTCATCTAAAACTGCCTCCTCCATCAAACCTGCCACTTCTCTTTCTTACAGATTATCACGCACTCCAAACAGACGGAACAGAATTTCTTAAACGTCTGCGAATCCTCGTTCCGAATGTTTGGATTTGTATTGTTACCAACGATTCGGAATTGGTCATCGCTTTCGATAATTTCGGAGCGATGGTTGACGATATTCTTCCCTTCGACGATCAATTCGCAATATCGCTGAGAAATTCTATAAATAGAATTCTTAGCGCTTCTGAGCTTGAATCCTCGCCAAAAATAATTTTCAACGTAAAGACCATTCCACCAAATCTACTTCTGGAATCTATGCATGATTCCTTTATCGTTGTCGATGGGGATGGATTGTTGCTTTATGCAAATGACGTCTGGATCAATAAATTCCAAAACCCAAAAGCAGAGCGAACCTATTTTTCAGACGTTATCCACCCTAACGATCTGCACCGAATCGAAGCAGATTTACAGCTTGCGATTATCGAGAAGGGAAACAGCAACGCCGTTTTCCGGGTTCAATCAAAGGATGAACGTTGGGAAACTCTTCAGGCAACTATCAGCGGATTTGAGTCTGAGGGAGTTCACGTCGCTTTCATCTGTGCGAGAGTTGTAACAGAACTTCACCGATTGCAAACGAGACTGCAAGAACTGGAAATGCAAAATTCGCTAAACCAGAATTATATTGAATCTGTAGTCTATCGGTATAATTTACAAAGCAGGAACCTTCAGTATATTGCCGAAATTCCACTCTTGAAATTTGGCTATTCCTCAGATGATCTGGTTAACTTGAAGTCAACCTTGTACGAGAAATTAATCGATCCTGACGATTTTGCTCTGTTTCAGACTTTTATTGAAAATCTCACACGACGCGGTAGTGGCTCCACTCAGGAATCTTCGATTATGCATCATCTCGTTTGTAAAGATGGTTCTCTTCGATTTGTAGAACATATAATCACGCTGGATTGGAGCAGAGACGGCTCACACTATTGGATAAACGGGGCGATAAAAGACGTCGTACCAGAGATCACAGAAATAACCTCTGATAATCTTGCTGATAATGATCGTGCGATGCTGATCGAAGCGATGCTTGAAGGAATGGCTGAATTCGAGATTGTAAAGAATCATGGTAATCATTCCATCGGAATGAAATGCGTTTCTTGCAACAAAACATTTGAAAATTTGATCGGAATCTCTCGAGAACGTATTATTGGCAGTCTGCTTTGCGACTTGTTTCCCGGACTGGATGAGACGCCGCTCAATATCGATAGCGAGGAATCACTACCTCAAGTCCTCCAGAATATTGCTTCAGGAAGCGAGCCGAGAACTATCGAAGACTACTTTTGGCCCCATCTGCGGGCCTACTTCAATATCTCGGCGACATCTATTCGAACAGGTAACATATCGGTCATGTTGACTGATGTGACCCGGCGTAAACACGCTGAAATCCGTCTTGCTACGTTGTTGCGAGGTTTGCCTGACACGGCGTTGTATCAAACCGGTGGCGGAGTTGAATACATTTCGGATGGAGTCTCGCAAATGCTCGGATACTCACCCGAAGTATTCCAAAATGATCGGAATTTTTTTGTAAGTCTAATTCATCCCGATGACCGCGATGAACTTAAAAAACTTCAGAACAAATGGATTTCAAAAGGATCAAGACGGGTTCTGGAGTTGGAGTTCCGAGCCAGGCACAAAGACGGTCATTACATTTGGATTCTCGACCGTATGTCAAAGGCGTTTACTACGCCTGATGGCAGACAATCCTCCCAGGGAGTGATGATCGATATTACGGCAAGAAAACAAGCAGAAGCTGATCGACAGATAGAAGTCGCCGAAATGGAAGCAATATTTCAAGCGCTTCCAGATCTCCTGTTCCGACTTGATAAGGATGGAATTATTCTAAATTACCGCGCTGGTCGTGAGGATCTTCTCCTCCTCAAACCGGAAGAATTTCTGAATAAGTCGATGTTAAGCGTTCTCCCCCCCGCAGTTGGCATAAAATTTAAGTCGGCGATGAAGACAACCATAAAAACCCGTAATCAAACTTCTGTCGAGTACTTCTTGGATGTTCCAGCCGGAAAAATGAAATTCGAAGCCAAATTTTTCTTTATCACCGATAATCTGATCACGGTGGTGGTTAGGAAATTATAGCATATCTGTATTATTATAGTTTGAATTGGAAAGCGGATTGAAAATTCGCTCTCCAAGAACTACACAATAATCTGCCCCTCGTAATATCACATTGAGATTCCGATATGAATTTCCCTGTTTGGGATGTTGGATTCGGTCTGCCTCTCCTGATTGCGCTGGTATCGATCCCTCACGTAATGGTAGCGCATTTCGCCATCGGTGGCGGATTGTTTCTTGCTATATACGAAGCACGCGCCCGTCGGACAAACGACACGATGATGCTACATTATGTGCGTTCACATAGTCGTTTTTTCATGCTCCTGACATTGGTCTTCGGGGCTTTGACCGGCGTCGGTATTTGGTTCACGATCGGTCTGGCAAGCCCTGCCGCGACTTCCGCCCTGATTCACACTTTTGTTTGGTTCTGGGCTACGGAATGGGTGATGTTTTTTGTCGAAATTGCCGCCTCGCTGGTCTATTATTATGGCTGGGATCGTTTGGATGGGAAGACCCACCAAAAAGTGATTTGGGTCTATTTCATTGCGGCTTGGGGATCCTTAGCGGTTATTAATGGCATCATCACTTTCATGTTAACCAATGGAACATGGGTTCAAGACCGAAATATATGGCCCGCCTTTTTTAACCCGACCTACCTTCCTTCGCTTGCGATTCGATCATTACTTTGTTTGTTGATGGCTGGAATATTCGCCATTCTGACGGCGGCATTTCAAAATGACGACACACTCAGAAAGCGAATTAATCGAATCTCGATCCTTTGGACGATTCCTACAATTTTTTTACTCATTCCGACAGGCTTTTGGTACTTTAAGTCGCTTCCGCAATCGACTCGAGCGACAATTGCTGGCGGATGGTCCGCCATCCAGTCTGCCCAAAACACTACCATCTCTGCATCGATTGCCCTTGCGGCATTAGTTCTGCTCACTGTATTCATGAAAAACAGACTCGCGGCTCGAATCCTGTCTGTTGTCTTGATTATTTTCGGACTGAGACTTTTTGGCGCTTTCGAATGGTATCGCGAAGCCGCTCGGAAGCCTTATGTAATCGCGGGATATATGTACTCAAATGGGATGTTAGTCGCTGATACAACTTCAGTCAAAAGCGCTGGGTTGACTGCTTCCATAAAATGGAAGCATCCAGACACCACATATCATGGGGAGGATCTATTCCGAGCCGCGTGCCAATCCTGCCATAGCTTGACCGGATATAACGGGATCGCAACAATGGTTGCCCACCGAGGCTGGAATGAAACACAACTAACTCAGCTAATACCTCGCACGAGCTACTTTAGAGGGCCGATGCCACCATTTATGGGAACTGCGGAAGAGGCTTCGTTGATAGCCGGATACATTTTCAAGAGAGTCAAGCATCTCAACGTCACTGGTGATTCTCGAACACCGAAACAGATTTGGGATAACAATTGCGGTCTCTGTCATACTATCGATGGAACTCGACCTTTAAAAGCCGCTCTGTCAGGTCTTTCGGTGGCTGATCTTAAAGAGACTATTTTAACAGTGGATCAACTCTCGGAAGCCATGCCTCCCTTCATGGGAAGCGATGAAGAGGCAGGGAAGTTATCTGTTTACCTCGAGACACTTCTCGCCAAACAGAATGCGGAGGGAGCAAATTAATGGATATGTCGATAATAATCCCAGCGTTTGATCCCATCCCTCTTCCGGGTCCCATCTGGTTATTCAGGGGATTGCTACTCCTCACTCTTTCTTTACATTTAATCGCCATGAACATGCTGGTAGGAGGTTCGTGGACTGCGGTGATTTGCGCATTCAAATCCAAAAAACAACCATCATTATCATTGGACAATCGGTTCTTCAAAGAGATGATCGGTTACTTGCCAACCCTCGTAGCATTAACTGTAACGCTCGGGGTAGCGCCGCTACTTTTTGTGCAAGTTTTGTATGGTCACCTCATCTATTCCTCGTCGATTGCCATTGGCTGGTTCTGGTGGTTGGTTTTTCCGATGGCTATCATCGTCTATTATTCTTTCTACTATCTGAAATTCAATCCTTTACAAAATAACGTCATTACCCGCTGGATGCCGCTGATTGCCGCAATGATACTCTTATGGATTTCGTTTATCCTAAGTTACAACTTTAACCTTGCACAGCAACCTGAGCGGTTCAGCAAAATCATATTGCAGGACCCTTCGGGCTGGTCAATGAACTTCGACGACCATTCGACCTTCCCCAGATGGCTTCACATGGTGGTCGGAGCGATAGCGGTCAGCGGTGTTTGGATCATGTGGCTGGGGAGATTCGAGCATAATCGCGACTCCGAATATGCAACTTTCAAGATGGAGCTTGGCTACCGTCTGTTTGCCGTCCCTACTATGATTAACATCCTGATCGGCTTCGTCTTTATGATGACTCTGCCTCGCAATATCATGATGAGGCTGATGGGTCAAAGCATGCCGGAGACGATGCTCTGGATTGTCGGAATGGGACTTTCGATTTGGGTGATTTCAATTCTGAAACGTGCTATCTCAGCGCCTCTCTCGGTTGCTCTGCCATTGGGGACAGCCCTAATGGCCGCAACGATCCTTGCCATGGTTCTCCTGCGGGATATGGTGCGGAATGCCTATCAAGGGGAGTTTTTTACGCTGGATATGCCAAAGGTCGATGTATCTTGGGAAGCTATCGCGATGTTCCTGATCTCCTTTGTCATCGGGCTTTGGGTATTGCGGTGGTTGGTGGGGGTCTATCTGAAAGGATCGAAGACATAGGGAAGTTGTGGTGTATTTAACGAAAAAGAAGCTATCAACCCTCTGTGGTTGACAGCTTCTTTGTATTATGGCAATTCTTCAGATTGCCAGTCCCAGAGGGTTGACAGGTTTTCCCTACCGCTTAAAGCCGGGACCAAAATAGTTTGTTAGGGCAAATGAGAAGCCCTCAGCGCCAGCCAAGAAGCCCCTTTGCCACGCCGCTCCAAAGTTCAACTGATAACCGAGCAACCTCAATCCAAAGCCTGCAGAATACATCGAACCTTCGATCCCACCGAGAGCAATTCCGGCTCTTAGCGGCAAGATCGGTATCCATCGAAACTCGGTGCCAACCGAAATACGAGGCGAAGTGCTCTGTCCCGGCGCATCGTTAAGACCTTGATAGTAACTCAAGAACAGATCACCCCTGCCGTTCATATAAGGTAGATCGCCAGCAATAAGCATATACTTGGGGAGCGATGTCTTAACCGAGCCGAAATCGTATGTAGTATCGGAATTTGTCAAAAAGTTTTTCCAATACTCTGTCTTGGTCAATGAATCGACGCTTAGTCCGTCATTTCGATAAAATCGGCTCTCGGAAGCTTTGACATCTTCCCAGGTGATATCACCAAGAACATTGCCAAGAGTCAGACCGACATAAATATCACGATAGTTCAGCTTGCCCGAAGCCGCCAAATCCAACGCAACGCCATCACCTAAAGTGGAAGATAAGGTTCGGAAAAAACCGTCAGCGTGAAGCGTCTGGTGGGTGATCTGAAGCATGCCTTCCTTGTGCTCCAGTTCGCCATAGGCTAATCCATTGATGTATTTGAAACTCGCGCCAACTGCGAATTCCTGCATATAAGGCAGAGCCTTGAGTGGTTGAGCGGCGGAGAGTGAGGAAGTCACATAAGCGAGCGAAGACTCCTCCACCGTACTCAAATCGTACGAGGTATTTACAACAGGACCGGTCATCACCAGCTCGAAAATATCGGCTGGGATTGCCGCTGTTGCGATGATATGAGCATCGACATTCAGTGCATAATGGCTGATTGAGAGTCCAAAAGCTGGAATGCCTACCAACGCGTATATCCTTAATTGATTGGCGTCCATTTGGGACAGAATATCATTGATTTGGTTGCGGTCGAGAGTATCTCCCTTAACAAAAGTATCGCTTATGTACTGGGGGGAGAAAGCGTTATTACCTAATGACACGCCAAAAGAAGCCAGTACTACGCTCCCGGGAGGATTGGCTTTTAAGCCGAGATTGGCGGGATTCCAGCCAATAGCTTGAGCGCCATACATGCCCATTCCGCCAGATTCTGCGACGGCAACGCTATTGCCCGAACGTATCGGTTGTCCATAAACATTGCCAAGCGTCACGAGCAGGCAAAGCGTCAATATTCCGAATTTCGATTTCATCGAGACTTTCCTACTTGTTGGGGTTGACAAAATAATGAACCGTGGCAGACGCCTGTACCGAAAGCGCATCGTCGCCATAAACCCACGCCAGTTGGTTGTTGTTGCCGAATAGGATCATCCTCTGACGGGTATATAGAGGAAGATGTTTCATCATCTCCATCTCGCTTTGATCGAGTTCCTCCGTCCTCGATAGCTCGATTGCTACCGGAACACGCTTGTTTACTATGTCGCCGCGTGGTATTTCAGCGGAAATCACCGCAACCATATTGGTAGTGTCATTCCCCATCATTAGTTCAACGATTCCACCAAGAGGAATTTTATTCTTAATATTCAACGTAATAGAAGCCCCCTCAAGGGGGTAATCCAGAGCCTCCTCCAGCGAGTCGGGTTTTGTCAGTATCGTATCGGAGTTGAGAAAAAATCTCAACCCCGTTCTCAACTGAATCATCCCGGAAAATCCTTGTGTCTCATCGATCCTGCTAACGCCTTCTAATGGGAAGAACTTCTTGCCGATCCCTGCCCAGCCAACGACTTCTATCCTGTCAGGCAGAATGCTGGTAATGCTGTCAGCGTTAGGCACGACAATGCGGTTGAGACCCGGAACCAAGTCAGCATTAACTGGAATACCGTACGATGTGTGATCGGTGCGGTTCGAGCCTTGAAGTCCAAGGCTTAGCTTCAATCGCATTTGTGTTTCATTGAAAATAGAAACAAATACTGTGTCAGAAGTGAAGCTGATCGCGTCAAGGCCCTGTGGGAAATTCACGTCGGTGACGAATTCAGGTATATCAATCCTTATGGAATCAGGAATACCTTCAAAACTGCTAAGAGTCAAGTTATCTGTCCAATATTCGACATCTACCCCCTGATCCCCGGTGATGACTTGATAGGTGTTGCCGCGGTATCTGGTCGTTCTGCTGTCTTCGATTGTGACGTGATTGGAGACGCGCAAGCCCTGATCATTCAACGGCATATTAACCGTAGCGTTCGACAGGCTTATTTGGCTCAATTCTCCTCTCGATTCCGGATTGAGAGTTATGGTCTTCCTAATTGGTGACCCTGTTGAGTCGAAGAAATTCTCAAACACCATTTCGGTTGTAATCTTCATCCGGGTAGTATTTGTCAGGCGGAAGAATGCGTTTCCGGATTTAATATTCGCGGTTATTATCTTGTTGCGACTGTCTATGCTCAACTGGTCAGGGTTACTGAACGATTGTTCGGCGATTTCTGCTTCGGCAGAATCGACGTCTGTGCTCGAAACTCCGATCAAAATACTAAGGGATTCATTTCCGCGAATCGTAATCGGAACTGCTGAACCGGGTGAGTTAGCGTTGGCGGTCATGTGCAAGGCGTTGTAAACAATATTTCCGCCAAGATTCAGGCTGTCGGTCATTGATTCGCCAGGACGAATAGGTCGAGGGAAAACAATGGTTCCAAGTTGTCGTCCGTTTTCGACATTGCTGATCGCAACGGTAAGATTTTGAACGTCGAAAGGATATGTATTTACCACAGTCATTCGGAGCCAGCCGCTCCGGACAGCAACCCAATGGAATATATTGAAACGCATGGTGTCTTCAGCTTGGCTGAGCGAAAAGGGAGCAACGGGGCCGGTATATCCGGGCTGAAGAAGAGCGTTTGCTTCTGAAATATTAATAGTATCGATATCGGGATCAGGTTCTTCGACATGAATGAAGCCGATCCGATTACTGTATCTTCCCACATCGGATGCATCATAAGTAATTCTGTCGCCGATCGCTTGATAGTCAAGAGAATCCCTGAATTCAAAACTGAGAACGGAATCGACTGGATTCACGGTAACACCCCAGCCTCGATCTTGGAGTTTAGCGGAATCGGTAATCAATTCCCCCATGCGATAAACGCGCTCACTGAACGGAACTGTCAACTCAACTGTCCAGACCGGAGCGCCGGGCGGTTCGAGCGTACATCCTGCAAAAAGTGGCAACGCGCCAATGGCGATGTTGCGTAAAACGCCTCTTAGAGTGCCATTCATATTTGACCTTATAATTATATTCAATCCGTTCACTTTAAAGTGGTGCCTGTAGGGCGGACAGAAATGTCCGCCTTACGAGAGCTTCTATAAACTGCACCCTTAATAACTTCTGCCCTAACGGGTCAAGACCTCAACCAGATCATTCTTTTCCCAGCTAAATCCATCTTCAGCTGGTCGTCCGAAATGCCCATAAGCCGCAGTATTTCTGTAGATTGGTCTGCGCAAGTCAAGTCGTTCGATGATCCCGGCGGGAGTCATGTCGATTCTCTTTATGACGAGTTTGGTCAGCTCATCATCAGGTAGTTTTCCCGTTCCATGCGAATTGACCATCATCGAAACAGGTTCAGCAATTCCAATTGCATAGGCAACTTGAATCGTGCACTTTTTCGCTAATCCCGCGGCAACTATGTTCCGTGCCAAATGACGGGCGGCATAAGCGGCAGAACGGTCAACCTTTGTCGGATCTTTTCCTGAGAAGGCTCCGCCACCATGAAGCGCGAATCCACCGTACGTGTCAACGATAATCTTCCGCCCGGTCAAACCTGTATCGGCATGGGGTCCGCCCAGCACGAATCGCCCGGTTGGATTTATATGAATTTTTGTTTTTGACCGATCCAGATATTTTTCAGGAATCACCTTGTAAATAACCTCTTCACGGATGTCTTCGGTTATCCGGGCATGAGTTACATCTGGATCATGCTGACTTGAGACAACGACAGTATCCACACTGATTGGAACATCACCTTCGTACCGAACAGAAACCTGGGTTTTACCATCGGGTCTGAGATAGGGCAAAGTCCCGTCTTTGCGGACGCGAGCGAGAGCTCGGGCGAGGTTGTGAGCCAAGTGAATTGGCAGTGGCATCAACTCTTCTGTTTCGTCTGAGGCAAAGCCGATCATCATCCCCTGATCGCCAGCGCCAGCTCTATCGACGCCCATCGCGATATCGGCAGATTGTTGATCGATGGTCGTGATTACTGCGCAGGTTTCATAATCGAAGCCAAATGCGGCGCTGGTATAGCCGATGTCTTTGATTACTTGCCTAACGAGTCTCGAAATATCGACATAGGTAGTTGTGGTGATCTCACCACCGACAAGCGCTAGCCCGGTGGTTAAAAATGTCTCACATGCGACACGACCAAATGGATCGTCTTTGAGTACTGCATCAAGCACCGCATCGGATATTTGATCTGCGATCTTGTCGGGATGGCCTTCAGTAACTGATTCAGATGTAAATAAGAATTCGCCCTTCATTATTCTCCTTAAATTACAGGATATTATCCTGTTATGTTAAATTTCTATTTCGGCGGAAGCGCCAATATTAATAATATTTTCTCGAGAAATAACTCGTGTCCTGTTCCCCAAAAGCGAGTCTTTCAAAATCGATGACTCAATGATAACATCATCACCGCAGATTGAATTCGAAACAATTGAGTTTTTTATGTTTGCACGAGAGCCAATAGTAACATTAGGTCCAATAATTGAGCCCATTATATTGACTTCGGAAGTAATACTGACGGGTGGAATAATGACGGAATCGACGATTACAGAATGATATAGCCCTTTATCAGGAAGACTACCGCCATCGCGTTTTAAAAGATAGGCATTGGTTTCAAGTAATGTTGAGGGCTTCCCACAATCGAACCACCCTTCGATAGGAAATGTTTCTATTACTTCGCCCTTATTTATCATTACCTGCAAGGCATCAGTCAGTTGATACTCACCCTTGACGGTGATCTTCTGCTCGATAATCTCATTGACTGCTTCCGCCAGCATTCCACCGTTCCTGATATAGTAAAGTCCTACAATTGCAAGATTTGATGGAGGATTCGGAGATTTTTCAGTCATACGAATAACGCGCTCATTCTCTTTCTCAACGACACCAAATTTGCGCGCGTCCTCAACTTCCTTCACCCCAATCGAGGTGATTCCCCGAGCGATTATCGGCATTAAATCAACTTCTATGATTGAATCGCCAAGTATTACAATTACTTCTTTGTCGCTCGGATCCAGACCCGTCAACACCGCGTGACCTAAACCCAACATCTCTTTCTGTTCACAAAAATTGAACTGTATCGAGTAGGTACTTGTCAAATAGTCTTCCAAATTCTTCCGGAGATGCCCAACTATCATCGTAATTTCTGTGGCTCCCCAACCAATCACCTGTTCAACAATGTGCGCTATTATCGGCTTACCGGCCACAGGCAACATGGATTTTGGAGTGGTAAAAGTATGAGGTCGTAATCGGCTTCCAAATCCAGCCGCGGGGATTATTACTTTCATAGTATGCCTGCGAAATACCTGATAGTTGTTAGAAATACGTTTTCAAGCGAACGATAAGAGTCGGAGGAGTGCCAAATATTCGTAATTAATGAAATTCGACTCTATCTTGCGGATGATATGATTCATCCAGGGGGGGCTCCAACGCCTTAATAGAAAGTATAGTCGGGATAGGAGTCGGATCGACACGCCTTCGAGCGGCGAGAAAGAGACTTACCATATCGGCGATAAAAACGCGGGAAAGGGTTGTTTCGTATGAATCTGCTCCGGCCGATGGGAAATGCAGACAGGAGAAACCTTTCCCGTCGAAATATTTTGAGGTACGCAACATTGCTTCCCGCAGTGACGGAGAATCATTTGTGTCCATCATAAATATCAGCGCACGTTGTTCGATATCGCCGCTACCCATCAAGCCTTCGATGCCGTTATGCATCGCTTCTGGCATCACCAGGGCAAAAGCCGCTTGCTTGCCGTTCTCGTTTATCTGTGCCGCAAGCCTTCTCGCCGAGCCTGTACAGCGAAGTGAGTGGAAAATAACGGTCGTCTTATTTATAATCGCATCCGCAATGGGTAAAGATGCTTGAACAAGGGGATGGCGGTATTCAGGACCATGATGAATATCTTCATCGAATTTACTGGCGGCATTTCTTAATTTTGTATCGACATCCACAGACACCTGCCATCGCTTCATAACAGACGCCACCATGGCCATAGACCACCCGACAGCCGCTCGAGGCTGGTAGCCTCCCGGCATTTTCCAGACCGGTATTGCGGACTCTTTGCCGAGTTTTTCAAGTAGCCCTCCTGATGTCAGATAGAGAACTGTTCTTAGCCCTCCAATGACAATCTCTGATATCTCAAGTATCTCTCTGGTGTTACCTGAGTAACTGGAAACGAGGACTCCGGCTTTATCGCGTGGCGGTCGTGTTCCACGATGAATGGATATGCCCTTTCCTGGCGCGAGCATATCTCGGAGCAGCTCGCCAGCGATTGCCGAACCGCCAAGACCGACCAGATGGAATTTACTCCTATCGAGAGGAACGTCTCCGCCGTGATTTGATATTGCGTTCTCGATACCGCGGAGTATCTGTGAAGGCATTTCAAATACGGCGTTTATCATGCTGGACGCATCGACTTCCTTGAGGGCGTTCAAAGCCTCAATGGTCGCTGATACCGTAGCTAATTGGGGTGGGGGAGTATCGTAGCTCATGATTTTATTTTTGTGAATGTTAAGAAATCACACCTAATTCTTTACCAACGCGTGCAAATGCAGAAACACAGAAATCAATTTGATCGGTACTGTGAGCCGCCGAGATTTGGACACGGATACGAGCTTGACCTTTAGGGACGACAGGAAAGAAAAAGCCGATAACGTAAATTCCTTCTTCAAGAAGTCGGCTTGCCATATTTTGTGCCAGAGTTGCCTCTTGGAGCATGATCGGAACTATGGGGTGAACGCCGGGTTTGATTTCGAATCCAGCTTCGGTCATCCCCTTTCTAAATCGGTTCGTGTTCTGTTCCAATCGATCTCGCAACATGGTGCTCTCCGAAAGAAGCTCCAGCGCTTTTAGAGCTCCGGCAACTATCGGAGGAGCCATCGTGTTAGAGAACAGGTATGGGCGTGATCGTTGCCTAAGCAAATCGACCACATCCTGATGGCCGCTTATAAAACCTCCGGCCGCTCCACCCAGAGCTTTGCCCAACGTAGAGGAAATAATATCGACTCTTCCCATTACACCCCGGTATTCATGAGTACCACGTCCGGTCTTTCCGACAAAACCTGTTGCGTGGGAATCATCGACCATGACTAATACTTCATACTTGTCGGCAAGATTACAAATCTCATCAAGTCTGGCAATATCACCGTCCATCGAAAACACACCGTCCGTCACAATCAGCCGGAAACGAAAGTTAGAAGTCTCACGCAATTTTTCTTCTAAGTCAATCATATCTCCGTGCTTATAGATAAACCGCTGAGCCTTGCTGAGTCTAATACCATCGATGATAGAAGCGTGATTAAGGGCGTCTGTGATTATGCAGTCTTCATTGGTCATCAGCGTTTCAAAAACACCTCCGTTTGCATCGAAGCACGAGGAGTAAAGTATTGTCGCGTCAGTACCAAGAAACCGTGACAAGGCTTCTTCCAGCCGAGTGTGAATTAATTGAGTACCGCAGATAAATCTTACGGAGGACATTCCGTAGCCCCATTCATCAAGAGCATTTTTTGCTTCTGCGATCAGAGCCGGATGATTTCCAAGTCCGAGGTAATTATTAGCGCAAAAATTTAATACGTCGCCCTGTGAAACAGAGATTTTCGCCCCTTGTGGTGTGTGGATCACCCGTTCGGATTTGAATAGCCCGGCTTCACGAATTTCGCTTAATATTGAGCCGAGGTGATTTTTGAAGGGACCGTACATTTCTTGACCTATTTTGGAATCGGCGAACCAGTAATTGGGTAGGAATTTTGTCTGTTGATAAGTTGTAAAGATAGCGGTGAATTTGTTCGCCGCAGGTTCCGATCAGCAAGAATTAATCTGCATCGGGCGATTTAAATCGCCCGAATTGAATAGTTTATTGATTTAATATTGCCGCAGGATGAGGACATCCTGCGGCAGGATATCTACAATTTCAGTTGGTTTGCGCCTAACCTAACGTAAATAATTGACAGACTTTACAATCGAATTTCCGTCAACTTGCAAAGTCATAAGATAGTATCCTGAAGCCAGATGCGATAAATCGAGATCTAAACGATGTGATCCCGGAGACCTGTTTTCGTTGAGAAAGACTCCTGATGACCGACCATCAGCAGAAAATAATTCAACCCGGCATAATCCAAACGTGGCGGGTCGGAGGATAATCGAAACCTTTCCGTTGAATGGCGACGGGAAGATACTGACAAGATCCGAATTTTCTGGAGGTGCAATTTCATTGGTTGCACTCAAGCGATCTGCGGTGAGAGTAAAGAAAAATGTGGACCAAGCAGGTCGTGCTCGCCCTCCTCCCAACGCTGTAACTGTCCAGCCAAATTGGCCAAACAAATCTGGATTTAGATATAAATCCCTTAAATTAGAGGACGTTTCGGTAAGGCTGTCAGCAATATAAATCGGAGCCTCGGACTCGCCTTCGCGAAAGACAACCAGTCGGAAATAGACCGTGTCGAGATCAGGATCGGTTGTTCCTTGCCAGACGAACAGTGAATCTCCGCCATCGTAATAAAGAGTATCGGCGTCTGTCGGTGAGATTAAATCGAAAGGTTCGGGCGCGTCAGAGACGGGACGGACTTGCACGTTGAAGGTGTCCACGAGAACGGAATCATTAAGAACTGCTTGAAGAACGACCGACGCCTGTCCAAACCAATTCGGTCTTGAACGTATGAACAATTCTCGGTTACGAGCCAATCGAGTGACTAGTCCAGCAGAAGGCGTAACTACGAGTTCGGTGCCTGCGTCTGAGGAGATGAAAATCGTGTCGAGATCAGCAATCAATATTTCATTGGCATCTTCGTCGATGGCAGTATCAGGAACTGAACCTCCCCTACGGAACGCTGGCAAAACTGTCGCAGTGATACGAAAATTGAGTTCGCGAGGATCCCAGGCATTGGATTGTGATGTGATTGTGCCGGCATTGCCTCCTGTTTCCACAGCTCTGAAGGTGACCGCTACGTTCCTGTTGCCACCCGGATCAAGGTTGAAGTCACCGGGCGCTATAGAAAAAAATGCATTATTGCATATAATTGTATCACAGTCAAGAAGCGCTGTACCGCGATTTCGAATATTGAGATTGAACGAATAGACTCTGCCCCACTCCATATCACCGATAGCGCGGTCTAAATCGACGCCCCACCACTCGCCTTGTTGAGGAATAGCCCAGCCGGTCTCTATTCTTGGAAATTCAGTAGTATGTCCGGCGACAGGAACATCATAAGTCTCTCGCGTCGGGTCGTTACTAGTAAAATGAATGTTACCGTAATAGTGGTCGGGCTCGAGATCTCGCCCGTCTTGGCGAACAATGACCAGACCCCATCCTCCTGCTCCGACTCGTCCGTTGGCTGGAGCCGCAGACAACCAGTTTTCGACTTCAGCCTCGACCGTCATCTCCCAAGTCAATTCCTGGTCACCGACGTTATTTATTACCAAAGTATCCTGACGCACAAACATCCTACCGAGGGCATTTTCGATGTTGCGAGGATGAACATCGAAATCGGGATGTGCCAAAACTGAAGTGAAACCGCCTAATAATGCGGTCATAATGAGGCAAAATAACCTCTTCCGTAGTTTCATCACACACCTCCTGAAGAAATCCTGATTTAACCGTTGCGGCGAGATTGGGCGTTTGCCAATTCGGCAGGGTCGGGAAACATCACAATTTTGGCTGATCGACGGGGCATTGCCATCATCAGATCGAATCCGGAGGCATAATCCTCCATTCCGATCAAACCGGTTACTATACCGGAAACGTCAAGTCTCCCTGAAGCCAGCATATTCCGTACTCGATACCACGTATCGAACATCTTGCGTCCATTAATGCCATAAACTCGAGAACCTTTAAATACGAAATCGTTGTTATAATCAAGTGCGATTTCAGGAGAACCAATTACGCCAAAGGCTGAAAACCTTCCTCCTTTACGCAACATTTTGAATCCTTCGACTACTGCATCTTTAGATCCAGACATCTCCAGAACAATATCAGCCCCGAATCCGCCGGTATGATCACGAACGAAGGCTACCCTGTCGAGAGATTTGTCACCGGCGTCAAGCGTATAATCAGCTCCGACACTCTTGGCAATATCGAGGCAATATGGGAAAAGTCCGGTGACGAAGATTTTTGTCACTCCGGCGATACGAGCCATCGCTGTAGCCATAAGACCGATTGGCCCGTCACCAAGAATTACCATCGTCTTCCCTACTACATCGCCGTCTTCGCCCAGCAGGCAGTAACAAGCATTGCCCAGAGGTTCCTGTATCGAAGCGTATTCGGGAGGTATCGAGGGATCGTTGCGCCAGCAGACGACTTCAGGCGCGCTTATATATTCGGCAAAACTACCATTTCGGTCAACACCGACAATTTTCATGTGCTCGCCGATGTGTTGTTGTCCCAAAAATGTCTGAAGATCCTCGGGGTCAGGAATATGCGTTTCAAGTGAAACGTTGTCGCCAACCTTGATGCGACGCACGTGTGCGCCAACTTCGACAACTTCGCCAGCGCATTCGTGGCCGAGTGTCTGAGGAAGATTTCGAGCGCCAATGCGTCCCGCCGACCAAGAATCCCATTTATAAATATGGACGTCTGTTCCACATATCGATGTAGCACGTACTTTGATCAGGACCTCGTCAGGTTTCGGAGCAGGAATCGGCACATCGAGCATTTCTGCACCAAATTCTGGACGAGTCTTGATAATTGCTCTCATTGTTTCGGACATAATAGTTGCTTAAGTGTAATTAAGTTAAGATATTTTTCTGGGGGTACATTATAGTTTCTCTTGGAGGGCGGGTTTAAACCCGCCCTCCAAGGGAAGTCGGAACACTGTAAAAGACCCTTGTTACTATAATACCAAGCTTTGGCCTTCGACGCCAAGCTCACAATAAAGTGCATATCCTTTATTAAGAATGTACTCTCGTGCCGATTCAATAAGCAATTGAATGGCTTCATCATCCCGCTCAGGATCGTGGTGGGTAAAAACCAAATGCTTTACATTTGCCGCGACCGCCAGCTCAATTGCCTCTTCGTAGGTGGAGTGTCCCCAGCCTTTGTGTTGCTGAATCTCTGATGGAAGATATTGGGCATCATGCACAAGGACGTCACAGTTACGGCAGAAATCCCGAAGTTCATCAATTGTGTTCCCACCTGGATAGTTCATGCCAATTTCATTGTCAGTGATGAAAGCTAAACTTTTACCGTCAAGATTAAAGCGATAACCATAGCCATTGCCAGGGTGATTCAACGAGATTGAATCGATGCTCAGATTTCCGATTACCAAAGGTTTGGGAAGTGGCTCAATGAATTTTATATCAGCACGGAAGTCATCCATATTGACCGGGAAGTAACGATTATCGCGGCGATCAAAAATATCACGTCGCAAAACTTCGAGAGCCATAGGGTTACCATAGACATCGAGTTTGAAATCGGGGTGATAAGCCGGCGGGAAGAAAGTAAACCCAGCGAGGTGGTCCCAATGCGAGTGAGTAAATAGAAGTATTATTGGATCAGTATGCTTCTCGCGGATCAATTTTAGACCGAGCGGTCTTATACCGGTACCGGAATCGACGATGATGCGGTGACCTTGACCGGTTTCGACTTCAAGACAGGTTGTATTTCCGCCAACTTTAACTGTATGGGGACCAGGGGCGGGTATCGAACCCCGCGTCCCCCAAAAGGTGACCTTCATCTTTGCCTCACCGATTTGCAAGATGTGTCCGTATATTTTGTTGTTCTGCAAATTGCAGTGCTTTTGTTTGAGTCTGCGATAAACTCACAAGGGTACGGCAATTTCAGTCGCTTAATTTGAAAAGTATTTAGAGTTTGCTGAAAAATGGTAAAATTTAAGGCGATGAAATTGTTGTACCAACTCCGATAGCTAATTCAATCTCAAAATAGCAATCTTCGCCCCTTTGCGAGCGATAATTTTCTATTAGTAAAATCGTCGTTAACTAATATAAGTCCTTTTGCCAAGATTGCCATTGACAAACACCATTTAAAGAAATCAAGTCAGAGCATTTCTACTATCGACAAAATATTGAAAATGAGATTACAAACATTACCAATTAACTTTCGCAATGATAAGACAAGCAATATCAATTAGCCTGTTGGTCCTTGCACGATGATCAGATATTGTGCGAATCGGATTCATTCATCTTGACACCATTTTCAACAGAACCGGACTCGGAAGTTGAAGAGGGTTTGTCGTCAACACTTTCCGGAGTAATGAACGAATGAATTATCAGTATAACAACTCCAATTGAGACCATCGAATCGGCAACATTGAAAACAGGAAAACGATCCATAAAAAAATCAGGCATATTAACACTAACGAAGTCGATCACTTCGCCGATGCGCAACCGATCTATAAGGTTGCCTATAGCTCCGCCCATAATCAGAGTCAGGGGTAGATTCTGCCATAAGGATTGAGCCGACCGGGTAAAAAGAAAATACCCTAAAGCAGAAGCGGCAATAATTGCAAATATCTTCAAAATAATTGGCGGAAGTATCCTGACCCCGAAGGCAAATCCAGGATTAAGGACGTAAATCAACCAAACGAAATCCCCGCCAAATGGACGAATGATTGCGCCGTCCTTCAGGTACGTCGTCGCTATTGATTTGGTGAATTGATCGGCAATGATGATAATGGCGACTATAACTGCAAACAGAAGTCTGCGCCGGTTTATTATGCTCCCCGTTTTTGCTCTTCCTTCAATTTGCAGGCTATACAAAGACGTGCGGTCGGAACCAATTCGAGACGCTTTTTCTGAATCGGCTCCTTGCAATCCTGGCAAATGCCATAAGTACCATCATCAAGCATCTGGACGGCTCGGTCAAGATATTTCAGGTAGCGGCCTTCGCGTGACGCAAGAAGGAAGGTCTTCTCGCGCTCCTGAGCGTCGGTACCTTGATCTGCCATGTGCAAGGTGTAAGTTGAATTATCGCCTGAATACTCAGAGGTCGTACTGCGGGTAGCCTCAGTTAGCAGACCAAGTTGTTTCCTTAGGTTGACACGCTTGTCGCGAATTAGATCGCGGAAATATTCGCGGTCGTTTGCGCTGTAACGTTCAAGATTGGCTCCCGGCAGAGCTTCGACTGGTGGTTGAGTTTTTCTGTTCATAGAGAAGATCGCTTCAATTTAAACGACGGATTTGAACACGACAGGCTTTGTCGCCGATGCGTACTTCTGCCGCGTCAGATTCGAGTGTAGTAACAATGCTCAGAGCGAGTGTCTCGCCGGCAATATACCTGATATGATGAACGATTGCGTCGCGCAGTACCCGGTCACCACAATAATCGATGGCGATTCTGTCAGTAACTTCGAATCCGGCGTCGCGTCGCATGTTTTGAATGTGATGAATGAACTCACGGACGAGCCATTCGCTTGTCAACTCGTCATCGATTATGTTCCTGACAGCAACCGTGATGTTGCCTTCAGAACGTACCCAGAATCCTTCGGCTGGTTGCTGAGACAGGATCAGATCTTCCTTAAGAAGCGTCAACCCGGAAACCTCCAACTTACCATCCTGAAGCAGTTTCATAATAGATGAATGCTCCAGCCCGTTCACTACCGCAAGAACTTCCTTCATCTTCGCGCCATACTTTGGACCAAGTGACTTCGGGTCGCCTTTCGCCTGCCAACTGAAAAGATCGGAAGCTTCTTCTACCCTGCGCAAATTTTTAACATTAAGTTCTTCAAGGACCATTTCTTCCAGATCGAGATCGAGCGTTTGAGGCAAAGAAATCTGAGGTAGTGAAATTGCAACCTCTCGGAGCGGTTGCCTCACACGAACATTGTTATCGGCGCGCAGAGACCTCGCCAAAGAAACAATACGACGGACAGTATCCATCTTATTTTCAAGTTCCAAGTCGCGCATATTCGCATCAACTTCAGGCCATTTCGCCAGATGAACCGAGTCGGGTAGAGAAGCATCGAATCCGCGCTCGATGTTCTGATAGACGACCTCGCTGACGAAAGGCATAAAGGGAGCCAGCATACGGTTCATTGAACTTAGAACTTGATGTAATGTCCGGTAAGCTAATTGCTTGTCGCTATCATCTTCGGACTTCCAGAACCGACGCCGCGAGCGCCGAATATGCCAGTTGGTCAGTTCGTCGAGAAATTGGGAGAATGCCTGCGCGGAGCTCATGACGTCGTAACCGTCGAGACCTTTTCGGACAGACTCGTCGAGCCAGACGAGCCGAGACAGAATCCATCGGTCGAGGGGATTGGGGCGCGTAGGGTCGGATTCCAATCCGACCACAGTATTCCACGTAGCGTCGGTTTCCAAACCGACGACCTTATCCGGCGGATTGGAATCCGCCGCTACGCGCTCCGGCTTCCATCCATCCACCCTGGCATAAGTCACGAAGAAACTGTAGCAATTCCAATACGGGATCAGCACTTGCTTCAGCACTTCGCCGAGGTCGCTCTCCGCAAAACGGCGCGATGTCCAAGGATTAACCGAGTAGAATGTCCAGCGCACGGCGTCGGCTCCGTACTTCTCGCAGAGGCTCATCGGATCGATGACGTTGCCGCGGGACTTGGACATTTTCTTGCCATCGGCGTCGTTGATCAGCTCGGTGCAGATGACGTTTTTGAAGGAAGATGTGCCGCCGGTGAACCGCGTAGCGTCGGTTTCCAAACCGACCACAGTATTCGGCGGATTGGAATCCGCCGCTACGCGGGACTCCCCCCCTCTTGCAGGTGTCTCAGTTTCCTTCATCGTCAACAGCGTCGAGGTCGCCAATAGTGTATAGAACCACCCACGCGTCTGGTCGATGGCTTCACAGATGAAGTCTGCCGGGAATTGCCTGTTGAAAAGCTCCTCAGATCCCGGTTTCGCCGGATAGCCCCACTGTCCCCACGGCATAATCCCGGCGTTGAACCACGAATCAAGCACTTCAGGAACGCGATGAAGTTGACCAGAACAGGACTGACTAGGGTTAAGCCCCATTTCTCGCAATTGCCTAAGAGTTTCCTCGCTGAAACCGGGACAATTGATTACCAAATTGTCGATGTAGGGTTTATGCGGATCAAAATCAGCTGGCAGTTTTTGACCGTACAACTCCTCCAAATCGGCCAGAGAACCAACGCAGAAATCTTGTGCGCACTCATCGCAGTGCCAAATTGGAATCGGCGATCCCCAGTACCTCGCCCGCGAAATGTTCCAGTCAACGTTATTTTCGAGCCAGTTCCCGAAACGGCCCTCTTTAATGTGTTCGGGATACCAGTTGATCTTGTCGTTGGCGGCGAGCATCTGGTCTTTGTAAGACGACGTGCGCAAAAACCAGCCCGACATGGCGAAGTACATCAATGGCGTGTCGCAACGGTAGCAGTGCGGGTAGGAGTGGGGAAGCCTCTGACTTGCAAAACGAAGGCCTCGTAACTTCAAATCTGTTACGATGTCGATGTCGAGTTTCTTCTCGCCCTTCTCATTCTTCTCATGGATATCACGACCGGCATACGCGCCGGTGTTCGGGGCGCATCTGCCATCGAGATCGACGTTTTGAACCGGGGGGAGGTTGTTGTCTCCAATAAGACGATAGTCATCTTGGCCGTAAAGCGCCAAATGAACGATCCCTGAGCCGTCATCCGCTGTAACATAAGTATCAGCAATGACTTGACAGGGAGGTTTGGAGTGATCAACCGCGAAAACTCCGGTTAACTCAATATTCTGATCGTTGTTGCTGTATTTTGCCCCCATAATTCGATCAGGGATAGTACCATAAACTACATCCTTTCCCCATCTCTCAAGCTGCCAATCCCAAAGCGGCTCATAGCGCAATCCTACAAGAGCACTGCCTTTGCACGAAGAAATGGTCGTGGATCCACCATAAGTGCCACCACCAGTAGCTTCATGAAACACTGATTCTGGTGGAGCACCTGGCACCAATTTATTTAAGCTGCTTACTCTGTTCTGAGTCACCCATAATTGAAGGAGTTTTGATTTAAGTTGCTCAGCAATTATCAAACACTCTCCGTCATCTGTCCGAACCGTTACATAATCCATATCCGGGTTCACTGCCAGCGCCACATTGCTCAACAGCGTCCACGGTGTCGTCGTCCATGCAACGAAGAACGTCTTCTCCTGCCCTACTACCTGGAATTTGACGTAGATCGAGATGTCCTGAACGTCTTTATATCCCTGCGCGGTCTCATGCTGGGAGAGGCTCGTCCCGCAACGCGAGCAGTAGGGCATAATGCGACGCTTCTGATAGAGCAGCCCCTTATCCCACGCCTGCTTCAGCACCCACCAGTCGGTCTCGATATACTCCTTGCGGTAGGTGGCATAGTCGTTGTCTGTGTCGAGAAAGCGTCCGATCCGGTTGATCGCCTTGATCCACTCGTCGCGGTATCTGAAGACCGTCGATTGGCAGTATTGGATGTATTTCTCGACGCCGTAGGCTTCGATGTCGCGCTTGGTCTTGAAGCCGAGTTCCTTCTCGGCGGTCAGCTCGATCGGCAAACCGTGCGTATCCCAGCCGGCTTTGCGGAGGACGCGGTAGCCTTGCATCGTCTTGTAGCGCGGCCAGAGATCCTTCAGCGCCGACTGCATCATGTGACCGATGTGCGGCGTGCCGTTGGTTCCGGGAGGCCCGTCGTAGGCAACGAAGTCCGGGCAGTCTTGCCGCTCGGAGATCGTCCGCTGGAAGACATCGTGATCTTTCCAGTGGTCGAGCACCGCGTGGTCGAGCGCCGGGAAGTCAACCTTCGGCGAGACGGCGACGAGGCCTGAGCCGGGGGTTGAGTGCCAAAGGTTTTGTTTAGAGTCTTGATTCAAAAGATGTTCTTGGCTGTATGCAAGTGTTTTGCGCGAGTGCGCGGTTTCTTCAATGCCCAATGAACACTGGCAGCTTTATTGGCATTTACCGGGTCAAAGAGCCGTTCCCCGCACTCAGGGCACTCCAACCACTCTACGCCACGCACGATTACGCCATCGTCAAGCAGGCAATCACCGCTTTTCGCTTCCATTTGTGGCAACCCACAAGATGGGCAGGGCAGAATCACCCGAAGAGTCGGTGTAACCGTTTCGAAATTAGAAGTTGACATCGCGTTTTGATGAGATTAGAATATAAAATTGTTCGCTCTTTGGCGAATGTTGAATTTTACCTTTGGTATAGATAAAAAGTCCGGAATACGTTTGTCCAATTATTACGTATAAATACTCCCGTACACCTGACCTTGGGTCATGTGAAACGATCCTCTTGTAGATGGCAGGCGCATTAATAATCGCCTCCAAAACAAGATCTACTGTCAACCCGGCGCAACGCAATTCGTTCAGCGCTTTATTGGTAAATTGGTACTTTCCAGTGTTTATCAACCGCTTTATTTCAATAAGTGTACTCAACCCTTCAGCACCCTTCCCCAAATCTCCGCAATCTTCTCTGCCCCGTCCCCGGCTCGCTTCAACAACACCGGTACTTCGACGGGTTGAAGGCTCTCAGGGAAGCACTCGTCGGAGATCAAGCTGAGTCCCATTACCTCCATGCCCATGTGAACAGCGGCGATGACCTCAGGGACGCTCGACATGCCGATCAGATCGGCTCCCATGTGCCTCAGCATCCGGTATTCGGCGCGAGTCTCGAAACAAGGACCACTCACCGCCGCATAGACAGCGCGAGGCAGTCGAATGTCCATCGCTCGGGCAACTTGTTCGACAACGGCGATCAACTTATAGCTGTAAGGCTCAATCATATCAGGGAAGCGGGGGCCAAGCCGATCATCGTTCAACCCTATTAACGGGTTATCTCCCATAAGATTGATCTGGTCGATTATCAAAGCGATCTGTCCGGCACGGAACTCCGGATTTAATCCGCCAGCAATGTTCGACAAAAACAGCTTTTTCGCACCGAGTAGTTTCATAACTCTTACCGGAAAGACGACCTGATCCATCGACCAGCCCTCATAGCGATGAAGCCGTCCATCCATCGCCACTACTCGTTTGCCTGAGATTGTCCCGAAAAGTAGGCGTCCTTTGTGAAAGTCGAGAGTAGTGTTAGCAAATCCCGGGATTGCTGAATAGTCGATTTCACTCTCAACCGTCATCCCACCGGCAATCCGTCCCAGCCCGCTTCCAAAGATCAGCGCGACTTCAGGTAAAGTATTACCAACTATCTGTTCTATATGTTTGACCGCAATCATCAGGCGGTCAAAGAGCGGTAATTCTTCAATTTTCAAGATGTACCTCCCGAATGTCTCTGCCAACAGGTTGAACTGATGGAGCCGGTTGGCTATCATCATCCAACATCTCGATCAATTCAAGCTCTGAGCGAAGTAGCGCCTTTAACTTACGGGTTAAACTGTCCCTGCGTTGAGCCAGCGATTCTAATTCGCGGCGGATATTATCGCCTTTCTTACGGGCGTCGGTGACGATCCGTTCGGCGATCACCTCTGCTTCACGACGCATAAGATCGGCTTCTCGTCTGGCTCCTTCGCGAGCGTCGTTGAGAGTCTCTTGGACATTGACCATAGCTTCGCGCATATTCTGCTCCATGCGTTGGAAAGCAGACAGTTCAGCTCGAATAACTTCGATTTCGCTGGTCTGATTGCGGAGACTTTCACCTAGCCGCTCAATTTCGGCGGCCACGGTCTCGAGGAAATTGCGCACCTCCGTAGGATCGTAGCCACGAACTGCACGAGTGAACTCATGCTTTTTGATTTCAACTGGGCTGATCACAATGTCTCCTTAAACGCCTCCGACTACCGTTGATTTGTTGCGTACACCGAATAACGCCGTCCCAATCCTCACTACCGACGCACCACAAGCGACCGCAAGCTCATAATCACCGCTCATACCCATAGACAAACCGAGAGTTCCCCAATTTGGGTGAGTTAGACCGATTCGGTCACGCAAGGCACGGAGATCATAGAAACAACTCTCTGTGATAGTCTGATCGTCCGTCCACGCTCCGATGGTCATCAATCCGATCATTTTCAGTGACGCCTGAGATACTACACTTGCCGCTACAGATTCTGCTTCATCAAGAGTTGTACCTGATTTTGAATCCTCACCAGAAGTATTTACTTGTACATAACAATCAATAACTTTGCCAATCTGGGCAGAAGCCTCTCCCACCATCTCTGCCTTGTCAATCGAATCTATCGAATGAATTACATCGAATACTTCGACGGCCTTGTTCACTTTATTGGATTGGAGATGACCGATTAAATGCCAACGGATTTTACGGGCAATGAGTAAATCGGCAGGTAAAAGATCGTAAACCAGTCGCTTCTTTTCGAGTGCCTCCTGAACGCGATTCTCACCGAAATCGTTCAAGCCTGCCATAAAGGCATCAACTACTTCCCCAGCCGAACGTGTCTTCGAAACACCTATCAGATGAACATCGGAAGGATCTCGCCCCGATCCATGAGCTGTTGCGGCAAGCCGGGTTCGAAGACGGATCAGGTTGCTGGATATTGTGTCGCTCACAGGCCTCTATACCATTGTACCAGAAACTAAGAAATATAACGCTGAACGCAACATGATGCAAGCTATTTCACTTTAAGTCAACAATCCCTCATAGACTTATCCGGGCAAGTTTGCTTAGAGCGAAATTTGTCGTTATTTTATTTAAGATTTTGAAAACCGATGAAGAATACCCTAAACGCCCAGAGCGCTGTAATACCAGCCTAAGCGTTTGTCCGAGAACGTCTGCGGTGTAAGTCGTCAACCCTCTTGGATTGACGGCAGATATAGATAATTTATAATTTTACTGTCAACCTTAGAAGCCGTCCATTTTGGCAAACTTCCAAACCCATTGTAGAAAGACCTCATCTTGACCAAAATCTTACCCGCCATCATTGAAGCCAGTGAGATCACAATCATCAGCGACAGTTGGTTCTTGACCATGGCTCAGCGAAAACGTGAATTAAGAATGAAGTTGAGGCTTCATGCGTCGTTTATCGCGGTTTTTGGAAGCTCCATGACCGAGCCAGGTTCGCGAGATTGGATACAAGCTTTTGAAGTTGGTGTTGCGCTCGGCAAAGCTGGCGCGGTTACGATGAATGGGGGTTATGGAGGAATAATGGAAGCCTGCTCGTCCGGAGCAGTCTCAGAAGGCGGAGCTGTAGTAGGAATTACCTGTCAGGATTTACCTGAAAAATCTCCAAATTCTTTTATTACAGATAATTGGGTTGCGGATCGGTGGGATCAACGCCTTCTCTCGCTTATCTGGTTGGCAGACGGTTATATCATCTGCCCGGGATCAAGTGGCACTCTAGTTGAGCTTTCAATGGTGATAGAAACTCAACTAAAAGGTTTTCTACCTCTCCGGCCAGCAGTTGGACTTGGATCATTCTGGAAAACGGTAGCCCAACGTATAACCGATACGAAGAAAATTATATCCTTTGCATCGACGCCAGTCGCCGCTGTACAAATTGCTTTAGGAAAGATGGTGGTCAAAGAACATGCATCACGCAAGCAATAAGATCAAGAAGGTAATCAAAAAGCGAGATGTCACTTAAAGGCGATATTGGAAGGTGTTGTCCGCTTCACGCTGGCAACGCCCTCGTTTGCCAGCAGTAAAACCGCCTACCTGATCACCACAAATTTACCGGTTTCGATACTCCCGCCCCCACCTTCTGTCATATCTTCAACCGTAAACAGGTATAGTCCCGAAACAATTTGCTGGTGGTTGCGTGAGTTCAGATCCCAACCTTCGGCAAAATCAGGATTCCAACCCTGCTGGTCGTCTCCCGACATATTGTGAGTCACTATATCGATCAGATCTCCTGAAACCGAGTATATCCTTACCATACACACTCTTGGCAAATTGTAAAAATAGAGTCTGCGGTCGGTTTGAGGAAAGTAATCTGGAGTACCATCGTCGCGATTTTCCCATGACAATCCTCCACCGTGAGTCAGCGTGTAGTCTTGTGATGCGCGATACGGATTGGGAACCACGCCAACCTTTAGGCGGTCGGATCCGGATGGGGCCGAAAAAATCATATTGGCTCGACGAGCCGATTCAAGCGGCGGCGTACCGGTTTTGTAATCACCATAGTCATAAGCCGTAACAGCATAATAACGAGGGACCATGGGATGTGAATCACGAATGACGTAATAGTAATTGTGTGTATTGTCGTCAAAATAAAGCGCTTCGCCGCCCATTAGCCCGATATTCCTACCCACGGGTTTCATGGTTAGCCTCACGCCGCCAACTGCCGTATCTTGCGGGATTCCAGTCCGGTCGAGTATAGGCTTAGAGGCAAGACTGTCTCCATTCCCGTAATAAGCAAAATCGATGCGGTCGAACTCGTCAAGAAACGCAAAGTCCCGCTCAAGCCCGGTGTTCGAGTTATAAATGCGGTAGCCTTCGAAATCGCCCTCTCGAGAAAATGGATCGACGTAGCTATCTGACTCAGAGGGATCTTTGTTCCACACCAAGACGACCCAATTCTTTAATTCTTCAATTCCAATGTTTAGCGTTTGACCATTTCGTGTCAACGTAACAGGCTCGGTCAATAACTTCAGGTCGGGAATAGGCGGTGGAGGAGGTCCCTGAAAGTCAGGGTACGAATCACCATGATCGAGCATGCCGTTCGATCTGGTATAGAGTAGTTCCTCTGGTCTTTCGAGGCCGTCTTCGGTTCTGGATAAATGCCCATCTGCTTCGCCCAAGTCCGGCCCTGGATATATGAATTCGACTTTGACGCTTGCCTCCCATTTATAGGCGACATCCCCACGAGTGAGGGCGTAAAGCCCATCTTCTCCGACATCTTCGCCATACCACCCATCGCCAGTTTCCTTAATCTTATCTCCTTCTGATTCGTCTCTGTCGCCCGTTCCCGGCTGATGGTCATTGCCCCAGTCATATATGGGAGTATCGACAAGCGGGTTATCATAAACTTTCGCCGACCAATCAGCGTTGTAACGAAGGCTGTTGAAATTAAACAAACTGGGATCGATGGTTGCGTTATCGGGCTGGGCGGCATTTTTATTATGAAACGCGTCGCCGGCTACATAAGCAACCGTCATCGAAAATTTTTCTCCAGGATTCAAACGATATATATTGTTACCAGCCTCATCGATATGATCGAATATGCCAAGCGGACCCCAAGAGAGTAGATAACGTGTATCAAATCCATTATGAAGGTCATTGACAAGTCCCGCAGGCGTCCCGTCGGTCACGCCGGGTATTTTCCAGGAATGGCTTTCCAGTATTTCTTCTGGATTCCAGCGATCCCGAATTAGCTGTGGATGAGATGTGATATACTCAGCGTCATTTGTATAGACTTGATCGAAATCGAATTCCCCGTTTGAAAGAATAAAGTATTTTCGGGTGTCACCCATTGGTGTGCCAAAGACGTTTGTCCAACCAGCGGGAGCGTTATCGTCATCCCACGATGGGCCAAAATCGTTATCAGCATTTCCGTTGGATATCCACCAATTGAAACTCGTTCGCAATTGCGGGTTGGGAGCGCGGACTACTCTTACTCCAGTGACCGACGGCGTGGTAAAATCATTTCCGGAAGATTGTGCCACCGGTCTGCCGTCGTTATCGGCAATCCATGCTGTGTTGATTACCGAAGAATCTAATTCGCCATCCGGACGCACGTAGTAAAACATCCGCTGAAAACCGCAGATATCATCATTAAACCAGTTGGCAGGCTCTCCTTCCCAGCCGACATCGGCGTCGATATATAGACCAACGTATAGATTTTTTAGGTAATTACCGGCGATGTTCTCGATTTCCCAATCGATTATAATAAAATTCTGTGCGTAGTTGTAACTCCAAGCGTAAGACTTCTGGGAGATTTTAAGACCGAGCGGATAATGAGCCCCATCGATCGGATCAGAATCAACGTAGAAATTATCCGTCAATGTGTCCGAATAGACAATATCGAAGTCCTGTTCGGAAACCGCACTTGGGTCAGTGACATAATCTCCGAGCCGGTTATAGGAATTAGGGCGATTGGATTTTTCAACTATTTGTCCCACATCTCCTTCAGGCGGGTACATTTCATTAACACGAGGTCTGACCCATCCGTCTGTACCAGTGGATACGCGAGGAAACTCAAATCCTTCATCCAAAACCATTGCTCCAAGCCAAAGCGCTCCTTGGAAGAGATACTGCGTTTTTGAGCCAGCCGGGTATTCACATTGCGGCGCCCACGTTCCGGGATATTCAGGATCGTCCATCCCCAGCCCGCCCCATGGCGAGTAGTTACCAAAATATCCGTAATTGGTGATGTTCATCCAAATATTGCCGACTCGGTGCACTCGATTCTGAATGTTCGGATTCGCAAGATCGATGCGGATGGGGCCTTTTGGAGGAGCGTCTTCGTTAGCGGACTCAAGCTCCGCATGTGTAATAGACGCAAGGCAAAAGCACGCCAGACCGATTGCAGTAAACTTGAGAGATCGATAAAAATTGATGGACATTTTTTTAGCGAGGTTAGAGTTTCCGGGGAGGTGAAAAATTATCGGGCAAAAGCAATCGATTGAAAGATCGGTACGGCGAGCAAATGTTCGCCTTGCCTTCACCCGATACAACGTATTAATGTAGCGCAACCGGCGGTTTAATGCAAGCTAAAGAAGCAACAGAAATGCCGCAACGAGACCCACGCTTACTTTTTCGGAATATCCAGCTTGAGTTTCGCATAAACCAGCCGAATCCGGTCGTGGTCTTTCTGAAACTGATCCAATAGCGTCGTGGAACTTGGCTTAACTATAGCATTGTGTGCTTCAAAAAAATGCGTCCGCTCGGTTACCGCAACTCGAACGGGCTCTTCAAACCTAATCATATCAGGAGAGAGAGAGATTTCGCAAGATGCCACCCGTGAACCTTGTATCTCAAAACTATTGCCAACTCTTCGCACAATGACCGCGCCAGACTTGAGGTTTCTGGGAAAAGCGTCGTATTCCTGAATAGGAGGATAGGAAGTCTCGAATTTCATCTTCTCTGATCCTCGGTTAAAGGTCAATGTGATTGGATCTCCCCGCTTACGCCCCTCCTTAGCAAGAACAACATCTGCCATCCCAACAACTTTCACATCGTCGATTTGAATCAATATATCCCCGGCTTTCATCCCTGCTTTGACAGCCGGTGATTCGGGATCCGCGGAAACAAAACCAAGCCTTACCCCTTTTCCATCATAATCCTGATCAGGATTAAACCCGATTGAAATTCGATCATCGGTTTCTTTAAGGTTCAAGTCACCGTACCACCAGGCCGCGCTTCGAGTCGTATCAAGAGTCGAAATCTTCAGCCAATCCAACGAACTAAACTCGAGATCGGCGGTTTCGAAATAAATTTCCGAGGGGTACGGGTCTCGAGCATGTCGTTCGAAGCGGACAGCCATCCTTGACCATTCTTCAGGCATATAGCCATAGTTGTGACCGGCAGTATCGCAATATGAAACGCTCAATAAAGAGCCTGTGCTTAGTATAAGACGATGAAAGGGATCTAACTTCGCGGCTGGATAGAGTTGATCCTTCCCACCATTGGAAGCGAAAAGGGGACGAGCTTGAAGGTTTTCCAGATAAGTCTGTATTCCCCCCACTTGAGTTCCGACCGACGGATGACCCGACCAAGGGAAGAAAACTGCAAAGTCTGTCGCGGCAAGCATTGCGAAATGATAACTCCCAGACGCTCCATCTGAAAATCCGCACATCGCAACTCGATCATCATCAACATTGTAGAGCCGTTTCATTTCTCGCACATACCAGAGGATATTTTCCATTCCGGTCTTGTCCCACCAGGCACAACCTGTCATTCCAAGTGGGTAAAGAACAAGCCAACCCTCAGCCTCAGCAATTTGGATGACTGACTCATCATGCCAGTTTTTGGTGGAAGCATCGCGGAATTTGGCCCCCGATACACCCCCATGGAGACTGATCACGAACGGAGTCGGAATTTGAGGATTGTAACTCGTTGGGATATAGAGCCAGGCAGGCGCGACCAAAGTGTCATTGATTTGGTGTCTGAGCTCAACTGCCCAGCCAGTTGTAGCCGGGGCTGGAAAATCATTGAAATTCCTGATCCAGACTGCCAGACTGTCCGGGGGATGACTGGCGAGCAACTTGGCGCTGATCGAGGAAGTTGCCTGATCTCCAGTAATAAGCCCTTTGATTGCCTCTGGCGCGGCTTGTGACAGTCCGAGCATAGTCAGCAACAATATAGTCGAGAAAATGAATCGAAGTTTCATTTGAGTGCCAATATTTTGAAATTACAGTGTATTACTCCCGACAACGATGGGTCGGCAGTGGAACAAGAATCCACTATTCCTCGTAAGAACGAGTTTCGGCGAATTTTTCAAGTCGGAGGAAGTCCGTGATAATTTTCCCGTGGTCGAAGGCAAATTCGTCCGGTATGTCAGAATCATCGATCAGACATGCATCCGCGGCATCGTCGCCTCCGCAGGGCTCACCATGGGCTGTTGCGCCAAAAACGACGCCAACTGTATGGAAGCGGGGATCTCTGGTCGGATCGGAATAGACTCCGACTAACCATAGATTTTCGAGAGAGAGTCCCGTTTCTTCAAGTGCCTCACGCCGGACGGCATTCTCGACTGTTTCGCCTACTTCGACGAATCCACCTGGCAAAGCCCAGCCGTAAGGGAAATTCTTGCGCTTTATCAGGACGATTCCACGCTCGATTCTGATCACAGCATCGACCGTCAGTATCGGTGTTACAGGAGGCCAAGTTTCTTTTGAAGGCACAGCACAACCAAATTTTGTTGAACGAAATAGTATGGATTTTAAAGTGATGAATCCTTATACAACCATTGAATATAGAGTCGTAAATCAGCGAAGGCAACAATTTCAACTTTGAACCAGACTTGTATAGTATCATTTCATCGATCAATTTGGTATATTGAAGTATCTCGAAAGGAGGAATGAATGATAACAGATCTGCTCGCGGGTTTGAGTGACCAAGAAATTCAAGCAGTTGCTGATGGATCCACCACGTTGGAATTATCTCCAAATTCGCGGATTTATTCTCCCGGGGACTTAGCGGATTGTCTATACATTGTTTACAGTGGTGAAGTAGAAATTCTGCCTGAGGGAATCCCCGCCGCGAGCGATGGTGTATTCCTTGGTCCCGGCGAATTTTTCGGGGAAATCTCTTTAATCGAAGGACATTCACACACCTCAACGGCGGTGACCACCCAGCCGACAAGTCTTCTTGAGCTTCGCTGGAAGATGCTCGAACAGATCATGGGCTCCAATCCTATACTATTGCAAAATCTCAATAGCGCTCTCGCCGGAAGGCTTCGCCAAACAGATCGGCGGTTGATGAAAGCTCTTACTCAATTTGCCGAAGAAATTGGCAGACTGCACGCAAGGGCTTCCTTTGCCTTATCCGTATCTAAGAAAGCCGGAGATCTATTAAATTGGAGTGAGCTATGGAAGCTGATACTGGACGCCTCGCTTGAATCGCTGAAGGCCGAGAGAGGAACTGTTTATGTCCTCGATCCATTCAATGGCAACCTTGAAGGGATGATGATTCGGGGTGAAGGTCTGAGCAAGATAACTCTTCAAAAAGGACAGGGAATAGCTGGGGCATGCGCCCTACAGGGGGAGGCGATACTCGTTGCGGACGCTCAAGAGGACAGCAGATATTTCCCTGATTATGATGCAATATCGGGTTTCGTTACTCGGGCCGTAATCTGTACGCCTTTTCGTAAAAGTGACGGAAAAATCCATGGTATCATTCAATTAATCAACGGGACAGCCAACAGTTTTACTGCTGATGATCTTGCCTGCCTTTCACTATTTGCTGATCAGCTTGCTATAGGCTACGAACGATCGCTCTCGGTACAAAGGATCGTCAGCGATACTGAGTCAAATCTGGTGACAGAAATAATTTCTGACATCAAAAACTTACTCCCGAACTCAGATGAAGATACTCAAAAGACGAATCTTGAACGGTATTTCAAGCGCTGTGATCTTGCGTATCGATCGAATGTCGAAACATCGACAAAGCCGGTTCGTTTCAAGACATTTCTTGAAAAATTAGTGCAAGAAATCTGTACCCAAAATGCTGGCATCAACATTTCTATCGGGCGAGAAAACCTGTATGATGGATTTGTAACAGTAGATCCCGAGCTCCTTCTGATTGTGCTGGAAGGTCTGTTGCTGGAAGTAGCCAAGAAACAGGACAATCTGATAGCTATCACCGGAATCGATCACGGCGAGGTTTTAGATATTATTATCGGCGACGGATCATTCCCGAACGAAGGCACTAAACGACAGCCGATTTCCTTTCAGGCGGCTGAAAAATTCGCTACTCTACATCGGGGAAGTTTTAATACCAAAACTTCGAAGGATGGAAAAATTACCTTAACCCTTCAATTACCACTTGCTGGATAAGTAAGTTGAAAAAGTTTAGTAACAATGGATAACGCGACACTCGATCAAGTCCTCGCGGCGGCGCTAAAATTGGGGACTTCTGATGTTCATATAAAGGTAGGAGCTCCCTTCATGGTCCGTGAGGGCAACGATATTGTCCCTGGAACTGAAGAACCTCTAACTTCTGAAGATATTCAACAGATTGTAAAACGAATTCTTTCAGATTCGGGAAGTACCTCTGCGCAACGTTATTTATCAAACCTCGAAGACCTTTACGATTTCGATACCTCTTTCTCGGTCAAGGGAGTCGGACGTTTTCGAGTCAATATTGCACGCCAGCGCGGAACACTGACTTTGGCGCTAAGAGTGATCCCGGGCGAAAGTCCTTCGATTGAGAGTCTCGGTCTTCCGGAAGTTTTGAAAGAGATTGCCGTGGTTCCAAGAGGATTAATTCTCGTCACCGGAACAACTGGCAGTGGAAAATCGACGACACTCGCGGCTATGCTAAGACAAATCAATGAAACACTTGCCAAAAAAGTTGTCACTATAGAGGACCCGATCGAATTCTTGATCCGAGATAAAACATCGTTTATATTACAGCGCGATGTGGGAGAGGATACCGCTTCTTTTGCAGACGCGCTCCGAGCGGCTCTTCGCCAAGACCCTGACGTTATAATGGTCGGCGAGTTGCGTGACCGGGAGACCGTCGAAATTGCTATCAAAGCGTCTGAGACCGGACATTCCGTATTCAGCACTGTCCATACCGGGACGGCTGAGGGAACCATTTTGCGTCTGCTTGGAGTGTTCGAACCCGCTGAGCAACCGGCGGTCAGAATTCGTATTGCCGAAACTCTTCAGGCAGTCATCTCGCAAAGACTTTTGGCGCGAAGCGATAATGAAGGTCGAATTGCCGCAATGGAGATAATGAGAATGACTTCGGCAATTCGCGACCGGATCCAATTGGCTGACTCAAAGGGCTTTACCGACTTGATCGAACAAGGATGGAATCCTTATCAAATGCAAACATTCGATCAACACATAACCCAACTCTATAAAGACAATAAAATTTCATTCGAAACCGGACTTGCGGCGGCAAGCAGTCCTACGAATTTCAAACGGAACCTGATGTTTGAACGGTAGTACAATATCTGTGCGCTTCAATTGGAAATTTCCTTGATTTTTGCTTCCGGAACGACTAACTTAACTTGATTACAACTCATCCATTTTGATATCGAGGTCCGTTATTAACCTGACTGCAAACCGAATCGTCGGCGCCGCTGTTTTTCTGATTGCGCTGATATCATTTGCCGCAACCGTATCTCCAACTGAGAGCTTCTGGGATTGCGGTGAGTTTATTGCGGCGGCTTTCACCGTTGGGGTACCCCACCCACCCGGTACACCTCTCTATATGATGATCGGGCGTTTGTTTTCGATGCTACCAATCGCTACGGATATTGGCTTGAGAGTCAACCTACTCTCGGTGCTTTCTTCGGCTTTTACTTCCCTTCTCCTGTATCTCACGATTGTAAGAATGGCTCGTGCTTGGCGCGGCATCGAAGTGACGGTTACCGACAAAATGATGGTGTACGGAGCTGGTCTGATTGGCGCACTGGCCCTCACATTCTCGCACAGTTTCTGGTTCAATGCCGTCGAAGCGGAAGTATATGGGATGAGCATGACCTTCACCGCTCTTGTCTATTATCTCGCTTTGAGGTGGATAGACGCCGCAGATACGGTGACCGGTAACCGAATTCTCCTCTTGATTTTCTATTTGACCGGACTGGCGAGCGGTGTTCACTTGCTGAATGTACTGGCTTTACTGCCGATCACCTATATCGTCGCCTTTAAACACTTCGACGTAACCCCGAAAAGCTTTTTATTAACCGGTATCATTGGTTGCGCTGTCGTATTTGCGATTTACCCCGGAGTCGTTCAGGGCGTGCCGACTCTGATCACCAAAATATCCGTTTTTGGGGTGGGCGCAATATTGCTGGCGATGGTATGGGGAGCATATTATTTCGTAAAGAGTGACAAGCGTTGGCAGGCAATAGGTATGATCTCCATCCTGTTAGTTATTCTTGGTTACTCGACATTCCTGATTATTAAGATTCGTTCCGGGCAGGATCCCTTCTTCGACGAGAACAACCCCGAAACATGGCAAGCACTGCTCTCCTATCTCAATCGAGAGCAGTATGGCACTGAAAGTCTGTTTATGACTATGTTCCAACGGAAGGCTCCCTTCTGGGAATACCAAGTCAAACAGATGTACATCCGCTATCTTGGCTGGCAATTCTTCGACATCGCCCGTTTCGCCGCTATTCCCTTCCTATTAGGCATCTTTGGATTCGTCCACCATTTTTATCGCGATAAAAAAGGCGCTTTCGTTAATCTGGTGCTGTTCCTCTTGACCGGTTTTGGTATTCTGCTGTATCTAAATCAGGATGACCCCCAGCCTCGCGAACGAGATTACGCCTATGTCGGATCTTATTTCGCGTTTGCAATCTGGATTGGACTGGGTGCATTGTCATTAGCTGAGTTAGCCGTCGAAGCTATTAAAAAAATTAATGGGAAAATAGTATCCGGCGGAGTCCTCGCTTTGCTCACAGCAATCGTCCCGATGAATATGGCAGTCCAGAATTGGCACGATCACAACCGTTCCGGCAATTATGTAGCATGGGACTATTCCTATAACCTGCTCAACTCGTGCGACGAAAACGGCATTCTTTATACCAATGGCGACAACGACACTTTTCCGCTTTGGTATCTCCAAGTCGTCGATGGCGTCAGAACTGACGTCCGAGTTATCAACTTAAGTCTATTGAACACAGGGTGGTTTATCAAGCAGATCCGGGATAAATACCCCAAAGTCCCCCTGCCACCGAAGGTCACCGACGCCTATATTGAAAACACAGTTGACTCAAGAGAAATGTCTGGTTTGATGGACCGTGTTTGGTCTGCCAGTCGCAAAGTTGCTGTCGAGGGCCCGACCGCAATGTCACCCAAACTTGTTTGGGATGTGCCGGGACCGCTTGCCTATCCAGTCGGTCCAAATGGTGAGCAGAAGTACTTTCTCCGCGTTCAAGATCTGATGATTTTGAACACTATTGCCATGAACGCCGCCGCCGCTTGGGAGCGTCCGATCTATTTTGCCGTAACCGTTTCAGATGGTAATCTGGTTGGTCTGAGGAATATTCGTGATGCCTCAAAAAACTTCCTCACGATGGAAGGGCTCACCTTCCGATTAAAGTCTGAAGCCAGTGAACTGCTCGACCCTGATAAGGTTGCCGTGAATATGATGCGAAAGTACAAATATCGGGGAGTGGAAGATCCTGATATATATTTTGATGACAATATCTTGAAATTATTGGGCAACTATCGACAGGGGCTGATTCAACTTGCCTACCACTATCTGACACAAGCCGAGCAGATGGGTGATAAAGATACCACCGGTGCTTCAAGCGACTTGCAGAGACGTATCGATAATTTCGAGAATTTGCCTCGCAAAGTCAAAGCGCTTACAGCTCTTGAGTTCATGGACAAAACCATCCCCGAAGAACGTGTACCTATTAAATATGACGTTCTATCGCTCCAGATCGGCCGGATTTACGCCGATCTCGGAAAACCGGAGGAGCTTTCCCGAAGGCTGGACAGAATCACTAAATCACAGCCGCTTACCGCTCAAAGCGCATATGAATACGGAGCATATTACTTGTCAGATGCTCAGGATCCGCAAAGCTGTCGTGAGTTGTTCGACAAATCTATCGAATTAAATTCCGATGTCGAAAACGTTACGCGAGTGGCTTATACGTGGGTTCAACTTGGAGGCGATACAGGGTATGCGGCGGATATTTTCCGTGCCGCTTTAGCGAGAAACGGTATGCGCCCATCCAAATTGAAGATCGCCGCCGAGGCTCTCCAAATGGGGATGGTCGAATTTTCAGGGTCTATTTATGACCAGCTTTGGCAATTGGACAAGGGTGATGCACAGGCTCTGAATGGGCTGATCGAATCATTGAAAAAATCGGGCGATATCCGGAAAGCTGTTGCCTTAACTGAAGAATGGCTATCGACGAATCCTACGGATCCGGGAATGCAGAAAAAGCTCGTTGAATTAAAATCTATGAGTGGTGGGCTGTAAACTTCGATAGAGGCACAATAGTTGCTGACAGTAAGTGCGATAATCCCTCATGCTGGAGGCGTTGAAATTCTGCGGGAGTGCTTGGACTCCTTGCGCGACGCTCGCGAGATCGATATCGAAGTAGTAATCGTTGACAATGGATCCGGCGAAAATCCCGCTGATTGGGGAATTGGAGCATTCGCAAAAGCGCAAGTTTTGCATTACGAATGCAAACTTGGTTTTGCGGCGGCCTGTAACCGTGGAGTCGAAGCATCAACAGGAGAGTTATCTTTCCTTCTCAACAACGATGCTATTTCTGATCCTGGTTCTGTCAAAATCTTAGCTGAGACGTTGGCGTCGAACCCATCATTGGGCGCGGTGCAACCAAAAATTCTGTCATATTTTGATCGAAAGAAATTCGACTACTCTTCGGCATGTGGCGGATTAATCGACCGTTATGGAATTCCTTTTGCGAGAGGTCGAATTTTCGACTTTGTCGAGGAAGATAACGGTCAATATGACCAACCAGCCGAAGTCTTCTGGGGTGCAGGAGCGGCGTTGATGATCCGGCGCGAACTCTTCCTCGAAGCCGGTGGTTTGGAAGAACCGTTTTTTGCACACATGGAGGAAATTGATTTCCTCTGGAGATTGCAGTTGATGGGCTGGAGTGTCATGGCCATCCCCTCCGCGACGGCTTTCCATCGCGGAGCTGTAACAATAAAAAGCGGCTCGTTTCTCAAGCTTTATTTGAACCATCGCAATAGTTTGGCGATGCTTGTGAGGAACTATAGCACAGCATCGCTTTGTAAATATTTCCCTGTCCGTCTCGCAATGGATGCCATCTGGGCGTTATTTTGTCTAATGAGACTTGATTTCATCAAGTTTGTTGCAGTAAGCCGAGCAGGGATTTGGATTTGGCTTTCTCTACCTTATCTTATAACGGGTCGAAGACGGGTACAGCGGTTGCGTCGAGTCAGCGACGACTCGATTAAATTGCGGATGTATAACGGTTCGATTGCATTTCAGTTTTACGGGCGAGGTATTCGCCGGGCGAAAGAATTGAAAGGTAATGCTGAATCACGTCTTTAGATCGAACTACGGCACGAATAAACATCTCTTGGAGGCATCGAAAATGCGCAAGTTAGTTGGGGCGCTTGTTGTTGTTACCACGCTCCTGTGGTCGTTACCGTCGGTCAGTACGGCTGCGGAATTATCCCACAAGTACGGGCTTGAATTGCAACTTGGCGGAGGTATGCACCTTCTTACCGACATAAACGATTATCTTCCCGCCACCAACTTCGCCGGAATTGTTCCCGCCGAGGAAATGACGGTGGGTGCTCAATTTGGTATCGGAATTCTCTATCGTCAAATGCCAGAATTCGGCTGGCAATTCGGTTACAACCGTTTTGCGAGTATCATTGATCAAAAGTTCAGAATCACCGACGCTCCAAATTCCCCGGAATCATGGGCTGAACAGACGCTGTCCGGGAGCGAACTCTACGGAATGGCAACCTGGTACACCCCTTGGGAAAACAAAGAGTTATCATTTGGTATCGGTCCGGCAATTTATAATGCCACGTTAGACAGGTCCATCGATATCGCACAAGAAAGTGGTTCGCACATCACCTCTGGAAGCTTTAGTGATGGTAAAGGTAAATCCTTCGGCGTTATCCTTGCCTTGGGTTTAGAGTTTCCTATTAGGGAAATGGTCGGTTTCAACGTTCAGGTTGGTGGCCGGTTTGCCAAAGTCAGTAAGATCGCTTACGAAGACCCAAATAACTCCACCAATGACATTCCCGTGTATCTGAATTCGGCCAGTGGATCACTGCTCCCGGTCGATTACACCGGAGTTTTCCTTAAGCTCTCTCTGCGTGGATATTTCCATCCCGCCAACGATTGGCGATCACCAGCACGTTGAGTAATCTACCCGGCGGAGTCTGGAAGGATGTATCGTGTCCGATCTGCCCTGCCGGAGCTGCTGTCGAAGGATTTCTATCGTGTGGAGACCGGCTGAAAGATCCGGCGCTTCGCAATTATTTCCTCGTGACCTGTAAAGAGTGCGGGCTGATATTTCTCAGCCCGCGCCCTCCTCTTGATCTTGCCCCGTCGCACCACCTGAAGGAGGGCTACGACCCTTTCATTTCCTTCTCAGAAAATCGAAGCACAACCGAACGACTCTATATCAGGGCACGAAGCTGGTCCAGCAAGTGGAAACGGCGCCTCGTTATGCGCCATTTACCGAACCGTAGTCACATTCTTGACATAGGTTGCGGCACCGGGGAATTCCTGAACGCGATCAGTGATGTAATGAACACTACAGGATTGGAACCGGAGCCTCATGCCGCCGAATGGGGACGTCAACATTTTGGTCTGGACATCAAGACTGGCACTCTTGACACTGTCTCAATGCCAAAAGGAGCTTTCGATCTGATCACCCTTTGGCACGCTCTCGAACACATTCCTGAGCCCCTCGAAGCTCTTCAGCAAATCACAGAATTGCTTGCCCCGAATGGAAAAGTTTTGATCGCATTGCCCAACATCAATTCCTTCGACGCAAAATTTTATGGTCCTGACTGGGTCGCCATCGACGCTCCACGGCATCTCTGGCATTTCACTCCCGACACTACCCGGACTATCGCCAAGCAAAGTGGATTGAAGCTTTTTGCATCAGGGATACTGCCTCTCGATCATTTCTACAACATCTTGCTTAGCGAGAGTATCCATCTACGCTCTTCACCACAACACAAACTACTGTCACCTTTCCGCATGGGGTTTGCTCTAACCGGATCTCTTATCAAAGCAGTCGTTTCTGGTGAAGGTTCAGGCATGTACTCGATTTTCGTAAAAGAGTGACCTTCCCCTGAAGAATGGTCCTTTAGAAGTGTCCCTCGAAACGCCAAACGCCGATTATACCTTAGGCACTGCAAAACTTTTTCAGCAACCCCAAATTTGGATACTTAATTGACCAGTCATCGCGTTCTCGTTTTAATGGGTTCAGACAAAGACGCGCCAGTACTTGAAGCCTCCCGTCCCTATTATCAATATTTTGGGATAACGGCTGAATTTGTCGTGTCTTCAGCACACCGCGATCCTGCGCGTACTACTGAGTTGGCCACTTCAGCCCGGAGCAAAGGCTTCTGCGCAATAGTTTGCGGAGCTGGTATGGCGGCTCATCTGGCCGGAGCATGCGCCGCTAACAGCGACTTGCCAGTTATAGGCATTCCATTGGCCGGAGGCATTTCCGATGGTCTTGATGCCCTCATGTCAACTGTCCAGATGCCCGCTGGAGTTCCCGTTGCTACTTTTGCAGTAGGAAAAGCCGGAGCTGTAAACGCGGCAATTTTTGTTGCTCGATTTTTAAGCTTGTCCGATATCGAAATAAAAAACAGACTCGATGAGTTTCGCGCTAATAGTTGTAAATTACCCTCAACCACCTGATGCGAATACTGATCACCGGTTCAAATGGGTTGTTGGGACAAAAACTTGTCACCCAACTTTCCAAGGATATCCACCAACTCTGTGGAATCGATCTTCAGGACGCCGCCGTTCTCAGCACACCACAATATGAATATTGTCAGGGTGATATTACCTCCCGCAAAGAGATTGTTGGGATTGTACGTAACTGGAAGCCCGATACAATAATTCACTGTGCGGCTATGACCAATGTAGATGCCTGCGAAACCGAGCGCGAACGCTGTTGGAAAATAAATGTCGATGGAACTGAGAACATCTGTATCGCCGCATCACGATGTAATGCAAGGGTTATTTACATTTCGACTGATTATGTTTTCGATGGCGAAAAAGGTCCTTATTCTGAGGATGATACACCCAACCCGACCGGATATTACGCCAAATCCAAGCTGGCAGGAGAAAACCTCGTGCGAGGATCGAGTGAAAATTCTACAATAATTAGATCAATTGTCATTTATGGATGTGGTAAAAACGTAAAATCAAGTTTCGTTAGTTGGCTATTAGGAGAGCTTCGCGCCAATAAACAGGTGAGAATCGTCGATGATCAGTGGGGAAACTCAACTATCGCTGAAGATCTTGCTGAGGCTATCGACCGATTGATCGTGCTTGAAAAACAGGGTCTCTTTCACATGGGCGGGTCAAGTTTTATGACCCGATTTGAAATGGCAGTCAAAATTGCGCGTCATTTCGGGCTGAACGAAACATTAATAACTCCGATTTCAACCTCAGATTTGAATCAACCGGCAAAACGTCCGCTTCGGTCAGGATTGATTACTACGAAAGCTGAAATAGAGCTATCTTATAACTTTCGCGATCTTGAACAGTCGCTTCGCCTATACATTGCCTCCGAAGAGAATATTACAAAGGGGTAGCCGCCGATGACCGTTTCATCAAGCGACCACCATAAAACGCTCGTTATCATTCCGACATATAATGAACGTGAGAATATCCATGAGGTGCTTCGTCGCGTTTTATCACAACCTATCGAACTTGATGTACTCGTGGTGGATGACAATTCCCCGGATGGTACAGGTGATATGATTGCTGGTTTCTCACAAAGCGATAAGCATATCAAGTTAATTCGCCGCGCCGGGAAACTCGGCTTAGGAACTGCCTATCTTAAAGGATTTCAATACGCTCTCGCCAATGGTTATCAATTTATTTTTGAAATGGACGCCGACCTCTCGCATGATCCTGACGAAATTCCGAAATTCCTTGCCGCGGCACAGGATGCCCATTTGGTGATCGGATCAAGATACATTACCGGCGTCAACGTCATCAATTGGCCGTTATCGAGGTTGCTTCTAAGCTATTTCGCTTCGGTTTATGCCAGAACAATTACTGGGTTACCTATTCGGGACGTTACTGGTGGCTATAAATGTTTCCGCCGTGAAGTTCTTGAGACCATCGACTTAGATCGCGTGCGAGCCGGTGGATACGGCTTTCAGATAGAAATGAGCTGGCGCACCTGGATGGCGGGCTTCCGCATCAAAGAGATTCCCATTATATTTACCGACAGAACTGTCGGCAAATCTAAAATGTCTAAAGCCATCGTCAGGGAAGCCGTTATTCTCGTCTGGAAATTAGGATTAGCCGGTTTGTTCAAACGACGGAAATTGCGGAAATTAGGTGGCTGGAAACCAATCAACTGATCTCTCCATTGTTATTGTCAACTACAACGTCAAACACTTTGCCGAACAATGCCTCAGATCGGTTTTGGCGGCGAGTGAAGGGTATAAACTCGAGATAATCGTTGTCGATAATAACTCGACCGACAATTCAATCGAATTCCTCTCACCCCGATTTCCGACCGTCAAGTTCATTTCCAATTCTGAAAATGTGGGTTTTGCTAAAGCCAATAATATCGCGCTTTCAGAAACTTCTGGCCGATACTTGATGCTGTTAAACCCGGATACGCTCGTCGGACGGGACTCCTTACGTGCACTGATTACATACCTCGATGATCATCCGAAAGTTGGTATTGCAGGCCCGAAACACCTCAATCGCTATGGAATTTTCGACAAAGCTTCCAAACGCGGGCTCCCAACGCCATGGGTAGCGTTTTGTCGTCTATCGGGATTATCAGCTCTTTTCCCGAAGAGCTCAATATTTGGAAAATATGACCTCCTCTATCTCGATCCCGACCAGCCTTCTGAAGTTGATTCTCTAACCGGAGCATGCATGATTGTTCGCCGAGAAGCGTACGCGCAAGTTGGCGGACTTGATGAATCGTTCTTTATGTTTGGTGAAGATATCGATTGGAGCTATCGATTCAGTCTTGCCGGTTGGCAGGTCCATTATGCTCCAACGGCAAGCATTGTTCATTTTAGAGGTGAATCGACTCGTCGAAGTTCAATTGACCGAGACCGTGCTTTTTACGGTGCTATGCATCTTTTTGTGGAAAAGCACTTTCGGAAAAACTATCCCTTTCTCGGCCACAAGCTTATCGACGCGGGCATAATTATCGCCGAAGTCGTCTCGCGACTGGGAAAATTCAAACGTCGTTTTATTTGGCAAATCATTGATTTGTTAATAATATTTAGTGCGTTAGTGGTTGGCCGATGGTTGCGCTGGGGTGATGTTGCGCTTTCACCTATAGTTGTTGGATCGCTCGTATTTCAAGCTACTGTCGCGGTGATTTCTCTTACCGGAATTGGAGCCTACGGCCGGCGAAGGGGACAAATATCTGCGCTTGTTCTCGGTATTACCTTAGCTTTTTTAATCAATACCAGTTTTACATACTTTTTTAATTATATCTCCTTCTCTCGTTTTGTTAGTTTGTTCGGACATGTCGTCGGCGGACTTGTACTTTTGGGATGGAGACAATTATTAAATTTATTGCGCAATACTGCATCATACCGAAGGTTCTATCAGCGCCCTACTCTGATTGTTGGTTTAGGACAAACAACCAGAAATATCCTGCGCGAACTTGATCAAAACCAAAACTCACACTACCGCATTATTGGATTGGTCGATCCGGAATCATTTCATGTCGGAAGCATCATCGATGGATACCCTGTTCTCGGTAGCGAGGAAGAATTGCCCCGATTAATCGATTCTGAAGAAGTAGAAGAAATTCTTTTCGCGTATGATCAAACCGATTATAACCGGGTACTTAAACAAATAGCCCGCTTCGGAGACCGTCGTGTCGGCTTTAAAGTGATTGATGCCGATCATATTACATCGCAAGACTTTACGAATCCTTTTCTCTCCGTGGAATACTTGTTTCCTCGCGGGATCCGACGTTCGTTGAAACGCCTTGCCAATCTTTTGTCAGGACACTAAGTGAACCGCTTCACCCTCGCATTTGAAAAACCGATCAAGGAGCTCGAAGATAAAATCGACGAACTCGAAAGAATGGCGCACACCGGCCAAATCGGAATCGACAGCGAGATTACCAAACTTCGATCCAAAGCTGACAAACTCCGAGAAGAAATATTTTCTCGACTTGATCGCTGGCAGATGGTTCAACTTGCCCGCCACCCGCAACGTCCTTATACTTTGGATTATATCAAGTATATCTCGCCAAATTTCATCGAGCTTCACGGTGACCGACTTTTCCGCGATGACTTCTCAATCGTAGGTGGTCTTGGAAATTGGGGAAACCGGCGCGTCGCGATCATTGGCCAACAGAAAGGTCGAGGCACTCGCGAGAACATACACCGAAATTTCGGTATGCCGCATCCGGAGGGATACCGCAAAGCCCTTCGCATTATGCGACTGGCTGAGAAATTTAATCTGCCTCTTGTAACATTGATCGACACCCCAGGAGCATACCCTGGGTTAGGCGCTGAAGAACGAGGACAGGCAAGTGCGATTGCTGAGAACCTGTATGCGATGGCGGAGTTGAAAATTCCTTCTGTTGCCGTGATAATTGGCGAAGGCGGTTCGGGCGGAGCGCTTGCGCTTGGCGTCTCCGATCGAGTCTTTATGATGCAATACTCAATTTACTCCGTCATCAGCCCCGAAGGATGCGCTTCGATTCTCTGGAGGGATGCGACAAAGGCTCAGCTTGCCGCCGAAGCGCTTCAAATTACTGCCCCTGATCTTTTTGGGCACGAATTGATCGATGGTGTTATCGATGAACCATTTGGTGGAGCTCATAATGATCCTGAATCAGCCGCCAAGTCAGTTCAATCGGTCGTTTCAGCCGCTCTCGACGAACTCTCAGAATTTGATCCTGATACTCGCATTGAACTTCGAATCGAGAAATACGGTAAAATGGGACAGTGGAACGAGAAATGATCGAAGGACCACCGTCAATTATCCGCGTCCGGTATAGTGACGTTGACCGGATGGGACTTCTTTATCATGTTAACTATCTTGAATATTTCGAAGTTGGCAGATCCGATTGGATTCGCTGGTTCTGGAAGCCCTATCTGGAGATTGAAGACGCCGGGTACGCCCTTGTGGTGATAGAAGCTTCTATCAAGTTCATCGCCGCCGGCCATTATGATGACGAGATTAGTTTGATTGTCCGGGCGACCGAATGGGGACGGAGCAGGCTGGTCTTCGAGTACGTAATGACCCGCCAAAAAGACAATTCGATCCTGTGCGAGGGACGCACCGCCCACTGTTTTATTGATAAAACAGGTAAGCCGACCAAAATGCCGGAAGAATTACGGGAACAATTTAATCGGCATCCGCATACAAGATTATGAATAACCTGTTCCGATCCAGTACCCCTCTCGCAATTATCATTAATCGCTCGTATCACCATCCGGAGACCTAATATGCTCGATCAAGAATTGCTCGACATTCTCGCCTGTCCAAAATGCAAGGGCGATCTCGAATATGACGGTGAGATGGCTACACTCACCTGTCTTCCCTGTAGTTTACGTTACAAGGTCGAAGACGATATTCCGAATATGCTAATTGAAGAAGCCGAATCGTTTTAACACTTGCAAGTGTGCAATTTCTTCAGTAAATTAAAGAGGCGTTCATTTATTGTACGCTTCCATTCGCCAATCCAGCCAATAATCAATTCGGGGTTGCTTAGTATCAGTTGTTAGGAGTTTTGAATTAGCTATAGATCAACGTATCGCAGATTAAGCCTAACAACACCAGGTTTCCGGGCATCTGTCCGGATTTTTGTTACAAGACCTTGAAATTGACCTTACCAACTACATACCAAAAACCGTTGCTTGCGGCGTTGCTTGCCGTCATTCCAGGATTTCTCTTCGCCGCTGAAGTCGTTTCCACCGACGCTTCCGGCGTTACGATAGAATACTCCCCTGAATTCAATGCGCCGTGGATTGACTCGAATGGCAACCTCCAACTTTCCCTGCGTGACGGAGCAATCGAACAAGAGCCAGGCAAGCCCGAACAGCCACTGCGGTTTATTACTGTGGCAGTTCCTCCCGGATCAAAGCCGACATTTCGAGTTAACACATGGGAAACTGGCGAAACTGTGCAAGGCACATTTGCCAGCCATAAAATCGACGAGACATCTGACGATAAACCTGCTCTCTATCGAGCGCCTCAATCAACTGAATTTCTCAACGTATTCAGTATGCTTGGATTAGCGACGGTAAGAATTCCTCTCTATCCGACGCGGATAGTCGGGGGCTCGCCAGAAGTGATCACTGCAAAGAAAATTGTCGGTCGCCTCGATTTCCACTCTCCCACGAAAGCCATTTCGACCATACCCATCCGTATCAACCGGCTTCACAAACTGTTGATTGCAAACCCGGAGCAAGCCGCTTCCTGGGGTCGGTATAAGACTTCGAGCTTTACAATGGCGGGCTGGCCCGTCGGATTTCTTTACCGCTTCGATATCGAGGAAGAGGGCATTTATAAATTCACCTTCGAAGATCTTGTAGGAAATGGAGTTACTATTGACCATTCAGGAATTCCATCCCAGCAACTCAAGCTCTTCGGTAATGGCGGAAATGAACTTCCACTCGCTCCGGATGCTGACGCGCCTGTTGGCTTGAAGGAATCCGCCATTTATGTAGAGGACGGTGGAGATAATCTTTTTGGTCCCGGAGATTGGTTTATATTCTATGGACGGGGTGCAGGCGGATTTATTGTTGACCCTGCCGCCGGAATACGCTTTTCTCTGAACCGGTATGTCGTAAAAAATACATATTGGCTCAACATCGATCCTTCGGGTGGTGGAAAACGAATGGATCCAATACCTGACGACGTGGTAGCCTCTGACACCTTAACCTCCGTAAATTGTCGAACTCACTTTGAACCTGATAAATTTATTTATGGCGGTACTTCGTTTATCGGTGGTGGACGTGACTGGTATGGATTTACTTTCGATGGACCCTCGCGAATTTCCTACAATGTCAACCTGCCATCCGTCGATCCGGATGATTCAGCACAGCTTAGACTTCGCATCGTGAAGGCGACAGGGGGATTCGATCCTAATATCAAGTTAAAGATTAACGGAGTCCCTATCGATTCTACGATCAGACCATTGTATTACTTCACCGATTCCGCTTTTGTAATCACGATCCCCATTGGCGTACTGCACGCAGGATTTAATACGGTTTATCTTGAGCAAACCCGAACTGGCGCGGCTGACGCTCTATTCGACTGGTTCGAAATTTCTTACAGCGCTCGACTTAACAGTACATTAATTTTCAATGGCAATAGATCATTCCGACAAGGGGTCTCCTATAAAAGTTCATTGGCTGACCCTTGGCTATTTGATGTAAGTAATCCTTCTGATGTGAAGGTAGAACAAGGCGCTTCAGCACTGATTGGTATCGCACCTTCCTATCGAAGGTTCATTTCCACTCAATCGGTTGACTTTCTACGGAGAGTGCCGCTTTTTCAATCCTACTTTCCCCCGAATGAAGACATCGCTGATCTCTATAGTTCGGGCAACCGAGCTGATATTCTGTTGATCGTCCCGGACAACTATTACGAAGCAGTAGAATCACTTTATAATCACTATGCGCGCCGGGATCCTCCGCTAATCGCCGCACGAATAAGACTGTCCGAAGTTTACAACCGCTTTTCAGGCGGGCTCCGTGATCCCGCCGCTATTCGTAACTTGCTCCACTACGCTAAGGACAATTGGTCCACCATCCCTCAGTTTGTGCTATTTTGCGGAGATGGAGACTACAACTACCGCGATCTCGATCGCCCCGCAGATCCAGACTTATTCCCGCCCTACGAGGCCGGTTATGAAAAATCAGCTCTCTGTTCCGATGATTGGTTCGCTGACTTCACGCCCCCACCGGAAAGAGACCTTCTGCCTGAAATGGCAATCGGCAGACTTACCGCCCGAAAGGCTTGGGAACTTGAAGCTATTGTAAAAAAAATAGTCTCCTACGATGAAGAACCCGAGTTCGGCTTATGGCGTAATCGAATTACTCTGGCCGCAGATGATGAAACAAGCGAGACATCGAATTATGAGTTTGAACACGTCGAGTTCAGCGAGCAACTTGCCAGAACTATCATCCCCGGATACATCGATATTGTCAAAGTCTATGAGACCGAGTACGCACGACTATTAGGTCGTGAAAAACCGTTAGCCGCCGAAGCCCTTCTCTCGAGCATTAATGACGGCACGCTTATCGTCAACTACATGGGGCATGGCAATCCCACTCTTTGGGCACACGAAAGATTATTTGTCCTTTCGCGTGATTTCAACAGAATTAAGGCGTCAAAACGCCTTCCCCTTTATATAGCATTCACCTGCGACTGGGCATACTGGGACGATCCCTCTGCCCAGAGTTTCCCCGAACAGCTCCTCGCTGTTCCTGATGGGGGAGCCATCGCCGCGATAGCATCGACTCGTTTGACTTATTCGCCACCAAACCAAACGCTCTCTGCGAATTTCTACACGAATCAATTTGGCGATAATGATCTGACAATCGGCGAAGCTCTTTGGCTCTCAAAGCGCCAAGCCTGGAGTTCGACTTCGCCAACTTATCACCTTCTCGGCGATCCGTCTCTAAGGCTAGCGATTCCAAACAAACGTGGCAAATTTACCTCGATTACTCCGTTCCCGTTACCTCCGTTGGCAAAGGCATCGATAAACGGAAATGTTCTTCTAGACAGCGGATCCGTCGATCAACAATTCAATGGAGAAGTGCTGTTCTCACTGCGAGACAGTTCGATTCCACGACAATACACCATCGGCATCGATGAAGCGGCGATCACTCTATATTATACTCTGCCGGGCGCGACTGCTTACCGAGGATTCTTAAATCTTACCAACGGTAATTTTGACGGTTACTTCATCGTCCCGCGAGATATTACTCTCAATGGTTCCAATGGACGGGCGACAGCCTACTTCTACAACGAAGATACAGATGGCATTGCCTATGTTGACACGGTTCGTTTCGCCGGTCGAGCGGTCAGCGGAACTGACACAATACCGCCCGAAATTCGCCTATATTTCGATCATCGCGGTTACCGTGAAGGTGATCAGGTCAGCCCGGAACCGCTTGTTATTCTTGACTTGTCAGACTCTTCGGGCGTCAATCTAACTGGAGCTATGGGGCATGGTATCTGGTTGACGGTCGGCGACGCCAAACCGTTGAATATTACAAAATCCTTTCGCTACCTGTTGGACAGTTATCAGAAGGGAAGCTTGGAACAAAAAATCGGTCCGCTCGAACCGGGTAAATATCCCATAAAGATCGAAGCTTGGGATAGCTATAATAACCTTGCTGTATTCAAAAGTGAAATAGATGTTGTAGAAGCCGCTGGAGGTCTGGTCATCGACAGGGTTTTGAATTGGCCTAACCCATTCCATGAGGTTTCTACGCTCACTTTTTCGATAAATAAACCTGCCGATTATGAGATAAAGATATTTACCGTCGGCGGAAGACTTATCCGGAATTATCAAGGACATACAAACCATAATGGCATCGTGAGTGACGTAAATTGGGACGGAAGAGATTTCACCGGTGCACGAGTCGGCAACGGTGTATATCTATACAAAGTTAATGCATGGGATGAAGAAGGCGGGAAAGCAGACGGTCTTGGACGAATCGCCTTCATCCGATAGTAATTGAAGTTTCAAGCTTGCTTCTTCTGATAGGCGTTAAGCGAATTCAAACATGCTTACTCCGACATTCGCATCAGTTAGACACGAATATGTATCGACAAAGCTTTCAATTATCAATAAATACACTTATATTTAGCGTCTGTGGAAATCGTCGCATGATAAGCGAAAATGGCGAGGAGATCGCCCTCGTCCTCCGTTAGGTCATGCACAGTGAATGTGCAGTCAATGACGTCCATCTGGCTCTGAAAGACTTTTCAGCAGACCTTTTTAGATTTTAATAATTTATGTTCGAAAAAGAGGGATTGAAGCCAATGCTTCGAAGCCACCTGACAGCACTGACCATCTTGCTGTTACTCGTTTCCGCGGTTCAAACACGCGGTGAAGTCGCTGAGGCGACCGCTATCTTTCTCCAGATTGCCCCCGGAGCACGAGCCGGTGGCATGGGCGAGGCATTCGTCGCCATCGCTGACGACGCTACCGCTACCTGGTGGAATCCAGCGGGTCTTGCCTGGATGGATAAAAGAGAGCTGACGTTGATGCACGTCGCCTGGTTGCCAACTTTTCACCTAAGCGACCTTTATTACGATTTTATCTCCTATGTCAATAACGTCCCGGATTGGGGGACTTTTGGCGTAAACGTCGTATTCCTCAACTTGGGCGAAACCGAGCGTCGTGACGACTTGAACACATACCTTGGCACATTTCGAACCTTTGAGACGGCAATTTGTGGTTCCTATGGAACAACGATCACCGACAATACCGCTCTGGGTCTGAACGTAAAATTCATTTACAGTCATCTCTCTGACCGGGGAACTGGACAAGAGAAAGGCTCCGGCGTCGCAACCGACTTTGCCGTCGATCTGGGCATCTTGACCAAGACCGTCGATCCATTATTCCATCTGCCGCTCAACCTGGGAGCTAACCTGTCGAATATGGGTCCGAAAATGTCGTACATCGACGCCGCCCAGGCCGACCCTATCCCGACCAACCTCCGCATGGGCTTCGCCTGGCGAGTAATGGATGATGGCTACAACCGCATCACGTTAGTCGGCGATCTAAATAAACTCCTCGTTCGCAAGCACAAGGACGGCTCGACCGATCCATTTTATGCCGCGATTTTCACCGCCTGGACAGATGAAAAATACTTCAAAGACGGGCTACCCACCAAGTCCTTCATCTACGACATCATCATGAATGTCGGAGCAGAGTACTGGTACAGTGACCTCGTCGCGTTACGGGCAGGCTATTGGAACGACCAACTCGGCAAAGTATTTCCGATAACTTACGGAGCATCCTTCAAAGTTTCGACGTACCGCTTTGACTTCAGTTACATCTCCGCCGGTAAAGGTCATCCGCTGACAGACACGATGCGCCTCTCAATGACGATCGGGCTTTAATGAGCTTGAAGGGCTTTGGGCTTTGGGCTTTGGGCTTTGGAATCGCTCTTTTGGCAACCTCCGTTCATGGAAGCCAGAATCTTGCGATTAAGAAGATCAATCTGCCGCGTTTCCCAGCATCGACGATATCGAGGAGTTTACTGCCTCATCGTGACGCACCACTGCGCGTAGCCGCGCTCCGTGTCGAGTTCGTCCGCGACTCCCTCTCGACCACTACTGGAGCGGGGGCGTTCCGTTATGCAGAGGTTGATTCTTTCTATACTGAAACGCCGCCTGACACCATCTATTTCGATCCACCTCCGCACGACTCGCGCTACTTCGCCGATCATATCGAGTTCCAAAACTTCTATTGGAATAAGATGTCCGCGGGAAATGTGAACCTCACCTGCGACGTTTTTCCAGCCGGTTCCCATGCCGCCTACAAGCTCCCAAAGCAGATGTGGCAGTACAACTACAACAACGGGGCGGCACAACTTGATAGGGGTTTGGCGGAGCTCTTTCGCGACGCGATCCAAGCCGCCGACGCCGATCCGGCGGTCGTTTGGAACAACTACGATCTTGTAATCATTTTCCATGCCGGAGCTGGCGCGGAGTTCGATCTCGGTTTTTCTTCGACGCCTCACGACCTTCCCTCAGCATGGATGGTTAAGGAAGATTTCCGCAGTCAGCTAAACTTGCCCAACGGCATCCCGGTCGATAACGAAACTGGATCTGTTTCGAGCGGCTTGATCCTGCCTGAGACCGAATCCCACGAAGGCGTACAGATTTCAATGGCAGGAGTCATTTCGCTGATGATCGGACACTGGATGGGATTGCCTGCACTCTACGACAAAGACGAGGGTAACCCGGTGGTGGGCAAGTGGAGCATGATGGATCGCGGGTTCGGGAACTTTTACGGAGCCTTGCCGGGACCGGTGGACGTCTGGTCGGCCAGTCACATGGGATGGATAACTATCCCGGAAGTTGCCACTGGAAGCAACCAGATTTACACACGCTTTTATGACGGGCCAGAAGTTCCGCCATTCACACCACGTGCCTATCGAATCCCTGTCTCCGGTCAGGAGGAGTTTATCATTGAGTGCCGTTACCGTGGCGCAGATACCGACACGGTTGCTTATGCCTGGGATCGCGACGGACGGCGCATGACCTTCAATGACGACTACTCCGTGACGGTTGAATCCGGATTCCGAGTTCCAGTGCGAGCCGACAACCTCGACTTCGACTCACCGGGATCGGGGATACTGATCTGGCATCATGACGGAGGACTTGACGGGCTGATCGATCAGGGAAGATTCAACTCAGTTGATGAAGTGCGGGGGCTTGATCTTGAGGAGGCTGACGGCGCACAGGACATCGGACGTGACTACCCCTTCCTGACGCCGGGCTACGGAACAGACTACGGTATCCCCGATGACGCCTGGTATGGTAACAACAAAGCTTATGCGGATGCCAATAAAGGGCGTGAGGTTAGCTTCAACGACGACTCCTACCCCAACAGCCGGTCGAACTCAGGTGCGTTCACGCATGTGAGAGTAGATAGTATCTCGAGGCGGGGAGCCAAGATGGGGTTTAGGTTTAAGCAAAGCTATTTACAGGGCGACTTTTCAGATCTCGATCCGCTAAGCATTGACTGGGTGGGATCGGGAAATTTTTATGGCGATGAGACAGAGGAGGTAATAGTAGTCGATCAATCGGACACGATTCGATTTTTCGATGGTACCGGGCGTCAGCTTGAGGTGATCAGATTAGTCCCTGGTGGTTCGGTCTCCAATAACAGTGGAGCGATCATTGGCGACTTGAATAATGATCAATTTGACGATGTCGCCCTAGGTCTCTACGCTCCAAACGTTGGTTTTAGATTGGTTGTTCTAGAATCGAGCCCAAGAGGATTTCAGATAAGAGATTTAGGATTAATGAATGATGGCGACACCGGGCAAGGATCTCTTTCCATTTATGGACCTCCAGATGATCGTAAATTAACCGTCATTCAGTATGAACTAATGCCATTGGATAGTTCCCAGGCCGCGATTTGGACTTATGATCGCGACCTAAATCTGATATTCGACACCACTATTACAGGACGATACTTTATTCGACAGAGCTCGATTCTGGGTAGTCAGATTTCGGATACTCTACTTGTCACATTTAACGATTATAGATATAGCATTGAGCGACTATTTATTCTCACAAAGCAGGGAATCATAGATACAGTTAGTTTCTCCACTTTGGACATTATTGGTCCGCTTTGTGACTGGGATGGTTCGGGAAGTCAAGACCTGCTCGTGAAGCAACGTTTCAACCTCAACATTGGCCTTATTTCGGATCCAGGTTTGAATGGACTTGACTCAGTTCTTATCGATTGGAAATTTGCGGAAAGCAGCTTATTTAGAGATACGATTCCCCATGGTCTCATACCACTGGATTATGATAACGATGGAAAATTCGAACTGCTTGGTCAGTTGGGTATTGATATCATTATTTCTGATAACCGGGGCATTCTACTAACAAAACATATTACTTCCATACTATTAACGAGTCCGGTTAAATCCTTTGATTTTGCGACAGAGGATTTCATTCGGATTGCCGATCTTGAAGGTGATGGCATCCCTGAAATATTCTTTTTTGTATTGTCTGGGCGTGCAGGTCATAATGGCTATTTCTATTCCTTGATCGGCCTCGACACACAGGGCAACGCAGTCCCCGGAACTCCGATTGAGTTGGAAAGTTACCCAGATGAAATAATACTCACTCAAATCGATGCGGATTCCAACATCGAGGTTATCTGTCAAATGGGAACCAGCTGTCGAATATATGATTTACCTGCTTCAAATCCCACTATATGGTGGGGGAATCAATATCGAGACAAATCGAGATCCAACGCCATCTGGGAACCCGCGACGCCCTTCTCCCCTGCTCCCGGAGCCAAGCTCATGCCGGACGATCTCTGCTATAACTGGCCCAATCCGGCTCGCGGCGAGACAACCGCCATCCGCTACACGCTCAACTTCCCGGCAACGGTTTCAGTCGAGATCTTCGACATTGCTGGCAACAAGGTGGCAAGTCTTTCCGGACCCGGTGAAGCAGGTGTACCGAACGAGATTGTATGGAACGTGAAGAATGTCGCCCGCGGAGCGTATCTGGCAGTTGTTGAGGCGAGCGGCTCCGGCAAGACCGAGCGCAAGACGGTGAAGATCGCGGTGGTTAAATGATAACCAATCGTCGATGGTCGATGGTCGATGGCCAATGTTTTTTAGCATTAGGATTAGCATTAACATTATCTTTCGCGCCACAGGCGCGAGCCCAATTCGAACAGTACAACCACCCCGAACTGATCTGGAAGACAATAGAGACCGATCATTTCTTCACGCACTACCACGAAGGCTCCGAACGGACAGCCCGGGAACTTGCCGGGATCGCTGAACAAGTTTACGAACCGATCACCTCGCTCTATGGCTACCATCCCGACGGGAAGGTGCATTGGATCGTCAAGGACACCGACGACTACTCGAATGGCGGAACATACTACTACGACAACAAAATCGTCATCTGGGCAACGCCGCTTGACTTTGAATTGCGCGGAACACATCACTGGCTTTACGACGTCGTTACTCACGAGTTCACCCACATGATTCAGCTCGGTGCCTCGCGCAAAGGTCCACGCTGGTTGCCGGGCGTCTATTTCCAGTACATCGGTTACGAAGAAGAACGCCGCCCCGATGTACTCTACGGCTTTCCCAACCGGATCGGTTCATGGCCCATCACTTCCACGCAAATTCCGATGTGGTTTGCCGAAGGAACAGCTCAATTTCAGGTGCGGGGTATTGGACATGACTGGTGGGATTCCCACCGCGATATGATGATACGAGTGCGAGCATTGGGTGGAAATCTGCTGACACAATCCGAGATGGATGTCTTCGGTAAATCAACACTTGGCTCAGAGCTGGTCTATTGTCAGGGATATGCTCTGACTCGGTACATTGCCAATACCTATGGCGTTCAGACGCTCGCCGATCTCTCGCACGCAATGCAGGGGTTGGGGACGTGGGATTTCGATCAGGCGTGCAAAAAGGTGCTCGGCGTCGATGAGAATAATCTATATCGAGACTGGCGGGCGCACACCAAGGAAAATTATCTCGACAGAACTGAAAACATCCGATCACATCTGGTCGATGGCGATGTCGTTCTGGATGAAGGCTTTGGCAATCTTTACCCCGCCTTCTCCCCTGATGGCAAGCAGATCGCGTTCATTTCCAACAAGGGGAAGGATTTCCTCTCAACTTCTGCAACCTATCTTTACGACATCGTGAAGGATACCCTGGTAAAGACCGAATGTCCGGCAACGAGTCCACTTGGCTGGTCACCAGATGGAAAATACCTTGTTTACGCAAGACAGGGTAACCCAAACTGGCAGGGATCTCATTTTGATGATCTCTACTTGTGGAACATTGATAAGAAAAGAGAGATACGTCTGACGAAAGACGCTCGACTCGCCGCACCGTCTTTCTCGCCAGATGGAAAAAACCTTGTTGCAATCCACAACACAGATGGGAGTCATAATCTCGTTTTCGTCACTTTGCCTCCCGATTCCATGTTAGCTATTAATACTGATGGCTTTGTACTTCCCTTCCTTGAGGATTCAAAGGATGTTAGCAAAAGATCGGTCTGGAAAAAACTGACTGATTTTAAGGATGGCAGGCAGATATTCAAGCCACGATTTACACCCGATGGCAATGGAATAATCGGTTCGTTTTCCGATCTGGGAACACGGGACATTTTCCAATATTCACTCTCCGAAGCTCGCTGGTCGTCGCTTCATGCCACCGAATTCGATGAGCGCGATCCGGTCATTTCAGGTGATGAACGATTCCTTTACTATTCCAGCGATAAAACCGGTATCTTCAATATCTACCGCCGCGATCTAATCACGTTGAAAGACGATCCCCTTACCAATGTGACAGGTGGAGCGCTCATGCCGACATTATCACTTGACGGTGCGTTGGCGTTTGCAAATTTCACTGAAAAAGGCTACGGAATCCGGCTGTTGAAAGAACCTAAGGAAATCGATCCGACATACCTTAGTTATAAAGGCGGTGAGATTCGTGAAGACGTCGTCCTCTCTACTCCGCCAAGAGTCAGCAATCCTGCTTTCAATTACACTACCCCCTTCGGCAAATTATTCATTCTGCCGAGAGTGGCATGGGACTACAATAAATTCAAACCCGGTTTTTACGCTTATACTAATGACTTCCTTGAAAAGCTGTCACTTTTTGGTGGCGTTCAGATGAACCAGCACGGTGACCGCGATGCCTATGGATCTCTGGAATACCGTGTCATTAAGCCGACGATTTATCTCGAAGCCTACAACATCGTTAGAAATAAAGCCGAATCCTTCGACGATCCCTTTGTGATCGTCGGCGAGAAACTGATCGACTCATTGGCTGTTCCAATATTTGGAACCTACGGCGTAAATTACAAGTTTAATCTTGTAGAGTTTGACGTTGGCGCCAAGCTCCCGATCAGCGATAATATCATGGCTAACGGAGTCGTCCGCCTCTCAACCTACAAATCAGCGCTGAAATTCGACGACGGCGGCGATTTCACTTACACTTATCTGCGTGGGAAATCTTTTATTCTTCGGTTGGATGGAAAGTTCATCGACAGGTCTGTTGCCAATGATATCCATCCAAAAGGCGGCTGGAGTGGGTGGCTTGAATACGGACGTGAAAATAACCGCTTCATCGAAGGCTTCGAAATCGACGCCGACAAACTGACACTGCTGGAAGTTTATAAGCCTTATAACTACGACCGTGTAGAAGGCGAAATCGATTATTACCATAAACTGTTCGGCGGGCTGGTTATTAATCCCAAATTTTCGGGCGGAGTGCTCTCAAAGACAGTCGATCCGTTTTTCCATCTCTATGCGGGCGGATTGATGGGACTGCGAGGCTATAGCTATTACAGCCTCGGCGGGACAGTAAAGGCGCTGGGTCGATTAGCCTTAAGGTTTCCAATTGCAACTGGAATTGATAAGGATTTGGGACCCTTTTACCTCGACCGCGTGCATGGAGCAATCTTTGCCGAAGCGGGAGATGCGTGGCGGAGTAGTCCGTCAAATGCGAAACTTCGTAAAGACGTCGGCATGGAATTGCGTATTAAGATGTTCAGTTGGTACGGTTTTCCAACCGATATTTCACTCGCCGGGGCTTATGGTCTCGACAAATTCACCGTTCGCGAAAACGACATCGTGCAGGAATATGGCAAAGAGTGGCGCTGGTACCTGACGGTGTTGTTTGATTTCTTATAAGTAACACAATTTGCTTCGGGGCGTTTTAGAGCTACTTGGAGAGCGGACATTCTTGTCCGCCCTCTAAGAGCCTGTTTATTAAGAATTCCCGTTAAACATGCTGTCACACGAGGCGCGTGAAAGCAGAGCAAAGCAACTTTGCCGCAGGGTGTCCTCACCCTGTGGTATAATTCGACCCAAATGGAGGGGTAATGAAAGGCACTATTTCGATAATTCTTATGCTGATGCTGGTCTCGTTGACGGCCGCACAAGAAGCAAGTTTATCAAGCCGACTCTTCGAGGCTGATCCTACAGCCCTCGCTCTGGCAGATGGAGGAATCACCACTCCCGGCAAAGCCGCACCGACATCAAGCGTTGCCACGACCAAAAACTCGAAAACTCTTCAACCCGGAAAAGCGCTGTTACTTTCGGCGATAGTCCCGGGCGCAGGAGAGTATTATTCCGGCCATAAACTTCGAGCGGCGGCGTTTTTAGCTGTTGAAATTGCCGCGTGGGTGGGAGTAATATCCTATTACAACCAGGGCATGGATAAAGACAAGGAATTCAAAGAATTCGCTGATGATCACTTTTTTGAGCAGGTTTATCGAGACAAGGAATTTGAGCTCGCTAAGCACAATCTGCCCGACTCAGGAGCATTCACTGGAACTGAACCGGAATGGCGCGAGTTAGAGTGGGACGCCAAAATTCATTATCTGCCTGATCGTGGTTTTACTCACGAACTCCCCGATGCCCGTGATCGCGCCGCCAGTCGTAGCCATGATCAACAATACTACGAAATGATCGGAAAATATATTCACCAGTTTGGTTTTGCTTGGGATGATGTTTTCCAGATTATTGGTGGATCAGGCATCGACTTCCGCGGTGATGATCCGGGTACGCCCGAATACGATGACCAATTCGGCACCGCGAAACGTTCGAAAGACTATATGGAAATGCGCTATCAGTCGAATCAACTTCTGGACAAATCATCTCTTGCTATTCAGCTCGTTATGTTGAACCACGTCGCCTCAGCGCTCCATGCCAGCTTTACTGTCAGGACCATGAATCGACGCGCTGAAGGCAAAATCGGTTTCAAAACGGTTAAATATGATGACCGCAATGTCGCCGTCGGCGGATTGAACTTCTCGTGGTGAATCTGCGGAACATAGGCTCAATATTATTGACCGTGATACTCCTGACCGGATCGACGCCTTCCAATAGTTCCGAGTCAGTCAACTTGTTTGGAACACAAACTATCCAACCGCTTCTTCTCTCAACATCCGTTCAACTCTTAGAGAGCCAGACCGGAGGTTATTTTGCATCGACTCTTGCATCGAGTGTGTCTGTCAAACAGAGCAAAACGATTCAGGGAACTGCATTCTGGCAATCGTTTCTCATACCGGGACTGGGTCAGATTGCCACGGGGCGGCCGCGGGTTGGTTATGCGTTTCTGGCGGCTGAGGCTGGGTTGATCAGTGGACTGGTCGGCTTGAGAATTTATGCGGGACGTCTTGAAGACGACTACCGCTTGTTCGCCGGACAACACGCCGGAGTCTCGACCGAAAAAGAACATCAGTATTATGTCGATCTCGGCAACTGGATGGATGTGCGCAGTTTTAATGAGGCTCGCTTGCGGGATCGTTCCTTCGACGCAATGTACACTGATCCGGGTGACGCCTGGCTATGGGACTCGAATGAGAATCGCGCCCGGTTCAAAACGATGCGTCTTAACTCTGATGAGGCTCGCGGGAAGGCGCTGTTATTGGTTGGCGGATTGGTGTTGAATCACCTGTTTGCGGCGGTGGAAGCTGCTGGAGGCGCGGCGAAGAAATATGAGATGGGTTATTCACCCCTGCAGGAAGGTGGCGGGAAGTTTATGGTTAGTTACAGTTTACCTTGAACGTAGGGGCGCAGCCGGCGCGCCCCTACCGATCCCAATGGAAGAGGGCTATCCCATCGGGATAGCCCTCTTTCGTAGTGATGCGTCGCTCAAATTCTATTTGAGTCTGAAATTCATCCCAACACCGTATGCAATGTCCTGTCTCGGCATCAACATTGGCTGGAAAGTCAAGTCAAATCGTTTTACCTTTAACATGGAAAGTTCTTGAGCGTTCGACCACCACTGCCAGGTGCCCCACACTTCACAAACCAAACCTCCAACGAGACAGATTCCCCAAAGCGCTGCATTGCCGTCTGTTTTTTCGTCATAGCCGCTATAAGACGAGTAGGTAGCGGTTGTTATTGGAATAAACGCATAGCTCAACGCATATAATCCTACACCAGCCACAACCTTAATTATACCAGACTTTTTACCGTCCTGAGCTACTTGAATGTCCTTATCTATCATACGAAGTTTTTCTTCGCGTGACATTCCTGGGCTTCCTTGAGCCCAAACAAGATCGACCGACGCCAAAATAATAAGCGTCCCAAATAGTAGACAGATGATCCTTTTCGTCACATTTCGAGCGAAAAGAATGCCGAGAAAGCGGACTGATCGTAACATTTTACTACCTCTCGTAAGCTTTGGACAAAAAGAGGCCTCCGGCGCATGGGCACAAGACGGCCTACCTGTGTCTAAAGCAAGCAAGACGCACGAACTCCCATAGCACCAGAGGCCTACACCCGCGAGAGGTGTAGGCGGTCTTGATTCAATTATAGGAGTTCATATTAGCCATTTCTGGCTTAGTGCTTGCTTTAGACATGAGTAATTTATATTCCTCAAGTTCTAAATGCAAGCGAGAACATTGGATTCGATACTTTTGTCACATATCGAAGAACATGCTTCTCTGGATTGCTACGCGGTGTTCCACTCCCGCCTGCGCGGGAATGACGCGCCTACGGCGCGTTAGAGAAAAATAGCTGTCAACCGAAAGGGTTGACAGCTATTTTCATTTCTATCCGATAAGAGCGGTACACTGCTGACCACGGCGGGTCGGCAGTGGTTATTCATTTCTACTCAACCGCCTCTTTCTTCTCGGTTTCTGGCTCGGTATGCTCAACCTCAACCTCAGCCTCAACCTCAGCCTCAACCTCAGCCTTAACCTCAACCTCAGCCTCAACCTCAACCTCAGCCTCAACCTTAACCTCAGCCTCGACCTCAACCTTAGCCTCAGCCTTAACCTCAATCTTCGCCTCGATCTTCTCGACCTTGACGCGGATGATAGCTTCGACCTCAGGGTGAAGTTTGACCGGTATGGTGTAGATACCAAGCGACTTGATCGGTTCATCGAGCTGAATCAATCGACGATCCAATTCGATACCTTTCCCGGCAAGTAATCCGGCGATGTCAGCAGTAGTCACCGCTCCAAACATCCGGTCGCCTTCCCCGGTCTGGACTTTGGCAATAACCTCAATTTTAGCAAGTCGTTGCGCAAAAGTACGATGCGATTTCATCGCTTTTTCGGCTCTCGCTGAAGCCACGCGGCGTTGTGCCTCAAGCATTTTTATATTTCGCTGGTCGGCTAAAACTGCTTTCCCTGTAGGGATAAGGAAATTTCGACCGAAGCCGGGCTTAACAACAACGACCTCGCCAGCAATACCGAGTTTTGAAATATCTTCCAATAATACAATTTTCATGGATATTCCTATCTCACTGCATCGATTACGAAGCCGATAATTGCCATGTGGCGCGCCCGCTTTATAGCCTTGACCAACTGTCGCTGGTGTTGGGCACAGGTGCCGGAAATTCGTCGCGGGATGATCTTCCCTTCCTCGGTGATGAATCGATGAAGAAGACGATCATCTTTATAATCGATGTAGAAAATGCGATTCTCGCAAAACCGACAGATTTTTTTTCGTGGTAAAAGCATAATTTCCCTTAAAGCTTTAATTCACGAAAGCCGAAATCGTATCCGGCATCGTCTTCTACGGGTTGATCTGATCCGCCATCGCCGTCACCTGGATGATGAAGGTTCATCGATGGTTCATCATCGTCTTCCCCTCGATCAAATCTGCTGTCACTTTCGATGTCGGACAGTACCATTTCGCGCTTGTTTAAGAACTGAATCCGACGCGCCTTGATTTCCACGACGTTCCGATAATTACCGTCTTCAGTTCGCCATTGCCGACTCTGTAATTCGCCTTCGACAAGAACAGCACTGCCCTTGCGGAGGTTTTCGCCACAGCTCTCGGCGAGTTTATACCAGGCGACGATTCCTACAAAACAAACGTCCTCTTTCCATTGCCCAAAATTATCTTTGAATTTCCGGTTGGAAGCGATTGTAAAGTTGGCAACAGGTGTGCCATTCGTGGTCTGGCGAATTATTGGATCTTTTATTAAATTCCCGACAATAATCACATTATTGATGTCGGGCATTTTGAGATCAGCCATTTGCTACTCCGGGGTTTTGGTGTTTAATTCATCATCTTTATCATCACCGTCGGAGTCTTCGCTAACAAGCTGACCGGCGGTCATATCGGGAAAATCAACAACCGCGGCAAGAACTTCTGAAACTTCTTCAAGCAGAATTTCTTTCTCGATGCCAGCGATAGCCGATACTTCCAAACCGTCCTCTGTTCCCTCAAGCCCGGGCTTCGCCCCAAGTGGGCGTCCACCAGCGCGCATCCGTTCGGCTTCTTCAAGCTGTACGACAGAAGTTCTCTCGCGAAGACTAAGGTTTTTTTCGCTGAAGACGAGGATCAAATAGCGGAGAACCAAGGGGTTCAATCGGAGGTAGTACTCAAGTGCCTGAACGATTTTACCATTACCATCGAAATTCACAAGGTAATAGACGCCGTATTGTCGTTTGGCAATTGGATAGGCAAGACGTTTCTTGCCAAGTTTTTCGTAGGAAATGACCACACCTTCACGGCCGGTGATGATCCCTTCCACCTTTTGTTTGACTTCATCGATGCCATCTTCGATCGATGGGTCCACGATATACATCAATTCATAGTGTTGCAAACATTCTCCTTTGGTCGGTTTGCCTCCGATCGTTTCGGTCGGAGGAGGAGTTTGGCCGGTTTTAGAGGCTCCGGTTCCTCGTACAAAGATCAAATTCATAGCTTTGCCGACCCCCTGTGGTCGGCAGTTCATTCCGATTCTCCTGCCACCCGCAGGGGGGTGGCAGAAGAGAACTTTGATGTTATCAACCCCGGAGGGTTGACTACTTGCTCTATCAGATAAACAGTGGAGCCAGCACCAAAGTAATGGTCGAAAGCAGTTTGATCAAAACGTGGAGAGAAGGTCCTGCTGTATCTTTGAATGGGTCACCCACCGTATCACCGACAACTGCGGCTCCATGTGTGGGATTCTTCATTCTCGATCCGTCTGACCCGATAATATATTTGCCGCCAAGAGCTCCGGTCTCGATGTACTTCTTGGCATTATCCCAGGCGCCACCGCCATTGTTCAAGAATAAAGCCATCAGGATACCTGCAATAGTCCCTACCATCAGAAAACCTGCAACAGACTCTGCCGCGATTAATGGATTCTCAGGAGTGATGAAGACTTTAAACAAAAGACCGACCGTGACCGGCGCTAACACAACCAAAAGTCCGGGGGCAACCATTTTGCGTAATGCGGCTTTGGTTGCAATGTCAACGCATGAACCGTAATCAGGTTTGAAATCTTTCGGAAATTGGATGATATCATTCAGACGGGGAAGCTTGGCAAATTGGCGACGAACATCGGCGATAATCGCCTGAGCCGCGCCTCCAACCGCTCGAATTGCCATCGATGAGAAGAGAAATACAAGTGCGGCTCCAAGCAAACTACCGACGAATACGACCGGATTGGCAAGGTTTACGCTATGCATAGCGTGACCTGAATAATTGCCAACTTCTTCCATGTAAGCTTGGAAAAGAAGAAAGGCGGCAAGCGCGGCAGAGCCAACGGCATAACCTTTTGTGAGTGCCTTGGTAGTATTCCCAACTGAATCAAGACGGTCCGTCCTGACACGCACCTCTTCAGATTGCTGAGACATCTCGACAATGCCTCCAGCGTTATCGGTAATGGGTCCGAATGTATCCATGGCAAGGATGTATGCGGCGGTGGCAAGCATACCCATCGTGGCAACGGCTGTACCAAACAGCCCGGCATCAGGTAACCCACTGCTGCTGCCAAGATAATATGAACCAAGCAGAGCGGCTCCCATCACCAGAGTTGGCATCCAAACACACTCAAGACCGACTCCGATTCCGGCAATGATGTTCGTTGCCGGGCCTGTAACCGAGGCTTCTGCTATTCGCTGTACAGGGCTATATTTATACTCAGTGTAGTACTGCGTTATGTAAACAAAGGCAACCGATGTCAGCACTCCAAGAAGTCCGCACAGGAAAAAATGCCACCAGGCGTCTGGAGCATTCGGTGAATTGAGAAGCCAGTACGATGTACCGGCAAAAGCAACCATAGCAAGAGCAACCGCAATATAGTAACCGCGATTCAACGCTTCCATGGGATCCATCTTCTCTTCTTTATCAAGCTTAACGCTCATAATGCCGACGATTGAAGCAATAATACCAAATGCACGAGCGACGAGTGGAAACATCATCACACCAATGATACCGGCAGAAAAACCAAAACCCTTGCCCTCTGCCATCGTGGCAAGAGAAGCTCCAAGGATCATCGCGCCAATATTTTCCGCCGCAGTTGATTCGAATAAATCTGCCCCACGACCGGCACAATCTCCAACGTTGTCGCCAACCAGATCGGCGATAACTGCTGGATTGCGAGGATCATCTTCGGGAATCCCAGCTTCCACTTTTCCTACCAGATCAGCGCCAACATCTGCCGCTTTAGTATAAATTCCACCCCCAAGTTGCGCGAACAAAGCTACAAACGAAGCACCAAACCCATAACCCACAATTAATAGCGGTATTTTGGCCGGTTCAACATTGGAAAAGGCGCTTACCAGTGCATACAGACCAGCGACGCCGAGGAGACTCATCGCAACCACAAGTAATCCAGATACCGCACCGCCTCGCAGAGCGATCCGAAGGGCCATATTCAAACTGGTTACTGCCGCTGAAGCCGTTCTGATGTTGCTACGAATAGAAACCCACATACCGACATAGCCAGCGATAACCGAACAAACGGCTCCAAGAAGGAATGAGAGCGTAATCCAACCGGCAAATTCAAGGGAAGTCCCAACCGGGTCGAATTCACGGTGATTTCTAATTACTCCATAGCCCAGAAACAACATCGCGGCAACTACAAGCGCTAACAGCCCAATGGTGCGATTTTGACGCTTAAGAAACGCCTCTGCGCCTTCCTTGATCGCGTTCGATATCTCCTGCATCGCCGCACTGCCCACACCCTGTTTTAATACCCAACGTGCGAGCCAATAAGCCGCGAGCAATCCAAGAACGCTAATTGCGATGATCAGTCCAAGAAGAAATCCTTCTCCCATCTGATACCCTTTGCAAAATATGATCGATCACCTTCGATAAAGCGCCAATAATCGAAAAATGATGACCAGTGTTTATAGTGTTGTGAGTCCGTTATACTTATTGGCCGCAGTAACGAGACCGACTTTAATTATTGACTCAACGGCGTCAGCTGTGACGGCGATAATCGCCTCAACCTGATCGTTAAGCTTTTGGGGAATGGTGGCTAATACTTGATTAGCAAGATCAGAACGTTCCGTATCAGTTTTAATTCCGATTCGGATCCTCGGAAAATTATCGGTGCCAATCAATCGTATAATATCTTCGATTCCGTGATGTCCCCCCGCAGACCCACCTTCTCTTAGACGGATTTTCCCCAGAGGTAAATCGTGATCGTCATAGATCACTAGCAAGTTCTGCTGTTCAACTTTATGATACCGCAACCAGGCGCTTACCGGCGTTCCAGATCTGTTCATATAAGATGTTGGCATTAGCAACGTAACTCCTCCATATTGTTGAGTTTCGGCTATTAAGCACTCGCTCCGACCCAACTTAAATGAACTTTTCCAACGATCTGAAAGCAACTCTACAACCCTGAATCCCAAGTTGTGCCAAGTATTGCGATATTTCATACCGGGATTTCCCAGACCTGCTACCAAGCGAATATATTCCGACACAACTTACTCAAAAAGAGGGTGGTATCAGGCCTTTGCCTCGGGGCTCGCCGTTCCTGCAACAGCCAAATCATCTCCAGTCGTTGGTGCGCGCTCTGCCTTGGGAGTTATGACATGGGCAACAATTGCGTTCTCATCATCGAGAAGACGCATATTGGGAAAACTGAGGTCATTAATATGTATAGAATGCCCAAGTTGAAGTCCTGCCACATCGACATCAAGATGTTCAGGAATATTCATTGGATCACATTCCACTGAAATCTCAGTCAATCCGTGTTCAAGAACACCACCACCATCTTTGACGCCGGTGGGAATTCCGGTCAGCCTTAACGGAACTGAAATCGTTATCAATTCGCCTTTATGTACCGCAAGCAGGTCAATATGAAGGAACTTTGAATCAACCGGATCGCGTTGAATTGACCGAACGATACATTGACGTGGTTCATCTTTACCAATGCTCAATGAAAGTATCATTGGGTGATGCCTGAGAAGGCGACCTAAATCAACCTCGTAAACTGAAAAATGAATATTCGTCTCGTTACGACCGTAATAAACCCCAGGAATCATTCCCTTTATCCGCAACTGGCGAGCGCCACCTTTGCCGGAAACGGACCTAAGGTGGGCGTTAAGGATATTCTCACTCATAATTTCTTATTTTGTCTCCGTTTGCCGTAAAAAATAAAATACGGCGATTCATTGATTTTCCGTAGTCATGTGAAGTAGAACGACCTCACATACCGGGCATTTCAGCGACCTAAGTTGAAGCTTTTGAAAAATTCCTCAAAAGTCCAGACGGACGTCCTCGTCCGTCCTACATTCAGCACAAATTACAGGCGGACGAGAACATCCGCCTGAATGAGCGTCGGGTCATATCGACCTTTTCAACAGCCTCGAATTATCAGGGGAAAAGATCGCTTAGCGATTCTCCCATATGAATTCGTTTTATTGCCTCACCAAAGGATTCCGCCGTCGAAAGAACAGTGAACAATCCGCTGGCGCGGGCTTCAGCGTGAAGAGGAACCGTATCGGTAACTACAAATTGTGTCAGTCCGGCATTAGCGAGTCTCTCTATCGATTTGCCTGACAGAATTGGATGTGTGCACGCGACACGGACTTCAACCGATCCCAACTCTTTCAATCGTTGAATCGCTTTGCAGATCGTCCCGGCTGTATCGACGATGTCATCGATAATCAACACCCGTTTTCCCGACACGTCACCGATGACGTTCATTACCTCGGATTCATTATGTCGCGCCCGTCTTTTATCGATGAACGCAAGACTCGCTCCCAAGCGCTGGGCGTAGGAGCGGGCCATCGCAATTCCTCCAACATCCGGCGAAACCACCACAAGATCTTCTATGCCCTGCTTGATAAAATACGGAGCCAGCACAATAGAGGAGTAAAGGTGATCGACTGGAATGTCAAAAAAGCCCTGAAGTTGCGGAGTGTGTAAATCCATCGTGAGGATTCGGTCAGCCTGCGCAGCTTCAAGCAAATTGGCAATCAGTCTCGAAGTGATCGCGACACGGGGCTGATCTTTTCGATCCTGACGAGCGTATCCAAAATAGGGAATGACCGCCGTCACACGAGCCGCGGAAGCTCGCTTGGCAGCGTCGATCATTATCAAAAGTTCCATCAAATTCCCAGCCGGTGGATGCGTTGGCTGAAGCAAAAAAATATCCTTACCGCGGATATTCTCCTGAAATTTCACCCAAAACTCCCCGTCAGAGAAGCGGCGGCGCTCGATTTTGCCAATCTCCATCCCAAGATACTCGGCGATCTTATCACCGAGTTCCGGGTGCGCCGAACCGCTGAACAGCTTCATCAAATTCTCTCTTCAATCAGTAATAATAAAGTAATGCTGGGGCGGAAGGATTCGAACCTCCGAATGCGGGAACCAAAGTCCCGTGCCTTGCCAGCTTGGCGACGCCCCAGACTACTCAGGAATTCCTACTGGTGCACCTATTTCCAGCTGATGGTTGTACTCGGTCAGAATGAGTGTCTCCATTCGCTGGCGAAATTCGTTAGAAATCGGGTGCGCAATATCTTTATAGCTACCGTCGGGCATTTTTCGCGACGGCATGCAGACAAATAAACCGGAATTGCCTTGGATAACTTTTAATCCGCGGACAACGAATACATCATCAAAGGTAATATTGACGAACGCCTTCAGTTTGTCTTCATCGCGGATATTGATGTTGACTTCCGTGATCTCCATTTCGAGCCTCTTTTGCTTAGTGTCCTTCCGGGTATCGAGATTAGCGTATGCCTTCTTCAAAACTACAAAAGCCTTAATGGTGGATTAAGTCTTAACTTGCAGTTATCCTAAGACATTAACAAGGACGGCAAATATAGCTTTGCCATGGTGGTCGCTGGATAGATGCGGCCATCCGAGCCTCCGATTCGCCGTCAAATATTGCAAACAATGATGAACCACTACCGGCAAGCCCTGCTGTCAAGGCTCCCGCGTCCAATAATTTATCGCGTGCGTCGAGAAGTGTCGGATGAGATGAAAAAGCAATTGACTCAAAATCATTCGAGTAATGCCCTTCTTGCGGCCTCGAATCGACGCTAAGCGAACGAACCCTTAAGTTAGCAATTATTGAAGCCTCTGTCAAGGAGTTATCAAACTCTCGATAGGCTTGAGCTGTTGAAATTTGGAATCCGGGCCATAATATCAGAATCCAGCGATCTTCAGACAACTCGACCGTTCGCTCAAGTCGTTCCCCAAGCCCCTTTCCTATGGCAGAACTCCAGTTTTTTAGAAAAAATGGAACATCCGCCCCTATTTCAAGTGCGAGAGCTACCAATCGATGGTCAGTTAATTCTATTGAAAAAAGATCCGCCATAATTTTAATAACGGCCGCGGCGTCACTGGATCCGCCTCCCAGTCCTGCTCCAGTCGGAATTCTTTTTGTCAATGATATCTCGACACCTTCTTTGATGTCATAGAGTTTGAGAAATCCTGCCGCCGCTTTTACCGAAAGGTTGTTCCTTGGATCATCGGTCACCCGATCCCCGGTATAAGATACGCCCGATCTTGATGGAAATACAGCAACAACATCGGAAAGACTTATTCTCTGAAAAACCGTCTCAATTTCGTGGTAACCATCTGATCTTTTTGAGAGAATTCTTAAGCCAAGGTTAATTTTGGCAAAAGCGCTTTGGGTAATGATCCTCATAACCGCTTTCTGCCACTTTTATTTTGAAGCTCAGTTTCTTCTATTTTCTTAAGTTCGTTCAAATGCAATCCCTCGCGCCACATAAATGGCAGACCGACCATAATGTAATATACTAATGAAACCGCATGAATAACCACCGCAAACCCAGCCGCTTGATCGGTTGGCACATCGAATAACGACATCCCAAAAATCAGAACCGCATGGAACGTACCGACTCCGGCCGGAGCCGCAGGAAGCGAGACGCCAATCGCACTGATAACCAGTACAACAAAACTCGCCAGAATTGGCTGGACTCCGATAACAGGGTATAGACGAGGAAAATCGAAAGCTATTAATACCAGATAACCCTGTAATCCATACAACACCCAGAGTATAAATGTTTCAAGGAGGATTGCCCAGTGATGTTCAGTTTGCCTGAACATCGCAAATCCTGCCACGAATTCTGCCCCCTTGTTGCGGATTATCCGAGCTATTTTCCCTTCACCAAGAATTCTTCCGATTCGACCACCGAACGGATCTTTGTCAACCGCCAAATATATAGTGACTAAGATACCAATCCCAGCAAGAAGTCCAAAAACAATGGCGCCTTCAGCTAACTCTTTAGGAAACGGAAACAGAAACCCAACCACTGCCGCAACTACCAACAAAGAAAACATGTCAAGTATTCGTTCTATCAATACCGTCCCAACTCCAGAACTCGTGGGGATATTCTGACGCTGAGCAAGCATTACTCCACGGATAACTTCGCCCATTCTCAACGGAAGAATCGAATTCGCCAGATATCCCACCATTTGAAGGCTGAAACTATCGAACAGCTTCAACTTACTGAGATTGCGAACCATCAACACCCAACGATGAGAACGAACCAGAACGTGAACTGGAGTTATAAAAAAGCAGATCAGCAATGGCATCAGATGAACTTCGCCCAATATATTAACCAGATGGTTGATATCAAGCCTTGTGTCACCGAAAAGAGCCGTTCTTAGATCTGCCTGCCCCAATATCAGCCTTCCGATATGAGGCTTCCAAAGTATCAGATAGAAAAAGACCACGCTCAGGAGCAGTCCGAATAGGACCTTTCTTCGACCAACTAAGATAATTTACTCACAGATAGGTTTAGCGAAGATCGAATAATTCGGCTCCTTCAGGAATAACAAAAGTCGTTTCTTGCTGATCGACAGCTCCGTCGATAGTGATATTCTGCAAAATATATGTTGTACGATTGCCGTTCAAGTCATCCATCTGCATCTTGTGGATGATCATGTTGCTGGTCGTTACCCATATCGTCGCACTCGACATAAAAGACTCATCAGCTTTCAATGGAGTAAGGTCGAGCCGAAATCCCTCTTGTCCAACAACCGAAACAGTGTTAATACCAACAGCTTGGAATTCACCGCCAAGATCAAGTAGTATTCGCCGGGGTAGCAAATTCGAGGCATCTTTCACCGGCTCAATCATCACCTGATTTTTCAATGAATTATACCGGTATAGATTTGCGCCGTCGCACACAATAACCTGCTCAGGGGTCTCCATGCGAAAACGATCACCTTCAGCCGCAACTATTGTTCCTTTCCGAATAACCAGCTCACCGGTAAATTGCCACTGAAATTGTTCCGTAAATTCAGAGCGGAAAGTTTTTATCGATTTGTAATGTTTTCGAATATCTTTCAAAGCACTGGTCGGGCTACTGGGAATCGCCGCAGACACTTGCATGGCGACAACAAGGAATAGAGCTATTATAAGTTTTGTCCTCAAATTTCAATCCCATATCGATCTCGCAACTCCTCCGGAGTTACTAATACCTGCCTTGCTTTGGAACCATCAAACGGACCAACGATCCCTGACTGTTCAAGTTCATCGATTAGTCTTGCCGCACGTGAATAGCCAACTCGAAGCCTCCTCTGCAATATCGATACCGAGCCTTGATCGACCTTTACAACTATTCGAGCGGCTTCCTCGAAATACTCATCTGATGAATTCACCAGATTCGTATCGCTGTTTGCGCCTTTTATTTTTGACGTTTCTGGGTCTGGAAGCACAAATTCATCAGAAACTGGTGGTTGAGACCGGATAAAATCAACGACACGCTCAACCTCCTCCGTTGTTGCAAGTGCACCGTGAGCTCGTCTTAATAGCCCCCCCGGTCCCATGAACAACATGTCGCCTCGCCCCAATAACGCCTCAGCACCGATCGAATCAAGTATCGTGCGGGAGTCCGGTCGCGCCGCAACTTGGAAAGCTATCCGCCCGGGAAAGTTCGCCTTGATCAGACCGGTTACGACATCCACGGAAGGACGCTGGGTTGCGACCACCAAATGAATTCCGACTGCCCTTGACATCTGCGCCAGCCGCACTACTACCTCCTCAAATTCGCGCCGCACACTCATCATCAGATCAGCCAGTTCATCGACTATCACGACAATGTAAGGCAAATGAGGCCGCTTGCCATCCGCTTCAGCGATTTCCGCCGGATGAACAATCCGCCAACGGTTATATTCCTCAAGCCCTCTGACCCCGACTTCTGCCAGAATATCATACCGCCGTTCCATCTCGGCATGGACACTCCTTAACGCAAGGACCGCGTTTTCTGGTGTTGTGATCACATCTTCACCAAGCCCTCGTGGTGAAATCAGATGCTGGTAGATGAGTCGCGAGTAGAGCGATAATTCTAATTTCTTGGGATCGACGAGAACCACGCGGAGATTATTCGGGTCGCTACGATAAAGAAGGCTTAACAATATAATGTTGATACAAACTGATTTGCCAGATCCGGTGGCTCCTGCCACAAGAAGATGAGGCAATTTCGCAAGATCAACTAAAAATATGTTACCTTCTGCATCCTTGCCAAGAGCGACAGTCAGCGGGCCTTTGGCGTTACGAAATTCCTCAGATCCAATGACTTCTCTGATATAAACAGTCTCTGGATTTCGATTGGGAATTTCGATTCCAATCGCGGCTTCCCCAGGAATCGGAGCGAGAATTCGTATCCCCCGCGCTCTCAATGCCATAGCAATGTCGTCTGAAAGTCCAGAGATTTTAGATACTTTCACATCGGCAGATGGCTCAAGATCATATCGTGTTATGACTGGCCCGGGATTCGTCTTGATTACTTTTGCTTTTACACCAAGACTGGCAAGCTTCTCTTCTAATCGCCGCGAGTTATCTTTCAGCTCAGCATCGGTCAATGATTCTCGCACCAAGGGAGGAGGATCAAGCAATCTCAGCGGTGGTAGCTCGCGGATGCCTTGCACAACAGCTAAAGCGCCTTCATCCGCTATTCTGTTCATCGATGGAGGTAGTGTCGGCGAGCGTGGCTTTGCGGATAAAACGGAACCTCGAGAGACTATCGTATCATTCGGTCGTTTATCAAGTCGTTCAGAGTGAATTATAACATCATCATCGTCAAAAGGTTCCTCTTTGTCGCTATCTTTTTGGGTAGTACTGTCTTTAAGGAATTCGCGTAAGGTGTTGACAACATAAATGGGGAAACGGTAAAAAACAAGTTCAAGCCACTCGGTTAGTTTAAAGTCAAATAAAATCACCGCAAACGCTGCAAAAACGGCAAGAGCCAGAAGAGCTGTGCCTGCCGCATTTAGGAAATAGTTTGAAAAATGCAGTAGTACTAAGGAAGGTGCGCCGGTCACAAGTTCCTCTTCGACCGGAAAGCCAAGAAACTGCCTTGTCAGTGCTGTACCGAAACCAATATAGAACCCTATTACCAGTGCAATCGTGATCCATCGCCAAGGCTTGAACTTCCAACGACTGAATCTACCGACCAGCAACAGCCCTATCGAGACTGGCAGAGCCATAGTCCCAAATCTCCCAAAAAGGGCTGTCATTAGGAAATTTGCTACTGCACCGCCAATCTTGCCGAATAATCCAGTTGATTGTCCCGTACTATCGACACTAAACGTAAGTATTGCAATAAATAAGAAAACAAAAATAAATAGTAGCAGAAGGTAGAAAAGCTGTCCAGCATTCCTGCTTTTAGTTCCAGTTGATGGTTTAGGCAGGGTTTCTGAGTTATTGGCGGGTGAATTTTTGGCGTTCAAGTAAGAAGAACGTTTATTCAAATGAGCTTACTGGCAGACAAAGACGTCTGCCAGTAAAAAAACAATCTTTCCATCAGTCGATGATGTTTTGTTGCGGAAGCAAATTTTCTTATCAAGATGCTTCCCACTTTACAAGCTTGCCATCCTTAATAACCGGAACAATCGGCAACACGCCTGTCGCCGCACAATGCGGCAGATCCGCTTCCATCCCGATACTGACCAGATAGCGTCCGTGGTCAGAATTGTACAATAGTGACAGAATGTCATCTCCAAATTCTCGCGCCATTAATCGTGACGCTCTTGCGGCGTCGTTAAGATTTGGCTCGCTTTCCAGACGTGAACTTAATCTCTCCACCAACTGTCCGCTACATACTGCATCCTCGATTGAAAAACGGTTCTGCTTCCCAGCACAAAGTATGGCAAGTGGATAAAATTCGGACTCGTGTAAAATTGCTTCGATAACTGTTGACAAATTAACAAATCCACACAGAAAAACTGTGTTCGAACCAGATGCCTTGACTACTGACGGGGTTCCGTTGGTACTTCCAAAAATGAGCGTTTTACCTCGCACTCGTTCACGAGTATAATCACTGGGAGAATTTCCCAAATGGAACCCATCGATCAGTTTGCCATCCCGTTCGCCACAGAGTAAAATATCATCACGAGCCAGTTGGGAAGCGAGTGACGTTGCCCCTGAGATCGAACTGACAGGAATTACGCCTCGCGCGCCGTTGGAAAGGGCTGTCGAGATCGATGTTGCCGATCTCAGCACATCGATGACGACTGTGATACGATAGGCACGAAGCCGCTCTTCAGTCACTTCGGCGGGTGAAAAAAATACGTCGATTACCCGCTCAGACGCATGCCGCACATTCGAGTCTTCTTGCTCTTTGATCTTGGTTTTCAAACTGAACCTGCAAATTATCAGCCCGGTACTTGGCGCTCGAAGCGATATTAATTCAGATTAACTACCATTTATTAATAACGTCACGAACCGGGAATTGTTAGACTACAATCGATCACAAATCGTAATATACGATTATTTTGACGGTCTCAAAGGACGTCGTAAGACTATTTACTTCTTTGATAGAACGGTGTCTGGGAGATCACCGCCTTGACTTGACGACCACGGACATCCAGCGCGATTTCGTTTCCGATAACGTCGTGAGGTTTATTAATATATGCCAGCCCGATGGCCTTATTCAATATCGGCGAGAATCCGCCCGAAGTTACCTCGCCAATCTTGACTCCGTCCTGAATTACATCTGCATGTTGACGGGCTATGCCTTTCTCGGTAAGAATGAAGCCCAATAGCTTTCGAATTGGATCGTCTTTCGCCTTGAGGACTGGTTCGAATCCGACAAAACCGCCCGGTTTCTTCATTTTTGTGATCCAACCGAGTCCTGCTTCATGCGGAGTCGTTGTATTATCGATGTCATTACCATACAGACAATAACAAACCTCGAGACGAAGCGAATCCCGTGCCCCAAGGCCGATCGGTTTCAGGTCGAGCGGTTTGCCTGCCTGCCATACTGCATCCCAAAGTGTTACGGAGTTAGCACGATCTACATAAATCTCGAAGCCATCCTCGCCGGTATAGCCCGTGCGCGAAAAAATGACCGGCACTCCTTTGACATGTCCTTTACGGAAGTGGTAGTACTCAACGTCATCGGTAGGCACATCAGCGATATTACGAACGAGTTCAGCCGCTCGAGGGCCTTGAATGGCAAGCAAAGAAGTATTGTCGGAGATATTTCTCAGCGCAACGTCGCCTTCGAGGTGGCTGGAAAGCCAGTCGAAATCTTTGTCGATGTTTGAGGCGTTAACGACCAACATATAGTGGTCGGGAAACCGATAGACGAGCAGATCATCGACTACGCCGCCGTTGTCATAGAGCATCGCTGAGTACTGAATTTGACCGACTTCGAGAGTTGAGACGTTGTTGATTGTCATCCGATTGAGCCATTTTTCGGCATCGGATCCGTTGACGATAAATTCGCCCATGTGTGATACATCGAAGAGGCCGACAGCGTTCCTGACGTGGAGGTGTTCTTCGATGATGGAGGAATACTGAACCGGCATGATGAAGCCTGCGAACGGGACCATTTTCCCGCCGAGCGCGACATGCTGATCTTCAAGAGCTATGTGATTCATGGTTGTCCTTAATGGGGACGTTGTTGTTATTTGAGTTAAATGACTAATGATTAATGACTAATGACTAAAGGAGGACGGATCTCCTTATCCGTCCTTCCAACCCTTGTGCCGACAAAGAAAGCCGGTACCGCGGGTTCGCAGGTCGTAAGTTACCTGCAGATTTGTGCCACTTGAGATATTGGGAATCGATTTCAACATTTCTCTAACGCGCAACCTATAGAATGCCGTTAACAAATTCATTTTGAACGTTTTGAAATGGCATTATCGGTTACTCAGTCTGGGGTGCAAGGATTCACCTAACATTTTATATCCCTATTTTAGATTCCCTTCTACCCGAACTTAACCGCCGCCTGGATATTAGCTTCCAGCATCCTACCCCACCCTTTCCTTAATCGCCACGACTTCCTTGATATTCCCTAACAACACATCCGCAATAGTCGGATCGAAGTGTTCGCCGCGTTCGGATCGAATCATCTCAAAGGCATCCTTATGGGAAAACGCCTTCTTATAAGGACGCTCACTGGTGAGCGCGTCGAAGACGTCAGCAACTGCGCAGATGCGACCTTCGATGGGGATATCCTCACCAGCCAATCCGTTGGGATAGCCTGTTCCATTCCATCTCTCATGATGAGATATGGCAATCCGCTCGCCCATTTGAAGAATCGGAAAAGTGGAGCCCTCTAAAATTCCGGCTCCCATACTCGTGTGCTGTCGCATTTTTACCCATTCATCAACATTCAGCGGACCGGGACGTATAAGGAGCTCCTCCGGAATCCCAATCTTACCAATATCATGCATCGGGCTTGCATATAGAATGAGCTCTACAAAATTAGGCGCAAGCTTCAACTTTCGTGCAAGCAACGCTCCAATTAAACCAATGCGCTTAATATGTGCCGCTGTACCACGGTCCTTAAATTCCGTAGCGTTGACGAGTCTGTGAATCGTTTCAAGGTTCGCGGCATGAAGATGCCGTTGTTGCTCGACTACTTTCTCAAGAGCCACTCTAAGCGCCTCAGTGCGACTCTCAATCTTTCGTTCCAGATTCAATTGATTATTCTTCAACGCATCGTGCATCGTTTTCATCTTCAGCAATGTCGATGTGCGAAGAAATAATTCGGTATAATCTATTGGCTTCGTGATAAAATCGCTGACACCGGCTTCCGCCGACCTGATACGGTCGCGACGATCGGTAGATCCGGTTACCATAATGATCGGCAAGTCAGCAAAACGGGAATCCGAACGAATCCGGGTAGTAACTTCAAAACCGTCCATTCCGGGCATCATGGCATCCGTCAGAACAAGATCGATATCGAGTTCGAGCTTCGCCAATGCTTCGAAGCCATCAGAAGCCGTTTCGACTTCGTGCCCGAAAGATGTTAGTATTTCGGCTATTACCGTGCGGACATGCTCATCATCATCGGCAATAAGTATCCGCCTTTTATCGTTCAATTGATTTTCCTAAAGGAATTGAAGCTTTTCCGTTCGTCTTCGACCAACTTCAGAAAGTAAGACATACAATTTACCCTTTTATATGCCGCCAAGTCAACTCGCAGAGAGACTCATCACAAATTTTCTTTGTTTGTCAGGCGGCAAGTAAGGTGTCAAGTGGCGAGTAAGGTCTGCTGAAAAGTCAGGAGGACGGATCTCCGTATCCGTCCTATCACAACATACGGATACGGAGATCCGTCCTCTTAAACCCTCCGACCAATGCTAAGAAAGTAATTCCTTCCGCAAGAAGGTCCCGGTATGAGAGTTCTTCACCATAGCTACCTCTTCCGGAGTGCCTTCCGCGACGATATACCCGCCTGCCTCGCCACCCTCTGGCCCAAGATCAATCACCCAATCCGCACATTTGATTACATCGAGATTGTGTTCGATAACTAATACGGTATTGCCCTTCTCTACAAGCTGTTGAAGCACGTGAAGCAACATCTTGACGTCGGCAAAGTGCAGTCCCGTAGTTGGCTCGTCGAGTATATAGATCGTTTGGCCTGTTGCCACTTTTGAGAGTTCAGAAGCTAACTTGATCCGTTGAGCTTCGCCCCCTGATAACGTTGTCGCTTGTTGACCAAGATGAATATAGCCAAGACCGACCCCTTTGAGAGTTTCAAGCTTTCGCGAAATCAAAGGTATATCGCGGAAATACTGAACACCCTCCTCAACCGTCATGTCAAGCACATCAGCGATTGTCTTCCCTTTGAATTTTACTTCGAGTGTTTCCCGGTTATAGCGCTTGCCTTTGCAGAGATCGCAGGTCACATAGACGTCGGGAAGGAAATGCATCTCAATTTTAATGATCCCCCCCCCCTGACATTGTTCGCATCTGCCACCCTTCACATTGAATGAGAAACGTCCCGATTTATACCCACGCATTTTTGCCTCAGGTAATTGGGAGAACAGCTCACGCATCGGGTCAAATAGACCCGTATAGGTTGCCGGATTCGAGCGAGGAGTCCTGCCGATGGGAGACTGATCGATATCGACAACTTTGTCGAGCAACTCCAGCCCTTCTAGCTTTCCATATTGCAATGGTTGAACACGACTGTGGTAAATTGATCTCGCCAGCGCCGGATAGAGCGTTTCGACTATTAATGAAGACTTTCCCGAACCTGAAACACCTGTTACACAACCAAATAACCCTAATGGAATCTTAACATTGATCCCCTTCAAATTATTTCCCACAGCGTTCTGTAAGGAAAGAAATTTACCCTCAGTAGGCAATCTTCTTTTAACAGGAATTTCGATTTTCTCAACCCCTGATAAATACCTGCCCGTAATCGAATCTTGATTTTCCTTGATTTCTTCCGGAGTGCCCATTGCTACAATTTGCCCTCCGTTCCTGCCTGCTCCCGGTCCCAGATCGATTACCCAGTCAGCCTCCTGAATTGTCTCCTGATCATGCTCTACAACTATGACAGAGTTCCCTAAATCGCGTAATCGTTTCAGCGTCCCTATCAGCCGCAAGTTATCCTTTTGGTGCAATCCAATCGAAGGTTCATCAAGTATGTACATGACGCCGACCAATCCACTACCGATCTGCGTTGCCAGGCGAATACGTTGCGCTTCACCTCCTGAAAGACTTCCCGCAGACCGAGCGAGGCTGAGGTAATCCAAACCGACATTCAGAAGGAACTCAAGCCGAGCCTGCACTTCCTTTAATATCTGCTTACCTATTTGTAGATCACGCCCACTTAAATCCAATTCGGCAATGAACTTCGCCGCTTTGCCAATCGAGTACTCCGATAGTGTCGATATCCCGATCCCGCCGACTGTCACCGCACGTGCCTCACCTTTCAGACGTTCACCGTGACAATCGGGACATGGAACGTTACCCATGAACCCCTCAATCCATTCTCGGATATAGGCAGATTGAGTCTGCTTATATCGCCTCTGTAGATTCGGAATTATCCCTTCCCAAACTCCTTCGTGCTCCCAATGAGATTTCCCATCTGCTGAAATGTGCTTGAACTGTATCTTCTTCCCTTCCGTACCATAGAAGATGATCCGTTGATGCTCGACAGCAAGTTTCTCAAAAGGCGTTCTGATGCTGAAACCAAATTGAGTTGCCGTCTGTTCCAACAATCTCAGATTCCAACTCTCAATACCGCTGTTAAAGGTGGCAAGCGCCTTTTCTGCGATTGAGAGCGATTGATCCGGGATGACCAACCGCGGATCGATCTCCATTTTGAATCCGAGTCCTGTGCAAGTGGGGCAAGCGCCAAATGGCGAATTAAACGAAAACAATCTGGGAGCCAGCTCCTCAAAACTGATGCCGCAATCCGCACAAGCAAACAACTCGCTGAACATCTCTTCCCGGCCGTCTTCGTAAACAATCACTACTAATCCGCTCGATTGGCGAAGCGCAAGCTCGATCGAATCGGCAAGCCGGTCACGTCCATCTGGCCGAACCACAAGTCGGTCTATGACAACATCGAGATTGTGTTTCTTTTTCTTATCGACCTTGAATTCCTCATCAAGCGACCTGAATCTATCATCAAGGCGAACGCGAACAAATCCTTCCTTGGCGAGGTTTTTCAGAAGGTCATGAAATTCTCCCTTTCGACCACGAACTACCGGTGATAAAATCGTGATCTTTGTATCGACAAGTATCTCCATTAAACGATCGATTATCTCTTGCGCCGATTGTCGGGAAATGACCTTTCCGCAGGACGGACAATGCGGAACGCCTATTCGTGCGTAGAGAAGGCGAAGATAATCGTGTATTTCTGTAACTGTTCCAACAGTTGATCGAGGATTCCTGATGCCCGACTTTTGTTCTATCGAAATCGCTGGAGAAAGGCCGTCGATACGATCCACATCGGGCTTCTCCATCAAACCAAGAAACTGCCTCGCATACGAAGAAAGTGATTCGACATAACGTCTTTGACCTTCCGCATAAAGTGTATCGAAGGCAAGTGACGACTTGCCTGATCCGGAAAGCCCCGTGATTACGACAAGACGGTCGCGGGGGATGTCCAAGCTGATATTCTTGAGATTGTGTTCTCGCGCGCCAATGATACGAATGTATCCGCCGGCAGGCTCAGAAAAAGATTTCATTAGCAAATATTTTTTGTTATTTTAAGAATCGAGTTTGAAAAGTTCAACCTTGACATCTCTTCGGAAATGTTCCAAGGTATAGAACTAATCTAACATTATACCTGCACTAATGTCAAGATATAATCTTCTTTCAGTTAAGTCAAAGTCAATGCAAAGACAGATTCCCTGACAATTGATTTTTTCAAAGCCTCCAAAGACTTGACTTGAGAGGCAATGTTTCGTAAAATATTGAATAGTATTGTTGCCAAAATCCCTAATGATGAAAATTCGTGGCGTGTAGCCATTAGGTATTTGGGCAACAGACCTGAGTAACGAAAATCCAATCGCAGTTCAATCGGAAATAAAATGACCCGACTTATTCGATCCATCCTGACCAGATTTAGCATCCTGCTCGTTTTCGTCTCGATTTTTTCAGGATGTGCCGAGCAACCCTATGGATACATCTTCTCACCCGAGCCGCGTGATCAAGTAAATGCCGCCCGCTTGGCGGTTGATTTTATCAGCTCTCTCTACGATCACGCTGATGCCGCCTCAGAACTACTTGATAAGGCTGGCTTAACTGACGACTACAAATCAATCCTCCCTGAAGGATGGATCGATGTTACACCTTACAATCGGACTGGCGACCCTCTCATTGGGTTTTATCAATTCTATCAAAACTATTTGGACAAAGAGTTCTCCGAACTTCAAATTGACACGGGCGTTTATCCTGGTGCGCTTAGAACTCCTTCCTCTCTTCGCTACAATTTCCTGACGACTGCCTCGGTTAGAAACGGTATTACTAACGAAATCTTCGGTACCATTGACCAGGTTCAAAAGGCTGATATTCGTTATTCCGACAACCTGCAAAATCTTAAATTTATTGACGGTTGGTATTCTATAAGTAAATCGGTCCCCTTCGAGCAAGAGATAGAGATTCAAGCTCAGGGAAGAAGCACTAATGTTACCTACCTGATCTATCTTGATGTAGGCTGGTCATTACGAGTCGAGCATTTCAGCATCGATTCCAAAGATCAAACCAGTCAGATTACAATCGAAGGTCAGTTTCCGATTCTCGACAATGCCGGCGTTATCCAACATTGTCACATCTCCGGCAAATTTGATGTTAACCCCAGTGGTAAGGGCGGGGGCGATATTTGGTTATACGGGCAACCCACTGCACGAATATCATTCACAGGCCGTTCTTTTGGCTTCAAAGGTAAGTTCACGCTTTTCTCAGAAGAGCACAAGAAATCTTACAACCTGTAGAAACCATCGAATGACAAGAAACGGTGTTTTCCCGTTTCTTGTTGCTGACCGCTTTGAGGTTGCCAGCCGCGTCGCCGCGCAATTTACCACCGGCGTATTGTGCTGACATTCCAGTAAGGTGACCATCAACACAACTTTCTTATAGAAATTAAGTTTATTTGCATCAGGGGGATGAATGCTTCGCATAGAAGCCTTTCTAAATTGCAAGGATTTGACATGAAGAAAAATATACGCTTAATCCTGATTGTTCCATCGATGATCATCGGACTCAGCGGCTTGCTATCGCCGTCCTTTTCATGGATGATACAATCTCGCTTTATGGCCCCGGATCCACTCATGTTTCCAGTCGGAAAAATGGTGCCTGGGGACCTTTCAAACGCTGGCGATCTTGATTTCGAGAGCTTCGAACCATATTTCGAAATGCGACTCGATCCGGGACCCGATAGCGATCAAAATCCACCTCTCATTTACCTTGCCGTAAGGCTTGACGCTGGTGGTGACCCAATCTTCACCGTAAGTAGCAAAGAATTTCCCGCTTCCGTTTTAGCTGGCAGATGGCTAAACAACGCCCAGCTTGCCCGTATTCCTGAAATATCACTCGGAGAAGGCGGCGACCAGATTAACGCTAACGCCCTACTTCCCTACATTGATGGCGGAATGTTGAAGACAGGCCTCTATACGATGACCGTCGTTATCACGAGAACCGAGGTCAATAATAATACTTGGGATCAAGCTGTTTCAGAAAATATCGGCATCATGTCTCTGCCGATTTTTGCACGAAACGTATCGCAAATTACCGTGCTGCAACCCTCTGATAGAGATTATCTTACTTCGAATCCAATTTTCCTCTGGTCATTTCCGCGTAGTTCTGGTGTGGAGTTCGAGTTTCTCCTCGTCTCTGGCGATCCTGATGATGATCCAACCAGTGCAATCGAATCCGCCAATCAATCGAACACATTTGCCCACATCACCATTCCCAATGATGGCGGCGGTGGTGAGTTCAGCGCCTTTAACTATTCCGGAACTGGAAACGAACGAGCATTGATTTTAGGAACCTATTTCTGGCGCATCACCGCGCACGTTCAAACCATGTTCCCCGGTGATATTCAGGACATTACCAGTCCAGTTTACACGTTCGGCTACCTCCCCGCCGGTGGTTTCGGTGGTGGCGGCGGCGGTGGCGGTGGCGGTGGCGGCGGCGGCGGCGGCGGCGGTGGTGGCGGTGGTGGCGGTGGCGGCGGCGGCGGCGGTGGCGGCGGCGGTGGTGGCGGCGGCGATGGCGGGCCCTTGGGCGGCGGCGATGAAGAAGGCGGCCCCCCCCCTCAGGAGTCTCAGATATTTACATTTCTTCGACGTGTGCTGACACAGGAACAAATTCAAGATCTTACAACCCAATTTCCAGATATCGTGAGCTGGAATCTTCAATCGATCACAATCGATGGAAATAACGCTAATCTGGATCATATCGCCCGTCTCCTCCTTACCGGAGAGAGTAATATTATCTCCATATCGGTGGATTGAGGAAAACAGACATGAATTTTTCAAACCGATATGCAACACGAATTCTTAGTGCGATTCTCGCCTCAGTATTCATTTTTAACCTGTCCGCTCTGGCAACCGAATCCAAAGCTATCGCTCTTGCTCTGAAAGTTACCGGCGACGTAAAGCTAAAAAAAGCCGGAACTGACCGCGTTTTACCCCTGAAGTTCGGTACCACTCTTGACGATGGCGACTGGATTAAAACGGGCGACGATGGGTTTGCAGTACTGATGTTCACTGACGACAAAAGTCAGATCAAGATGTCAGCCAAAACCGAAGTAGTCATAGAAGGTAAGCGCGACGCCAATTCAAACATCGCCAAAAGAGTAAAAATGGAAGTCGGTCAGTTGCTCGCAAAAGTCGATGAACAGCGAGGAACTCTCCAAATTGCAACTCCCACTTCGGTGGCGTCCGTTAAAGGCACGGAATTCTGGGTTCTCGTTTTTGAAGACGGGACAACCCAAATTATCACGCTCGAAGGCTTAGTCGAACTACTGAATACTCAATCAGGAAGAATCGTCGATGTCCGTGTAGGACAACGCGGCGAGTCGGATTCTAACGGTAATGTTGTCCAGGATATCCCTCCAAAGGACGAAATTCCCGAGGATAAAGATATAGAAGAAGGTCAACCGCACTCTATCGAGATTGAGATTCAGGATCCCGACGGTCAAAACAGAAAAGTAATTATTATTGAATATGAAGAGAAGCAATAAGCTTCGAAAAGCCAAGGGGGCTTAAGTGATTCTTTCGGGGAACTCCCACTTCCGTTCAAATTTTCGTCGCCTGATTGTTTCCAGTTCATTGCTAACTGGACTGTTGCTATTGAATTTTGAGGTAGGGCTCGCTCAAGGAGCCCACCTCTTTCATTCCCCTGCCACAAGCGCTGAATCGGGAAAAGCTATTCCTCTGACAGCCACGCTTGAGGGCTCTTCCCAGTTGCCGACCGATGGGCGTATCTATTATCGCCTTGAAGGAAACGAAGCCTTCGCTTATGCTGAGATGAAGATTGAGCGCTATCAACTTTCAGGCGAAATTCCTGCACGAGTAGTCACCAAAGGCGAACTTGTTTATTACATCTCGACTGAGTTAGAGGGTGGCGTTACCCTAACATTTCCGATGGGTAGCCCCAATAACGGCGAACTTTTTCGAGTGGTCATTAATTCCGCCGAATCTGCTGTCGGTGGAAAAGATGGTGACTTTGTCATCCTTAATCCATCACCAGGTACTACTCTTGCAGGCGAAGAGTTAGTTATTGCTGTATCCATACTCGGTAGTGCAGGAAAAATAGATGCTTCTACAATAAATATCTTCTACGACGGCAAAGATTTTACCCGTTCGGCTACTATAACCGAGGATTTAATTGTGTTGGCAATACCTTCGGTCAGACCTGGCGCTCATTCCATATCCATTACCATCAATCGAAACGGCAAAAAAGAGAACCTGCTTTCGTGGGGCTTTAAGGGTCCGGTCGAAAAACGAAGCCGTATCGCCGCAGGGCCGGTCTCGGCCAACGTGACCACCGGAGTCGGCTACGAAAATGTAAGCAATCAGACGCGGAAGATGGGATTTCTCGACGCCAGAATTAATGGAAATCTTGGCAAATTGAATTGGGCAGGTAAAGCTTATGTAACAAGTTACGAAAGCAAATATCTACAACCGCAAAACAGATTTATTGGTATGCTCGAGTACGGTTCTGCCGCACTGAAGGTCGGAGATGCACAACCACGTTTCTCTGAGTTTTCGCTTTGGGGTGTCAGAACTCGAGGCGTAGAATTCGGCTATCACGGTTTTGCCTTTAATTTGGACGTCGCCCAAGGTGAAGTTGTTCGAGGCATCGAAGGTACTTCTAAATCTGATACTACTTTTGTGATTGATGACGCAACTGGAGACACTCTTCGTTCAGTAACTACGGGACTGGATTCGATTATCGTCGTCAATATTACTGATCGATCAGGCAGATTCAAGCGAAACGTTCTTGCAATTCGTCCGGGATTCCCACTTTCGGATAATACAACATTATCGTTTAATATCGTCAAAGCCAAAGATGATGTTAAATCTATCGAATGGGGACGCTCACCCAAGGATAACCTCGTGCTCGGCTTTGACTTGAATGTGGTCGCCGTAAACCGGCGTGTGATTTTCAACACGGAAACTGCATTAAGTCTTTACAATTCAGACATCAGTAGCGGACCGATGGATAAAGCCAAGAGCCTTGAATCGCTGATTATCGTCAACCAGTTTTTCGAACCATTGCCGACTGACTCGTCGATTCTGGCCGATAGCGTCGAAATGAGTGACCTTGCCAAAAAAATGCTCTCCGAATTGGCGAAATCCTCTCTCGCCCATCGCACCAATTTGACCCTTAACTTTTTCCACAACGAACTTCGTCTCGGCTACAAAACCATCGGCAGAAGTTTCAGAAGTTTAGGTAGTCCGACCATCATGACAGACGTGGGTGGTATTTCTATCGAAGATAGAATCCGGCTTGTCAACTCGAGGCTTTATCTGACACTTGGCTATGAAACTTATACCGATAACATCAATGGCAGAAATTCAACTACCACAGAGCGAGAAATTCTGCGAGCAAACATAGCGATTTATTCTCCTCCAAAATTCCCAAATCTGAACCTCGGAATTCGCACCTACGACCGAAGCAATGACGGTATCTCCAAATCTGATACACTCCCTGACGGCAGAATTTTTGTCACGGATAGCCGCATCAAAAACAGGCAAAATCAGTACAACCTCAGCATCGATGAATCTTTCGGTTGGCTTGGCTATGACAATCTCGTCGCCGTCAGCTATTCAAGCGCCATAACAGATGACCAGATCAATCCCGCTTTGGCGACCGACTTAACCAGTATCAACTTGAATTTGCAAGCTCGCCGCCAACCCTTTGAGTGGAATTCTTCTGTCGGAATAACCACTCAGTCAGCTCAGAATGGAGCGCTTTCCGTCGATTATACATCGCTCAGTTTCGGCGGCAAATATACCATTATCAAGAATAAACTCTGGATTACCGCAAGTGTGTCTTCCAATTCTGGCGAGGGTGGTAACGATAACTTAACTCCTTTCGTTACTCCCTCTGATTCGATAAAAACGAAGGTCTATCGAATCTCCTACCAAAGAATGGGAATAAACGCGGGCGCTGAATACCAATACAACCTGTCACACAGCCTTAGTTTATCGGTATATACCGCGACTCATTCTGACGAGGGATTCAACGAGACTTGGGGCGGTGTTAAATCCTTCAGTAAGGATTCGCCAAACTTCATCAGCCAAGACGATAAATCAGCTCGTTTGACCTATAATTACAAAATTTGAGAGCTGAGGCTACCCTGATGTTGATTATTAGGCGTCAACTCTTTAGGATTGTCGCCTGTTAACCATCAAATACAATATTAAGGAGTCAGCCACAGAGAGCTGACTCCTTTCTCTTAACTTTCGCGTTGGCATCATTCGCGTAGGTTAACCATCCCGGTTGACAATTGTCAAGCGAGACGCCTATCCTACGCGAATGTATGTGCTAATTCCAATCCTCAATCCAAACCAAACATTGAGCATATCATGACCGATAAAAAGAAAATTCAAGGCATTTCGACCGCCACGATCCTAATTCTGGTCGTAGCCGTCTCAGCCTACCTCCTTTCTTTATCTGACATGTTCTTGGGTTTGGAACTCCGAATTTACGACATCATTTTTCAGCGTCGCGGTCCAACCGCCATCGACAATACCAGAATTGCAATCGTCGCAATAGACCAGCCTACCTTCGACAGCCTCGCCTTTCCAATTGACCGCGTCTATTATGCCAAACTTATCGAGAAATTGAAATTCCTCGGCGCTAAACAAATCGTCTTCGATATTCTCTTCACCGGCCCAAGCGACAAACCTGCTTCCGATTCTATTTTTAAACGAGCTATCGAAGAAGCACATGATGTTGTGCTTAGTGGCAAATTTTCATTTATCAATCATATCGGTATCAGCAACCCTATAGGAACTCTGATTCCCCCCCACCCTTGCGTTCTGCCCGCTGACGGGAAGTGGGGATTAGTTGACGACTTGCCCGATCACGATGGCGTCGTTCGGCGTTACCCGCTCTTTCTTACCGGAGCTGATACCGCGCGAGTTTCTCTCGGCATGACGGTGTACTCTCTCGAAAGAGGAGCGACGGTCTCAAACGCCGACTTTTACACCGACGGCGATTTCCATTTCGACGGGATATCAATCCCTCGCGTCCAAGACCTTTCATCTACCCTTCTAAACTATAGCGGACCCGCCGGTACATTCCCAACATATTCATTCATCGATGTTGTGAACGGCTCCTATGATCTTGCGGCTATCTGGTCAGCTATGAGCGACGACGAGAAAGAAGTTATGCGAAGCACTGGTATGGACAGTCTCTTCAAGGATAACCCATTCGACGGCAAAATTGTACTCGTCGGAGCTTCTGCCGAAGACTTGCAGGATAATAAAATAACTCCCTTCTTCTCCTTGCTGAACAAACGCCGTACCCCAGGAGTTGAAGTCCATGCTAACGCCCTGCAAATGTTCGCTGACGGCTCATACATCAGATCCATCCCGCTTATCTATGTGCTGATCGGTGTTCTTCTACTCAGTCTTGCTACGTTTATGATCGGACGTCACGCAACTCAATGGAGCGGTATCGCCATTACAACCGGGCTGGTTCTGGCTGTTATAATCGGAGGATATTATCTTCTTGTCCTTAAGGGTTTGTGGCTAAGGCAGATCCCATTGCTAGCGGCGATCGGATTCGGTTTTCCGACAAATCTTCTCTACCGATTCATCCACTCCCAACGAGAGAAAGCCATGATCCGCGGGATGTTCACTCAATATCTGCCAAAGAGTTATGTTCAACTCCTGATTCAAAATCCTGAAATGTTAAAGCTTGGCGGTGAAAGACGTAGGATGAGCATGCTTTTTTCCGACGTTAAAGGCTTCAGCACCATCTCAGAAAAACTAACCCCCGAGGAATTGGTTGCCCTGCTGAATGAGTATCTTACCGCAATGAGCAGGGTTGTGTTTGAATTTGGTGGAATGGTCGATAAATACGAAGGCGATCTGGTTATGGCTGAGTTCGGAGCGCCTATCTGGACGCCGGATCACGCCGCACAGTGTTGCCGGACCGGGCTTGTGATGCAGAAGCGATTGGCTGATCTACGGGTGAAATGGAAAGCAGAGGGTCGCAATGAACTCTACTGCCGCGTCGGAATAAATACCGGAGATGTGATCGTCGGGAATATGGGATCGGAAGAAAAATTCGATTACACTGTCATGGGTGACGCAGTCAACCTCGCCAGCCGACTTGAAGGCGCTAACAAAGAGTACGGAACCGCAATCATGATCGGATACAATACATGGCTCGATGTAAAGGATACTTTTGTTACTCGCCCTCTCGATCTGTTACGCGTCGTCGGAAAGCTTGAGCCAGTTGCCGTTTACGAATTGATCGCCGAAAAACCCGAAGAAGTTTCTCCTCAAAGAATACAAGTTGCGGAAATTTACACTCGGGGGATAGAACTATACAGACAGAAGAACTTTACTGAAGCCAGAAAACTATTTTTGGAGGCGCTTGAAGTGGATCCGAAAGATAGTCCTTCTAAGGTCTATCTTGGAAGATGCGATCTTTATCTTGCCGATCCGCCCGGAGATGATTGGGACGGCGTATGGACGCTTCACTCAAAATAAGTTTCCCCCAGCTGGCAGACATCCTCATCTGCCGTGAAAGAATTTACATCACTGCATTGTATTTTGGTAGAAATCCACCTAAATTACAAACAATATCGTTCCTATTATCTTCGACAGGTTTGATTGTGGCTCATCTTAGACTTCGCCAACCCCGGTGAAACCTTAACATGAGCGGGAATCCCGTGAAAATCGGGAACGGCCCCCGCCGCTGTAAGCGCTGACAATAACGGCACTATGCCACTGGTCGGACTGATCTAATTGCGTTAAATCTAACGTGGTTGGGTTCTCCTGCTGGGAAGGCGCCGTTGGAGGATGACGCGCAAGTCAGAAAACACGCACACGCCTGATCGCTTTCCTTAACGGGGTTAAGGAGGGTGCAATGGCTTCATCCCATTCTCCCACCCGTCTTATATCGACGGGTTTTTCATTATTTTTCCAAACTACAGAACTTTGCAAAATATCTGTTTGGTTTCTTTGCGGAGCGGTAGCTTTCTCGCTACTTTTGGCTATGCCTGTCGCGGCAAAAGTAGGCGTTTCTCTGATCGGAATTGTTTCCGACTCAACTGGCTTGCCTATCCCCGGAGCCACGATTATAGTGGATCCGGGAGAAACCTCCACCTCGACCAACTGGGCTGGTTCATTCGAACTGAATGGATTGATCGACGGAAGATACCATCTCTCGATTTCTCGACTCGGATACGCTCCCCTGAGTTATGGACCGGTTAGAATTAGAAAAGGAGAAGTCTCCCGCATTCGTATTGAACTTACCCAATCCCCTATTACTTTGCCTGAAAACGAAGTTATCATATCAGGCAGAAACAGCCTATCTATCTCCCGGTCCAATATCGTTTTGACCCGAAAAGACTGGCAAATCTTGGGAGCTCGCAATCTCGCCGACGCCTTACGGCAGGCTCCGGGAATAACCATACTTGAAGGTGGTAGAATCACCCGAATTACCATCCGGGGAAGCCCGTCGCGAGCTGTCGAGATCGACCGCGACGGAGTACCAATGCATAATATTGCTTCTGGGGAAACTGACCTCTCTTCGATCCAGCTCGATGACCTCGAAGCTATCGGCATCGAGACAGGCGGCGCTGGTGGTAAGGTTCATCTGGTAAGTAAAGATTTTTTATCGACATCTTCTATAAATCAAAAGGTCTTCGATGGGTCAATCGAGGCATTTTCAACCGCCGGAGCAAAAGCTGACGCTTCAGTCGGTCTAAATCTGGAGCAAACCGGAATTGAAGGAGGATTTGGAGGAGCCCACGACCGTGGAATATATCATTACAAACTTGATGATGGTTCCATCCACGAGAGAATCAACAATAAATCATCGAGCCTTTCAGGCTATAGCCGGGTTAGCCTCAAATTCAGATCAATGAAAATCAGTGCCGCGATCTATTCCGACAATTTGGACAGAGGCGTTCCTCATCTAATTTATGACGTCCCTACTCCGGACGCCTCTTTAAAAAACCAACGCTTCACTGCCAGATTGGGGGCTGAAATTCCTGTGAATGAAAATCGTCTCGAAGCCTTTGTTTATACTCAGCAATATACTGGTGAGTTTATTAATCCAGAATTTCAGATTCACCCTGAATCACGACAACTGCTCCACTTTAACCCGGAGCATTCCACTCAAAATGGTTCGAGAACCGGAGCTTCATTACATTACCAGCTCATTTTGTGGCATGTCGAGCCAAGAATCGCGCTTCGTGCCAGTCTCGACAAGTTTATTGGTCGTGACGAAATCAATAATCGAGTGAATGTTGGAGTTGGATTTGGTTCAGCTAAGCGACGTACTTATGAAGCCGAAATTGGGTTGAAGAAACAGAAGAGTTGGCATGATTGGAAGTTAATACTGTCGCCCGTAGTAATTGGAATCTATGTCAGAGACATGGGAGGGCGATCATACCGCAATATTCTGCCGACAATGGTAGGTTCACTTGAGCACCCTTTCAATTGGGGATCAGCGGGTATTACTTATAAGCGAGGTCGAAGCATTGTCGTCCCATCCTTCGATGCCCTGCTGACATCTGAGAATCTTTACGCTGTGGGAAATAGAAATCTACGACCTGAGCGAGGTGAAGCCGAAGAACTTAATTTTGATTTGAAGGGAAATTTTGGTATCGGATTATCCAAACTCTCTGTCACATCTTTTCACCGCAATATCGATGACCTGATTGTCTGGCAACGGAATGCCTTTTCGAAATACTACCCAAACAACCTTGCGAAGAGTTTTGCCAGAGGAGTCGAAACAACATTATCGATCTCTTTTGCAAATGACAAAATCAACCTATTTGGTAGTTATATTTATAATAGATCAACAAACGAAACACCTGGTGACATCAACCGCGGAAACATCACACCGTTAAGTCCAATAAACAGCGGATCAGCGTCGATGAATTTTAGGTCGAGCCAATGGGGAGTTAATCTGAGTGGAAGATGGGTAGGTCTCAGATATTCGACTATGGCGAATTACGATCCCATTTCGACGGCTGGGATGGGACTCCCATACTACGCCCTATACGACATCGCCTTGGATTATAAGCCATTTTATCGTTCTGGAAAGATGACATTCACAGTTGGACTCGATAACATTCTCGACACAGAATATCGAATAATCGAACGAAGTCCAATGCCGGGAAGAACTTACTTCTTCCGTGCTTCAGCAGAGATTAACTAATTGAATTTTTTGGATGGCGGATTTCAACCCGCCCCGACTGCGCAGGATTAGCATCCCCAGCTTGTCACCAATACTTTTTACACTTTCAAATCAAAAACAAAGGAACTCTCCCAATGAAACCTCCTATCACCGCAGGTCGCCTGCTTGCGATACTGACAACGATGCTCTTTGCATTCGGTTGTAAGGATAAAGTTACCCAATTACCCCCGCCCCCGCCAGGTCCGGGTCCAATATTGCTTGTAGCCAACTACGGCGATGGAGGTGGATATCTTTCAACAATTGATCTGGACAGCATTAATCTGGATAGCGCGGAGGTCAGACAAGCCGTTGCCGGTCTTGGAAATGTACCAAACAGCATAGTTTATCGCCCGGATAAACTGTACATTCTTAATTCCGGTTCTCAGAATATGAATGTGCTTTCTATTTCCGGCTCGAATAGAATCACGTCTGTTTCCACCGCAGATGTTGGCTTCGGACGAACCCTTTCGCCTCAGTATGCAACCATTGCAAACACGGGCGATATTTATATTTCCAATTTTGCCGACAACTCGGTATCAATTGTAAATAGTTTCGATATGGAAGTCTCCTTAATTATTCCGAACGTCGGACAAAGCCCCCAAGGAATATTGGCTCACGGCGATAAGGTGTATGTTTGTATAAGCGGTTTCCATGCGAACAGCACCTACGATAATCCTGGCATCGTCGCAGTTATCTCAACAGACAGTACTCGGGTCATTAAACGCATCAATGTCGGCGTAAACCCACAGTATCTTACTAAGGATGACGCAGGCAACATTTACGTTTCCTGCACGGGAAATTACGCGGATATCGCTGGCGAAGTCAACACAATCAGTACGTTAAACGATGAGGTGACCCATGTCGTTTACATTGGCGGCCAACCGGGCGATATAGCTATCACAGGTCAGTTTGCCTATCTTGCAAATTGGGGCGACGGGACCAACGGCTTCCTCTATCGTTTTGAGACTGCAAATGGTCGAATTCTGAACGGACCTACGAATCCGATCCTTGTCTCGTTCGGAGCAAATCGTCTGGTTGTCGGGCCGGATGGGTCGATTTATGTTTCCTGCTACGCGGCCGATGTAGTCGATCGAGTCGTCGGGAATCGAAAACTTGATACTTGGTCGATTGGTGACGGACCCGGGCCGATGATCATCGTAGAGCATTGATTTTGGCTTGAAATTCTTGTAACTTGGTAATACGACCTGTGTGTCGTGTCAAGTCAATCCTGTCCGGAGTAGGGGCGAATTTATTCCCCCTGTGGTGCGGAGATTTATGGCAGTTGACTATATAACTTAACTCATCACCGCGTAAGGCGGGATTCAATCCCGCCTTTATGGGAAGTCGATTTGGAAATCGCCGCTACCCGAACCATACGACACTTGACGGTTGTCGTAACATTTGAGATAACTTATTGAATTTCATAAAGGAGTCAAATTACGTTTTCATCATCAAAATCTCGTTCTGTCCTCAACTTGGTAATCGCATCAGTCATTCTGCTATCCGCAACCATGTTCACAGGTTGTGGTGGTAAAAAAATGATCCCTCGCGATGTTAAGGACTTTATGGCCGCCGAGTTCAAGCTTGACCGGCGAAACTTCGACGTATTGTTACCTTTTCGCACAACGCTGATAAGGCGCACAAGCTCGTTGCCATATCTTGGCGCTCGAAGCGCTCAAAAGGAGTTTATCCAAAAGTTTTTCGAATATTGTCGGCGAGATGGGGTGACAAATTTCCAGAATGACACCGTAATGTTTCTGCTCAGGCTCGACAGCAATCCCGACGTCAATCTTAAGTACTTCAGCACTGCATACGACGCAAGCGAAGTGGTTAACGGTAATATGGATGTCGAGACTTTCATCGACCGTTGCATCAAGGAAGAAAATTGGTTAGAGGATTTAGGATAAGGCGGATATTTTGAACTACCAGCACCGCCAATCAGCGAAATTAATGCGGTTTCTGATGATCGTTGCCTTGGCGCTATTTCTCTCGATGGATCAATTTATGCCGGGTAAGCATCTCATACTGCCTGCCACAATCATAGTGATTGTGCTTTGGCTTTTTGGCAGTTTGAATGTCATCGTCAGTGAAACGGAAGTCTTATCTGCTTTCGGACCAGGATTGATTAAGCGCCGCATTCCAGTCTCAAATATCGTCAGCACAAAAATTGTTCAGAATAGCTGGATTTGGGGATGGGGCATCAGGATAATACCTCATGGAATTATGTTCAATGTGTCAGGTCTTGATGCCGTCGAGCTGGAACTGCGAACCGGTGCGATTTTCAGAATTGGCACGGACGAACCGGGGAAATTAGAAGCCGCAATAAGAGATGTAATGCAAAGGAAGAGTATCTGAAGGACTCAGGAGTCGGCTTAGGTGGCTGACGCATGAGTTATATTCGGGGGGCATAATAAAGTGGTTTTCTTGTAGAGCGGCTTTTCAAGCCGCTCTACAAGTACTACTATAACTAACCTGATTAATACTGTGAGCCGCCTATTGCGTTATTTGGACGTCACCGACAACGCCGCTTCCCTGAGTACGCTATCTTCCTCTTCATCCGAAATATCCTTACGGCGATATACTACAATAGGAGCGCATTCTTCGCCATAGGCGACTATTCTCGGAAAATTCCCCAAATTGGCAAGTACCAGCATAAACGCCCATGGCGGGACAGGAACTTTGCCGCACCCTTTTATCAGAACCCGTTTATCCATAAAACGACCCCAATCTTCACGGCGTATTGAATCACGAAATTCTGATTCCTTGAAAGGGCCTCCATTCAGATACCCGCGTATGTCGATAACATCAAATATCTTACCGCTTTTTTTTGGTGTAGGTATTATCATTTTCGCTCCAATGTAAGAAAATAGTGATACTCTTCTTTTCTCTCGATCACTATTTTATCTCCAGGTTGAAGATTCGAGGCAACTACCCATTTACCAGTGCCACGATTGCGTGATTTATTGCGGAAGATCTTCGAATCGCTGGTGATGTCAGTTGTAAATGACCAACCTTGGTCTGTCTCGATTGATAACTTCCGGGCTTTGGATAATGCATGCTGAGACCGGTCATATTCCGGCGATCCGATAGAATCGGAAGGGAAGAAGCTCAACATTCCGAAAATAGGAATTGATTTTTCCAGAAACCAGATGTTCCTCGCCGTTACTTCAATAATTCTTCGGACTGGACGCCCCCGGTCGGAAGCAAGATCCGCGTCGTCAGTCTCAGTCCCTTTGGTAACGTCCATTAATCCTGATACCTGGGCAGTGTGCTTCCGCAATAACTTGCCATTTCAAGCTTTGCGTATTGCTCTGCCGGAATCGACGGCCCGACCGCTTCACAAAACTGGCTGAATAATTTTACCAGCAATTCGGCAACCTGATCAGCAGTTCGGATCTCGATATCTTTGCGATGAATCATTGCCGCTAATTTTCCGTCCTTGAACAGCGCCATCGACGGACTGGATGGTGGATGAGGAGCTAATATCTCCCGCAAGCGCGCAACCGCCGCCTTTTCCATTCCTGCAAAAACAGTTAACAGCCTGTCGGGAATAAGCGAGTTCTGCAGTGCAAAAGCAACTCCCGGTCTTGCATTGCCAGCCGCGCAACCGCAAACGCTGTTTAAAACCACAAGCGTTATCCCTTTGGTGTTAGCCGGGTCAAGTAACGCCAAATCGACTGCCTCGGGAGTCAATAATTCCTTGAACCCGACCGCGACAAGCTCCTCTCGCATCGGTTCTACCGCGGCCGGATCGTAAGTTGGTCGTTCTATAATGGTCATCGCTTAACCGCAGAACGATTTGCCACACCCACAAGTCTTGGCGGCATTGGGATTGAAGAACGTAAAGCCAGAATTCATAAGATCATTCGAAAAATCAAGCGTTGAACCGTCAAGGTGAGGCATACTCTCTTGATCGACAAGCACTTTTATACCGGATGATTCATATATTTGGTCGCCTTCGAGTATCTGGTCATCAAGAGCAAGAAAATATTCAAGCCCTGAGCACCCGCCGCCATGAACCCCGATGCGAAGATGGGAGTCGGGTTGATTTTGCTCAGCAATAAGATTTTGAATCTGCTTAACCGCTGTCTCAGTGACTGTTATCATACCTTTTCCTCAAGTTAGATTGTTGGAGATAAACGTGCCATAATATTAAGGCACCTAGTTCGAGCATATAATACGTTTATCAAGAGAAGACGTGGGGAATTGGAATGACAGGTTTGACTTTGTACATTTTAATGTACCTTTATTAATCGAGTGTGACAAATCTTGTCCACCGAAGGAAAACATTGTAACTTATTTCCCATACTCAGATGAATAACGAAATTAGTCACCCTGCAACCCCACGCCTGATCGCGGTTTATCCCGGCACTTTCGACCCGATCACCTTCGGACATTTGGATATCATTCGCAGAGCCGCGCCGATTTTTCAGAAGGTGCTGGTAACGATTGCTATAAATAGTTCGAAACAACCGCTTTTTTCCATCGAGGAGCGTCTCGATATGATGCATCATTCCCTCGAAGGAATTGCTGGAGTTGAAGTCGGAAAATTTGGCGGACTCGTCGTCGATTATGCAAGCCAGGTCGGTGCAAGCGTCTTAATCCGAGGATTGCGAGCGATCAGTGATTTTGAATATGAATTTCAAATTGCGCTGATGAATCGAAAGCAACACTCGGGAGTTGACACTGTATTCCTGATGCCAGACGAGCGCTATACATATCTAAGTTCAAGCCTGATCAAAGAGATCGCACGGCATAACGGTTCTGTCGATGAGTTTGTTCCAGCATACGTTGCCGAACGTTTGAAAGAAAAGCTCCGAAAATGAAAAACATCTACATCACGGCTACCGAGCCACGAAGCGGAAAAAGCGCTGTAGCGCTCGGTCTCTACAAATTACTTAGTGAATCAACCGAAAAAATTGGATTTCTTAAACCAATTGGTCGAGATCTGCGCGGCGATGAGGACCCCGACATTGCCCTCGTCAAAGATCTCTTCGGTATAAAAACTCCTTCAGAACTCATCTCGCCCGTCAAAATGAATGAAGCAAAGAGCTACATTGCATCAGGAAATACAGACGGATTGCTGACTAAAATCCTGCGAGCCAGCAATGCTATAAATGCCGATTGTGATATTACTATTGTCGAAGGAACAGATTTCTCCGGGACTATTTCTGCCCTCGAATTCGACATCAATGCCGACATTTCTAAAACACTCGACGCCCCGGTTATCATGATCGCCAACGGTCAAGGAAGAAACGTCCAGGAAATCATCGGGCAAGTCAACGCCGCACGAGAATCTTTTGACGCCCGCGGGTGCGACTTTGTCGGAGCGATTGTAACCAAGGTCGATCCTGAAAAACTCGCTCAAATCTCCACAACTCTCGAACGAGAATTTGCCCGCACAAAGCTCGACCTGTTAGGCGTGATTCCGTACGATCCACTTCTCGGCAAACCAAGGATGCGCGAGATTGCCAATAAAGTCGGCGCTAAAGTACTGTTCGGTTCCGAATACCTGAACAATCTCGTCTCGCAAACTCGAGTTGCGGCTATGACTATAGGAAACCTGCTTGGCAGACTAAGTGATGGAATGTTGCTGATTACTCCGGGCGACAGAGAAGATGTGCTGTTGGCGGCGATGGTTTCCCGCGTCTCAGGAACATACCCTAACATTTCTGGCGTCATCCTGACTGGAGGTTACGAACCATCAGATTCGGTAAAAAAACTGATCGGAGGACTCTCTGGATTTAGTATTCCTATCCTGTTATTGCCTCTCGATACGTTTGAAACAGCCATCAAGATTAGCCAGATGGAGGTCTCGCTATATGCTGATGATCTCCAGAAAATCGATGCGCTATACCGCTCAACGCACCGATATGTTATCAGAGATAAACTCGACAAATTCTTCCAGCTAAAACGAACCCCCAAACAAACCCCGATTGCCTTCCTGAACGGTTTAATTGAGCGGTCGCAAAGCCTGAAAAAACGGATTGTAATGCCCGAGGGAAATGAGGATAGAACGCTTAAAGCTGTTTCAAGAGTTCTTGATGAGAAAATCGCCGATATCATCCTGCTCGGCGATCCAAACGCAATTCGAGAAAAAGCCATCCGACTCGACGCCAAAATCGATGGTGCTACGATAATCGATCCAGCCGCATCGGACAGGCTGGAAGCCTATGCAGACGCCTATTTCCAGATGCGCCAACACAAAGGAATAACGCGCGACCACGCCCATGATGTAATGATCGATCCGATTTACTTTGGAACAATGATGGTCGAACTTGGAGACGCCGACGGTCTGGTTTCTGGAGCCGTTCACACCACACGCCATACCATCACTCCGGCTTTTCAGATCATAAAAATGCGACCCGGCATTTCGCTGGTCTCAAGCGTTTTCTTTATGTGTCTGGAGGATAAGGTACTCGTTTATGGCGATTGTGCAGTCAACCCCAATCCTACGGCTGAGGAGCTTGCCGATATTGCAATATCTTCTGCTGAAACAGCCGCATCTTTCGGCTTTGAGCCGCTCGTCGCGATGCTTTCTTACTCGACTGGGGCTTCAGGAGTCGGCCCTGAAGTAGAACGTGTTGTTCAAGCAACCGAAATCGTCCGTAAAAAGGCGGCAAACCTGAAGGTTGAAGGCCCCATTCAGTATGACGCCGCTATTTCCCTTGAAACCGCTAAAGCCAAACTTCCCGACAGTTCGGTTGCAGGTCACGCAAACGTCTTCATCTTCCCCGACCTGAACTCGGGAAACACAGCCTATAAGGCGGTACAACGCTCAGCACATGCTATTGCCGTCGGTCCGGTTCTTCAGGGGCTCAACAAACCGGTAAACGATTTGTCGCGTGGTTGCCTTGTCGAAGATATCGTCTATACTGTTGCCATCACTGCTATTCAAGCACAAGGGGTTCAAATAAAATAGATTTCAAAATACCATTTGGAAGTATCGTTTTTCGACGGGAGAGATGCTAAATTATAAGGATGGGGTAAATTCATCTGCCATCATCGTCGGATGAGCCATTATGCCAGGATTCTATTCCGAATTCCACTCTTTTTCTGAAATGGAAATTATTGTTTTATGCCCACATACGAGTACCAATGCCTTGACTGCGAACGAAAAGTCGAATACTTTCAAAGCATGCATGAACCTCCGGTTACCGAATGCCCTACTTGCCATGGCAAATTGAGTCGTCTGGTATCAAGCGGAACCGGGCTGATTTTTAAAGGTAGCGGTTTTTATATAACAGATTACAAAAAATCGAATAGTTCTCCCGTTGCCTCATCCAATGACAAACCTGTTGCAACTGACGAGAATAAATCTGAGAATAAATCTGAGCCAAAACCCGCCGTGTCCAAAGATACAGCCGTGTCCAAAGATACATCAGAGACGAAAAATTCATAATTACTGATTTTAATACCTTAGGGGAGTACACGGTTGAAAAAAATGTTATTCGATTCCATGCCGGATCTCAAAAAGATGATCGACATTTTTGAGAAAAACAACCTCGAGTACAGTTGGCATTTCCTGAACAAAAAGTACGAGATCCATCTCGGTGACACAAATCCGGATCATGTGAAATTAATCCTCAAAAATATCGGCAATACTGTCCCATTCAAATGGGGGGACTACTATTGGTAGTCCATAAAAACAACAAAGGGGACTTGAATTGAAAATTCCGAGGGAACTTCCTAAGCCGATGTTTATTCGAGCCAATGACTATGTGACCATCATGGGCGCGGATTACATCATCAAACGCAATGAATTCAATCAGATGATTGCTGTCATTGGTCGCGTGGCACGACGTCTACCCGGTGAAAAAGAAGTGATCTGGGCGCTCAAAGCCCGCCGACCAGTCGCCTGCTGGGGAGCAAAATATTTTATGTGGGATTTTATCGATATGGAGGTCATCGATCCGATCAAAGCCGCCATTTGGGAGGCGGATCGTCGTCGAGGCATTCCCATACCAGCCCCCACCGCCACAAACGATTCTCTCTACGATTAATTCGGCGTCTGCAAAATTATTCTCAATATAAAGTCAGTTCACCCAACGGGATGAACTGACTTTTCTTGTGTTGCGACAGGGTGTCCGCACCCTGTCGCGATAAATCACAAATACACCGCAGTATGGGGAAATCCTGCGGCAGTTTAATCCCGCTTAGGTCGGGTCTCCAGCCCGACAAGAGCTACTCATGCTCCTGTATTAGAATAACCTCAGCCTATTTCCCACCTTCTCTGAGAACCCTCGCGTAAGCCGCCTTGACGACCGGATCGTACTCATCTTCCATTTGTGCTTCAATTCTGATGCGACCCTTCTCACCTGCATTTCGATAAACTGCGACAATAGCTTCTGACCTGAGTGACGGATCGTCGTCATTTAGAAATCTCTCGACGATGCCCAATGCCTTGCGACGGGCGTCCTTATCTGCTGTCGATGCGCTGTCGGCAAGTGACTTCGCTATCTTTCCCAAGGCATTGATCGCCAATCCCTTACCTCTTGGGTTGTAGGGGCGAATTAACTCGCCCTTACCTTCAGAAAGGTAATCATCCAGTGATATAATCGATTTCTTGCCGTAACCGACCACAGCCTCCCAGGCTGAAGCCCTGATGCTGAACATCGGATCGTTCAATAATTCCACTACATAACTCACCGCTGAGGAATCCTTCAACGATTTTAACGCCCCAAGCGCGGCAAGTCGGCGACGCTCCTTCGAGTCTTTCACGTACTTTAAAACTGTTGGCGTTGCGCTCAAATCTCCAATCTCACCTAATGATCCCAGGATTGCATTGTAAGATTTTTCAGCAGACTTTACGCTCAACAGTTTCGAGAGAGGTCCCACCGCCGGTTTCCATTTAATTATTCCCAGCATCGCGGCACTGTTGCCTATCACGAATCGATTATTTATCGGGTCCAATTTAGCAATCAGCAATGGGCCGGCAGTATCCGGATATGCCTTAACCAAATCCTCAAGAGGTCTTCGCTCAAGCCCATCCTGCGTATCGATTTTATGCTCGATTGCCCAACGCACTGCTTCGACACCTTTGGTCATCAATGCTTTTCTTGCCCGTCTGACCGACGCTATCGCATTACCTACTTCCCACCCTGAGGCAGTTGTAAAAAGCTCCTCGACGGTTTTAGCGGAATCCTCGGCTGTCAGAATCGCTTCAGGAATCGGCTCCTCCCGATCACTTGCTACGATATCCCGCGCCATATCGATCCCAATTCCCCAGCCAGATTGAATCCATAGCGATGAGTCGGCCGCCGCTTCTCTTTCTGGGTAAACGTCGTCACCCTCTTCATCCAAAAATATCGCCGCTCCGCCGAAACCTCGCGCCCATCGGACGTTGCCAAGACTTGTTCCTCCTGGCCGAGGAAGGTAGGTGTCATTGCCAAGTCTATCAATAAATAGTCCGAATGAATTGGTCAGTGATCCTCCCCACCCATCACAAGTACCGTATGAATCATCTCCCGATCCATCCACGAAAATCCCGACTGACAGGTCGTGAGGAGTCCCCCCCACGACGCCCATTCGTGAGCGGTATTGATCGTCGCCCGCTTTGTCGTAAAACGCTCCAAGCGACAAGTGGATACCTGATCCTATGCCGTAATGAGCCAGCGAATAGCGGTCGTTGCCGCCATCGTCAACCAAAATACCCAGTGAGTACCAATAGGATGAACCAAAACTCATCACTTCTGCGTCATAAAAATCTACACCTCCCCCCCGGTCGTAGAGTACGGCAATTCCTCCGCCGGCGCGAGGCCTCCACCCCATTCCAAACCCTCCCGAAAAAGAGCGATTATCGTGTGGAAGCAGTGGTTCGTGGAGGTAAGCGCCGCCGCAACGGTAGTTGTCGTCACCGCCATTATCATAAATCAATCCATATCCATAAGTCCCCGCAAAACCTTGCGCCCAACAAGTGCTTATATAGCGCTCATCACCATTCCCATCCTCCAAAAGCAATCCAACCCCGCAGTGAGCCGCTCCCTGCACAAAATATTCGCCCCGGTAGTCGTCAGAACCACTGCCATGATCGGCAAGTATTCCTACCCCGAATAATCCCGCTCCATGAGCATAGGCTCCGGCTCGATAACTATCCGACCCATCGCGGTCAACCAGCAAACCGATACCTAAAAATCCAGCCCCCTGACTCAAACCGTACCCGAAAGCGTCATAGTAATCGTCACCTTTCAGGTCGATCAAAAGTCCATAAGGCTGATGCAATTCACCAAATCCTGTCCCAACACGACCGCGATATACATCGTTGCCACCGAGATCGATGATTGCGGCGAAGTCACCGCTATAAACGTTATCGCCTTCACCACCAATAACAAATGTCCCCCACTCAGTCTGACGATAAAGAAGAACATCGCCGGAAACATCCTTCATTTTGCCTGGAAGAGCAGTAAGCGAGCAAGGATTGGACGCTATTCCGCGTGCTGTTAACTGACCTGCCGGAACGACGATCTTGGCGGCGTCGAGCAAGGCGTTCATATTAAGTTTCTTGATAATATCGAGCAGTCGGTCGGTAGTCACCTTCCGGCTTGTATCGACCAGAATTCCCGCTTCGCGTTGCCACAAACCTTTCATCAAATTATTGATGGAATCGCCTCCCTCGCTCCATAGTACAGGCGCCATCATGATCAGATCAACCCTATCGATGCTGTCAAGCTCAGCGTAAAATGCTTTGCGCATCGGCTCGGCGGTCTCCAGTGCCTCTGTCCAACCTCGGAATGGATCGGATGGGTCATAAGAAATTTCTGGAGCCTGAGTCTGTTTATAATCCTGCTTGCGTGGCAGATCAATGTGAAGTTGCTCCTGAATGAACTCCAGCAATTGCAAAGGCTTGCCCCAAGATGAATCAATCTCGTTCGTCGTCCGATCGACATACCCAGGTAGAGCAAGGGGGTCGTTTAAATATTTCTCGACAATGTCAAGACGAAAAGTGTCGTCATCTACCCAAAGTTTATCGAAACCGAGTTCTTCTGGCTTCAAATCGATAAGCTTGAGAGCGCTATCGATCATTACTCGGTCAAGGGAATCGAGCATTTGTGCATTCGATATCGTTGGAAGCAACGCGATGAAAGAAAAGCTCAGAAGACTGACGAAACGGAAAAATGACCGCTTGGGCACGAGAACCTCCTTTGGATGATGAAAATTAGTTAGTGTAAGATACAAGTTGTAAGCTAAAGGTGAAACTCCTCCGAGCCAAGTTCGCTGAACTTCTCAAATTTCGTTTGCGTCGATAAAGGCAATATAAATAAAGCTGCCAACCCTCTGGGGTTGACAGCTTTACTAAACCATCGCTGAAGTGCTGTCACGTGACAGACAAGTAAACAAAATTTATGTGTCGCAGGGGGAGACCACCCTGCGACACAATCTCGTATTCTCATACAGACTTAACCGTGGTATATGACTCTACTTCTCCCCCAGATAAGGCAACACAACCCTTTTCCCGACTCGATGCCTGATCTTTGTCGCTATATCAGCGGCATCGACAAAATCACGTTCACCGTTATGACAAGTTGAACACCGCGCCAATCCGGGTTCGCCGATGACCTCTGACTTCAAATTGTGGCAGTTTATACAAAGTCTATGCATCGCTTCGACATATCCGATCGCCTGGTAATGATTGAAACTTATTGAAGAACCATTCGGAACGAGATCCGAATGACAATCAATACAATTCTTTGCATTTTCTGCTGACTTTATTTTCCCTTGATAATGACAATCCCTGCAAGTAAGATTTGCTCCTTGTCTGGAGGAATGCCAGGTATGGCCAAACGCGTCCGTCGGCTGATACATATCACGATGACACGTTGCACAGGCGGTATTCTTATCTCGTGGCAAGTTCATGTGATGACAGCGTACACATGTCGGGTCTGACGCGGATTGACCGACACTATGTTTATCTGGAAAGTTTGGCTCATCGGTGTGACAAGTCGAACAATCTGGTCCTCGGAAGCACCCTTTCATGTGCGAACGGTGCGTCAATATCGCGCCAAATCCGTCGATATTACCATCTATCCACAATGTATCACCGCCTCTGGCGCGATGGACAGGCGTTTTTACTAACCCCTTACTGGAAGATGACTCGCCTGAAATCATCGCAAATCCGATACCCGCCGCAAGAACGAAGGCTAATGAGTTATCGGGTCGAAGGCGCAATGGGAGCAGACGGCCGATTAGAAATGCAGATCCAGCCGGATTCGGGAGAGGAGTCTTTTCTTTTTCGGGCGCTTCTTCCCAAACTCGTAAATGCTCGACCGCAAATAGGAACACCAGCGCCGCCGCTGAAACAACCCCGGCCGAAAGCGCAATCTCGCTCCATGACGGGATATAAAATGGAGCGCCTATCTTGATCTGAGCAAGCCCACCTACTGCAATACGGTTAAGTACAAATCCCGTTACCGCTATAGTTGCTATAGTCCATTGACCGCTTATGGAGTTACGTACTTGCTTGATAAACAGTAAAATGATCGGAATCACAGCCGAGAGTGCAATCTCGATCCAGAACAACTTCACCTGCCATTCCGGCCCGGTTAGATAGACAAGCTTCCCACGAAACGCAAGATCTGCAAACTTCACTATAAGAAACAAAATAAGAACCCAACGACACCCTTTTCCAAGTTTTGCGATCAGATTGGTTTCTGCCTCGCGCTTGTAGAGGTAACTCGTGATCAGTCCTTCGAATGAAACCATCATCATCCCCAAACCTATCGCCGATATGAAAAACAAAATCGGGAGTATCGGTGAGTACCAAAGTGGATGAAGACGATAAGGCATGATCAGAAACAGTGAACCCAATGACGATTGGTGCAAAGTCGAGAGAGCTATTCCCACTATAACCAATGGTAGCCGAATTTTTATCAGTGCGTTCCGAATACGTCCATAACGACTGGTCGCTTCGAGGGGAACCGGACTAAACTCCAATGCCAATACCGTAGTGTAAAGCATCACGCACCACGCAACCTCAAACAGTACCGAATGGTGTTGCCAGTTGACCATCGGTCTCCAAATATGCCAGGGTAAGCCGAGATCAAACAGTAAACCAATTATTACCGCAATGTAGCCGAGAAATGCTGTAAGCACCGCAGGCCTGACAATCGGATGAAATTCTTCCCGTTTGAAAATATATACTGTTGCAGTTATTACAAATCCACCTGCGGCAAGAGCAACGCCACCCATGACATCGAACCCGATCCAGAGTCCCCACGGCACACCGTCAGAGAGGTTGGTAGTCGCGCCGAGCCCAAACATCAGCCTCGCAACTGCAACGGCCGCTCCAACTCCGGAAACTGCCCAAAGTATTCGTTTGAATTTGGTAATCCTCGTCATTTGGGACCACCGTCCTTTCTCTCTTCGATCTCAGGATGCTTCGATTCAGACTCAGATTTCATCCGCCTTTTGATAATCCAATTGAGGCCTGTCATGAAGATACCCATGCCGAGAAATGCATAAGGTACAGCTTCCATCGCGGGCGCAGTCAACTCTGGCATCGGATCATTGCTGAGTTTTTGACCATACGTCAGAAAATCAAGATCAAAATGACTGATATAAATGACACTGGTTCCACCTACTTCATGCTCACCCCAGATCTTATTATTGTACAATTCAGGATGAGCTTGAATTCTCGACTTTGCTTCCTTGATCAAGTCGTCTCTTTCGCCAAATATCGTCGCCTGAACAGGGCACGCAGTTGTGCATCCCGGCAATTCGCCTTGGCTGATCCGACCATGACACAATATGCACTTGCGAACCGTTGGAATGCGGCTCTCCCAATCGTAGCGAGGGATTCCGAATGGACAAGCCATCATGCAATATCGACAACCCATACACCTGACACTGTCGTAAGTAACTGCGCCAGTCGATTGTTTCTGAAGCGCCGCAACTGGACAGACCGAAACACAAGCAGGTTCGAGACAATGTCGGCATTGCTTGCGGACGAATCCTTCGGATTTTTCAAGCACCGAAGTCCAATTTCGCGCTGAAAGACCATCTTCAAGAACCCAGCGTCGCGGATACTCCTGATCCAAGTGGTTCACTTTCTTGCAAGCGATGACGCAACCCCGGCATCCAATGCATTTGGTGACGTCGGTAAGTATCGCTTTCATTTTTCCTCCCTGTTGCCAATGGCAGCTTGCCAGATCGGCTCGGCAAACCTTCCAAACCGCCAGCCAATCTTGTCACAATAATCCGAGACCGGTACAATCACCAAATCAGCAAGACTACTGAAACCTAATGCCAGCATTAGCAAATTCCCTGTCCATACATGTATGAGCATCGATGTGTAATAGGTTGTCGGCGTTACAAATCCATTCACGCAAATATACCCCGTTACGAAGGGGATGGCCACAAATAGCGGCCGCAAAGATGCCTGAGTGCTCCCCGGCTCACTATGACGCCAGATTCGGGTTCCGGCAAGTAATGGCGCAAGGATAATAACCAAAATGGTCAGATTGTCCGCTACCGGCTGGGGCAACTCCCACCAGCCAAAACCAGCTCCTTTGTGCCACTGAATGACATGCGCCGCTACAAAAAGAGGCACAATTATCACCCCAAGATGAAAAACAATCTCGACAACCGCTTCCAAGGGACGGCGCGATATTGGCGTTGTTGTGACTTCAAGTTGCCCTGCATAGCCCGAAGTCGATCCTCCCCGACCTGAGGTTTCGTTCTTCATTATTGAACGATTCATTCCTGCTACAAACGCAGTAACAAATATTCGCAACAGCCCAAGAGTCATTAGTACGAAGGAAAGGCGGAACATTGGTCCTCGCCCAAATTCAATCCAGGATTCCATTTTTGCCTCGTTTGATACCTTGTAATTCAGTTATCCGCCAAATACGTGCCATAATTCACAATCTTGTTTATCGAGCGCTTTTCCAATATCTCACTCATTCTTGAGTAATTTGACTCAATGTTGAGGAATGTTGCTCTGTCCGACGTATCTCGTATAATCCTCAGAATTGTGAGATACTGTTTGGCTGACTATCGCTGTTAAGTTAAATTAGATTAGCGTAAAATGCAAAATTCGGTGTCGCAAAGTGTCCCCTCCCTACGAACGATCATATTAGTAACTTAACCGTAGGGTGAGGACACCCTATGGCAGAGAATCGGCACTATCGGACAGACTCAGAAAGCCGGCATCCATGCAAAGCACGGTACTCGCAACTATCAATCGAAAAATTGGTCGTATATTTATTAATGCCAGATAATTATAATAAAAGCTACTCTCCGTTGCTCGCCATCGACTCGGCAACTTCAGCTTGTTCTGTAGCTGTTTTGAGTGCCGACGGAAATATTAATGCACGTTCGATTTTAACTAACCGTCGTCACAATGAAGCGCTTTCATCGCTCACCGCCGAGATCCTTGAAGAAGGAAAAGTCAAATGGTCCGATCTTGAAGCAATCATCGTTTCGATCGGACCCGGATCATTCACCGGTCTAAGAGTAGGAGTCTCGTACGCAAAAGGTGCGGCTCTCGCGCTTGGAATTCCAGTTTTACCAGTATCCACGCTTCAACTATTGGCTGAAACATTCCGGGAGAGTCATCATCCGGTCGGCCGGTTTATGCCTCTTATCCCGGCGAGAAAGGCTGAATCTTTCGGGCAGATCTATTTTATTGCCGCTGGTGTTGCAATCGCTGAAAGCGAACCGATCCTTGTGGATTTAACGATTGCAAGACAAATGATTTTGGATGGCGTCCTGCTCTTTGGAGAGGGAGTTGAGCAGTTCCAGAAAGATTTACAGCTAACTACTGCCTCGGATATAGTTCTGGCGAATATCCGCCCATCACCCGTTGAACTAATCCGATTAGGCGGATATTTATTCCATGGCGATGGACTCTATCCGACCGTTTCCGACGTCGAACCGGTCTATCTGAAAGAATTTACTGTAAAAATGGGCACAGGCCTTTCCTAATCCGCTTATAGTTGTTCTTGGAGAGCGGCTTCTCAAGCCGCTCTTGCCCGAACTGGCTGTCGCAGGGTGTCCTCTCCCTGCGATAAATAATACTGCGTGTCGTAGGGTGTCCTCACCCGACGACAAATAATTGTAATTTAAAACATTGCCTCAACTTGAATGCCTCCAGTCAACGTAATCCAATATAACTTAAGATAACATAATGTCTAAATTCTCTACACTCGCCGTCCACGCCGGTTCAGAACCACCGGGTGATTATGGGCCCGGCACAACTCCAATTTACCAGACGACAACTTTCCAACTGACAGATGAAGTTTATAAAGGCATGCAGGAAGGTAAATCACGCGACGTGCTAATCTACACGCGATATGACAACCCTACTGTACGAGCCGTCGAACGCAAAATTGCGGCGTTAGAGGGAGCTGAGGACGCGTTGGTATTTGCTTCGGGAATGGGGGCGATTTCAGCGGCATTAGAAGCGTTTCTAAAGGCTGGCGACCGGTTGGTTTGCGCTGAGGACTTATATGGGTTGACGCGGGTTCTGGTGACAAACCGGCTTCCAGCTTTGGGAGTCGAAGTGGAATTAGTGCCAACAATCGACAAGAATGCTTGGAAAAAAGCCCTTGCCCGCCCTGCCAAAGTAGTTTACTGCGAAGGAATTTCGAATCCGTTATTGAGACTTGCCGATCTCGAAGTAATCGCCAATTTCGGCCATCGTGCCGGTGCGATCGTCATGGTTGACAACACTTTCGCTACAGCCTTCAACTCGAAACCTCTGGAGCAGGGTTTCGACGTCGTTCTGCACAGCGGTTCAAAATATCTCGCCGGACACACTGATTTGATCTGTGGAGCCGCGGCCGGTCGAAAAGAGATGATGTCCAAATTATGGGAAAGAAGGCTGATGGGAGGAGCTTGCCTCGATCCTCACGCCGCTTTCCTTATGGAACGAGGGATCAAGACAATGTCTTTGCGTGTCGAAAGACAAAACGACAATGCATTGAAGGTGGCGACACTCCTGACAAGCCTTCCCAGCATCGAGTGGGTGTCTTATCCCGGATTACCGTCCCATCCACAGCATGCGCTTGCTCAAAGACTGCTCAGTGGGTTTGGTGGCATGGTAGCTTTTGCAATGTCGTCAGACGAAACCGCTTTAAAATCCCTGCGACGGCTCAAGTTAATTCGAGAAGCTACCAGTCTTGGCGGCGTTGAGTCTGTCGCATCGATGCCGATGAATACGTCTCACGCCAGAATGAGCGAGGCAGAGTTAAGAACGGCAGGAATACGCCCCGGTACTATCCGGCTATCGCTCGGTATTGAAGACATTGAAGATATCATCGAAGACTTGAAACAAGCGCTCGCTTAGAGTTCACCGCTTTAGCGTGTCTTCCAACGCTGAAATTCGCACCTAATCCCAAGCTAAGTTCCTGAACTCTAAACTCGCGAAGAAAATTCTTCACCCTTGATTGACTCAATTTCATCCGCTGAGTCAACAATCTCATCGAACGGAATAATCACCGGCGGCGCGGAATTTTCCTCGCTTAACTGTTCCTCGCTGTCGTTCTCAAATCGCGGTAAAGAAGCGCCATAGTCTCGCCGAGGGTAATTTGCTCGGATCAAACAATCTTGGATGAACGCTTGATCGATGTTTATATGACCGTCTCCCTCATTACGCAGTTCAACGGATCCGCCCATTTGAAATGAGGCTATATAGACATTCGATCCCAGGTCCTTCGCAAAACGCACAGCGTAAATGTAATCAGAATCGCCACTTACGAGTATTATTCCCTCGCACGCTTTCAAAAGTCCAAGACGAATCATATCGACTGCAATCTGAACGTCGATACCCTTCTCCGTTGGGAAAAACTGAGAAGAGAACCCCTGCTCATTGCGTAGCCGGTGATAAACGAGATGCCCTAACTTCAGCGTGATATTCGGCGTCGCACGGAGATTATCGAAGAACTTCTGCTGACGCTGGAAACCAAGCGGGTCGATTGTTTTCGAAACATGAGCGTTATAATAGTAAATTCTTAGCAGTTCACCTGATACTGCTTCGCAAAGCTTCATTCCTAATTTGCGGAAGTCAACGTCCGTTCGATTGAAGTTGAGTTGGCATCCTTTGTAAAAGTTATTTCCGTCGATCAGTATAGCTATTCGATTCACGATCTTTAGACCTTTCTATATGGGTATTTCAATAAAAGATAATTAATTGAGATGGTATTTAGAGACGCGGAAGGCTAGTAAAAATTACCCGTCAAATAATATCACTGCTGAGTAACTACTTTAGAGAATAATAATCTCAATTCTCAAAACAGCAAAAGAGGCTTATTGATTATTCCTTTTAATGTGTTTCAGGAGTTCGTATAATAGACAATTATCGCAACCGGCTCTATTAGCAAGGAATAACAGAACGTTCAAATTCCATACTCCCCCCGAGGTTGCAAAACTGAAATTACATCATTCTCATCAAAACAACAAAGAAGTTGTCCTGATTTTACCGTGTGCATAATAAACGTATGTGCAAGACGGTATGTTTGGATTATCCCTTCAAATTATGCAAAGTATTCTTAAACAGATAGCAAATCAGGAACCGTTCAAAACTTTTCAGGAAGCTGTACGAAACACTGATACATCGCTGACCACGAGCTTTCTCCCCCCATCGTTGGCCGCCTTTACTGCCGCGTCACTTACTGAATATTTAAAGACTCCTCTCGTCATAATTACCCCCGGCCCTTCTGCGGCTGAAGAAATGATGGCAGATTTAACTGCGCTTCTCGGCGATAACGAAGTCGTCCTACTGCCCCCTTTTAAACAGCATCCCTTCGACACTTCACCGCTTGCTTCAGGTCCGCGAAACGAAAGGACTGAAGCGCTTCTTCGGCTTGTTTCGAGTAAGTCGCTGTTCCTCGTCACCCCTGCCGAATCTTTGCTCGAGATTGTGCCAGGTCGCAACTGGCTTCAGAGAAACACGTTGATACTCCATAAAAATGACGATTATCCAAGATCGTTATTACTGTCTAATATCTTCGAAGCTGGATACTCGCGCGAGGGCGTAGTCGATGCTCAGGGGCAATTTGCGCTTCGCGGCATGTTGCTCGATCTGTTTGCAGTAGGGCAGGAGAAACCCATTCGCATCGAGTTCGACGGAGATCGAATCGTATCGCTTCGCCGGTTCGATCCCACAAATCAACGAACCGAAAGCGAGATCGATGAATTATCAATCTTGATTGGGGATGACGCAATATCCCCAAGCGATAGTTTTTTCGACCTTCTTTCCAAAGATACCGTGCTTTTCTGGTCAGACCCACACGAGATCGACAATCGGATAAATCATTTTCTCGATCGAGCCCATTCGGTCTTCGGTAAAAAATCGGCTGAAGAGAACCTCCATCCATGGTTGCTCTATAAATCCCCTGAAGATGTTCATTTCGCCGCACGTGGCTTTCGCTCGATCAAAACAGGGGGCGTGGCGCTCTCCCACAAAGCAGACTTTAATTTTGACGCACGATCTCCAATCCCCTACGTAAAAGGACTTGACGAGTTCGGGAACTATGTCAAACGGTACGTCGATCGAGGCTATCAAGTATGGATTACTTCCGAAAATAAAGGCGAACAGAACCGTATAGATGAAATCCTTAACGATGCCGACCTGATGTCAGTGGCGACAATCTCGCCAACTCTATCACACGGATTTGTTGCCCTAAACCCAAAAATCGCAGTTCTGACTGGTCATGAACTGCTTGGTCGAAGACGCGTCATCGCACGTCGATCAAGATTTCGCAGGCGAGCTGTGGTCTTCGACCGCTCCTCCTTGAAAAACCGAGATCTTGTCGTTCATTCTACCTACGGAATCGGCCGCTACGAAGGAATGCAGACCTTGAAGGTTCGGGGACAGCCAATGGAATGCCTGCGTATCGTTTATCAAGACGATATCGTGCTCTATGTTCGCGTCGATCAATTCCATCTGGTCGAAAAATATATCGGTTCGGAAGGCTCCAGACCGCACCTCTCCCGAATTGGAACTAATGAGTGGCAACGAACTAAATCCCGTACCAAAAAAGCGCTTGCCGATATGGCTGATGAGCTTATCAAGCTCTATTCCAAGCGAAAAATTGCCAAAGGACACGCCTTCTCGCCTGATACCAGCTGGCAACGCGAGATGGAGGCTTCCTTCGACTTCATCGATACTCCCGATCAGGCAATTGCCTCAACCGAAGTCAAAAACGATCTGATAGAAGAGAGCCCTATGGATCGACTCCTCTGCGGAGATGTCGGATTCGGTAAAACTGAAGTCGCTATTCGCGCCGCCTTCAAGGTAACTCAGGACAATTTCCAGACCGCTGTCCTCGTCCCGACAACTATTCTTGCCCAACAACACTACGAGACTTTCAAATACCGGCTTGCACCCTATCCCGTCAGAGTTGAGCCACTGTCAAGATTTCAAAGTCCTTCCGACCAGAAAGAAATAATCGCTGACCTGAAAGCCGGCAAGATTGATGTCATTATCGGAACTCACCGGCTGTTGTCAAAAGATGTAGAGTTTAAAAACCTCGGCTTGGTAGTCATCGATGAAGAACACCGATTTGGTGTGCGCCATAAAGAACGCTTAAAGCAACTCCGTACCAATGTCGATGTCCTGACAATGACCGCTACACCGATTCCCAGAACCCTCCATCTGGCGCTTATGGGAGCTCGCGACACGTCCCAAATTAATACTCCTCCCGTTGACCGTCTGCCAATTATTACTGAAATACACAGCTGGTCAGAAGAGCTGATCCGTGACGCTGTTCTGCAGGAAATTGATCGCAATGGCCAGGTCTTTTTCCTGCACAACAGAGTCGAATCGATTTTCGGTATCAAAGGTCTGATTGAACGCTTGACGCCCGGGGTCCGCTGTGCCGTTGCCCACGGTCAGATGCCGGGAGGTCAACTTGAAAAAATTATGATCGATTTTATGAATCAGCTATACGATGTGCTGATTTGTACTACTATCATCGAATCCGGAATCGACATCCCCAACACAAACACCTTAATTGTTAACCGCGCCGATAAATTCGGGCTCGCACAGCTCTATCAACTTCGAGGCAGAATCGGCAGATCGAACCGTCAAGCCTATGCATACCTGCTGACTCCACCTCGAATGGAAATGACCGGCGACGCGAGACGACGACTCGCCACCCTCGCTGAACTCACCGAACTCGGCAGTGGTATGAAAATCGCCTTAAGGGACTTGGAAATCAGAGGAGCTGGCAATCTTCTGGGTGCTGAACAGAGCGGATTTATCAATGCCGTTGGTTTTGATCTCTACTCAAAATTGCTCGAAGAAGCCGTTCAAGAGGTTAGGGGCGAGCAATCTGCTGAGACAATTTTGCCGCCTGAAGACACTCAGATCGACTTTGATGGCTCCGCGCTCATCCCAGGAGAATATATCGAAGATGGAGATATTCGCTACGATTTCTATCGCAAAATAGGCTCCGCGATTAGTAGCGATCAAATCGAGTCGATAACTGAGGAATTATATGACAGATATGGCAATCTTCCTGCCCAGACAAGGAACTTGATCGACTTGATGCGGTTAAAGATATTAGGTCGCAAGCTATACTTCTCCAAAATAAAACTCAACGATGCTTACCTGACTGCCGTCCTTAAACTTCCTGATGACCCAACGGAGAGCCAGAAAATCATCGGATCGATTGTCGCCCATGCTGATCCGGAACCCGTAGAGTTCAGAATGGTCAACGGTGTTGAGATGGTCTATCGGTATCCAAAAGGAGATTCCTTAAGAGAAGCGCTAAGATTCTTGCAACGACTAACCCAATAGGGTATATTTTAAGATTAGGCATTTGGCGATGAATTCTGCCTGCAATAAGTCTATCGATCATCGCCAGATATATTTCGCACCGAATTTTGCTAAAGGTTATTTCATGAAACCATCTGTTCGCCAATTTCTTACGGTTGCCATCCTTATCGCAGCCTCATTTTACTTTATCGGCTGTGGCGGTCCGAAGGTAAAGGATACCGACATCATCGCGACATGGGGGGATACTGCCATGACTGTCGCACAGTTCAAAGACTGGATGTACGTCCGGTTCAGAAACGAAGCACAGGCTTCCAAGGAATCTGTCGAAGACCGGTTCATGATCCTCAATGAATATGTCACTCGTGACGTCAAGCTTCTTGAAGGTAGAAGATTAGGCTTCGACAAACGTGAGGATATCGCCAAAGAGTACACAACCACTCAGGAACGAAGAGCCGTCGAACTCCTTTACAATGAAAAGGTTCGCGATAAATGTTTCTCCGAGAAAATGGTCCGCGACTGGTATGATCGTGACAATGAAGAAATCCGGGTCAGGCATCTCCTTATCGAATTCCCCGAAGGAAACAATGATAATGACACTTTGCAATATTGGAAACGAATCGACGACATCTACCAGAAAGCCAAAAGCGGTACCGACTTCGTCAAACTTGTCGATCAATATAGTGAGGATAAATCGGTTGACGCTAAGGCTCACGGGGACTTAGGATTCTTCAGGTGGGGCAAAATGGTAGATGAATTTCAGGATGCGGCATGGAAACTGAAACCCGGCGAATTGTCGGCTCCTGTTCGCACCCGTTATGGCTATCACATAATCCAGATGATTGAACGCCGCCCAACTACCATCGAATACAATACGTCGCAAATTCTCGTCAAAATCAATCGCAAAGACGCCCCCGCTGAAACTACCCTTGCCTACGAACGGGCCAAAACGATCCTCGCCGAAGCAAAGAAATCAGGAGCTGACTTTTCAGCCGTCGCCAGAAAATATTCCGAAGACGAAAAAACCTGGACAGACGGAGAAGTCGGCTGGGTACCAAAAGGAACTATGCCGCCTGAATATTGGCAGACCGTTTTCACTATGGATCCCGGTCAAATATCCAATCCCGTGAGAACCTACAAAGGCTACCATATCATCAAGTTGCACGAAAAGAGAAACGTCAAACGTGATCTCGACAATCCCGAGCTACGCAACGAAATATACTCCTCTTTGGAGCGCATCTACCGTAAAGAACTGCAAGAGACGGCCGCAGCTTACATGGATTCAGTCAAACGTGCATGCGGATATCAAATCGACATGGATATGGCCGCTACGTTACTGAGAATTTTAGGCGATACAAACTCCCCGCAAAATATGAACCTCTTCAGTGCATTGACTCTCGAACAGCGGGAACGTTTGATTGTCCATGACGCAATGGGTGGTATCAAAGTTCAGGAATTGGTTGACATGTACGGCGATCACAGATTCCCCCCCCAGTACAGAAACGAAATTTCGTTCCTCGAAGAGTTGATCGAACCGATGCTCATGCCGAAGTATCTCGCCAAAGCCGCAAAGGAACTGGGCTATTTTGATCGAAAGGAAGCTTTGGAGGACGCCCAGCGAGCGCTTGATAATGCAATTCTGCCAGCTGTTGAAAAAGAGATGGTTTTCGATCGTGCGGCTCCGACTGAAGAGCAAATGAAGAAATACTATACCGAAAACCTCGATAAATTCTCTCAGGCAGAGACTCGTACTGCCTTTGAAATTATGGTTGATGACAAACAACTTGCGAACGACCTGTTGGGACGTATTAAACAGGGTGAAGACATTTCCAAACTGGCTCGCCGTTACACAATGCGTACCAAAGTCAGAAATACCGGCGGCAGACTCGGACCCTTCACGAAGGACGAGTTCGGCAATGTAAGTCGTAAGGCATTCGAAATGAAGGTTGACGAGATTGCTGGTCCTATCGAAGCAGATCCCAAAACATGGTCGATTGTTAAATTGGTCGAAATTGCCCCGCAAACCATAAAATCTTACGAAGACGCAAAAAGCCAGATCGAAGGCGATGTCCGGTTCGAACAACAAAAGGATATTCAGACCAAATGGGTCGATGACATCAAGAAAGCCTACGACATAAAGATTAATGACGATATGGTCCGAGCTGTCTGGCCTATTATGGAGCAACTTCCCAAAGAAGTCCAAAAGGAACGAAGAAAGTGGAAGGACGAGCGCGCCGAGCTTGCCAAGAAAAAATCTGCTGAAGATCGCATCAAGCTAAAGCTGACGCCAAACTCACAACAGGAATTCACCACTAAAGAAGGCAAAAAAGTTCAGGTCAAAATCGGCGAACCTCGTTACGTCGATAAATCTGGCAAGGATATTGACCCTGCTAAGTCAAATATGAAATTGTCGCCTTCCATGAAAGTCAGCCCAGGTAAAGGGGATGGTTCGACGCCACCGACCTTGAAACTAAAACCAAAAGGACCGAACGGGGCGACGGATCCCAATACACCGCCTAATCCCCGTTGATCATTACCCGACGCACAACAGAGTGTCCGCACTCTGTCCAGGCACATAGTCAGAGCCGCAGGGTGAGCACGCCCTGCGGCATTTATCGCCCTTAGTTCAGACAGATGTCCCCCTTGGTTGATTCGCCCAAAGCCATTGTTTGTAAACGCGGACTCCTTATTCTGTCCGCACTACTCTCCGCGGTCCTATTTGCTTTCGGATTTTCTGCATGCAAATCTAAGCCAATAACCCCGGTTACGGTTCTGGCGCGCGTTGGGGAAAAAATCCTCTCCGACGAAGAATTAAAAGCTTGGGAAAGTTCTTTTCCTAATGGCAAACTATCCAACGAGTTACGCTCCGCTTATATTCGTAACTGGGTAGAAGATGAGCTTCTGGTTAACGCCGCTCGCGAGCGAGGGCTCGATGATGACCCTTGGATCGAATCACGTATCGATGAGCTAAGGAGGGAGTTTCTTAAATCACGTCTCCTCGAAATAGACGCCGCAACTATACCCCGCCCCTCAACAAAAGAAGTTCTGGAATATTTCAATCAACACTCTGACGAGTTCACTTGGAATAAAGTACACCTCGATGTGATTTACTGGCACTCGACTGCCAGACCTCCCTTGGACAGACTTCGTTCAGTGTTGGCCCAAAATCGCCCGTCACCGTTACTTCCCGCTGAGGTGGCCAGCATCGATAGCGGACGACTCGATATTGATGATCCGACAATTGTCGATCCTGCCGTTTGGAAACATATCGGATGGATGTCTGCCGGTCAATTAGGTTTCCCAGTGGCCATTCGAGGCTCATATTGGTTGTTCAAAATCAATCGGCGCGATGAATCCGGTACAGCTCAACGCCTGGAAGATGTCGTAGATATTATAACATCAAGAATTACCGAGTCTGCGAGGATTACTCGCCGCAACGAAATAGTTAAGAAGTATGCCGAGCAATTCCGAAATGAAGGACGACTCCTTTGGATCAATCCGACTAACACTACAAATGGCACAACCAATGAAGAAAAAAATACCGAATAAATCTCCCGGCAAAATGACTCATAATTTATTACTTCTCCATGTCTTAATCGGATTTCTGATCTGCATCCAGACTCCCCTCATTGCTCAGGAAGTTGTCGATAGTATATGCGCCGTCGTCGATGAGGAAATCATTCTTGAATCCGAAGTCGGTTATGGTATCAGCTCCGTAGTGCTTGAAAAAGGAATAAAATACCCCACCGAAATCCAATTATCCTTGATCCGGGATCAAGTGCTCGGCGCTTACATCACCCAGAAAATACTCCTCGCTCGAGCCGAAGAAGAAACACTTATGGTTGAAGACCGTCAAGTTGAAAAGGAATTGACCCGCAAATTCGAACAAGTCGTCAAACAGGTCGGTGGTGAAACAAAACTTGAAGAGTATTTTGGTCGTCCAATCCGTCAAATTAAACGAGAAATGCGAAAAGGCGTCAACGAAGGCCTCCTGATCGACTTAGTAAGACGGAAATATCTTATAGCTGCCCAAGTCCGCCGTCAGGACGTAATTGCTTTTTACGAATTGCATAAGGCGGAATTGCCGACTCAAGAGGAGCGAGTTCAACTTTCACATATCTTATTAGAAGTGAATCCTTCTGAAATCGCGCGCAAATCTGCCCATGATAAAATCATGAATGCGATGCTTCGCCTCGAAGAAGGAGCCGACTTCGATTCAGTTGCCAAAGAATACTCCGATGATCCCTCTGCTGAGTTCGGCGGTAAACTGGGTTTTACAAACCGCGGAGATCTGGTTTCTGCCTACGAGGAAGCCGCCTATGCTTTGGAACCAGGTGAAATTTCTTCTATAGTTGAATCACCCTTCGGATTTCATATCATTAAAGTGATCGAGCGTCAAGGGGAACGGATATCTACTCAACACATTCTCGCCAAATTAACCGCAAATTCGGACGATTGGGAAAATAGAAAGCAATTTGCCGCACTACTCCTTGATAGTTTGAGAAATGGCGCTTCTTTCTCTGATTTTGCCCATAAATACTCTTCCGACAAAGATTCAAAGGATAAAGACGGAAAGATTGAGCTTATGCCGGTCGAACAACTTCCCGCCGAGTTTAAAGGTGCCATCGCCGGTAAAAATATCGACGACCTCATTGATCCATTCAGCACCGATTTTGGTGTCCATATTATAAAAATCGAAAATTTACTCCCATCTCACTCCTTAACACTTGAAACCGATTGGGAACTGCTTGAACAATATTCTCTCAACTTCAAGCGCGAAGAACAGTTCCAGCAGTGGGTTAAACGTCAGTGGAAAGACCATTATATATGGCCGGAAACGCTGAGAAGTCTTACTCAGTAATTTTACCCATCTACTTCCTCTTGGAGAGCGGCTTTTCAAGCCGCTCATATCGCACTGGAAACCCAATCTGCGCGGGAAGGTCTGACCAAAAGTCATCCATTCGCCAGCAATCATAGTATGCCCCCCATATTAATAATCTCTATCAACGCAATTATTTTCTGATCTTGTGATTAGAGAATACGTTTTGCGCGAGTTTACGTATTATATTATGATTCGTCATAAGACGGCTCCGCCGATCCGTACTTTCAAACCCTTTAAGCACGACGGAATTCATAATGCGCATTCGCTTCTTCCTCATCTCCGCAGGTGTTTTACTCGCAAACACTCTCTTTGCAGATAATAACCTCGCCACTTCTTCCGCTATTCATACTTTTCGAGACGGCTTGTTGCAGATAACCAGCAAAGGGTCCGAGGGCGTTTCTCTCTCTGCTAATCTGACAAGCATTGACTTTAATATCAGCGAATCCAATGATTTATCGATCAGCGCCGAAGGAGAAGGACGAATCGGTCTGCCCGGGTATCCTGATCTTCCATCGATAACTCGATTGTTTGTTATCCCCCCGACCGGCAAGTGCGAATTATCTTTCAGCTCTTCAGAGCCCAGATTGCTGGAAAATAAACAAGTCTCTATCTTCCCATCCATCGCCTCCGACGGTAAAGAACTTGTGTCTGCGAGCCCGCACTTTGATCAAACTAACGCATTTTGGCCAGAACAAATTGTTCAACTCGACGCCCCTGTCATTATGCGAGGCGTTCGCATGGTGCGGTTGACGATTTTTCCAGTTCAATTCAATCCGATCTCAGGCACGATAAAGACTTTCGACAATATCGAAGTCTCGCTGAACTTTGTTCCTGGTGACGGCGAAAATTGTGTCGTGGATCCTTCGCGACCCCGCCCTTCAGGAATGGCGCTAAAGACAATGGCGTCGATCATTTCCAACCCTGAACTCCTTCGTGACAGTTTCCAAGAAAAGGGCGCTTTTGTCTATGTGATCCCCAATTATAATGGAGTCGCCGAAGCCATCGAACCTTTGGTTCAGATGAGAAAAATGCAGGGATACCCCACACAAGTAATAACTGTGGCAACCAACGCCAGCAATGTCGATGTCAAAAATGCCCTCCAGGACGCTTATGAAAATTGGGATATTCCGCCAGAAATTATCTGCCTCGTCGGCGAAGCTGACCTGCAAAGCGCTGATTTTATGATTGCCACTTGGGATGTCGGGCGAGCTTATATGTGGGAAACCGACTATAAATATGGCCTGTTAGAAGGCCAGGATTTATTGCCGGAAGCGGCCGTTGGCAGAATATCAGTACGAAGCCTCAACGAACTGCGATCGATTGTTGCTAAAATTACCGGCTATGAGTTGCGCCCCTTCATCGAGGATACCACATGGTTCACCAGAGGCGCTGTCATGGCAAACGATCCTCGAACAGGATATTCTTCAGTGTATCTCCAGCGATGGGCGCGCAAATTACTGTTGGAAGTCGGCTTCGCCTCTGTCGATACATTCTTCTTCATCCATCAAAATCAAGAATCAGACCATAATTTCGTCCGGCGGACTATTAATGAGGGAATCAGTGTTTTCAATTATCGAGGCTGGGGGCAATTCAACGGCGCTTGGGTTGTTGGCAACGCAGGAGAGTTGAGAAATGACCAGAAATTGCCGCTGATGATCCTCCCCACTTGTAACACATGCGATTTTGCCGACCATATCCTCTCCCCACACTCTTACGCCGAAGACTTTCTTTGGGCTCAAAACGGCGGCGCCATAGGAACAATAGGTTCCAGCGGCTTCACTCACACCAATTACAATAATGTCCTTGATGGTGGAATTCTGAATAGCTTTTATCGCGACAATATCTTCCCCATTGGTTGGGCATTAAATCGTGGCAAATTAGAACTATATCGTCACTTCGGAGTCTTTAACGATGTCCAGGACCCACAAGTCCAAAACTTGAAAGTATGGGAAGCGCACTGCTATCAGTTCAATCTAATCGGCGATCCCGGAACAGAACTCTGGACCGCTGTACCGCACGCGATTACTCTGACCCACGAAGATACTCTTCTGATCGGTTCACAAAATCTACGCGTCCGAGCCACTGACCCCAGAAATAACACGCCCATTTCTGACGCAACTCTCACACTGCTACAAAATGGAGAACCTCTCCGCGTCGAAGGATCAAGTGATGGCGGTGAAGTGTTATTTACCTTTTCGCCCGACGAACTGACCGCCGGACGCTTAATTCTTGTTGTGACCAAACACAACATGTTGACTAATATCGATACCTTGACCGTTCGCACCGGAGCCCAGTTCCTCGCCGCTCGTACCGTGATCGTTGACGATGATAATGCCGGCCGAAGCCGCGGCAATGGCAACCGGACAGCTAATCCAAGCGAAACGATTGAATTACGGTCCTATATTGCTAACTTTGGCGATGATGCCCCGGATGGTGCTCTCGACGTTGCCTTGTCCCACAATCAGGGCGACTATCGCATCCTGAACGGCGCCGTCCATTTAAATCAGAGTCCCACCGCTGGAGACAGCTCCGTCGTTACCTTTCTTGTCCAAACCGGCAATCAGATTGAAAATAACCAGCGGCTCGTTTTTAATCTAACGATTGCTTTTGAAAACGAGCTCTGGCAGTCAACGATCTCCTTGATGGCCGAATCGTTCGACCTCAGCCACGCTCGACACGTCTTTACTCCAACCCCCTTCCGTCCCGGAGATACCGCTTGGGTCGATGTCACCGTCCGAAACATCGGCAGACTTACAAGCCCCGAGATGACCGCAAGACTAACGTCACTGACGCCGGTCGTCAGTGTGTTTAATCCGCAAGCTGTTTTCTCGCCTGTCTCGGTCGATGGAGTCGATTCGCTTGCTACTGCCCGGTTCCGAGTTTATGCCCACTCGTTGACCGTACCAGGCACAGAGGCGGAACTCCTTATTACCTTTGAATCTGAAATTGGTATGCGAGATACGACTCGTTTCACCTACGTTATCGGCTCTCCCGTCGCTGATACTCCATTCGGCCCTGACTCTTACGGATATGTTTGCTTTGATAATACAGACGACAGGTGGGACGTCGCTCCTGTGTACAATTGGGTCGAAATCGATACCGGTTTGGGAGGGAATGGACAAAATACCGGCATCAGAGACAGGGGTAACGAACAGGATTGGAGCGTCCTCGTTGACCTTCCATTCCCATTTCAATATTATGGCGAGGATTTCGGCAGAGTAACAATTTGCTCGAATGGCTGGATGTCATTTGGCGATGAATCAAAATTAGCCGACTTCCAGAATCGCCGCATTCCTCCAGCCTTAGGACCGCGCGCCCAGGTCTGCGTCTTTTGGGACGATTTGATCAACTACGTCGATACAACCGGTGCGCAAATCGGGGGAATATTCTACAAATTCGACGAACAAAACAATCGCTTCATCATCGAATGGAGTCGAATGAGACGGTATATCGGTATGGAAAACAACCGTATCAGAGTCGGTAGCGAGGAGAGTTTTCAGGTCATTATCTACGATCCCCAACACTATCCGACATACTCCGGTGATGGTGAGTTAGTTTTCCAGTACCGCGACGTCAGCAACGATCCCGATGTTGATCCGGGTGAATTCGACACGCCCTACTCAACGGTCGGGATTGTGAACCTGAATGGTACTGATGGGATGGAATATACATACTGGAATTCCTATGCACCCGGTGCGGCCTTTTTAGAGGATGGACTCGCCATCAAATTTTCCACTAAGTTAATCGTCGTCGTCGGTTACGCCCAGGGTACTATCATTGACGCCGCTACGCAACAACCAATTCCAAATGCCGAAATCAGTGGTAGCAGAGGCTCTTTCTCTCTCTCCGATAGATCCGGTCATTTTGTGATGGATAATATTTTGATCGGAGAAGACTATAGTTTTACCGCTTGGGCTCCTGGCTACAACGACTCAACTTTGACCGGCTTCGACATCTCAGAAGGAGACACCCTCCTGCTGAATTTCGCCTTGCTCCACCCGACTTTTACCTTGTCTCGGCAGGAGATATCGGAAGCAATCAGACCTGATTATGGAGCTGATATACCTATTTTACTTCGAAATCAAGGTAATGGACCGCTAAACTTCACCTCAAAACTAACTTACCCAGGTGTAGTTGAAGAAGGACACTGGCCACTCATTCTCAATATTAACGCAACTGAGGCGACTCGCGATAACCGTATTCAATCGGTTTCATTCTTAAATCACAAAATTTGGGTAGCCGGTTCCAATAACAACGCCAACCCGAATAAATTCTATCGCTTCTTACCCGATGGAACCTATCGAGATTACATTGCTCAACCCGGATCATCAAGTTTCGGCATCAGGGGTACAACATCGGACGGTGAGTTCTTATACGGTGGTGAAGGACCTTGGATCTACAAGATCGACAATAATGGGCTCACCCTCGATTCCATTCCGGGACCGCTCTCTCTACAAAGGGCTTTAGCCTACGACAACGAAAATGACGAATTTTGGGTGGCAAATGGTCGTGACGAACAGATTGTCGGCATTGACCGTGAGGGGAATGTCATCGCCAGGTTCGACCATGAACTCGACATCAATGGTCTGGGATTTTTCCCGGACGATCCGGATGGATATCCGCTCTATATTCTCAGCCGAGATCGCACCAATCCCGGTTTGCAGGTTCCGGAAGCACTCATATCGAAGCTCAATCCGCAAACAGGCGATATGCGTATTGTGACCGTTCTCGAAGGTGGAGTTGAAGACCGCGGCGGTGAAATTGAAATCACCAGCGATCTGGACAGTCGTAAATGGGTCTTGTTAGCCACAATGACTAATCCTGCCGGGACACGAATTTCGTTATATGACATGGGACCAAACACTACTTGGTTGAATTATTCGCCACGTACCGGAAGTCTGAATCCACAAGCAGAACAAACCCTCCAGCTCAGGCTCGACGCGACTGGTCTCGAAGAAGGTGAATATAATCTGATCCTCCGCTACATTCATAACGCCGCAGGATTGCGATCCGATATTCCGATCCAGTTGCGTGTCGATGATGAAGCTTCGGTAGGTGACTCTCAAGAAATACCTCATGTTTTCTCGCTGTCACCAGCTTTCCCGAACCCATTCAATTCCTCAACACTTCTCCGATTTTCTCTTCCTGAGCAGGGATTTGCTCGACTTGGACTTTACGATCTCGCTGGCAGACAAATTCAACTTCTTGAAGCTATGGAGCTTAATGCTGGCTCCCATACGGTTCAAATGTCGGCGGAGAACTTACCCAGTGGAGTTTACATCGTGAAGCTCAGCGCGGGAGACTTGACCCGCTCTATAAAAGTCGCCTTGATCCGTTAAGAGAGTTCGGAGTTCACCGCTTTAACCTGTCGATTTGCCTATAACCAAAAGGGGCAACCATTTGGTTGCCCCTTGTAAGTGGTGCGGAAGGCGTGGGATTATTCCGCACCTGCTCTCGGCTCATCTGAATGTCCATTTTGTACTCGGCTCTCAGGTATGACCCCAGATTTCTGCGCGGATTCCCGAGAGGTTCGGAGGTGGGTATATAACAAGCCTACTCCAACTATCAATGGCAACAGCGCCCACAGAAAATCTTCATCGCCCTGATAGAGGTTCGCGCCGAGCCATGCTACTCCCAAGCCTATCAAGATGATCGGCCATTTGTAAGGATTTTTTACCACATCTTTGTGCCGTGGAGGAACGGGAATGCCCTTTTCCATCGCCAGCATCCGCTCTTCATGTTCCATCTTTGCTCGTTTCATTTTCGCTTGCAATATCATATAAATGACACAGACCGTTGCCGCGAAAAATGCTATCGGCACTAAAATATCTTCCATAAGGCGCTCCAGCAGTTGTTTGGTTTAGCTATCTATAGGATAGTCGAATATTTTTCGGAGGAGTTTTAACCCGGTATTTGTGCCTCTTTGAGTCCGGACATCCCGGTCCGCCCTCGAGTCAACTATTCCGTTCACTCCTATAGACTGGCGCTTACTTTGAAAGGTTACAAATTACCCAAACTATTTTAATTTTGCTCTTGAAAGGCATGATTTCAATCCGCTCTCAGCAATATATCTGAAAAAGCATAAAGTCCGTCGCGTAGGTTAACCGTCTCAGTTGACAGTGTTTTCGTGGACACGATACGCATGCCCTTCGTGGACGGGAAACCCTTCTTGCATTTCACCGGAACGCCTTTTATATTTATGAGAGTATTAACTTAATAGTGTCTTCTTGGCAGGCGCGACACTCCAGTCGGCAGGCTCTGACCTAAAACGACTACAAGGTAATACTCTAATATTCAAAGGGTGTACTCAATTCTCTTTGGTTGACTTTTATTTACCTCTTTGTAACATTCTTGATGAGTCGCCAGTCTAAGTGAATAGGGGAGGAAAAATGGGTGAAGTCGGAAAATAGGCGTGGCAACCTTCGACGAAGGAAACTTTCTTACCGATTTCCGGCTTCGACCGGAAACAGCATTTCGAACACTTATGGACTATTTCCGCGACCGGGTCTTCCTGATGTGTCTGCGAGTTTCTCCCGGACATGCTGAAGCTGAAGATCTGGCGCAGGAATCTTTCATTCGTATCTGGCGGGGACTCCAATCCTTCCGTGGAGACAGCTCGCTTTCGACTTGGATTTACCATATCGTCTGGAATGTCTGCGCTTCCTATCTTGAAAAGAAAGGCAGAGCTTCCGATTTCGTTCCTTACCGAGAAGACGATGACGATGAACAGGGGCTCTTCAGTTACAGCGCCCCAAGCATCGACAACGCCTTCAAGCATTTTGAAAGTAGTCAATACATTGCCACACTTCTTGCACAGCTTCCTCCCGCACAGCAGATGATCTTGACACTTTACTATTTAGAAGAGCAATCCTATCAGGAAATCGCTGACGTTGTTGGCTGGCCGATGGGAACCGTCAAAGCAAATCTGCACCGCGCGAAAGAAAGATTACGCGCTATCGCATTAAAGGAACAAGCATCAATTCCAGCATAATTCTATGAACAGCTTGGAACAGAAATGAGCCATAAAGTGAGCGATCATCAGATTGACTGCACTCAAGCGGTTTCTCTCAATAATCAAAAAGCCTCATTGACCTTTGAAGAACGCGAGTTGCTCAATACGCACCTCGCAAACTGCTACCAATGTCGTGAGGAACAATTATGCTGTGCCGAAGCTTTGCAGTTGATCGATCAACTGCCACCTGCCGAGGCTGACTGCAATCAATCGCTCAATCTTCATATCAGTTGTTGTCCTGAATGCCTTACAGCAAAGCTCCTGGAGCCAACCCTTCGCGTAGCTGTTGCGCCAATCTGCTTGCCAACTCCCTCTTTGAATTTTGAGGCGTTACTAAAATCAAAACTTTCGATCGCGCCATTATCGGAAAGTGTACCTGTTAAACCTGATATTATTGTTCAGGAAGCTCCAATCTCGCAGTGGAGCTGGGTAATTGCCGCCATCACGCTTGCTCTTACAATCTCTGCTCAGTTACCCAAGGTATATTCGTTGATTGCAAGCATCCCAAATCTAACATTAAAATTTGTTGCTTTCCTTGCATCCCATCTAACTGGTGAAACAGCAGTAGTTTATAGTTTATTGAAGCGCTCCTATTCATCCTTTACTGTAGAAAACCTTGGCCCAGTAATGGTAATTACACTCATTGCCATAAGTCTATCTGCAATGAGATTTGTACTTCTACAGGATGATTGATGTGATGTCACCCGCCCTCACCTGACTGCGGTAGGGGCGAATTTATTCGCCCCTGATGAAATTACGGCGGGTAGCCCGGCGAGCTGTACTCAGCGGGTGCGATTTTAGGAGTTCCCGCGCGCACGTTGAGCCGCCGAGCCCGACACAAAGCCGTCAACCCATTTGGATTGACGGCTTTGTGTTGAGTTTGCAAACCCGACTGTCTCTACCCTGCCTGCAAATTATACGAGTCGTAATCTATCGCACGAGCGCAACCTTCATCGTTGAAACGAACTCGGCATTCGAGAGTTTGACAATATAGATCCCTGCCGGCAGATCTTCAGCATTCAAAACGACCTGATGGTGCCCGGGTAGATTCTCTCCATTAAATAGAACGGCGACTTTTTGCCCGTTAGTGGAATAAAGGGCAAGTTCAACATTTTGATGCTTTTCGATATCGTATTCAATCCGCGTTGTGCTGTTGAATGGATTCGGGTAGGCTCCCGCCAAGCGGAACTCCGTGGGGCCAGACACGCCGTCATCTTCAACCGATACCGGAGGTACCACGTGGAAATTAGGCCCTTCCCAGATTGAATCATGGTTAACCTCTTCCAACGGAACTCTCAAGTAATAAACTTCATTGAGTGTGTTCGTCGCGTTTTCGTCTTGAATCACGGATCCTGCTTCGTGATCGAGGATGTACAAAACGTGCAGATTATCATCCACCCTCTCGGCTAATGACGGATACTCTTCGCACATTCCGGCGCCCGGTTCTGGCAGTAACGCGTCTGTCTGCACTAACAAAGTAGGATGCTCCCAAGTTGCCCCGTTATTTCTTGAAACTGCCACAGAGACGTCGCCCTGACACCGCCCTGCATTATCCACATAATCATTGTAATCATTATATGGATAGTAGTTATAGACACAGTATAAATAACCATTTGGACCATAGGCAAGCGACGGCGCACAAACATTTGATTTCCAGGCGCCGGGTTGAGGCCAGATTACAAGGCTGTCATTTTCATCCAGTATCTGTTGAGAGAACCACCCGTCAGCTACTGGAGAAAACGTACAATCCTCTTCAGTCCAGTGGAAAAGTATCGCCGCATCTAACGTGAGATTATCCACCGGCGGACGGTCAACATCTGGATCATAAATAGCCTTCTCCCACATGCCTCGTGCTTCGAAAACGATGTGGATCATATCCGCATCATCGAAGATCACGTCGTGAGTCGTAAACGGTCGTAACGTATCGCCATACGACTCGTCCCCCTCTAACTCCGGATTTGGCGGAATACAATTAGTCACATTAAGTGGATTATCGAAATTCCACTCAACACCGTCGTCGGTCCAAGCCAGCCAAAGATCATTATTCATCTGATAAGCGAGAAATCCATCCCATTCCGGTGGAGCAGGAATGCCGGTTCGACTCGAAATCCAGGTGATTGCGGCGCGCTCGCTATTTGGAGATTGGACTATCCGGTAGTTATTGAGACTGGTGGGTGATACCTCAATCGGTACGTCAGGAAATGATGGTTGACCTCCTCTAAAATCCGTACCGCTATAGCTGATCATTCCAGCGTCGTTTCGGTTTCCAACCACATGTATCATGTCATCGGGTGAGATCACTCCCATCGGCCAGAGTATTTGAGTTTCGACGTAATTTGGAGTTTGAAATGCCTCGAATGCCCCAAAACCCATCGCGAAATCGACGCATACCACTGTCGTCGGCTCGCCTCCCGGAAGGATACCTACTGCATGGCAGAAAATGACCGCCCGCTGTTCCTCTTCGCGCGTTAAAACGATATTCCCGTAACCCGAACGTGTGCCGGGTGGAGCCTGAACGCCATCTTCTTCAAGCCAATTTCCGTTTGGATCAAGATAATTGTATTTCTGCTGGCGAGTCCCGGCGTTATCCGAGCCGTAACCATCCATCCAGGTCACGTGGACTCCACCCTGATCATCGACAGCGATCATCTTCCCGACACAACCATTCGCTTGATAGTCGTACCAAGTATCGCCTGGTAAGAACTGCTCCCCCAAGATCACATCGTCCCGACCAGGCAACCTTGGACGAGGAGGAGTAAAGCGTACATTACCTGGCTCCTGCTCGTTGGCGTCGATGAGTTTGTATGCTGGTGTTGTACGTGGGCCGCGTACATTTGCAGATTCCTTTGCCTGCAAACCGACTGAAATCAACAACCCTGCCAAGATTAAAGTAAACGTTTTCATATGATATCCCTTATGAAATGAATGAGTTCTTTGTAACGGAAGCGCTTGGCTCCGTACCCTTCCGATGAAAATCACGCCCAGCAAAGCTGTGCGGGTCACACGCTTCTTCTGGTTGGGCAACAGTCCCGACTTCGGTAAGGGCGAATTTATTCGCCCTTCTGTCTTTGGTAGGGGCGAATTGATTCGCCCCTCTGTGCGGTGACTGAACCAAACGACGCTTAACGATTGAGCAACCCCTACTTGAGTAATGTCAATTTGCGTTGCCCGAATTCGCCAGCGATTTCAACCCTCAGCAGGTACATCCCACTCGGAAGATTACTCGCCTCAAAATCCAACGTATGTCGGCCTGGCTCATAGAATCCGGCTCCCACCCTGAGCAGTAAGCGTCCGCCAAGATCGTAGATACCCGCATTCAATTCGCCAGCGCGAGGAATTTCGAAATCGATAGAGGTTCTCGAGTTGAAGGGATTCGGAAATGCTTCACCCAGTCGGAATTCCTGCGGAACACCATTTCGATCATCTTTGACGTCCAGAAAATCGTCAGGCGGATTAGTTGTAAACAGAATCGCCCGCCCATTGACAAATTCGGCGGTTGATGGATGGGTGATGTTCGCATAAGTCAATGCAACGCCCCGGCTGTGATTCCAGTCTTGAATCCCAACCGTAGCGTAATCATAGGGAACCCTGCCTTGGTCAACAAGATGGACTTCCTGATACTGAAACAGTATCTCGCCATCCCCAGTCGGTGTCCCAATGAAGGATGGATCGTACAGAACTATCTCAAAAGTTTCAACATTATCGACCTCCCCCCCTGATCTGGCTATAGCACGGCTCCACTCTACGACCAGACGATGCTCAGCTTCGTCGTATCGATAGAATATCTTCATACTATCTCGATCATCGTTCCCGGAGTCACGACCAACGAGGTCTTCCCAGAACGGGCACAGCATAGAATGGGGACCCAATGGCGATAAAATAGGCCAGTTATTGAAATCCCACGCATCTGTGCTCTCAAAACTCGCCCAGCCGTTCGAACAGATTGTAAGACGATTATGTTCCATACCATAGAACTTGAAGTCAAAAGGCAATTCGATGATGAACGACTGATCATCGACGACCATATTTTGAACTGCATTCGCCCCGCCAAATGCCGGGTCAAGTTCGATCCACTGATAAGTTGGATGCTCGGCATAGCGCTCATCGACATTATCATACGCGTAGTAGCCATAGCCATCTGGTCCAACTGGATCAGTAGGCCCGGGGTTTCCTGCGATGATATTGAAGAAAAATCTGTCGATCTGCGTGCCGCTCGCATCGAAAAGGTGTACCCGCAACGGTACCTGACGCCCTACAGCAGTTCTTTCCAGTATTCTGATCCGGAACGGATCACCAGCGCAGGTGGCGTTTGCATCTGCGGCTACATCGCCGAATGTCGCAGAGTTGTCGATAATTTCCAAAGCATTATCGAAACATTCCAGTGTCGCATGAAGCCCTTCGACAGGTAAAATACTCCAATTCGCCACCGAAATAACCAGATTTTCAGTTGCGCCCGGGTTCAAATATTCCGATTCAAACTCGTGTCCGCGATAGCCGATCATCCCATTGCTTACCGATAATCGAAACAACGCTGGCGGGTGGCCGCCTTGGCCATCCCCAATTGACAAAATGAACGGTATGGTTGCATTTTGACTGAAGGCTGTCGAAACCCTGATTCTGAAAGCGGTTTGCGAAGTGACTGTATTTCCAACGGGAATGTCACCGAATGAGCTTTCAGACTGCAATATCTCAACGCCTTGAAGTGGTGAACTTAATGTCCCGATGATCCCATTTGCCACTGCCGCGCCAAAGTTCTTCAGCCTTATCGTTAATTCGACTGCCGTCCCAGCAATAACCCTGTCACCACCTTGGCCATCACGAACTTCAACCCCCTCAAATCCCACCAAACGATTCGACGCGACGACCGGAATCTTCAATTGTGCTGGTGCAAATTCATGCGCTATCACGGTGACGCGGAGTGTATCAGGTGTATCTAAATTTACCGGGGCCAGAGCGACGCCATCTGCGTCTGTCATGATCGACAAATTTGTCTCGTTCCCCTTACGAAGTGTGATCAGCGCCCCCGAAACCGCTTCCCCTGCCTCGTCTCGTACTACGATCCGCGCATTGGTCTCTCCGACTGCCATACTCTGCGGAGCCGTTACCGTCAGTCGTCCAGGTCGATGAAAATACGTCGTGGCTTCAGGATCGCCGAGATTATTATAAACACTAAAGTAGAATTCGACAAAATTATTGTCGCCTCCCATGACTCGAAGATGGGGATTGGTCTTCCAAACCTCCATTTTTGCCCGTAGTGTCAGCTGTCCAAATACCCGAAGATCTTGATATATTAGCCCCCAATAGTAGCCGGCTAACATCGAATTATTGAATGTCGTTTTGGTGTGAAGGTCTGACGGGCCATAAAAATTAATCGCTCCCGTCGGATTTATCCGCGAGCCACGGCAAATTGCATATTCACCAAAACAAAGCGTGCGGTTATCGTTATCGATGTCTCCCGTATTGCAGACGAAAAAAGTCATGACCGGAAGCAAAGGTCCATTATTTAGCTGGTCGAGATTCTCAGTGTAGAAGCGAGGGTAATGCGTTCCGTGCGAATCTGCCCAACCACGGTAGGAAACGATGTTGACCCCCCGATTGATCGCCTCAACCAGAGGCGCCGGATCGTCGTTATCGCCAACTTCACGCCACATTTGTGTATATACGTCGTAGCCATGCTCCCGAAGTCGTTGCGCCAGCCATTCAGAAGTTTCGACCGGGCTATATACTACGTTGTTGCCGTCCCCACGATTGCCAGCATAGACCACCGCTCGGTTAAATGCCGCCGCCGGAAAGGTGAGAGGATCCCTCTCATGCCGGAGCAAACGGGCGAAATAATTCTGAGCGATCGTTGCGTTGGGAGAATCTGAGCTGATCCGTCCTACCAGTATGTCTGGATAATAATCGTCGCCCTCCATCAAACCATAAGGTAAATCAGTGGCGTCGATCTCGTTGATCCCCGGGAAGGGATTACGAATTTGGAAAACTGGAAGTTGGATGCTGGCGTTGACGTCACCAAGAAGCAGAACGTATTCGGGTGGCCTTGGCCAATTTTCGTAAGCGTCACGAATATAATCGCGGATCTCTTCAGCAGAGATTCCCCGGTAGTAGATCGGTGCAACTACGACATTGAATCCCTTGGATCGTTTCCACTCGGCGAATTGAGTTGTGTAGTTCGACAATGTACTATCTGTTATAATCAGATAGGATCCTCGCGTCACCATCTGACCACCCGGAGTGATATTCGAAAGTTCGCCAGGATTCAAAAGCATCGACTTGAAAAATTCCGCATAGTCGAGTGACCAATAGCGAGCCGGATCGGGTACTGCCCCACTATTTGAGCCGTCGGGGATAAACTCAAATTCAAGCTCCATTCGCTCGACAATCTGAATGGTGTTCGAACCAGCGTCATATCGTGCCGGACGGATAACCACCGGCGCGACTCGCATCCAGCGCATCCAGCCCGGTTCGCCAACTTCGACAATCGCGGGCTCGGTCGTTTCCCTCAGTACACGCTCCATTTGGTCGCGTGCGATCATCCCATCGGCGGAATAATCTCGCAAATGTGCGTTTTTCACTCGCACACTGGCTCGGTGTCCCGCCGGTACTTCGATAAGCTTGGTAATGGACGGCAGAACCACACCTGTTTGGTCAAAATCAGGTATAGTTCCCGGAATTTCAACATAAATCGCATTACCGCTTTCGCCCCGGTTCAGGACCGAAAAAGTCGCTTCCGGAATTTCAACAGCAACCACCGCGCCTGAAGATGACATCGCCAATACTTCAGTCGTTGGATTGTTCAGTGCAGGCGCGGAAATTACTACCGCGCACAGTAGGCAGCTAAGTGCCGCCGAAATTATGAGTCTCATCAGAGATCTCCCTTTATGATTATTAACCCCTCTTGATTACCCGAACTTGTACAACATTCTAAGTTACGAACTGCTTCGCCTTCTGTCAAGATCAGCTTGCACCATTAGTTCTGCCAAATTATTTATATCAACCTGCCAATATGGCAGTTGCATGGCGAAGTATTGGCAGACAATTCGGACTAATGACCTTCAACATGATCTTATATTACTTATTATAAATATCTTGGTGAATTGGCACGACGGTTGCTAATTAATTAGACAACCACAATTCTGTGGGCGAGCAACAATCGCCCTTCTCAAAAACACAAATAAAATGGAGATACTAACATGGCACTCGTTTGTTGGCAACCAGTCCGTCACAGCAACCCCTTCGAGGGAATATCGATGCTTCAACGCCGTATGAATCACTTCTTCGACGAGAATTTCAAGGATAATTCTGAAGATCGAACCCTATCTTGGACGCCTCGCGTCGATCTTGTCGAATTGGATGACCGATTCGAAGTTTCCGCGGAACTCCCTGGACTTTCGCACGACCAAGTCAAAGTCGAGGTACAAGAGAACGTCCTGACACTGACAGGCGAAAAGACTTCTTCAACAGAAACGAAAGATAAGAATCACTACGTCTGCGAACGAAATTACGGTCAGTTCCGACGAAGTTTTCGATTCCCCATCCGTCTGGATAGTGCTAACATCGATGCGACTTTCAAAGAAGGCGTCCTTACGGTAAAACTTCCTAAAATTGAGGAAGCCAAGTCAAACCAGATCGAGGTGAAAATTCACTGATACGACGCACGGTGTGTCGCCCCATTCTTTACAAAGCGCTGCCGTCTAACTGGCGGCGCTTTTGTTTAGGAAATTGACTCTGCTACTAAGTAATACGTATATTTGCTAAACAATAACAAGGTCAAGAGCAAAATGAACCAAAATATTTTTACCGAACGAACTCGTCTTGCTTTCGCATCGGCTCAATCAAAATCCGTTGACTCCGGACATCAGCAGGTTGAGCCAGAACATTTAATCTCAGCATTAATAGAAACTAAAGACGGAATTATTGTCAGGATATTGGAAAAACTCGAGATCGATCTCGAACAGTTTTCCGATTCCGTCCAACAAGCCATCAATAAACTTCCCCGTGTTAGTGGCCCCGGCGCTGAAACTGGGAAAATTTATCTCTCTCCCGATCTTGAGCGTGTTGTCGTCCGAGCTGAGGATGAAGCCAGACTGATGAAAGATGAATATGTCTCCGCTGAACACATCCTGCTTGCTCTGACCGAGATGGATAAACACCGTCCCGCAAGCGTATTGATGAATAAGTTTCATATCACACATGACATAGTATTGCAAGCCTTGACGGCAATCCGAGGCAACCAAAGAGTCACCTCTGCCAACCCTGAAGCAACCTATGAAGCTCTTCAAAAATACGGTAGAGACCTCGTCGCTGATGCAAGGCGTGGTAAGCTCGACCCTGTTATTGGAAGAGATGAGGAAATCCGGCGCGTCATCAGGATTTTATCCCGCCGGACCAAAAACAATCCCGTGCTGATCGGTGAACCGGGCGTCGGCAAAACCGCTATTGTAGAAGGACTCGCTCAGCGGATCGTCCGCGGTGATGTTCCTGCAAGTCTCCTTCACAAAACTGTCTGGGCGCTCGATATAACCTCTGTGGTCGCCGGAGCAAAGTTTCGCGGCGAATTTGAAGAACGATTGAAAGCCATTCTGAAAGAAGTCGAAAAGTCTGCCGGGCAAATCATCCTGTTCATCGATGAGCTTCACAATGTAATCGGAGCCGGTCGTGCTGAAGGATCTATGGACGCCGGAAATATCATGAAACCGCTCCTCGCACGAGGCGAATTGCATTGCATCGGAGCTACTACACTCGATGAATATCACAAGCACATCGAAAAAGATCCCGCATTCGAAAGACGATTTCAGTCTGTCCTTGTCGCTCCCCCAACAGTCGAAGATTCAATCTCGATACTACGTGGATTGCGAGAAAAATTTGAGATCCATCACGGCGTCCGCATTCACGACGCCGCACTGGTAGCCGCAGTCAATCTCTCGGATAGATATATCCAAGGACGATTTCTTCCCGATAAGGCAATCGACCTCGTCGATGAAGCCGCCGCACTTGTACGCACTGAGATCGAGTCAATGCCCACTGAACTCGACGACAACATCAGACGAATCACCCGATTGGAGATTGAAAGAGAAGGCTTGCGTAGAGAAAAAAATACGGAATCACAACTTAAACTTAGGGGAATCCAAGACGAACTCGAAAACTTGGCCAACATCACCAGAAAACTGAAAGACAAGTGGGAACAGGAAAAAAATATCATCCACAAAGCGCGCGATTTGCGAGTACAAATGGAGCAGACCCGTCTTGCCGCCGAACAGGCCGAGCGCGAATATGACTTGAACAAAGCCGCCGAACTGAAGTATGGAAAATTAAACTCGCTTGCCAACGAACTGCGCCTGATCGAAACGCAATGGGGTAATGAGAATGAAAAATTATTGAAAGAGGAAGTCACCGAAGAGGAAATTGCCCGCATTGTTGGAAGCTGGACTGGCATCCAAGTCACTAAGCTATTAGAAAGTGACCGAGAAAAACTCCTCCACTTGGATGAAATCCTCCACCAGCGAGTGATCGGGCAGGATATCGCTGTTCAAGCGGTTGCCGACGCTGTACTTCGCTCAAGGGTTGGTATCAAAGATCCCCACCGCCCGATTGGATCATTCATCTTCATGGGACCTACTGGAGTAGGCAAAACTGAACTTGCGCGAGCGCTTGCCGAAGCAATCTTCGGTAATCAGGAAGCGCTTGTAAGAATCGACATGTCCGAATATCAGGAACGCCATTCCGTAGCCAGACTCATCGGCGCTCCTCCAGGCTATGTCGGTTACGAAGAGGGCGGGCAGTTGACCGAAAGAATTCGCCGCAAACCCTATGCAGTTATCTTGTTCGATGAAATTGAGAAAGCTCATCGCGAAGTCTTTACAGCGCTTCTACAACTCTTGGATGACGGACGCCTGACTGATGGTCAAGGCCGCACGGTTGACTTTAGAAACACGATCATTATTATGACGTCGAACATCGGATCCGATATTTTATTGCAAGATCGTGTCGGATCCCAAGATCGCGACTGGGTGGAAAAGGAAGTCTTTAAACGCCTGAAAGCGCATTTCCCACCAGAATTCCTGAACCGAATCGACGACCTCATTCTCTTTGATCCGCTCGACGAAGAGGCATTGAGGAAAATCGTCACTCTACAGATCGATCTCCTTGCTCAGCGCCTGATCGAACAAGGAATAAAACTCTTTATCGACGACGACGCCAAAAAACTTATCGTGCGCAAAAGCTGGAATCCAGTTTACGGAGCGCGTCCCTTGAAAAGATATATCATCCACAATATCGAAACCGAGATCAGCAGAAAAATCATCAAAGCAAGTCTAACCTTCGGAGATCAAATTTACGTGACTGACAAACATGATGAATTGGATTTTATTACTCTCCATCCGAATGCTTGAGTATTTGACAATGGCTCCTCTGAAGTATAAATTACCAGTCAAGCAAATCCCGGCGCGCCCGATGGCTCGCCTTAACATATAGGAATAACCTGTGCAAAACGAAATGATCCTTGAAATAGATAAGAAAATTGCCGCGATGAGCCTGCTTCAGCACCCCTTCTATCAAGCATGGTCGAACGGAATGCTGACAAGGGAAGTCATCGCCGACTATGCCCGACAATACTATCATCACGTCGCCGCATTTCCGACTTATTTATCCTCTGTTCACGCCCTGACTGATGATCAATCCACCAGACGGATGATCCTTGCCAATTTGATCGACGAAGAGGCTGGCAACCCTAATCACCCAGAGTTGTGGCTCTGGTTCGCTGAGAGTCTTGGCGTCCCAGCCGAAGCGGTTAAATCAGAAAAACTCTACCCGGAAACCCAGCGCCTTATCGACAATTTCCGATTCGAGTGCCAAAAGGGAACGACTGAGGGACTTACCGCGTTGTATTGCTACGAAAGCCAGATCCCAGCAGTCTCGGAATCGAAAATTGCTGGGTTGATGGAATTTTACGGAATGAACGATTCCAAAGGACTCGCCTACTTTAAAGTTCACATCGAGGCAGATAAGGAGCACTCTGCTGTTGAGCGGGAGTGTTTAGAGCGTTATATTACAGACTCGACATTTCCAACAGCATCGTCCACGGCTGATAATACTTTGAATGCTCTGTACGGAATGCTGGACGGCATTTGCCGACGTCACGGAATCGATTGTTAGTTTGCCTTGTAGAGCGGCTTTGCAAGCCGCTCTCAGATCAAATAAAATTGCCTCTTGGAGTGCGGACTTTCAGTCCGCACTCCAAGAGCATTTCGCGGGGCTGTAGCTCAGATGGGAGAGCGATGCGTTCGCAACGCATAGGTCGGCGGTTCGATCCCGCTCAGCTCCACGTATATTGTCCCTTGGAGGGCGGGTTTAAACCCGCCCTCCAGGAATTTGAGGTTTGGCTGTGCTAAATGGGGAGATAGCGGTGCCCTGTAACCTGCAACCCGCTCCAGCAGGATTGAATACCCATTTTGAGGTCCTACCTGTTCTTGCAATGTTCCGTTTTGTGGCGCTTATAGTCTGGTCCCGCGCAGCGGTCGCGTGCCTAACCCCGTCAGGACCGGAAGGTAGCAGCGGTAAGCGTTGTGCCCGGGTGCCGCGGGTTCGCCGGGCTTCAGTCATGAAACGGGTCTCATTTGCAGTTACAGGCGATCGATGATGGGGCACAGCCGAAATTTTCTTGATAGGTGCGGGGCAAAGAGTGTAAGATGAAAGCCTGCCCACCTTGAGCTAAACCTTAACCTCAACCTTAACCTTAGCCTCAACCTTAACCTTAGCCTTAACCTTAGCCCTTTCTACCAATGTCTTACGTCGTCCTCGCACGGAAATACCGCCCCCTGAAATTTGCCGATGTTGTCGGACAGCCGCATGTTGTCCGAACGATCATTAACGGCATTATTCAGAAAAGGCTCGCCCACGCCTACCTGTTCAGTGGACCTCGAGGTATTGGCAAAACAACCACTGCACGGTTACTGGCACGAGCTGTCAACTGCCTCGATCCGGTTATAGGCGAACCGTGTGGTATATGCCGCAGTTGCATCGCTATCCTTGAAAATCGTGGATTAGACGTATTGGAAATAGATGCGGCATCCAATCGTGGTATCGATAATATTCGCGACTTGCGTGACAATGTGCGGTACGCTCCTATCGAAGGAAAGGCGAAAGTCTATATCATCGATGAAGTCCACATGTTGACGACCGAGTCTTTCAACGCTCTGTTGAAAACCTTGGAAGAACCACCTGAACACGCATATTTCTGTCTGGCAACTACTTCCCCCCAAAAAGTTCCCTCGACCATTCTCTCGCGCTGTCAACGCTTCGATTTTCGTCGCGTAACTTCGGGAGAAATAGTCGAACACCTCATCTCGATTCTCACGCGTGAAAATATACCGTTCCAACGCGAAGCGCTTGACATCATCGCCAGAAAGGCTGATGGTTCTATCCGCGATTCTTTAAGCATACTTGACCAGGTGATCGCTTTCGCTGGTGGATCGGTAATGCGAGCCGACGTCGTGGACGTAGTTGGCGATATTAGGCTTGATCTTTATTTCAGAGCCCTCGAACTTATTCAATCCCACTCCTTGTCTGAGGCTCTCCGCATTGATGATGAACTCGCCTCGGCTGGCACTGACCCACAAGATTACCTCGTGGGATTGGCAGAGCACATAGTCTTGTTGATGCAGGTGAAGGCTCTCGGCGTAGAAAAGGCTGATGTGCCGATGGAACATCGCGAGCAATTTGCTGAATCCTCCCAACAAATCGGCGACGGAGATCTCGTCAGAATTCTTCAGCTTTGTTCCGCCGCGGAAACCGACGTCCGAAGGAACTTTAATCCACGCACTCGGCTTCAGCTTCTCCTCGTAAAATTTGCTACTTTCGAAAGAAGCATAGTTATTGCCGACTTGATTGCGCAAATTTCCAAAGGTACGCCTACCACAGCGCCTCAAGTTTCGCCACGTCAGCCTGCTCCGATTGTACAGAAACCTCAGACAATCGTCCCTCCAGCGGCGCGCCGAACGATTACAACACCACCAACTGAAGCTATTCCTACAACCACGCCACCAGTACGCCCGCCTATAACCACTGACGACGCCGAATTGTTCAGAAAGGCTTGTTCGATCTGGAGCGAAGTTTGTGATGACCTCGCCAAAGAGCATTCCCACCGTGCTCAAATGATTCGTCACGGCGGGATGCCTGCCACGTTATCGGGTGGTACATTGAGAATAAATTTCCAGGCGCAGTCGCATCTTGATATAGCTCGAGCTTTGTTGGGGCCGCTTCGTGAGGCGATTACCTCCAGACTTGGAGGCGTCGTTATCGAATTGCAGATCGGACCGATTTCCTCTTCGCTTGAGGAGCCCAAACCTGAAGATGAAGCCACCAAGTTACTTACCAGCCGTTGGGGCGCAAGGGTAGTCTGATTGGCGTAAGTACGACATGCGTCCCCGCTTGTCAAGGAGGACGGATCTCCGTACCCGTCCATCGCGTACGACATGCGTCCCTGCTTGTCAAGGAGGACGGATCTCCGTATCCGTCCATCACGTACGACATGCGTCCCTGCTTGTCAAGGAGGACGGATCTCCGTATCCGTCCATCACGTACGACATGCGTCCCCGCTTGTCAAGAACAGACAACTCGATATTACTCTCTAAACAAACAATCAACTTCGGAGCATTAAAATGAAAAATCCAATTGGTATGGGCGGGGGTATGGGTGGAAACATGGGCAAGCTGTTAAAGCAGGCTCAGAAGATGCAGGCTGACATCGCCAAAGCTCAGGAAGAGGTTTTGCTGTTAGAGGTGGAAGCCTCTGCGGGTGGAGGCGCAGTCACTGCCAAAGCCAATGGCAGGTTTGAAGTTGTCTCAATCAAAATTTCGCCCGACGCTATTGACCCGACCGACTCGGAAATGCTGGAAGATCTGGTTATGGCGGCCGTTAATCAGGCTTTGCGCGAGGTCAAGGAGCAGTCTGAAGCTCGAATGGCGAAAGCCTCGGCTGGAATGGCGGGGTTAATGCCGCCGGGCATGGGATTCTAATCCCTCTAAGGAGGATGGACCTTCCACTGCCATCAGGAAATTGGGCGAATGAATTCGCCCATATCGGTGAACACAGAACCACTCCATATCGATCCGGTCAAACTCTCAAAAGCTCGGTAACGATCTTTTCAGGCGTCGCCGGTAGATCGGTGATTCTGACGCCCGTCGCGTTAGTTATAGCATTGAGAATGGCGGGGATAGTCGGCATAATTGCCCCCTCGCCGACTTCTTTTGCCCCGTATGGTCCGTTAGGTTCATTCGTTTCAACGATCACCGCGTCGATAATTGGTATGTCCATAGAAGTCGGTATCTTATACTCGGCAAGATTGGCATTTAATATGTTTCCGCGCCGATCGTACTTGATTTCCTCCAGTAGTGCCTCCCCCATCCCCATCGATACCGACCCCTGCATCTGCCCCTCCACCTGTGTCTTATTTATCGCAAAACCGCAGTCATGAGCGCCAACAACACGCTCTAAAGTCACTTCCCCCGTTTCCATATCTACTGCTACTTCAGCAATTTGCGCCGAACACCCAAATGCAGGAGAAGTGCCCACCGTCGCGCCTTTGAACGATCCCCCTAACTTTGGCGGCTTGTATTTTCCAGTTCCGACAATTGTCCCAAAGCTCAGGTAGGCAATCCGCGCCGCTTCGCTGAAAGTCAGGAATTCCCCTTTGGGTAAGTCAGAAAATCCGAAATGTTCTTTGGCAAATTGTTCACGAATTTCTGCAATATCCAAAACGCCTTTTATCGAACGAATCGTAGCGTTTTCAATATATAGGTCTTCAGAATCAACGCCAAAACGTTTCGCAAGCTCAGCAAAGATTCTATCCCGGCACATCTCAGCGGCTTCTTTTGCCGCCGCACCCGCCATCAAAGTCGTGCGGCTCGAGTACGCTCCAAGATCAACTGAAAGGTCACTATCTCCTGAAATAACCTTAACATCGTTGAGTGGGACGCCTAATACTTCCGCAGTTATCATTGCCAGCATTGTATCCGATCCCTGCCCGATGTCGGCGGCGCCGGATTCGACGATGATTTGCCCCCCTGATTCGCTGACACGGGTCACGACCGTCGCATGGAAAGTCTCGGAGCGATAGATTGGGTAACCGGCCCCCGATACGAAAAAACCGCAGGCAACGCCGATTCCGCGACGGATAGGAGATTCAGTCGAGTCGTTCGTTTTGGCTTGGGTATTACTGGCGTAATCCTTTGCTTTTTCGACCCACCCGGATGCATCTCTTACCGCTTCAAGGCATTCCTTCATCCCAAGGCTCGACATGTAGAGCTCGTTGCAGGTGGTCTCGCCGCGCCCCATGACGTTTTTTAGTCTGAGCTCAACCGGGTCCATGTTAATTTCGCGCGAGATCTCGTTCAACTGGGTCTCGAACAGGGCGCGCGCGATCACCGCGCCATGTCCACGTTGAGCGCCACACACCGGTTTGTTGGTGACGACACGGACTCCATCGTAGCGCATGTTTTTCATGCGATAAGGTCCCCCAAGCAGTGACCCGGCATAATAGACGGTGGCGATCCCGAAGCTGGCGTAGGCTCCGCCATCGAGGATGCACTTGTGCTTGAGGAAAAGAATTGTCCCGTCCTTTTTCGCGCCGGTTGTCATCGTATGGAAGAATTGATGCCGCGCGCGCGAATGGAGAAACACTTGCTCGCGGTCGAATGTCATCTTGACCGGTTTGCCCGTCTTCATGGCAAGAAGGCAGGAAACAAGCTCCGCCGTCGAGCACGACGCCTTGGGTCCGAATCCTCCGCCCACCGCAGGTTTGATGACCCGCACCTTTTCAACCGGAAGCTTCAAAGCCATCGCAAGCGTGCGCTGAACATAATGCGGAGCCTGCGTGGAAGACCACATCGTCAACCGCCCGTCAGAGCCCATCTCGGCAAGAATAGCTTGAGGTTCAAGGAATGCGGCGTCCTGCATTTTTGACGTCATGGAGTCGGTCCGGATGATGTCCGCCTCCTTCTCAGCTGTTTCGCAATCACCGAAATTCCAATGCACTTCCGCGCAGATGTTATTCGGATAACGGTCATGAATCTGCGGAAGACCTTCATCCATCGCGCGTAGTCCGTCGAAAACCGGAGGCAATTCCTCGTACTCGACTTCGATCAGCGAAACTGCTTCCAGAGCAGTATCGAGATCAATTGCCGCAACACCAGCGATTTCATCGCCAACATAACGAACCTTATCCCGGCAAAGAATGTATTCATCGTATCTTGCAGGAGAAACGCCATAGACGATACTCCCTGCCTCTTCGCCGGTCACGACGGCCTTTACGCCGGGAAGCTTTGCCGCTTTGGAGACGTCGATATTGAGGATTCGCCCGTGGGCGATAGGGCTGTGAAGGATCGCCGCACGAAGCATACCGGGATGTGAAAGGTCGTCGGTGTATTGAGCCTTGCCGGTAACTTTATCGACTGCATCGACGCGCGGGGCGCGGGAGTTCAGAATGGAATAGGACATATATTGTATTGAAGTTCAAAAGATGTGAGTCACGCATCATCACGTGACTGCACTCTATATTACATGAGCAGTTCCGGCGTCGCGCATCTTCGCGCTCGCCTCCTTAATCGCTTGAAAAATCTTCTGATAACCAGTGCATCGACAGAGATTACCCGAGAGCGCCCGGCGGACATCAGCATCCGAGGGATCGGGATTATTTTTCAATAACGCCAGCGCCATCAATACCATGCCCGGCGTACAGAACCCGCATTGGATAGCGCCAACCTCAACGAACGCCGATTGAAGTGGATGAAGTTGCCCACCCTCCGCAACGCCTTCAATCGTCAGAACCTCTCGTCCATCGGCCTCCAATGCAAGCACCAGGCACGAGAAAACTGGCAAACCGTCGAGCAACACAGTGCAAGCTCCACAATCGCCGATCGAACAACCTATTTTCGTTCCTGTCAAACCAAGATCATCGCGCAACAATTCAGCAATGTTTTGACGCGGCTTAACAGCCAATTCGTGAGTTATCCCATTGACTTTGAGGGTGATCAGCTCCTTGCGACTCATGCCGCCACCTCCCCAATTTTTCGAGCGCGTCGAAGGCTTTGATTCAATGCCCGCCTCACAAGGACTTCCACCATCTGCTTGCGATATTCAAGACTGCCGCGATGGTCAGAGATCGGCTTGGAAAAGTCTGACGATGCACTGGCTATTGCTGATATTAATAATGGCGTTAATCGTTCTCCGGTCGCCATTTCTGCGATACCCTTCACCAAGATGGGCGTCGGGGCAACCGCTCCCAATGCAATGCGGATGTTCTTGATAATATCATTCTTATCAATTGCGACCATCGCGGCGCAACCTATAACGGCAATTTCAAGGCTCTTTCGTTGGGCGAGCTTGATATAGCAACTACCAATAGAACCATTTTCTCCTGACTTTTGGAGATCAAAGGTAATTCTGGTCAATATTTCGTCGTCTTTAATGATGGTCTTACCGGGAGATAACGTGAAATCGACGTGATCGACCTCTCGCGTTCCGCGTACTGAAGCGAGAGTTAATTTCCCGCCCAGCGCAAGAGTCGGAATGGCTGTATCGGCCGCAGGACGGGCGTTACACAGGTTTCCTCCATAAGTCCCGCGGTTCCTGACCAGCGTCGAGCCGAGCTGATAAGCGCCATCGTATAATCCACCGAGCATATCTTGAACAACAGCAGATCTCTCCAGCTCGGTGATCGTTGTCATTGCGCCAATTTGGATGACTGACCCGTGAAGTGAGATCCCTTTAAGCTCCCAGAGATTCCAAAGCGCACACATTGCTTCGGGATGTTGGCGGGGAATGTAAACGGCACGCCAGACGCCTTCCGGAGGTTTGCTGAGCGGTGGTCGGTGACCGGAAGGTATAATATCACGGCGGATATCGACCAAAAGGTCAGTACCGCCGGCAAGCACCTTCACGCGGCGATCTTTATTGACGTCCAACCATTGCAAAGCTTCGTGGAGGTTTTTTGGACGGAAAATTTCGAATTCGGGGAGACTCATTTATACCAGAATAAATTTTAAAAAGAAATTAAATTGGAAGCATTGCGTCGATAGCGGTGCTCATGGAGGGCGGGTTTAAACCCGCCCTCCATGACTTCCATTTATTTTATTGCACCATTACGTACCTGCACCAACTGCGCGGTTACAGAGACCGCTATCTCAAAAGGCGTGTGCGAACCAATGGGCAAACCGATCGGACAAGTGATCCGGTTGATCTCATCCTCAGCAAATCCATCCCGCTGAAGGAATTTACGGATTTCAACCCCTTTTTTTTGACTCCCGATAACCCCAAGATAATGAAACGGTTTTCGCACAACTCTCGTTAGGATTTTATAGTCATCGGCGTGGCAATGCGTCATAATAAGAATGAAATCTGCGTCGTTGGTAAGGATGTTTTCAGCAGACTCTTCGCAAACTCCAATCGTCAGCGCACAATCAGGAAAACGGGACGGTGTCGCCCATTCAGCCCTTTCGTCATAGACAAAGACCGTAAAACCTAATTCCCGTGCTAATTTTGCAGTCGGTTCAGCCACATGCCCCGCTCCGAACAGGTGCAACCTCGCTCCGGCTCCCAGCGGTTCGATCAACAGCTCCACCCTCCCGCCGCAGATCATCCCGGTTTCAGTCGCTTCGAGGTCGTTCAAGTTAAGCTCAAGGCGCTCAATCAGCCCGGTTACCAGGCAAGCCCTTGCTTTTTCTATCGCCAAAAGTTCCACGGCGGCTCCCCCGACCGTTCCCGAAGTCGAGCCGTCCAATGATACCAACATTCGCGCCCCGGCTTTACGAGGGGTCGATCCTTCCGCTTTGACAAGGGTAACCAGTGCGAATCCTTCACCTCGCTCTAAACGGCGGGCTGTTTCGACAAGAATGTCTATCATTGGTTCACTCGGCTTTTTCCAAGCCATGCGCGGCGGCGACATCGAAGGTATCGATATTGATAGTTACTCCTTGGTCATCCACGAAGACTTCCTGAATGCTGATTAAGCCGCTCCTCAGCACTCGATTAGCGCCCTCGTCGGCAAGCGAAGATCTGAGCAGGTCCCACGAACACCTTCCCCACCACGTCGGATGACCGTGTTTGCCTTCAAAGTTTGGAACAGCGATGCTGGAATCGTCCGATGATTCTCGAAGACGCGCCAGTGTCTCGGTACTGACAAGCGGGTGATCTACCGGCCAGCAGAGTATTCCGGCGGAACCCACATTTTCGGAATTTGTTGCCAACCTGAGCGAGCCAATAGGTCCTGTTTCGGGATTCTCATTGACCAAGACTCGAATAGATGGCAAAGTCATACTCAACCAATGGATTAGCGTAAGGTCACTGATTACAATCCCTTTCAATAACCACCCCGCCCTGATCAACCTACCAGCCATAGTAGCGACAACAGGACAACCACTTTGCATCAGCTTTATTTTTGGAAATCCCATCCTCGTTGATTTGCCACCAGCGAGAATGTAAGCAGATCTGATCGATTTACTGTCTTTAATTGAAGGCAAGTAATAACTCTATTACAATGGACGCCCCAGAGTCCCATCCTACCAGCCCTTGCAAAGCCACTCGGTACGTTTACGATGCTTGTCTGCGGCGGTTTGAGCCAGAGCGATGTCTTCTTCGGTGAAATGTGCAAAGCGTCGCTGGAGATGAATATACTCATCGATGAGTTTGAGATGAGGATTTTCAGTCAGTGCGCCAATTCCATCCCTGATCTCGTACAGGGGAAATACTCCAGTCTCGACAGCGAGACGGCTGATTTTCATTGAATCAGCTTCAAGTGATTTATGCCCCGGAGGACAGGCTGAAAAGATATGAATGAAGCGAAATCCCTTTATCTCTTTGGCGGCGAGGATCTTTCGCGCTAAATCATCCGGATAGGCGGGGCTTGCCGAAGCGATGTATGGAATCTCGTGCGCCAGCATCATGGTCAGGGCGTCTTTTTTAGGACGCGATTTGGTTGCTCCAGCCGGAGTCGTTGTTGTCCAGGCTCCTAATGGTGTAGCGGAGGACTGTTGAACGCCCGTGTTCATGTACGCTTCGTTGTCGTAGCAAATATAGATAAAATCGTCATTTCGAGCGGCAGAAGCCGAAAGTCCTGCCAATCCGATATCGAACGACCCCCCATCCCCAGCCCAGCCGACAACTACAGTTTTATCGTCGCCCTGCGACCGAAGCCCACCAACCAACCCCGCCGCAGTTGAAGCGGTCGAAGCAAAGGCGGTGTGATATAGCGGAACGCCCAGAGCAGACATCGGATGCGGTCCATCGACAACTGCCATACAACATGCCGGAATGACAAAAATGCAGTCAGGGGCAAGCAGTTTGACGGTCATTCTAAGCGCCAATACTCCCCCGCAACCGGGACAGGCAAAATGCCCGCAAGACAGGACGTCCGGCCCCTTCGAGAGGATATGCTGTGATTCTCGATTTATCATGAATTCAGCTTCATTTCTTCCCCGCAGGTGTTTCACGAACATCCAGCCAACGATAAAGTTCTTTTTCACCCCTCGTGAGTATATCGATAACTTCGTTCGCAAGTCCGGTGACGCTGATCTCTCTACCAGCGAGACCACCGATCAGTCCGGTGATTTTAGGTGGATTCCCGGCGTCGTAGAGTGCCGACCGGCACTCCTGCGCGAATATTCCGCTGTGTCCGTAGGAGCACGAACGATCCATAACAATTAAATGCTTAACAGCGCTCAATGCGCGGCGCAGGTCTTCGGTCGGAAAAGGTCGGAACATCCAAAGCCCTAACGCTCCGGCGCGAATACCTCTCTGCCGAAGATCATCGACGGTCAAAGTAATAGTCGAAGCGGCTGTTCCAGCGGCAAGAATGGCGATTTCAGCGTCTTCCATCCGGTAAGGTTGTAACGCTCGCAAAGTTCGGCCAGTGCTTTTCTCCCACTCTTCAGTCTCTTCACGCACTATTTCAACCGCGCTCGTCATCATCTGTTGCAGATCGACTCGTGTCTCCATCCAGGTCGCCGTGCCTTTCATGCCTCCGAAGGCATGAGGGTCTTTTGTATCGACCTTGAATGCGGGGATTCTTTTGGGTAGAAAATTGTCGATCACTTCTTGATCAGGAATGTGTACCGCCTCGGACGTATGTGACGTGACAAAAGCATCCAGCACTACCATCACCGGCAATGAGATTCTCTCAGCGACCTTAAAAGCAATAATAGTACTGTCAAGAACTTCCTGATTATCACGACAATAAAATTGCAACCACCCTGTATCACGTTGGGAAAGGCTGTCCTGCTGGTCGGTATAAATTGTCCAGGGCGGAGCAAGGCTCCGGTTGACCTCAGCCATAACTATCGGCAGTCTACCGCCTGCCGCCCAATGCAACATTTCATGCATATAGGCAAGCCCTTGGCTGGATGTTGCAGTGAAGGCGCGCACCCCGGTAACGGAAGCTCCAATGCAGGCGGACATCGAGGAATGCTCCGACTCGCAATGGATGAAATGAGACTTCAACCTGCCATCGGCGCACATCTCCGACAGTTCCTCGACGATTGAAGTCTGAGGAGTAATCGGGTAAGCGGCGATAACATCGACCTTTGCCAGACGGACGGCATGGCTGACGGCTTGATTGCCTGTTATGACTTTATGCAAGTACTAACCCGGTCACTTTGTGGCTATGCTTGGAGGGCGGACTTTCAGTCCGCTCTTGCCCGCGTAGGTTGGGCTTCCAGCCCGACAAGTGCGGAATGCTAATTTTCATGCTTCCCTGCCTTCAGCAGATGCCCGGCGATGATCAAACGCTGAATCTCGTTTGTACCCTCGAAAATGCGTGTGATTCTGGCGTCCCTGTACATTCTTTCTATGGGAAAATCTGCCATATACCCCATCCCGCCATGAATCTGGACGGCATTATCGACAATGTGACCAAGGCATTCCGAACCCATTAATTTACAAATCGCCGACTCACGGCTGAACGGCTTCTTCTGATCGCAGAGATAAGCCGTTCGGTAGAGAATGCTGTCAAGCGCGTAGATGGATACTGCCATATCGGCAAGCATACATTTTACAGCTTGTTGATCGCCTATGGGTTTCCCAAATTGAATGCGCTCGCGGGAGTGCTTAAGAGACAAGTCAAGCGCTTCTTTGGCGACGCCGAGACAGATCGCCGCAACCGAAAGCCTCCCAATGTCCAAAGTCTCCATGGCAATTTTAAATCCGCCGTTTCGCCTACCCAGCAAGTTATCGGCAGGTACGAACATATCTTCGAAAAATAGATCGGTCGTGTGCGAGCCGCGAATCCCCATTTTCTTTTCGGGTGGTCCGGCGCGAAAGCCTTTGAAATTTTTCTCGACAATAAACGCGGAAACACCTTTCGTCCCAACTTCCTTCTCGGTCAATGCAAACACCACATAAACATCCGCCATTCCACCGTTGGTGATGAAGGTTTTCTGTCCATTGAGCACGAACCCGCCATCAGTTTCCGATGCAAAGGTAGTCATCGCGGCGGCATCGGAGCCAGCTTGGGGTTCCGTCAATGCAAATGCCGCCCAAAGTTCACCACGCGCCAAGAGTTTAAGATACTTGTTCTTTTGCTCGAGAGATCCAGCGAGATAGATCGCCATTGCGCCAATTGACTCATGTCCGCCTATGACGATAGCGGTTGACATACAACCTCGAGCAAGTTCTTCCATCAACAGACAGTAGCCGACGTCGCCGAAACCGCCTCCGTCATACTCCTCGGGAAAGACTGCTCCTAACATGCCCATTGAGACAGCCTTTTGGAGTACTTCCGTTGAAATCTCTCCCTCACGATCGACCGCGGCGGCTCGCGGACGGAGCTCTTCATCAGCGAATCTCCGTCCGAGGTCGCGGAGCATCTGCTGTTCTTCGGTTAGTGTAAAATCCATGTTTGGCCATTCAAGGTGTTGTCATGTGTCTCACGTGACAGATTCTCATAGTGCTGTCACGTGTCTCACGTGGCAGATTCTCGTTGTGCTGTCATGTGCCCACATGTGACAGCTACAATTATAACTTCGTGTCTTCGTGACTTCGTGTTTTACTATTACGGCACTATCACTGACCGTAATACTCCTTTAGCGCCACTGCGGAGAAGATCAAAAGCGTCATTGATGTTATCGAGCGAAAACTGTGCCGTCACCAATTCCTTTATCTTGATCCGTCCCGTGCGCGCCATCTCAATGATGCGCGGATAATCGACCGGCCTGCATCCCAACGAACCGATTATTCCCTGCTCGTAAAACATAATCTTAGATGCGGGCAATTCAACCGAGTGATTGGTGTAACCAACGACAACACAGAGCCCACCTTTTCGGATCGTCGAAAATGCCGCCTGAATGGTCTCAGGCTTGCCGATTGCCTCGAACGCGACATCGACGCCATCACCGATCAACTTGCGGACAACTTTATCAAACCGCCCTTTCTCAACTTCAGCCGGGTTAATGGTGTGCTCAGCGCCAAGTTTTTTCGCCATTTCAAGCTTATCTGGCGCGGCGTCGATGGCTATCACCGACGCCCCGACTGCCGTGGCGATTTGCACCAGATTTATCCCTACGCCTCCACAGCCGAAAACTGCCACCCAATCGCCCGCCTTCACCTGCCCCCGGTTGACGACAGCATGGTACGGTGTCGAAACGGCGTCAGCGATGATCGATCCCTCGATCAGCGGCACTCCATCAGGCATCCTTAAGGCATCTTTGGCGGGAGCGAGAACGTATTCGGCATAGGCTCCATCGACATGATTGCCGAACATCTTCATCGAATCGCAGATGTTCTCGCGGCCTTCTCGGCAGTTCCGGCAATATCCACACGAAAGCACAGCCGGAAGGAGAACCTTATCCCCTTCCTTCCAGTTAACTACCCCTTCGCCAAAAGACGCCACTGTACCCGATGCCTCATGGCCGAGAATCATCGGCGGTTGCTTGAATGTAGGGATTCCGTGATCGATGTAATGGAGATCGGTGTGGCATACGCCACATGCCGCGACTTTGACCAGAATCTCGCCTGTTCCAGGAGTAGGGGTTGGGACTTCTTCGACCTTTAATGGTTGATTAGGACCGTAAAAAATTGCCGCCTTCATTGTGAGGAACTCCTCTCAAATCTCGTTTATTATTCGAATGTTATTTCTATTCGCGGCGTAGTCACATGAGGGCATGTGACTGCACCAAAAACTATTCATCCACCTTCCGGGTGTAAACCGTCATTGTTTCGCCGATTGGACCTCCAAAACAGGACGTGCAACAGCCTTCGCAATTGGTCGTTTCAAATGATTTGACCAGTACTTCAAATCCAATCTCACGGTACATATCCACGACCTCGCTGAGACGGGGTTCTGAGCCAATGAATCGCGCCTCCCATCCCTCAAGGTGTGGGGCTTGTGGAGCTGATAGATCAGTTGTGCTCAAATATTCCCTCCGTTTCCAGTTTTCGTTCCAAGGCTACCAATCTAACCGGGTTAAAGTTATTTGCCTCGAAGAAGGCGATTACATCCGGCCAGTCCTGCGATACGAGAGTGGTCATAATCTCGACGCCTGCTTTTGCCGAAACCGAGCAGTATTCCTCTAATAACACCTTGCCGATTCCGCCGCGTTTGAACTCAGGATCGACGCCTAACGTATCGACGGAGGCGACGGGTTGCGAGATGCCATACTCACCAGTGTTGACCTCACCTAAAATAAAGCCAACAAGACGACCTTTGTACTCCGCGGCAAGACCGAGAAGAATGGGAGCGTCTTCACCGAACATCCGGCGAAACTTTCGTTCAAAGTACGGATCGCGTCGATAGCCTGTCATCAAGCTGTCGATCACGGTTACTCGTTCTCTGTCCTCGCGGCGTATATTGCGAATCACGAGTTTGCGTAAAATGTCTTTTTTTTCGCTCATTCTTATGCCTGAAAAGTGTCCGGTCGCCGCACCTGACGCCTAAAAACCTTAAATCGAGTATCACTGCCGACCGCGGCGGGGCGGCAATAGGATTGCTTCCGGTTTAAAACAGATCGTCCAAATCACCGGCCCCGGGCATTTCGCCAAATGCCTGCAGGTGAGCCTGAATCAACTCAGACTCTCGTTTGGTGAACATCGGATCTGCTTCCCAGTGACAATACTCAGCGGTCACGCCTTCGAGTATTAATTCGCTGAAGGCTCCGCGCATGTCCGCCACACCAGAGATCCGTATTGTCTTTTTTTGCTCGTCAGCAAGGATTATAACCCCCTCGATCATTGGAATTTTTTCAAGCAGATCTACGCCAAACTTGTACCAAGGATCAGGTGGTAATACCGGGGGAGTAATTTTGGTACGCAGATGACAGCGCAGACAACGGCGTGCTTCGCTTAACGCCTCTTCCGGCGTCATCGTCGGAACGAAAGGCGACATCGAATGAACTCTGACCGCCGGATCGACCAAAGTGAGTTCGACGCGTTTTCGATGGTGAAATTCATCGTCTTTGCCAATGAACGGCTTGCTTGCTCTCGGCTGAGTAGTTGGAAGTTTTCCAGTCCCGCCGAGGAACTTATCCACCTGAAGAGCAACTTTGCGACCATCTGCCATTGCTTCGACTATGGAAGTCGCGCCTTTAATAATATCTCCGGCAAAAAAGACATCAGGCGAGTTTTTTAGTTGGTCGAGATCGATCCCACGCTTCTGGCCAATTGCCGCGATAACCCATTCTGACTGGAGATCCCATGTCACGTCAGCGTCATATTTCGGATTGAATTTCCCTTGGGAATCGAAGACCGAAAGACATTTTTTCAAGGTGACTGTGACACTCGCATCCGGGGCTGGATCGAACCTCGCTACTCCCCAACCGTTCAGTATAGTGACGCCTTCTTCTCGTGCAAAGCGAATCTCGTCGGGGTGTGCCGGCATCTCATTTTCACCCTCCAGACTGACCATCACAACAAACTCAGCTCCCAACCGTTTGGCGGTCATTGCCGCGTCGATGGCAACCGCTCCTCCTCCAATTACTACAACCCGGCCAGAGAGATCGTTGGCTTCGCATCGGGCGGCTTCTCGTAAAAGGTAGAGTCCGGAAGATACCTGAGGAAGGTTTTCCCCTTCGACACCCAGCCGCAACGGTTCACCAAGACCAGTCGCAACTACTACTGCATTATAGCCTTTTTCGCGTAGCTCGTCCAGACTTACTTGATCGCCAAAAGAGGTGCCGAGTTGAGCCTGTAATCCCAACTGAAGTAAATAATTGATATCTCTATCGATTACACTATCCGGTAGGCGAAAATCGGGTAGTGTTTGCCGTAACATTCCCCCCAAATCTTCAGCGCGGTCAAATACTGTCGCTTCATGACCCAAACGTAGCAAATCGGCTGAAACAGCCAACCCAGCAGGGCCACCACCGATGACTGCCACTCGCTTGCCTGTAGGATCACTCTTGACGATCCGGGGCGGTTCATCGCCAGCGGCATCGCTGACATATCTTTTCAGTGCGCATATAGAAGCAGATTCGTCGAGCGAATCGCGGCGACAATTCGCTTCGCAAGGATGGAAGCATGCGTACCCGAGCACCCCCGGAAGAACAGCTCGATCGCGAATCAATTCGAGCGCCGCGAAGTTTTCGCCTTCAGCGATCAATTCCATATAACCCGGAATATCGATTTCCAACGGACAACGAGCTTGGCAGGGAGCTAACATTCCGGTAAATGGCTTTGCTCCCGGATGATCGCGCAGAGCTCCGGTCGGACAAACTTCAACGCAAGCTCCGCAAAACCGACATAGTGACTCTTCGAGGGTAGGTCCACCTGTCGTGCCCACAACCATTGTGTCATCTTGAAAAACGGCACCCAAAATATCTACTCCCCTTACGTCTCGGCAGACCCTAACGCAACGAGTGCATCCGATGCAGAGTTCATAATCGCGAATAAAAAGCGGCTCGTCCTTGATAGACGGGCGGTTTTCGTTATGATAGGCGGGAGTGTCATTCGGGATGCCTATCCAATCGGCGACCTTCCCAATTTCGCATCTGCCCAGCAGTTCGCAACAGCGTTCTGAAACGGGAACATTCATACTGCACTGGATGCGGTCGCATCCGTGACGTTGCGGGCAGGTCAAACAGGCGTGAGGATGACGGGCAAGGATCTTTTTCAGTGAATTACGGCGACCAGTGACAACTTCCGAAGTCGAAGTCGTTACCTTCATTCCTTCGACAACCAGCGTATCGCAAGAACGTTGAGGAATACCAGAATCGACCGATACCAAACAGAGATTACAGTGACGGGACTCGTCATTCCCGCGCTGGCGGGAATCCAGTCCGGTCGGTATATTCTCCTCAGTTGTCTGGATTCCCGCCTGCGCGGGAATGACACGGGCCCCCTGCCAAACTCGTTCAGACCAGTTGAATGGCTTGAAAGCATCGAGATCGGGGTGGTCGCAAAGTCCCGGAATATAAACGCCCGTCGCGAGCAAGGCGCTTCTCAGCGAGAGTCCTTGATCGACGTTTACATCCCGTCCATCTATATTTATCCTAACCTGACCCACTTTCGTACTTTCTCACTTTTGCACTTTCGTACTTTCTCACTTTCGCACTACCACGAGTGGCTTATCGCGTTTAAGGGGCAAGCAATAACGCAAGGCAACGGCAATCGATCAGAAACGGGTTTACAGGGAGAGCATGAGTATTTTATGGATTTCCGAAATTCCTTCTTGATCGTTGCCACCGTGTCGTCGTAATCATCGACCTCGATTTCGAACATCTTGACCGGGCAAGCCATCACGCAGGGATGACCATCGCATGCATTGCACAAATCGGTATTGATCGTGATATAATACTGTCCCGATCCATCCATGTAACCGTAGTTGGCGATCATTTTAGACTCAAGGCTTAAGGCTTAGGGCTTAGGACTCAGGGCTCAGGCGTCTGGTTTGGAGTACCCGGCCCTTTGCGAAGTGATTTTATAAGAGCACCCAAAAGAGAGGTGCATTCAGTGTGCCGGGCGAGCAATCTTGCGAGAGTGTCCGAGTTAATGTAACCGAGATTTCCCGCAAACTCCAACAGAAATCCCGATTCAGCGGCCGATCCCAGCGCGATATCAAGAAATCGTAGGTAATCACCAAGGCTATGGCGATGCGAACCTTCGACAATATTTGTTGGCACTGAAAGAGCCGCCCGACGAAGCTGGCTTGTGATGCCAAATAGCTCTTCTTTGGGAAAAGATTTTGTCTCCCGATAAATGTCAAGAGCTAATGCATAAGCCATTTGGAATGCTCGAAGTTTCCGATAATCTCTTGACATTTCTTTTATCCTTAAGCCTTGAACCCTGAGCCTTGAACCCTGAGCCTTGAGCCCTGAGCCTTGAGCCCTAAGCCTTGAGCCCTAAGCCTTGAGCCCTGAGCCCTTCTCGTACAACGACTTCCCAAACAAAGCCGCACCCAGCGCGCCAGCGATTTGTGTGTCATATGTTGACTTCATGGAGGTGACGCCAAGTTCCTTTTCCAAACGATGGACGACGCCGATGTTCTTGGCAATGCCGCCCGTAATGGCGAACTCTTTCTCCATCCCAATACGGTCAAGTAAGCTCACGACACGGTGAGCCATCGCGGAACAATATGCCGCTAAAACGAGATTCTTCGGCCAGCCGGTGCGGAGTAACCCGGAGGCTTCTGTTTTGGCGAAGACGACACAGGTCGAAGAGACGGGAGCAGGCTCGCTCTCAATCTGGAAAGACATCTCGCCGACGTCTTGAATCGGTATCGAGAGCAGATCGGCGAATACTTCCATTCCACGACCAGTTCCTGCCGCGCATTTATCGTTCATCAGAAAATTCGTCACTTTGCCGCGCTCATCACAACGAATGGCCTTGCAGTCCTGCCCGCCCATATCAAGGATGGTTTTGACGGTGGGACCGTACATGAAGTTTGCGCCGCGAGCGTGGCAGGCAATCTCGGTGATCGCTTTGTGAGCGAACGGCACATTGACGCGTCCGTAGCCCGTACCTACGATGAAGTTTATATCTTCCAGCGCCAAACCTGTATTTTCCAGCGCCCAATTGAACGCATTACGGGCGCTGTCAGGTGAGTCGGATCCCGTCCGCATATTACTGTACGCAAATAAATTACCATCTACCAGTACTACCGCTTGGGATGAGACTGACCCGACATCGACGCCGCCGGAAATGACGCCGCCGCTCTTTGGATCGATATTCTCATCATGCCAGTTATATTCTTTCCAACGCCAATATTCTATTGCCATTAATGACCTCTATTGAATTCTTGTTCACCTACAAAGCACAATGAGGAAGAAAAATATTATTCCTTCGTCTCTTCGTGCCTTCGTGTTTAATTCTACGCCCCCACCGACACTGCCGCAACATCGACGACCAGCTTACCCATTGCTTTTTCAGCGGCTATGATAGCCGCTCCTTCGGCAGGTACAAATTCGGGATTATCGGGAACATAGACGTCCATTTCGATGGTTCGTTTGAGCGACGCGATAAATCCGACGTTATATGCCATTCCACCAACCAAAACAACGGTCGGAGTTATCGTTACACGGCGAGCCATTGAGACAATTCGGCTGGCAATTGCATCCAGCACCGCTCGAGCGATATCTTGTTTCGCGGTTCGGGAGTGAAGCAGAGAGACCACTTCGCTTTCAGCAAAGACCGCGCACTGAGCATTCATAGGCACAGCTTGTATTGAAGTTAGCGAGAGAGGTCCAAATTCTTCCAGCTTAAGTTCGAGAGCGCGGGACATCGACTCAATGAAAGTGCCTGAACCTGCCGCGCATTTCTCATTGACGGCAAAGTCTTTAACCCTGCCATCTTCGTGAATAAGTATCGCCCGACCTTCTTCAGCGCCGACGTCGAGGACGGTCCGACAATCAGGATAGCGACTGATCGCTCCTTTGGCGGCGGCTCCGACTTCGGTGACAGATTCATGAGCAAAGGGAGCAACGCGGCGGCCTGCGCCAGTTGCGACGATGCGGTCAAACTGATCCGGTCTGATGCCGGAAACATCCATCGCCTCCCGCATCGCTTCTGCGGCGGTTACTTCCTGTTCAAATCCAGAAAACCGCTTGACACGGGCGACGATCTCGCCATCCTGCATGATCACGATCTTGACCGTCTTTGAACCCAAGTCCATTCCGGCGGTTATCATTATATTCCTCCAGTGCTTATTGAAAACGAAATTTACCACTAAAACCAAAGACACGAAGTATCTATGTATTCTTGTGATATTCTAAAGAAAAACTAAATGTACTAATGTTCAGCCCCGTAACGACTCATCAATCATTTCGCCTTGGAGGGCGGGATTAATCCCGCCCTCCAAACAAAATGGGATTAATTGGCAATTAATACCGAACGTCACGAAGTCTCAAGGTATTACAACTACTTCCTCTTCGTGACTTCGTGGTTATGAGTTTCACGCGGCGTCAGTAAGGCCGAGCGTCTCCATGAACGTATCGATACGATCTTGCGTTTTTGCTACGTCGAACTCGCGCTCGTCGCCCATGTTGCCCTCGAAGGTCATCACTGGAATCCCTGACTCAGCAATGGCGAGTCGATTTTCCATGATTCCGCACGAGAGCCCTTCACAACCACGATTGAGATGAAGCATAACGCCGTCGAGCTTCCACTCCTTGACAATGCGAAGCATCATCTTCGATTTCAGATCGGCGTCGTAAAAATGTTGCCATTCGGGCTTGGAGAGGTTCCAGTCGGCAAGGACGCGCAATGTTTGGGCACGGGTGTCCATCGGAATACCGAGCGACATCGGCGTCCGGCGAGGTCCCCACGAACCATCGGGTTGATCTTCCCAGATACCGATCAGCGAAAAGGTATAGAGACTGCCTATTGAGACTGCTCCGAAGCCTTCGAGATAGCGGAATATCTTCAAGAATCCCCACGGTGGCTGGGTGTCGGACATGATTCGGCAACGCTCGTTAGGGACGGCGGCGATTCCCCGGGCGACGCGGTCGGCAACTTCATCGCGGAGCTCTTCGTAGAAGTCGGCAAATTCTTTCTTCGACTTGTTGAGCGTTCCCAACACGTAGAGCGAGTACATCGACTTCTCGTCAAGCGGTGCGGGGATGGCTTTGTTCATCGCACAGACTGCCGCCCACGCCGAAGTTGCTCGGGTCTCGTTCTTGACGGCTTCGATGAGGAGTTCGTCGTTGTATTTTCGCTCGGTGACTTTCTCGAGGAATTCGATGGACTCTTGCATCTGCCCGACGACGAAGTCAAGTTTGTCGTCACTCATCAAATGATAGGGACCGACTGAGACGTCGATGCAGAAGTAGGGGATGTGCTTGTATTCGGCGACATGCTGGTACCACTTGGCGTGACTGCAACAGATGTGATCCTGAAAGGCGAAATCGGGCTTCGGGTATTTGCCGCCGAAGTTGAATTCGTCGAGATACATCGAGCCCCAGTAGTTACGCATGTAACTGCACAGGTCGCGCGCCCAGCCTTTCGCTTCAGCGGCTTCGAGACAGCGTTGGGAGAATGGCTTGTTGAAGGCTATCGCCGCGCCGTACGGTTCGCCGGTGATCGGATAGACGTCGTTTCCGAGTCCTGCCGGAATCGCGTCGAACGACCATGCTCCGCCTGTCCAGCGCAGGCCGCCGCGCTCGTGAGCGGTGGCGTAATCTTTATAGTAGTTATCCCGAAGTTCTTTGGCTTTGTTCCAGCACTTCAGGGGTTCAGTTGGGTAGAGGGACATTATATTTGCCTATTTACTAAGTTCACATTAAGTGTGCTGTTACGTGCCCTCACGCGACAGCCTAAGTTCTCTTCCGGGTCACATGAGGGCATGTAACCTCGACTGACAAGTGAACCGTCAAGTTTCCACATATGACGACTTGCCTCAAAACCCCGCCCCCACCCCGACCAGCAATCCCGGTATCCCTTCTTCCCCGGCTCGGAATACCTGATACCCGACATGACCGAAGTAACGGTTAAAGTGGACATTCACCCGAAACTGATGCTCGCTCACATAAGCGGAATTAATGAACGCGCCGCTATAATGATAGTACAGGCTGACCGGCGCAACAGGATACAACTCAGCGCCCATACTTACGCCCGCGCTTCCGTCACTTTGATCCCCACTGACGCCTTTCCAGCCCAATCCCCAGCGGAAAACGAATTGACTGTAACGGAAGCGATTGTATTCAAGGAAGATGTTGGTCAGTTGCAAACGATCTGTGACACCGTTGACTTCTTCTCGCAATTCACTGCTCTCTACCGATAGCTCGAACAACGTAGCGAACGAGCCGCGAACCGTTACCTGGTACCCATCGAGATCGGAGCTGTGGCGAAAAACGCTCGTCATCTCCGTGAATCGCCAGTGTCGCCCTTTTAGGCCAGCGAGCGAGTTGTTGTATAGACCGCTCTTGTATAACTGCCCGCCGCTATATCCATTCCGCTTCATCTCAGCGTAGGTTGTATCTCCTAATAGTCTGGGGCAATACGGGTATTCGTTGAAACCGGGCCAGATTCCATTGTACCAATTTCCGATTTCACCTTCGGTATGGACGAAGACTGCATAGCAACCTCTAAAGCCAAGCTCGAATATAACTGAAGCCAATCCATCGTCATCAGAATCTGAAGAATAAATCTGGTGTTCACGATCTGAGTGACGGTTACCCGACCTTTGACCAGTGGTGTCTTGCAATTGGGCTTCGTACTTCTTGATATCGCCCTTCTCTTCCGCTCGCAAAGGTAATACCGTGATCAAGAGCAACAGCGATACTGAAATCAAATAATTGAAACGCATTTCGATGCCTTTCAGGTCAATAAGTCAAAGACTCATGGAGGGCGGGTTTAAACCCGCCCTCCATGGCGGATAGGAAAAATGCCTAAAACAAGTCATCCTGCCCGATAATCTCAAGAAACGCCTCGACCCTGATCCTGAACGGTCCCAGCGGCGTCGTGGCATCGAACTCGAGCATCAAGTTTGGGATGTTGTTTTCGGTCAGAAACGCCCTCAGTGGAACCATGTCGCACTCATGGGGATCACAGAACTTCTGTTGCAGGATGATCGCACCCTGCACGTCGAACTGGTGCGCAAGATCGAGAATATGCCGGAAGCGCGAACGATCCTCCCAGTCCTTCACCGGGCAGGTCGGACGGTCGATGTAGCGTTTCGAGATCGCTGTCATACGGTCAGTCTGAGGCTCGCATTGGTTCCAGAAATAGCGCGTGCCGGTGCAGTGTTCATCGACCACAATTGTCGCTCCCACACGTTCAACCAAGTCGATAAACGGAATGTCATCGTTTTCCGATCCGATAATCATCAGCCTCGCGCCGGTCGGGCGGGTGACTGGCCGGTCGGGAAGCTCGCTCAACACCCTCTTTATCTCCCGCGAATGCTCTTCCTTATCAACCCACATGCTTGAGGTTGTCATCCACATCGCCTCCTTACCGGTAATTTTCGGCTCGGGACCCTTGCGAAATTCGTAAACCTCGCGCATCAATCGGCGGTTTTCGTTGACCTGTTCGATGCCCCGGTCGAGATCGGCGTCGGTAAGTTCTTTACCATCGAATTTCGCCAGCGCCTCGCGAAACTCAGCAAGTTGGCTCTGGTGGTATGGAACCGCATGGGTTGTCTGTACCTTTTGCGGCATATAGATATAGTGGTTGAACGCTACCGGTACATGCATCTTCCACGACATGAACGACTGCCGCAGGTGAATGCACGACTGGGTCAAGAGTATCCCGTCGAGGTAATCGTAGCGTCCCTTGAGTCCTTGCGCTAACACGTCCCTGCAGAATGGGCAATACATACCAAACAGGTGTTTTTCAGCTACGTCCTGTGGTTGATGCGAACCGAGAATCCGTGCCGGCAGCCACCCTGCCGCAACGATAATTTCTTCAGGAGCGTAACTGCAGAAACAGCCCATGACTTTGCCGCCGGTTCGTTCCTTCCAGCCTTTGGCATATATATGACGATCTTCGTACCAGGTTTTGAATTGAGAAAACATCTACTTCCCTAATAGTGAGAAAGTAAGAAAGTGAGAAAGTCGGAAATCTCACTTCGACTTGGGTGATTGAATTTGATCCGCAAGACTTTGGAGCATTGCAGATATTTCTGAGCGTTCAGATACTAACGATTTAACCGTATCAGTCGAACATTTTTCTAAAGCTTTTATTATATAGAGTTGAGTTTTCAATTCAGCACAAGAACCTTTTGCAATCTAAATATATCGTTTGATTGCACGCTAAGTGCCTTCCGTAATCTTCTGCAATATTTGAGGGGATCGAACTTCCTGATCATTGAAATTGGTCTCTTAAGCCATAATTCTTTGCCAATAGCTCTGTTTCTGCTAATCGGCAGGATTCACTGCCTACCAGCAACCTCGTTTCCAGACTTCAATTTCTTCCAGCCGCCCAAACATACTTTCCCACTTTCCCACTTTCACACTTTCTTACTCGTCCTTCCAAATTGCTTTTCTTTTTTCGACAAACGCATTCAAGCCTTCCACCGCATCATGTGTCTTCATCAGTTCGACGCGATAGATTTGATCGACGACCTTGGCGGCTTCTTTCGGAACCCTGCGAAAACCTTTAAAAACCGCCTTTCGTGCAAGCCTCAGAACAGCGCCGCTGGCTCCCGTAAAACGGGCTGAGAATTGGTCGATTTCCTCAGTAAACTTTTCAACTGTCGTCAAACGCGTCACAAGACCCATGCGATAGCTTGCCGCCGCGTCGAACACGTCGCCGGTAAGGATGATCTCAAGCGCGTTCGATAAGCCGAACTTCCTCGCAAAATGAGCGCATGCCGCGGGTGGAATCACTCCGACCTTGATCTCAGGCTGGCCGAATTTAGCGCGATCAGTGGCGATGATAAAGTCGCACAATGCGGCTACTTCACAGCCTCCGCCGAGGCACTGCCCATCCACAGCGGCGATTGTTGTAATCGAGAAAGTCCTTATCAACTCACAAAGTTCGCCGAAAACATCGAGCATTTCGTCGAACTTGCCGGGCAGGTGTTCGGCAACATCCGCACCAGCAGACCAAGCTTTGCCTTCGCCTTTGATGACTACAACATGGAGCGTTCTATCGAGTTCTGATTCTCGCAAAACCGCGATGAGCTCTTTCATAACCGCCCCCGTCAGAATATTGACGGGGGGATTATTCAGTACCAGATCGAGTCTGTTGGGCAGTCTGTTAGTCTTTAAGTACTTATATTCCATCGTTTACCCTTGAAATGGCAGACATGAATTCGCCAAAAAGCCTTTTGCCTTGCCAATGAATTCTTCATCCGAGAGTTTTCGATCACGCCATTCCTGGTCGCCGGTTTCGAAGCCGAGTAGTACATTCGACGAGAGCCGCACCGCTTCAGTCGCCAACTCGAACAGATGCGTACACCCGGCGGAACGTCCAAGCGCTTCTGCCAGTTTCTTGGTAACACCGCGCTCGATCTTTATGCCGACGATATTATCGATGAATTTGGCGGTCTGACTGCAAATCGCAAATGGCGTTTTGGTCATCTGAGCTTCGGCGGCAACGATCACCCGGTCGGCAATGCGCACCCGAATCTGAACGCGCATGTTGTGGTTCAGGTCGAGCAGAGACGCCTTGGTAGTGATGTAATCGTCACCGTCCTTCGAGACCGCCGCGTTTATATTTCGTTCGTAAATTTCCATACGGGAGTACGAAAGTGTGAAAGTGCAAAAGTACTAAAGAAGAATAAGAAATCTCCGCTTTTTCGCACTTTCGTACTTTCGTACTTTCGCACTTTATTCCTTTCTAACTTTCCCTCTTAATCACCATCGCCGTTGTCACGCCACCGCCGCCACAGATCGAAGCAAGTCCGAACTCCTTGCCGAGCCGCTTCAATGCGTGGTAAAGGGTAACGACGATCCTCGCACCAGAAATGCCGGTCGGATGGCCAAGCGCAATGGCTCCGCCATTGACGTTCAACTTTGTCCGATCCCAGCCCAGCATCTTCTCGTTGACCAGAACCTGAATCGCGAAAGCCTCGTTGACTTCGATCAAATCCATGTCGTTCAAGGTCATTCCAGCGTTTTTCAATGCCAACGGGATGACGCACCCCGGACCTTCGCCCATCACCTCCGGTGCGATAGCGGTCTGTGCGTAACCGACGATAGAGAAGAGCGGCTTTGCTCCGAATACCTTCGCATTATCGCGTGAGGTCAGCACCAGCGCGCTGGCTCCGTCTGACATCCCACAGGCGTTCCCAGCAGTAACCGTTCCATCCTTGCGGAATACGGCAGGCAGTTTCGCAATTTTGGAGACATCGACCGGGAAGCGGATGGTCTCGTCCTTGGCGAACGAACGGGGTGGATCACCTCGCTTTTCACCGGGGAGTTCGACCGGAACTACTTCCGCATCAAACCAGCCATTCTCCCACGCCTCGTGCGCCTTCACATGAGACGATACGGCAAACTCATCCTGCTCTTCACGGGAGATCTTCCATTTGTCGAAGAGATTCTCGGCAGTAGCGCCCATCCCTTGCCCGATAAGCGGATCAGTCGCGTCCGACCAGCCGTCTTCGAGTTTCCGGTCGCCCATCTTGAAGCCCGCCCAGCGAGCGCCTTTCAGCAGATACGGGATTGTGGACATCGAGTCGAAACCTCCGACAAGAACGGTCTCGGCAACTCCTGCCAAAATCTCCTGCGATGCGAATGCCATCGCCCGCATACCGGATGGGCAAGCCATGTTGAGAGTGATGACCGGTACGCTGTGAGGCAGTCCGCCCCGGACAGCGGCAGTTCGCGCCGGATTCGGTCCATTTCCAGCCTGACGGCATGATCCAAGAATCGCGTCGTCGATCTGCTCCGGCTTCAGTCCCGATCTTTCGATGGCGGCTTTGACTGCGACAGCTCCTATATCATAGGAAGCCATATCCTTTAGTGTCCCGCCAAACGATCCCATCGGAGTACGGCAGGCTGAAAGCGCGACGATGTTCTTAAACTGGCTCAAATGTACTGCCCTCCATCCACTTTAATGATCTCCCCGGTTACGTGTCTGGCAAAATCACTACAGAAGAAACTGACGACATGCGCCACATCTTCCGGTTCGCCAAGTCTCCCGACCGCCGTTTCGTTAGTCGAAATCAGTTTGGCTTCGTCCGGCATTTTCTCCATCATGTCGGTCATTATCAGTCCCGGTGCAACGGCGTTGACGATAACGCCCGACCTGCCAAGCTCTTTGGCGGCTGTTTTCATTAGGGCAATGATCCCACCCTTGGAAGCGGCGTAGTTCGACTGCCCGAATTTGCCGCGCATACCATTGATGGAGGTGAGCATGACGATCCTGCCATACTTTTGCTCACGCATCACCGGAGCCACAGCCCTGAGGTAGTTGAAGTAACCTTTGAGGTTCGTGTTGATGACCGTATCCCATTGCTCTTCGGTCATCTTCCAGATGACTCCGTCCCAGTTGATTCCAGCATTGCAGACGAGGATGTCGATCCGTCCCCACTCTTCCTTGACCTTATCTGCCATAACCTGAGCGTCCTTGAACGATGCGACGTCAGCCTGAATGACTAATGCCCGCCGTCCCATAGCTCTGATTTTATCGGCGATAGCGTTAGCTTCGTCGGCATGTTTGCGATAATTGAGCGCAACGTCGGCTCCGTCTGCCGCCAATTCAAGGGCAATCGCGGCCCCGATCCCTAATGACCCGCCGGTGACGATGGCGGTTTTGTTTTGTAATAGTCCCATTTAACTCTCTTTTGATTATATTTGTTTGTTGGTAGTGTGAAAGTACGAAAGTGCGAAAGTCCTCATCGGGAGGTTTTGAAATTATCGATCAATCCGGTGATCATCGAGGAAATTTCCTTGCATTCTTGGATCAAAGAATCCGCAGAATCTCGATCAAGATACTCCAAAGCGAGAGCGATGTACAATTGAGTTCTCAATTCTCCGCATGATCCCTTGGCAATCAGGGAGTATCGTCTAAATTCTGGCACTGAGTTGCGTTCATACCCCTCAGCAAGATTTGAAGGGATCGAGACCGCCGCACGCCGGACTTGATCCTTCAATCCCCAATCTTTCTCGAATCCGCCTTTGGAAGTAAGTTTATAAATATTGACAGCAAGACGACAACTCCGTTTCCAAGCCTCAATGTCCTCAATCCTCGTGATTAGCTTACCCAATACCCATCCCTAATGTTTCGCACTTTCGTACTTTCGTACTTTCGCACTTTCGTACTTTCGTACTTTCGCACTTTCGTACTTTCGCACTTTCGTACTTTCGTACTTTCGCACTTTCGCACTTTCGCACTTTCGCACTTTCGTACTTTCGTACTTTCGCACTTTCGCACTTTCGCACTTTCGCACTTTCGCACTAAATTGGCTTCCCCAACACCGCTTCCATGAAATTCTCATCGAACAACGCCCCATCAGCCTGTAATTGCCTGAATTTGATAAAATCGATGGTGTCGCGTCCAGTGATCTTCTTGGTATTGAAGGCCGTGAAACCGAGAAACGCCTCACCCAGCATATTCGCCGCCAGCCAGTGCCGGTTGGCGAGCTTGGTCTGATCCCAGAAAAACTTCTTTTTCTGCCGGATGCCGTCGATCGACTTGATGAGACAGCCCGGAAAGAGGTTGGTGAACGTCCAGACTATCTTGTTGACTTCGGCATCGACACGGCTGAAATCGTAGGTTGTTGTCTTCATGTACTCTTTCGCCTTGGCGGCAGTTTCGCCTGAGACCGAATCCCCATAGACAATTTCACCGTCGTCGATGTACCGGTCGGTGATTACCAGCGGATTGCGGACAAATTTGTCGCCGTCTTTCAGAACCGGCGCGACTTTACTGATCAGACCAAACCGTTGCATTTTGTAAGAGGACCAAAGTTCGCAGGAAATACAGTTCCACATCGCTTGTTCGAGTGGGAGCATCCACGGGAGAAAGTCCGTCGAGCCTCCATCTGGAGCTGATCCGTGTCGCGGACCTGCTTGGCCATAAATTGCTGTATCAGCCGAAACAGTCAGATCGCAAGCCATTCCGATCTCCTGCCCTCCGGCGACTCGCATACCGTTCACCCGGCAGATGACCGGCTTTTTACAGCTTAGTATCCCGTCAACCATGCCATTGAACAGATCCATGTACATTCCGTATTCCTGCGGTCTGCCGGAGTAATACTCGGAATACTCCTTGGTGTTACCGCCGGTGCAGAAAGCCTTCTCGCCTGCGGCAGTAAAGACGACAGCAACGACTCTCCTGTCCATCGAAGCCTTGTGGAAACCAGCTATTACACCTTTCACCATTTTGGTAGTGTAGGAGTTGAACTGAGCCGGGTTATCCAAAGTTATCCAAGCTGTGAACAGTCCGTCTGTCTGCTCTCCCTTAGGACTTACAATCGGTTTTAATTCATAATGAATGGTCGGCGCTTCTCCACCGAAAAACTCATTCCCCCACAGATCGTGGTCTTTTATTTCCCCTTCACGGGGCAGCCAATTGAGAGACATTATTCCTCCAGTTTTATTCCAGATAGCGGTATATTTCAATTTGAGTGAGTGTCAATACACTTGGAGTGTGGACTTTCAGAGTTCGTTGATTTATTCGCTTGGGACGCCAATTCGGACAAGATTC
>CAYHEC010000003.1:0-201276 GCA_964355675.1 uncultured Caldithrix sp.
ATGGAGAACACGATCCCTATAAGAAATATTTCAAAGAACTCGAGGACACCCTGCGGCATCGTCAAGAGCGGACTAATAGAGTTCGTTGATTTATTCGTTCGAGTAGAGATTTGATCCTCTTGGAGGGGGGGCTTCAGCCCCCCCTAAAGGACAATCAAGCACAAACAAGGGCGGGCTGAAGCCCCCCCTCCAAGAGAATCTTGTCCGAATTGGCGTCCCAAGCGAATAAATCAACGAACTCTAATAGTCCGCCCTCCAAAAACTTAAATACTGGAAAATCTTTGCTACTACAAGACCGTGTCGCCCTCGTCACCGGAGCCGCTCGCGGCATCGGTGCATCCATCGCCCGCAGATTCGCCAAGGAAGGCGCTATCGTCATCGCTTGTGACCTGAAAGAGGAATGGGCGAATGCTATCGTCGAAGAAATCCGCCAAGCCGGAGGCTGTGCTGAAGCCGCTGGAGCCGACGTCGCCGACAAAGTTCAGGTCGAAGCCTTGATCGACGGCATCGTGAAGCGTCACGACAGGCTTGACATCCTGATCAACAACGCTGGCATCACTAAGGACAACCTCGCGCTAAGAATGTCTGAGGACGAATGGGACTCGGTGATCCGGGTCAATCTGCGCGGGACGTGGATTCCAAGCCAAGCCGTCATCAAACCGATGCGCAAGCGGCGCTGGGGGCGTATCGTCAACACGAGTTCGGTCGCGTCGCTGGGCAATGCCGGGCAGGCAAATTATTCGACGACCAAGGCGGGGGTGATCGGATTGACGAAGACGCTGGCGCTGGAGCTTGCCAAGTCGGGCATCACGGTCAACTGCGTGGCTCCGGGAGCGATTATGACGGCAATGCTTGAGGCGTTACCTGAGGAGACTCGTGCCAAGTTTATCGAGAAGATTCCGCTGGGCAGGCTGGGCGACCCGGACGACATTGCCAAGGCGCATCTATTCTTCTGTAGCGAGCTTGGGGATTACGTGACCGGGCAGGTGCTGTTCGTCGATGGCGGGATCAGCGTGGGGATGTGAGGAAATGCGGAATGCGAGAAGGGAATTTAAACACGAAGGGACGAAAGTATATCGTAGGACAGACTTTTGCCTGTCTCCGCTCGTATCACAAGGTGACAAACTGAAGTCTGTCGTAACGAATTAGTAATTAAAGGAAAATCATAATGAACGCAAGAATAACTTGCTTGTTGTTAGGACTGCTACTGGTCGCGGGAGCGGCACAGGCACAACCGGAAGTCGAATGGGAGAAGGCTTTTGGAGGCCGTGTGTATGATGAATTCACAGATGTCGTCCAAACGTCGGACGGGGGCTTTGCAATGGCGGGAACATTCCTATTACCCGGACCCGGCTATAATTCTTTCTGGCTTATTCGAACGAATGCAATCGGCGACAGCCTTTGGTCGCGTACGTTTGGAAATGAAGATAATGAAGGCTATAACTACTCTTGCAATTCCCTCATCCAGACGGCTGACGGGGGATTCGCCATGGCAGGATCGACCAGCAATGTCGAAGGGTTTTCCGACGGACATTTCTGGCTCATCCGAACGGATGCGAACGGCGACAGCCTCTGGACGCGCAACTATGGAAGATTTAGTGAAAAATGTTACTCTCTTGTCCAAACTGCTGATGGAGGTTTCGCCCTGGCAGGATATACAGTTTTAACTGACGTTCACGATCAACGAGCTTTCTGGCTCCTCCGCACGGATGGAGACGGCGACAGCCTTTGGGCGCACTCCTACAGCAGCAGATTTGGCGCAAATTGTCGCTCACTCGTCCAGACTTCAGATGGAGGCTTCGCCATGGCGGGAGCCACTTGGTCTTCAGAGAGAGATAGCTCAGACTATTTTCTTGTTCGAACGAACTCGGACGGTGACAGTCTCTGGTCGCGCACATTCGACAAAGTGACACTTGACGAATGCACCTCCTTGATTCAAACTGCCGATGGCGGCTTCGCTCTGACCGGACCCACTTCCACCCACGGGAATCAAAATGAGGATTTCTGGCTTGTTAAAACTGACTCCGATGGAGACAGCCTCTGGTCGCGAAGCTACGGCCATGGAGAAAGGAATTGGTGTTACGCTCTTGTTGAGACTCCTGATCGAGGTTTCGCAATGGCCGGATTAAATTCATTCCTGGATATCTATTCCGGTTTCTGGGTCATCAGAACTAACGCTGACGGCGACAGCCTCTGGTCAAGCTATATTAGCGAGCATTTGGGTCTATGCAACTCCATTATCAATACATCCGACGGTGGCTTTGCTCTGGCGGGTTACGAATGTTCAGATAACGATGGTGATCATTACGGATACATCATCAAAACCACCCCTGACCCCGTTTCCGTCCGCGAACCCCGTTCAACCTTAAACCCTTTAACCTTCAACCTTTACCCCGCTTACCCGAATCCGTTCAATTCAATGGTCACGATTCCGTTCGGGCTCGATAAATCGGCCCCGACGCGGCTGGCAATCTTCGATCCGTTGGGGAGAAGAGTGGCGGAGTTAACTCCAAACGGCGGGCTCGTAAACGGCCCCTACGCGGGTGGTGGGGCAACGGGGCTCGTAAACGGCCCCTACGCGGCGGGCAGGCAGACTGTGTTCTGGGATGCGAGCGGATTCCCGGCGGGAAGTTATCTGGTCAGGCTCGAAGCGGGGAACGAACAACTGACGCAAAGGCTGTCGCTGGTGAAGTGAAAAACTGCCACAGGGTGAGACACCCTGCGGCAGTCCAAAGTACGGCCGATTTAAATCGGCCGTACTGAATGACAGGTCGGGACGCCCTGTCCTACTGAAGCTTTGCCTCATCCCAAAATTTGTCCATCTTTTCCAGCGACGCCTCGCCGAGAGACAAGCCTTCTTCTGCGAGGCGTTGCTCAATATACTTGAACCGCTTGATGAACTTCTCCACCGTCCCGATCAGCGCAATTTCGGGATCGACATGAACATATCGCGCCACATTCACGATAGCAAAGAGTAAGTCGCCGAGTTCGTCCTCAATGGTCGATGGCGGTTGCATTTTCGCACTTTCGTACTTTCGCACTTTCGCACTTTCCACCGCTTCCTTCAACTCAGCCAATTCCTCATCGACCTTCATCATTGCCCCTTCCACGTCGGGCCATTGGAACCCGACTTTGGCGGCTTTGCTCTGAACCTTGGCGGCTCGAATCAACGCCGGCATCGCGCGCGGAACCTTGTCGAGCTCGAGCGTGTGAGCACCTTCGCCTTTCTTCGCTGAGTTCCATGAGGCTAACGCTTCGGTCTCATTATCCGCTTTGTTGTCACCAAAGACATGCGGATGGCGACGGACAAGCTTCTCCGATAGCTCCCTTGCGCTCTGCCCGAGATCGAAATCTCCAGTTTCCTGAGCAATCTGGGCGTGGAAGATCACCTGCAACAGGAGATCGCCGAGCTCCTCGCGCATTGCTGGCAAATCGCGTTCCTTGACAGCATGAACGTATTCGTAGGATTCTTCCAGCAGGTTCGGCAGGAGGGACTCGAAGGTCTGCGCGCGATCCCACGGACAACCATCCGGCATACGGAGGCGCGCCATGATCTTGATGAGCGTACCGAGGTGTTCAAGTTCACCGGCAGGGAGGTCAATTCCGCGAACGGCTTCTTCGGGGGTTGGGGGAGCGTATTGGGACATAAGAAATTTAGAACTTGGAATTTAGAATTTATTGTTGCGGTCGCTCTACGAGCTTCGTTGGGTGCGAATAGTCCGATCAGTATTTACTGACTCCCGCCCAGCAAAGCTGTGCGGTTACCCTCTTGCTTCAATTGTCGCAGGGTGAGGACGCCCTTGGACAAAAACCGCTCATTTCTCAAACAACCTCTGCCAGGTGATCTGTTCACTGTTCACTTCGACCTCGATGGCGTTCCCAGCATCGTCCTTGCCAATGAGACAGATCTGAACCGCAATTGATTTCATGCCATACTCATGCGCGGCTTTCAAGTCGTTGATGAGTGATGCAACCGGCTCGTTGTAGGGGAGTGTGATGTTGCGGGTTGAGTAGTGTGAGATAAAGATCGAATTGTTAAGCGGGTATGTACCGCTTCGCCAGTCATTCGTTGGTTCGGCTGAAAAATAATCCGGCATGAACCAGCAATCGACACGAACGGCGTATTTATCGAAAGTGACGTCGCGGCCATTGTGTTCGGTGAGGCTCATCGATACATCGAGCTTCCTCACTCGCCGATAGAAGAGACTTACCCGCCGACCAGCCACATCAGAAATGAAGATCGAGCCGGAGGTAACTCGCGCTTTCTTGGATTGCGTCGAGAAAACCTCAGTGCGAGTTAACGAATTGATGGCTTGATCGATAGCGGCTTTCATCGTCGGCGTGGAGTTATGGCGGATGCCGCCGATCCGAGTCAGTAAATCTGTCATGTCGAGCGATGCTGAAATCTTGTTGTCAGCTTGTTGAGACTGCATCTGGAAAACGTCGCAACGTGCAGACCCGTCCGCATCGGTAATAGCTGATTCTTTGATGTTCCCCCAGCCTTGCGTCAATCCGAAGCGGAGCTTCAAGTCTTCGGCAGGCTTGCCGTTGCAGAGTACTTCGAAGACCATGTAGTGGCGAACTGGGCGAACCTCGCTGTAAATCTCAAGGACATTCACCCGAAGCGAACGAATAGCGGCGATCATGCGGTCGTTGAGCGATTCGAGTGTGCTATTGCGGTTATAGAAAAGCGTCGCGGCGGTCTGCATGGCAGTAGCAAGCTCACCGAAGGCGTCCATTGGTTTGACGGAGCCATTTGCGGTAAGAATGTCATCGGCGCGTTTGATATTGGCTTCGATTTGCGCCTGACGAGACTCGTTTTCGGCGTGGGTTTGGGCACGGAGGGTATCGACGAACGAGCCGGAGATTTCGGCGCTGACGTAGTAGCGGTAGAAATCGTTGAAAGTCTTCTTACCGGTCTGGGCGCGGCAGTGTTCCCAGTAGCTGTTGGTGACACGACGGCCTATATCGCGCAGGAATGAGGCCGAGAGGGCGTCAAGCTGGAAGTTACTGCGTTCCACGTATCCACTTTCATCCTCAGATTTAATGATCTCGCCGGTCGCGACGAGTTCGACGCCGATCTCCTGGGAGATTTTGCGCATAAGGTCTTCGAGGGCGGCACGGTTGGCGGCTTCCATAGTCGGCGCTTCGCCGATGCCGAGGAACGTGCCGCCTCCGTAGCGCGACACCCAATGCGGCTCGGCCATCTGCGATTTCTCGACGACGGAGATGACGTACATCTCGCGGCGGGGGGCGCAGGCGGCGAGGAAGAGGAGGAAAAGGAATTTTAGTTTGGTGTGGCGCATGATTCTATTTCTATATCATAGATAGCGTCAAAAATTTCGTTAGGGTGTGTCGTCACACGTCCCGTGTGACGACACAATTGGCTGTGCTGTCGTACGAGACGTGCGACAGCACAAGATGTCGGCAAATGCTCTATGCTACTCCCTTTCAATCACTTCAAAAGAACCACGCTTCGCGTCGCTGATAAATGTCTTGCCTCTAATCTAAGAAAATAGAGACCTGCCGGGCAATCGCTGGCATCCCATTTGATTGAGTGTGAGCCCCTTGACTGAAAACCGAGAGCAATTGTTTCAACGTGAGCGCCTGTAATGTCGAACAGGCGTATGGTCATCAGCTCGGCGACGGGCGTTTGATAGTATATGGAAAGGTTAGAATTGAAGGGGTTGGGTGCGAGGCTGACAATCGATAGCTTTTGAGGCTGAAGTAAATTGATCGGTCTTTTTACTGTGTTGGGATCGGCTTCGGTTTTAACGAGACAAAAATCGCCTCTTTGACTCTCGAATGAATAAGTTTTGCCAGCAAGTAAAAGGGATGCGTCTCCCAGTTGAATCAGATCATAGCAATCATCGAATTGAGAGCCCCCATATGTTTGGCTCCAAAGAATCTCCCCTTCATCATCAAGCCTTGAAATCCACATACCACCACCCGGATTGCCTTCGGAAGAAGATATGAAACCAGCAGTGAAAAACCCGCCTCCAATAGCAGGTATGGCTGAATGAAGTTCTTCGTTAGAATCATCCCCCATCTCTTTCGTCCACAGAGAATCGCCATTTTCATCGACTTTTATCAGGTATCCATTCTTAGCAGAACCTTCAGGCCAGTAATATCCAGCCAATAGATAGCCGTGATCTGTGGTTTGAACGATCGAAGCACAATCAGACCTTATTCCATTTGGAAAACTATGAAACCATTCTAATTCGCGATTGGCGGAAATTTTAGCGGCAAACAATTGGTGATCGATATAGCCACCAGTGACAATGGCTCCATTCTCTGACAAAATACTGGTTTGTGCAGAAAAAAATCCGCCTGGATTAAAGGTGTAGGAAGTTAAACTGTCTCCATCATTATCAATAAATAACAACCAGAGAGATTGCGTGTACGGCTGGTTCGGATTGGGGATTAGATAGCCAATCAGACAGTACTCATTTTCAGATATTTTTAGAATCGAAGAGCAATCGTCATACCCTTGTCTTCCATACGCTCGATCCCAAACAATGTCCCCATCTACACTCAACCGCAGCGCTCTGGCATCCGATCCGCCATTGCCTGACTCTTCAGTGTAGCCTGCGAGTATGAAATCTCCGTCTCTCGCCTGAACGGCATTCTCACAAACTTTGTCGCGACCGACCGGATCTTCATATCGCCATTCTTCCTGCCCCGAATCATCGACCTTGACCGCCAGCCAGCGGCGTGTGTCATGCGAATTATCGTAGGCGTATCCAACAAGTAGGTAGCCCCCATCGCCTGCCTGAATGATCGTTTTGCAGACATCTTCCGTCGGCGTCCCGTAAAGTTTTGTCCAAATTGTATCTGGTTGCGACCAAACGATACCGGGCAGGAAAGCGCAACAAAAACCAAGAGTGTAAACTATTATTGGTTTCATTGATAATCCCAAGTTTAAGTCGGCTACAGTCGCACGGGACGTGCGACTGCACTACTCGTCGGTGTGGCATCACACATCTCGTGCGACTGCACTACTCGTTGGCGTGGCATCACACATCTCGTGCGACTGCACTACTCGTTGGCGTGGCATCACACATCTCGTGCGACTGCACTACTCGTTGTGGCGTCACACGTCTCGTGTGACGCCGCTACTCCATCCAATTCCAAGACTTACAGAGCTTATCATTTGGCTCGTCTTGAAGCCAGAATCTTGCACTTGACCACTTCCAATCCATTGCTTGATCAGCGAGGCCTGCTTTAACAGGATTGTTGTGGATATATTCAAGCTTGACAATGAATTGCCTCTCGGAAGTAATTACAAAATCATCAAATCGCCGCATCCAAATAGATGGCACAGATGGGAACAGATCACGAGAAACCGTAGATTTAAATGCTTGCATAAACCTTGATAATTGGTTGCCTCCCGATTTGCTTCCAACCATAAGATGAACGTGAGAAGGCATAATCACATAACCCATAATTGCGTCGGTATAACCCGGAATAAACCTAAACATGATTTCTTCAATTTGATCTCGAATTGCCGGATTCTCGAATAGAGGCATCCAATCGATAAGCGTCGTGGTCACGAAGAATAGACTGGGAGTTGTAACGATTGATCTTCCTCTTAAACCCATTTAAACTCCTGAGTTAGATGTCGATACCACTGCAGTCAATCGTCGCACGAGACGTGCGACGGCACTACTCCTTGATGTGGCGTCACATGTCTCGTGTGATGCAAAATACTGCCGCAGTCAATCGTCGCACGAGACGTGCGACGGCACTACTCCTTGATGTGGCGTCACAAATCTCGTGTGACGCAAAATACCACACGCAATCAATGCCGATCATCAGTCACACGAGACGTGTGACTGCACCCCCCTCACACATCCAAATTCCGCACATACTTCGCATTTGCCTCGATGAACGCCCGCCGCGGCTCGACCTCGTCGCCCATGAGGACATCGAAGAGGTGGGAAGAGCTGGCGGCGTCATCGATCTGAACCTTCTGCATCGAACGCCGCTCAGGGTCCATCGTCGTCATCCAGAGCTGATCAGGGTTCATCTCTCCCAAGCCTTTGTAGCGCTGAATCTGCACACCCTTGCTCCCCATCCGTTCGGTTACTCGCTCGCGTTCATCGTCATTGTAAACCCAGTGCTCCTCTTTGCCCTTCCAAACCCGGAAAAGCGGCGGTTGAGCAATGTAAATGTGCCCGCGAGTGATGAGCTCCTGCATGTGACGGTAGAAAAAAGTCAATAACAGCGTTCGAATATGCGCACCATCGACGTCGGCGTCAGTCATGATGATGATTTTGCCGTAACGAAGCTTCGCAAAGTCAAGCTCGTCACCGCCGCCATTATCATCGCCGTTGGTATGGCCGTTGCCATTGCCATTCGATTCGGGCTCGCCAATTCGGAAGCCGATGCCAATTGCGGCAATGATCGTGCGAATAGAGTCATTACCGAGAATCTTGTCGAGCCGAGCTTTTTCAACATTCAGGATCTTTCCCCTAAGCGGTAGGATTGCCTGAAAACGACGGTCGCGGCCCTGTTTGGCGGATCCGCCTGCCGAGTCACCCTCGACCAGATAAAGTTCGGCATGGTCGGGGTCGTTGATCGAGCAGTCGGCGAGCTTGCCGGGCAGATCACCAGACTCAAGCGCACCCTTACGGCGAACAAGCTCGCGAGCCTTGCGGGCGGCGTCCCTTGCGCGAGCGGCGCTGATCGACTTCTCAAGAATCCGCTTGGCGACGCCGGGATTTTCTTCCAGGAACCGCGCCATGCCTTCGCCTAAAACCGTCTCGACGATGCCTTTGACTTCACTGTTGCCAAGCTTAGTCTTGGTCTGCCCCTCGAACTGTGGCTCGCCCACCATCACCGAGAGTACGGCGGTCAAACCTTCGCGGCAGTCGTCACCCGACAGAGTGAACTTGTCGTTCTTGAAGAACTGATTCTTGATCGCGTAACTATTGAGCGTGCGCGTCAAAGCCGATTTAAATCCGGCAAGATGCGAGCCGCCCTCGATAGTATTGATGTTGTTGACGTAAGTGCAAACGTTTTCGGTGTACGAGTCGTTCCATTCGAGGGCAACCTCGACCGGAACGCCTTCGCGTTCGCCAATGATGTGGATCGGCGGGTGAAGAGCTTGGCGGTTTTCATCGAGGTAGGCGACGAACTGCGACAAGCCGCCATCGAATTTGAATACTTGCTCTTGCTCCTCGCCGGCTCGTTCGTCGCGAGCGACAATTTCGAGACCACGATTCAAGTAGGCAAGTTCACGGAGGCGGGTAGTTACGATCTCGAAGCGCCATTCGATGTGGTGGAAAATTTCGGAATCAGGAAAGAAGGTGGTTTTGGTTCCGTTGAAGTCGGTCTTGCCAATCTTTCGCACAGGTTCTACCGGATCCCCACGCCGGTATTCCTGAGAATAGAGGTCCCCCCCGCGACCGACCTCGACCTTGCACCACTCGGACAGCGCATTCACCACTGAAACGCCAACGCCGTGAAGACCTCCGGAGACCTTGTAGCTCTCGCGGTCGAATTTGCCGCCTGCATGAAGTACGGTCATGACTACTTCGAGAGCGGAGCGGTTCTCTTCCTCGTGGTGGTCAACCGGAATGCCGCGCCCGTTATCTTTTACGGTTATTGAGTTATCAGCGTTGACGGTCACATCGATTCTGGTACAGATACCAGCAAGAGCTTCATCGACGGAATTATCGACCACTTCGTAGATCAGGTGGTGAAGTCCGCGCTCGCTGATATCGCCGATATACATGGCAGGGCGACGGCGAACGGCTTCAAGACCTTTCAGAACCTGAATATCGGAGGCACTATAACTGGAAGACTTCGTATCGTCAATTGTGGGGTTGTTATTCATTTGATAGTTTAGATTGTTTGATTTGGGGAGGTTGGCAAAAGGAACTTTTCAGGTCTTTTGAAAAAGTCGAATAATAAGAAATGTTCAGGCGGACGCCCTCGTCCGCCATTCGATCAAGCAATTGAAAGGGCGGACGAGGGCGTCCGCCTGAACACCTCAGGACGAGCTTGGGCGAAAATTGAGATCGCCTTTATAAAAAATTACTCAATCAAATTAATTTAACAAAACTTAAGCCTCTTTACAAGAGACTTGCCCATAGTTCGATTCAATTTGGTTAAGATGTCAGAAGAAATATAAGACAACTCCTGACGCCAGGACGGATTGATGACCTCAACGGTCAAAACTCCATCCTTTATTGATCTTGCCTTTGTGACCGCCGCAATAGTTTCTCCAACCACTTCAGGCCAGACCTCTAACACCCGCTGTTCGCGCAACCGACCAGCGAGCCCAAGATAATCAACAAGGCGTCCCAAGGCACTGCCAAGGACTTGTTCGTTCTGGAGGCGGGGAGTTTCATTTTCCCACTTAAGAAACCCCTCCAAGCGCTTCCTGGAGGGGTTTTTCTTTGCTCTTTCGACAGGCTTCCCAGCCGGATCAGCATCGAACAGATTTCGACTGTTCATCTGAGCCTGATTGGCATCAACAGCATCAAGAAGTCTTCTTTATCAAGTTGAGAAGAAGGACGAATGATCCCTGCATCGTTGGAGTTACCCAGCTCAAAGAGAGCGTCCTCGGTATCAACCTGTCGCAATGCATCCATCAAGTAACCGGCATTGTAGGCAATTTCCAGTGATTCGCCTTCATAATCCACGCTAAATTCTTCCCGGCCTCGACCGCCGTATTCCGGATCTTCGGCTTCGACTGCCGCTTTGCCGTGTTCAAGCGTGAATTTGATCTGTTTCGAAATATGGCTGGAAAAGATACTTACCCGTCGAATACTCGACATAAAATCCGACATCCTGATGCGAAGATGATTGGGATTCGATTGGGGAATTACGCTTTCGTACTTCGGATAATGTCCGTCGATCAGACGGGTGATCAGTCGCTGTTTTTTGGTGCTGAAAGAAGCTCTGGTTTCGGCAAGGGCAATTTCCAGATCGTCATCATCATCAAGGTTTCTTTGAAGCAACGTGAGGGCTTTCATCGGAATAATATCATCGCGAGGCTCGCCCGTGAATTGCACATCCTGTCTTGTGACTCGAGACAGCCGATGGCCATCAGTAGCAACAACACGAATTTCACTGCCGCGAAGCTGAAAAAGAATTCCTGTTAATACCGGACGCATTTCATCTTTAGAGACGGCAAAAAGTGTTTTACCGATCATTCTCTTGAATATTTCGGCTGAAAGATGGAATGATAATTTCGAGTCAATTACCGGCAGTTCAGGAAAGTCTATCGGGTCTTCGCCGGGAAGATTATAAACCCCAATTCCTTCTCCACGGAGTGTAACCTTGAACGGTTCGATGACTTCAATTTCAAGTGGAATGTCAGGTAACTCGCGAATCAAATCTTGAAATCGCTTTGCCTGAATTAAGACCCCTCCAGAACCTTCCGATTCAAGAAGTTCGACTGAGGCACTGACGGTAACTTCCAAGTCTGTGGACGTCATAACAAGAGTTCGTCCATCCAACTTAAGATGGAAATTTGAAAGTGAAGGCATTGGAGCACGTGCAGATACGGCTCCAATAACTTTTTGAATGCTTTTAAGCATTACTGATTGAGCAAAAGTGAACTTCATTTGGTTGTCCGTAATTCTAAATAAGATTGAGTAATGATTCTAATCTCGTAGTTGCTGTAGTGCGGTGATTATGTGGATAACTTTGAATGATACGAAGAAAATTGAAACCTTCAAAGCTTTGGAATAACAACTTGTGATTTAATTTGAGATGATGAAGAAATGTTGAACGACGTTACAATTTTAGCCACCATTCGAGACCGAAAACGCGAGTAGCGCACAATAAAGATAAAAATTATAAGTTATCGACTCTAAACAGGAGAAAATCAGTGTGAAGCATGTGAATAGGTTGATAACATAATTGTTCAGAGTTCAAACTTTACAGACTGTCCGAGAATGCAAATAATAATCAATGGCGCTCATCCCGACGAAAGCCGGGATCTATATATCTTAATGATATTTAAGGAATTAATGGATACCGGCTTTCGCCGGTATGAGAGCGTTTTGGGATTTTTGTTATTCTCGGACAGCCTGTTTACCTTGTCTTAAGCCCAAACTGAAGTTTGAACTCTAAACGTTATGAAACTTTACAATATAGTTTCAGATTGAAGCGAGTTCAAGTTTTTTATGAAGTCGTTCTACTATATCTGCAAAGCCTTTCTCAATTTTTATCCGTTCATTTACTGTTTCTCTGGCATGAATAACGGTAGCATGATCTCTTCCGCCAAAATGTAGTCCGATTGCCTTCAGTGTCAGCCGGGTAAATTCAGTACATAGAAACATTGCTATTTGGCGTGCTTCAGCAATTTCTTTTTTTCTGGTTTTAGAACGGATCAAGTCGTTTGGAAAACCATATTCTTCAGCGACAAGAGCCTGAATTCGTTCTACTGAGATAATTCTGTTGGCCTTACTAATCAGATTTCTGATGACTTCTTTGGCAAGATTGACAGAAATAGTTTTGCCCATCAATGACGCCTGGGCAAGCATGTGGATTAATGCTCCCTGTAAGGTACGGATATTGTCAGTGATATGGAGCGCTAAGAACTGAGCAACGTCATCCTGAAGATCGATTTTTTCTTCTTCGGCGCGTCGTTTGAGAATTGCCAGCCGCGTTTCATATTCAGGTATGGTCATTTCACTGACCAGACCCCATTGAAGTCGGCTTACGAGGCGCGCGTCGAAACCTTCAAGATCTCTGGGTGGTCTATCGGAGGAAAATACGAGTTGTTTTCCGGCGTGGTGCAGATAGTTAAAAGTATGGAAAAATTCTTCTTGTGTTTTTTCTTTTGTCATAAAGAACTGCACATCATCTAACAATAGTACATCGACGCTTCGGTAAAGACGGTTGAAGGAATCCAGTTTGCCGTTTTGAATAGCCTTGATGAATTCGGCGGTAAATTGTTCACTGGTTACATAAATAACTTTGCGAGCGCCTTTTCGCGCAAGGATGGTATTACCAATGGCTTGGATGAGATGGGTTTTGCCTAAACCCGACCCGCCATAAATCATTAGCGGATTAAACGGCGTTTTTCCGGGTGCATCAGCTACGGCAAGCGCGGCCGCTCTGGCAAATCGATTGCAATCACCTTCGACAAAATTAGAGAATAGGTATCGGTCGTTCAGGCGCGATTCGAACGGCTCCTGATTCCCGTTGCTTCGAACGACCGGTTTTGGTGTGATGGTCGCAGGTTCCGGAGCTGTAAATGCTTCGGATAAATTTTTAACGGTAGTTTTGCCGTTTAACGAAACCACAAATTTATGACAAATTTCACGACCAAGCGCATCTGCTGTAGCAACACGGAGATGTTGGGCATAATGGCTTTCGATCCAGTCACAGTAGAACTGGGACGGGACCTGCAAAGTTAGAATTTCACCATCAAAGCTAATCGGTTCGAGTGGACGAAACCAAGTGAGAAAGCTCTGTCTCGGAAGTTCGGCTTGGAGTTTTTCAGAAACTAATTCCCATACCGTCCAATGATCGTTTCCGGTTTGGGACGCCAGTTCTGGCATTAAACGTAACCTTTTGTTTTAGAACAGTTAAGAGATGTCAATTGGGAGGGTGAAGCAATATAGAGAACTCAAGCCCTTTTGTCAAGTGCAACTTTGTGACGAACCGTCGAAACCGATCTTTTGAATGGTCTGTTCTGTTGGGGAGATGCTGAAATACGGGGAATATTGGCGAGTTTTCTTGAAGTCGCCACCTTGTTGCCCAACCTGATGTAAGTTTATGATTTTAAAGTACGGGATCGTTTTTGTTTAATAGCATTTGTCAAGGCTCTGAAACTTAGTCCATCCTTAGTTTGAGTTTGAATTTCGGCTCGAACGGACTTACCATCGGCGCGAAAAAGATACTCGCCATTAGTTGCAGAAAGCTCTGTTTGGGATAAACCATGGGCAATAACGTTTTCAGAACTATTGCTGGTTTGAGTGATTGTAAGAGTTTGAACATTACCGAATTCTGGGGTGGTTTTCCAACGAACAATGACCGTATTCTCTCTTGATTGCAATTCGATAGCCGGTCCATCCGATATTACCACCGACGAATGTTTGAGAGCATTCAATATTTCGAGAGGTTTGCGAGCATTGGTGCAGACCAATGTCCGAAACTTACCAAACAGGTTCCGGTCATGCTCCCAAAGGGATAACATTGGCAGGTGAACCTGGCGAAAACGATTGAAATTGCCGTGAGCGTCATTGCCAGCAAATATGGGGATATTTCTACCCGATAGCAGGTTTTTCCGCCAGTAATCGTATCCCCTCTCGAAATCGACCCCCCAACTGCCATTGGCAATCTGCCAGCCGTCGAGTCGGGGATGGGCAAGATCATCGTGCGACCACTCGCCTCGTCCTACCAACAACCATTCCAACGGAGGCGTTGGCACCAGTGGGTGAGCCGCCGCAGTAAAGGCTTCAGTTGAGACACGGGCAAGCGCTTCGGGAATCGACATTTCGCTTCTCGTTTTGAACCACTTCTCTGCGCCATCCCCACTGCCATACAAAAATTCGGGGTTGCCAAGAATGATCAGATGGACGTTTCGTCCAAGGCTATTGCGAACGGTTAATTCTTCGCCCGGAAGCAGGGTGACTGTGGCGTCCTTCGACAGCCGTTCCGCTTCTTCCCGAAGAAGGTGCCATTTGATCAATTCCGGATCTGTTTTAAGATAATCATCCTGAAGGTCGTCGAGGTTGTACGAGTGATCGGTGAGTGCCGCCCAGCTAAGACCGATAGCCTCCGCTGACCGTTGAATGGCTTCGAGAGGAGCGCCAAATTCAACATAATCAGGACCGTAGGAGGTGTGGCAGTGCAACTCCCCTGCCTGCCAGCCGGGGAACATGGGGAGAGGGTATTCCGCATGATAGACGCTTAGTGGCGCATGGCCAAGGCCCGTGTGGTTGTCGTTATGAGCCACCTTCCGTTTCCCGCGGCTCTTGTAGAATAATGCACAATCAATTTCGACAATACCAGGGGCAAGGTTCCGTAGGTCGTGGTCGAAAATGGCGTACCAGAATGAGCACTCCATTAGGCGATTGATCTGGAAACGCGCCGAAATCTTTGCACCATCGCTCGAAAGCCCGGTCAGTACTACTTCTTCCAGCTCGATAGGATAGCGGTGGGCGTCCTTGATGATCAGTGTTACCGGCAGAGGCATTCCGGGTTGAACCCGGTGCGGTGCGTCGAAGATGATCTCTGGCTCTCGGCGGAAGTAACGGCTGAAGGGGAAAAGTGGAAAGCGGTAATGAGTTTCAGCGTAAAGACCGATCAAGGGAACGGCAGTTGGAAGCAACAGATCGGTCAATAGATTGCTCCAGCCAAAGCTCCTATCCGCAATCCCTTGGCTCGGATACCTTTGATGATATCGGGAAGAGCGGCAAGCGTCACTGGCGCGCATTTGCCTGAGTCATGCAAAAGAATTATATCTCTGTCCTGCACACGATCTACGATCCTTGCCGACAGAACGGCAGGATTCTTCTCTTTCCAATCCTTCCCGCTAAGCGACCACAATACCGTCGTCATTCCGAGTTCTTTTGCGGCCATCAGGACGCCTCGCCCTAACCTGCCATAGGGTGGGCGAAAAAATTTCGGACTGATTCTGGTGGTCGCTTTGATCGAATCCGCGCTCTCTAAAATCTCTTTTCTTGCCGCGATTCGACCGACGGTCAGAAGTGATTTATGGCTTGAACCATGAGAGCCTATGCCTTGCTCGGCGTGGGCAATTTGTAGTGCAACAACCGGGTTATTTATAACTTTATAACCGGTAAGGAAAAAGGTGGCGGGGCAATTCAAGGCTCTTAGAAGTTGTAGGAAATGCGGCGTCATATCCGGGTCGGGACCGTCATCGAAAGTCAGATAGACTGCGCCGGGAGGTCCTTTAGCGATTACTCCTTCAAAAAGAAAAGCGGCAATGCGCGGGGGTAGGTCGTAGATAAGACTCACGCCGTGCCCTTGGTTTTATAAGTTGTGCCCTTCCACTCAAAGGTACCGAATGCGCCGAATAGTGCGAGAAGTATGATTAAAAGTGGGTGTAGCAATTCGGCGAGAATAAACTCTAAATTGCTCACTTCGTCTGCGAAGAGTGGTTTGGAGGCGTTCAATAGACTTAGGTCGAGCGCCATTTTACCAGCGATTCCGATTGTTGCCGGGAGCCAAACAATTCCTTGACAGAACATTAAGGGCGTCAATGCAAGCGCGAGGTAAAAGAGAAAGACGCCGGATAGTACCGCCTTCTGTTTCGCCGGGTAATGCAAAGTTTTTGAACCCCAGCGAGTTCGCTGGCGCCAGAATTCGACCATCGACAAGGGCGGTCTCGTCGAAACGACCGCTTCCTTACCGGTGGCAGGGACAATCGGGATGCCTGATGTATGGAATTTCCGCATCAACAGCTCGTCGTCGCCGGAGATGAAGCTTTCGATTCCCTCCCAACCGCGCACCTTTTCGAATGATTGTCGAGAGAATCCCATACTTGCGCCTGAACAATTGAACGGTGTCCCACCTGAGGCTAATCCTGCGGAAAGAACGCCTTGAGCGGCGAAATCGAGGGCTTGCAGTCGTGACCATAGGGGGTCGTGTTTTCTGGTGTTAAATCGGGCTTGCCCAATCACCATACAGCGTTCAAAAGCGACTAATCGAGCCAGCGTCTCTGCCCAGCCGGGATCGTGTTGGCAATCAGCGTCAGTGATAAGGATTATATCGCCGCCACTGTTGCTGATTCCGAGCGTCAACGCGGCTTTTTTGGGGCTGACATTCTTAGGAACAAAGCGCTGTTTCAGTAATCTAATACGTGGGTGAAGGAGACTGTATTTTTGAACTATCTCTGCCGTATCGTCTGTGGAGCGGTCATCGACGACGACGATTTCGAGGGAATTTTCGTTGTTGGCAATGCTCTGAGCGAGAAGGCTGTCGAGAGTTCTTTCGATCCAATACTCTTCGTTGCGCGCGGCGATAACTACCGATACCGAGAGGGGTTTAGTCGATTGAACTGGAAGGGCAAGGAGTCTGGCTTTAACCAGTTTCAAGATTCCCCTTAACGCCTTTAGTATAAATCCGGCGTAAACGATACCTCCCAGCCCCAGGGCTAACAGCCAGAGAATTTTCATGATTCGGGTCTCTTTCTGCCGCCGAGCGGAAGCCTTCCAACGAAGAAAAGCCCTGCCAGCGCGGGCGTCACGACATTAATTGCAAAAAGGAGAAGGGAGGCGTTGAATGCGGCTTCGGAGGTTATGCCAAACTGCCCGAAAAACTGCACTGAGACAAGCTGATCAAGTCCCAAGTCGCCAATAGCAATGGGGATAGCTGATTTGGTGAAGAGAATCGCCGCGGCTCCGCGGGTAGAATTGAGAAAATTGAGTGATCCGAGCGCGTTAATCAGTAAAAAATACTGTACGAGAAAAACCGAGTAATGAGCGAGGGTGAATAGAAGCGTGCGACGGGCTTGTGGAATGCCAAAGCGATCAAGACCTCCCATTAGTTGAGCGACTCGTTCACCCTTCGGCAACATGATCTGCGCGGCGTATATTATGCTTCTGACCGGTCTTGGGTCGAGGGCAAGGAAGAGCAGGAAGCCATCGATTACTACCATCAGCGCCAAAAGGGCGTAAAGAATGTACCCGGTAGCAAGATTAAGCGCCCAAGGAAGTGTGAAGAGTGCGGGCATACCGACTGCGGTGGTCAAGCCGAGATTATAGAATTTGTCGATGATGGTCAGGCCGATCAACTTCATTGGATCAGCGTTTCGTATCAGCAGTGATCGTCCATACTCACCAATACGTCCCGGTGTGACGATTCCGAAGCTGTAACCCCCTAACAGCGAACCCCATGTTTCGCCACGAGTTGCGTCAGGTTGCGATAGTTTGACGAGATAAGCCCATTTTCGCTCCTGCAGAAAGAGGTTGATCGGCATCAATAGGGCGGCGAAGAGCACCAGATCGTATTTTGCGACAAGAAGCGCCTCCCAGATCGGGCGGGGTTTGATTGTGGTGATAATCAGCGCCAACAATAATAAAGCGACAAGTACCTTCAGCCAGAATAAGAGTCGTTGGGTCATTGGCTGTCCCCTTGGAGGGCGGATTTAAATCCGCCCTCCAAGCGTGAAAATTCGCGTAGGATAAGCGTCTCGCTTGTCAAGAGCGGACCGAAAGAGTTCGTTGATTTATTAGATATTTGCACTGACTTGTCCACGCGGACGCCCTCGTCCGCGATTATTTTGTGCTTGATGACTCGGCGGACGAGGGCGTCCGCCTGGACGAAATTGGCAATTTTAAGAATTTTTCAACTAACTCTGAAAGTCCGCCCTCCAAGAGAATGGCATCTCCTCAAGGCAAAACTCCTGGTGACGCCACCCAAATCTGCTCGCCTCTTGCCCTGAATGGTCCGCGGTTGAAGTCGCCGTAATGCGCTTCGACGCGAAACCCGCAGAGTTCGAGAAGGTGATGCATCTCCCAGCGAAAGATATAGCGGACACAAAATTTGACGAATGTGCTTTTTACGATATTGTTGTCGGAGTCCTGTTCGATGTAGTTGCGCAGTTCTTCGATGGTCTGTTCGGTGATGTTATAATCCCAGGTTGACCACTCGGTGACGTTGTTGCCAGTCAGCGGGTGGGTGAATCGGTTCATCAATTTCTGGATGCTTCGCTGGTGTTCATTGTGATCGAGGATTTCTCGCAGGTCGGGATCGAAAAAATTCAGGATCAACCTGCCGCCGACGTTCAAATGACGGTGGACGTTAAGCAGAGCCTGCTTCTGCTCCAGTGTGGTCAACAGGCAGATGAACACCCGAAACGGAATAATGACGAGATCGAACTTACGGTCAAGTTCAAAATCGCACATATTCCCTTGCACAAGCGAGATTCTCCCGGCAATTTCCGGGGGCAGTTCGGCAACTTTCTGCCTCGCAATTTCCAGCATATCGGGCGATAATTCGACACCGACAACCTCTATATCGTTGTAGGCAATCGGAATGGTAATACGACCTGTGCCACAACCGAGTTCAAGAACTGGCTTGCCGCATCGGACGGCTTCCTCGACATAAAAATGGATATCGTCTTTGTCGTAATTTGCATAGTCCGAGTCATAGAGAATGGCGTCGATGCCGCAGTATTGGTCGATGGTGTCGGTCAAGGGATTAGACTCTGCAAGCTGTCAACCTGAGAGGGCTGACAGCTTGCGACTCTAATTGAGATGGTATGCGGTCCATCAAAACGCCAGCGCAGTCTCAATCGTCATGATTTTCGTCGGCTTGCCATTGTGGTAGATCGACTTGTTGTCATAGATGATACTGACGCCCTGCCCGATCTCATAGCCGATCTTGTAGCCGACCACCGTCCCGTCGGAGTCGGTATTGAAGAGCTTCTTGGCGTCTGGTTGCTGGAAGTATGCCTCAGCGACGGTGATCTTTGGGATCAAGCCGCCCTTCAGTCCTGCCGATGTGTAAATTGATTTGGTCGATTCCCCGCCGTCGTACGACATATTCTGGAAAGAGCCATAAATGTCGAGCAGTCCGAAGAATGTCATCCCAGCGTCAGCCCAGATCCCTTGAGCAGAGGGAAGAGAGTCAAGCGTCGATTCTTTGGTCCGGAGACTGTCGAGAACTTCGTCCCAGATGACTCGTCCAGTTTCATAAGACATGTCGAAGTACTCGCCGCGGAACTTCTTGGCGAAAATGCGGTATTCTGCTCCGGCGTGGAACGGTCCCATCCTAAAAACCACGCCCGGAGCGGCGATTCCCATCCCGTAATCGACGATCTGCGCCGCCTGAGCATAAGTCCAGATATTGAATTTCTCGGTACGAATAATCGGCACACCGACGTCAAGACCGAAGATTGTCACCGGATCCTTCAAGTCTTGGATCGATGGGGGGAGATTGAAGATGTCAGGAATCGCACCGATAGAAACGAGGCGCTCGGCGTTAGTCACGCCAACTTGACCAATGATTTGTTGAGCAAAGGCTTCATCGTCTTTGCCGGGGAAGAGATCGTTGCGATCCGGAATCCCGTCATTGTCTTCATCTTTAGCGCCGAGGAACTGATTCCCGTCGTAGGCGATAATTCCACCAATCTGTACAGGCAGAACAAGATCGAGTTCGTAGGTGACTCGCGCCGCGACAAGCCCAGGGGTTTTAATCTCGCGGAAGTTGCCGACAACGGTCTCAACTCCGACGCCACCGGTGCGAACTTCCATCTGCATTCCGACACGCCTGACCGAGGGCCACTCGATAGAGTTAGTATAACGGCGCATAATCAAGCCGTAACCCAACGTTACCGGGGCAAGATTACCGACCCTAATGTAAAACGGATCGCCAGACTGCCCCCAACGCACGTAATAGATCTTCTCAACAATATCGGCGGCCTTATTCCAGCCTTCCTTGCGGATGTTCCCATCAGCGTCGAAGTAAAGGGAGAGATCAAGACCTATGCCGAATTTACCGATACTTAAGTCGGGTCTAAGGCTCAAAAACTGATAGTTGACGCCGTTGATGACAGTGGCTCCAACTGCGCCATTCATGCTTAAACCGAGTCCGCCATTGGCAAGAGCCCGACTCGGATCCGAGAATTGAAAGAGTACGGCCGCCAATACGGAGATGGCAAAGTACCGTCTCAGGGTTTTGTGACTCAGCACAGATCGCTCCATTTTTATTGATTTCCCCCGCACACCTTAAGATAATCCTTCTCTCGCCTTAAGGCAACTGTTATGCATTCAAGTATTCTAATATAGTTGCCGATAAGAGAAATGGAAGTAGTAGGGCGGTTGATATCCCCCATTTGGGAAAGAGGACAGGGGACTTTGCCGCGACACAGGGAAGCGCGGATGGCCGTATGAACAACATTACCGACGACCATCAGGGCAGGCTCTCTATAGGTCAAATGGCAGCCACGACAGGCGTAAGCAGGTCAACCCTGAGGCATTGGGAGCATGAGTTTCGAGATTTTCTCGAAACTGCCAAAGGGGCAGATGGAGATTCGCGTTGCTTTGCTCCAGACGCGATTCAAAAAATAGACCACATTCGTTCGCTGGTGGAAGAACAGGGATTAACTCTCAGGGGCGTCAGGCTTCAATTAGATAAATTGTCTGGTTCTGAAACAGGACTCTCCCCGCCAGAGGATGAAGACCCTCTTCGCCGTAAGGCAAGAGATTTGGCAGACCGGGTTACAGACCGGCTGCTTACGAAGATTTTCAATACATGATTGCCAATTACAAAATTGACAATCGTCAATTGGCAATCGACAAGATCAACCCGCAGGACGGCCCCGTAAAGGTTTCGTAAACCCCCTAGCACCGGGGCCGTGGGCATTAAGAAGTGGGGCGATTTTAGAGAAATCTAAAAATCGCCCCGCTTTTGTTTTTTTGCCTCGCGTAGGTTAAGCGTCCCGCTTGACAGAAGGCTACCGCAGGGTGTCCGCACCCTGCGACAGGTAGTTGACATGCGTAGGTCGGATCGCCGAGTCCGATGACTCATTGGCAGACAAGCGAGACGCATATCCTACGCGGTTTCCACCAGCGACCGGCAGAACGGGGCTCCGTACACGTTCGATATTTACCCGTACTTGACAATTCCTCTGAAATTGCATAGATTTACTATCGTCAAGTCCACATGGCGTAACGCCGCCATCCTGGCGGCATGGCAATAAAACATGCCGACAGGATCTCGGCGGTACGAGGTCAATCCGGGAGCGTCGATCATGAATTCTTCGATTCGAACCAGACGATTAACCGCCACCTTCTTCCTTGCCGCATTGACGGCAGTTGTCGCGACTACCAATGTAGCAACGCCGCAAACCGCCGGTACGCTCGGCTCGGTTCAGCTCCATTTCACCGAAAACAAAGGCCAGTGGGACGAACGCGTCCTGTTCAAAGCTGACGGCGGACGCGGTCTGACGTGGTGGTTTGAGCGCGACGGATTGACTCTGGCGGTGAGCGTACCTGATACCACAGACCCGCTGCCAGCCCGCCGCGGCTGGCAGTATGACGAAGGCGTCAACCACGGCGGGTTGACGCCGGAGAGCGCTCCCCGCAAGGGCCACGCCCTGAAGCTCCGCTTTGTCTCGTCAATTAGCCAATCTTCCGACCTCGTCTTTGCGACAGACAAGAATGTCTATCCTCCCCGTGAAATCGAAGTCATCCCCGAAGGCAAGCTCGGCTGGAACAACAACTACTTCCTCGGCAACGACTCGACCAAGTGGGCTCCGGACTGCGGGAACTTCACGCGGCTGACCTACCGGAATGTCTGGGACGGCATCGACGTCGTCTATTACGCGCAGGGCGACAACCTCAAGTACGACTACGTCATCCACCCCGGATCCGATCCGGCGGATGTAAGGCTCCGGTGGCTGGGACTTGACAATCCTCTTGCTCTCATACCGGCGCAAGCCGGTATCCAGTCAGCTTTGCCGCAGGGTGTCCCCACCCTGCGGGCAGATGGTGAGCTGCTTCAGGGTGAGGACACCCTGAAGCAAAGCGAGCTTCTCCTCACCACTTCGGTCGGCACGCTCCGCGAAGCCATCCCCCTCGCCTATCAGTGCGACGAGTCCGGCTCCCGCGTCCCGGTCGAAGTGACGATGCGAGTCCTGTCAGAAAACGAGTTCGGGCTGGAGGTAGTCGGAACTTGGGACAAGACGAAGGAGTTGGTGGTTGATCCGCTGGTTTATAGCACATTTTTAGGGGGAAGATCAAGTGATTATGCATCTCGCGGAGTCGTGATTGACGAAGGTGGTGGATTAGTTATTGCTGGCACCACGGGCTTCAATGACTTCCCGATAACCGAAGGGGCATTTGACGTTTCATTTAATGGGGAAGGTGGAATGAACGACGCATTTATCGCTCGATTTAGTCGGGATGGCAGTGAATTGCTCTACTCCACTTTTCTGGGAGGAATCAGGGACGAATATCCGATTGGCGTCGTGCAAGATGTGGATGGCGGTGTTGTTGTGGCCGGTTGGACTTGGAGCAGGAACTTCCCGATCACCCGTGATGCACTTGATAGCTTGTTCAATGGCAATTATGATGAGGGCTTTATTTGTCGCTTGAGCAGGAATGGAAATGAACTACTCTACGGTAGCTATTTCGGGGGTTCAAGCGATGAAAAGATTAATGCGCTTGCACTTGACGAAGCGGGTGGAGTAGTCGTGGCGGGTGACACAGAGAGTGAAGATTTACTTACTACCGAAAACGCATTTGACAGAGAGTTGAACCAACTTCATGGGGTATTCGTAGCCCGATTTACAAGGGATTGCCGGGAGCTGATCTATTGCACATACCTTGAGGGACAAAATATGGATCACGCACATTCGCTTGCATCAGATGGAGCGGGCGGAATTATAGTGGCAGGTAATACATGGAGTGATGATTTCCCTACAACTGAGGGCGCATTCGACGAATCGTTTAATGAAGGCGTGTCTGATGGCTTCATAGCCCGCTTGAGTGAAGATGGGAGCGAACTCCTGTATGGCACTTATTTTGGGGGTAGTAGCTCGGATGTTGTTTATTCCCTCACATCGGATGGCGCGAGAGGTGTATTTATCGCAGGAAGCACGGGAAGCGATGATCTCCCCACTACCGAAAGTGCATTTGATAGGTCACACAACGGTGATGCTGATGGCTTCATCGCTCGATTGAACAGTGATGGGAACGAACTTATGTTTAGCACATTTTTAGGTGGATCAAATTATGAAATCATCATCTCGTCAGTCTCCGACGGTTCAGGTGGAGTTGTCGTTTCTGGCACAACATCCAGCGATGATTTCCCAACTACGGAGGATGCTTTTGATGTGTCGTTCAACGGCGTCACGCACGATGTCTATTTTGCGCGCCTTAACGGAGACGGAAGCCGATTGACCTACAGCACGTATATCGGCGGAAGTGATTACGACCTTGGATCGAGCATCGTTCTTGATGATTCCAGTCGAATCGTGTTGACGGGAGCCACGGACAGCGATGATTTTCCCGTAACAGAGGGTGCGTTTGACGGAGAAATCAATGGAGGATTTGATGCGTTTATTGTGAGTATGGATATCGGCTTGCCATTCCTCTGGTGGATTGATATGCCGGATATGATACAGACTGCTGAGAATGACCTTATCGAGTTTTCAATAAGTGGTGTTAGCCCCGACGAAAACGCCGGAGTAACCCTTACTTACGTTTCCGACGACCTCCCCGACTCGGCTCAATTCACCGACCATGGCGACGGAACTGGAACCTTCATCTGGCAGACCACCTTCGACGATGCAGGCGAATACATCGCTACCTTCACCCTATCCGACGGCGAGAATGAGATCAGCGCCGAGGTGAACATCATCGTCAACAACGTCAATCGTGCGCCGGTGTGGGAAATGCCGCCGCCAGAACGGACAGGTTGCAATGAGGGTGAAGGGCTTAGCATTATTGTCGTTGCGGTTGACCCTGATAACGACAGCCTTCGATATGAGATAGAAGCGCAATCAGTTCCCGCAGGATGCAATTCACCGATAACGGCGATGGCAGCGCCCGTTTCGTATGGCGACCCGGTTACGAAGACGGTGGTGAATTGGGAATATACGGGGTCGGGTTCAACGTAACCGATGGTGACACTACCATACATGGCGGGGTTAGGATCCACATCAACGACGTCAATAGCGTCCCCAACCCCCAATCCACAATCCCCGAACATTATTTCCTTGCGGACCCCTTCCCCAACCCCTTCAACTCAACCACGACCATCCGTTTTGGCTTGCCTGTTGCCGGGGAGGTCGATCTTGTCGTCCGGGACTTGTCCGGGCGTAGTGTTGCCGTCCTTGCCGGGGGACGATACGAGGCTGGCTATCACGAGGTTATCTGGGACGCGGGCGCGGTTCCGGCGGGAGTCTATCTGGTGGAACTACGAACCGATGGCGGAAAGATTTCAAAGAAAGTCACTTTGATTAAGTAGGGGGAAAGTATGACTCTCAGTAGGGCGGAAAGTTGTCCGCCTTATCACCTCTCATTCATTATCCACAACGGCATGCTCAATAGCTTCTCGAAGTCGCTGGAGATTATAGGGCTTGGTAAGGATGCCTTGAGGCTTTTCAGTGCGTTCGCCTGTCATAACGTGCGCTTCATCATAGCCGCTTGCTATAATAACCGGAATACCAGGTGCGAGCTTGCGAAGCGCGACCAATGTCTCCCAACCGTTCATGCGAGGCATGGTCAAATCGCTAATTACACACTGTATTTCGTCCCTATGCTGTTGGAAAACGTCCACAGCTTCAACGCCGTCCCTCGCTACAAGCACCTTATATCCGATGTAGGTGAGCATAGACTTGGCCAAGTCTCGTATATGATCATCATCCTCGACTATCAACAGCGTACCGCTCCCTTTTATTTCAGGGACTTTGGCTTTTTCAATCGGTACATTTTGGAATTTATCTGCTGTCAGTGGGAAATAGATTCGAAAAATACTGCCTCGCCCAACCTCACTCTCGACAGTTAAAACTCCTTTATTAGCACGTAAAATCCCAAATACCACCGTCAAGCCGAGACCACGTCCGGTAAACTTTGTGGAGTAAAATGGGTCGAAAAGCTTGTCGATATCCTCGTTTGAAATCCCTGAACCGGCGTCTGACACCTCCAAACATGCGTAACTATCATTCAGTGGCTTCCAGTTGATGGGGAAACGGTGCAGTTTGGAGATTTCACCTGCAGAGACCGTGTTGACAGTCAGACGAATTGCGCCCTCTTCACTACCGATGGCTTCGGAAGCATTTGTGATCATATTTGCAAGAATTTGCTGTATGTTGTGCGCGTTCGAGATGATTGTCGGACCGGGGGAGGGTAAATTGGTTACCAGCCTGACATTTTTAGGAATTATTGCTTCCATCAACGGAAGGTATCTACGACAGATGGTAGAAAGACCAATTGGCTCGCTAATCCCAGTGGTTTGTCCAACGTAGGTCAGCATCTGCCCGCTTATTTCCGACGCCTTTCGCGAGGATTCGATAGCTTCCATTAAATAATCGAAAGCTTCTCCTCGCGGTATTTTTTCGAGTGCAAGCTCTACGTTCCCCATAATCCCTTGAAGCAGGTTGTTGAAGCGATGAGCGACGGCCCCTGCCATGCGCCCCAAGCTCTCTTCCTTTTGGAGATGGTGGATCTGATGTTCGAGGATTTCCTTTTCTGCTTCGGCGCGTTTACGGTCAGTGACGTCAACCATCAGACCAAGGACATGGACGATATTATCGGTAGTCGTTAACACCGATGTAGAAAGGGAAAGTGTTCTCTTTTGACCGCCTTTGCGAGTGATCTCCCAATCTTCAGCCACAAGATTATCACCGATACGCATTCTGTCCATACGCTCTATTGCGGCTCTCTGATAGTCAGGGTCTGGATACATGCTCTGATACCATCCGAGGCGGTTGATCTCCTCCATTGTATAGCCGGTAATCTCCTCCATGCGACTGTTCCATACCGTAAACCCAACATGTGGATAGTCGATGATCTCATGGCAGACCGCAATTCCTTCAGCGGTATTACTTATGACAGAATTGCGGAAAGAAGACTCTTCGATTAGTTTCGTTTCTGCGTATTTGCGGTCGGTGACGTCTTGGATTGTTCCATACATCTTCATGAGAATTCCACGGCTGTCGAATTCAAGTTTTCCTAATCCGTGCACCCAACGCTCTGTGTTGTCGTTCGGACGCACAACACGATATTCCTGATTAAAATTCTGGTGAGAACCAATAATATCATTTGAAAAATAGTCAATCATTCTTGTACGGTCATCGGGATGTATCAAATTCGCCCATCCCTCTACAGTGCGATTATAGGTTTTATCGATACCAAATATTTTATCAAGTAATTCCGAACTATTCCATAAGCCGGCGGCGAAATCAAGAACGTAACTGCCTAATCCTGCAATGATCTGCGTCTCTCTAAGCAAGTATTCGCTTTCCCGCAACGCTTCTTCGGCTTTCTTGCGCTCGGTGATGTCGCGGGAAATCAGATGAAATCCGACAATTTCACCTGCCCGCTTCGACAGAGCAGCCGACTGCCCAATCCAGAGGTGTTTTCCTGTCTTGGTAATTAGTGGAAATTCGATATAGGTTTGATCGATTTTTCGCAGGAATTGGTTGAGATAGTGTCGCTTTACTCTGATGTGATGAGGCGCTTCAACAAGATCGAGATAGGTTAGTTTGGTCAATTCATCGTGCGAATAACCGGTCAGAATCTGAGTGGTGTAATTTGTGAAGGTAAAATACCCATTCAAGTCCACAGTGAATATCGCATCTGAAATGCCTTCGACTACTTCACGGTATTTCTGCTCGGATGCATTTAGCGCTTCTTCGGACTTTTTTCGACCTGTCTCCGCCCGAATCGCCCCGATGCCATAGGCAAGATCACCAGCAAGTTCTGTCAATAGAGTGATTTCATTATCATCGAAAGCATCCGGTGTTGCCGCATAGATATTGAGTGTCCCGAAGACATTCCCATCTGTTAAGAGTGGAAGCGCAATCGAAGAGGCATATCCCCGCTTCAAAGCTTCTTTACGAAAAGGTTTGTAGTTTGGGTCAGAGGCTATGTTAGATGTAAACACTGGCTTGCCGAAGCGAATCGCCTTCCCGGTGGGACCCTGACCATACATATTATCTGCCCACGAAATTTTAATCGCATCGAGATAACCATCCACGAAACCCGCCGTTGCGGCCGGCTTGACCCAATAATCACTATCATCTTCACAGAAGCCGATCCAAGCCATCCGATATCCGCCGTATCGAATTACGACGTCGCAGATTCCTGGTAGAAGTTCAGATTCATTCTCACTCCGAACTAAAAGCTGATTGGCTTGACTAAGTACGGTCAACGCTCGATTGCTTCGTCGAAGCGACTCTTCTGCGGCTACTTTTGCCCGTAGAGCTTCGCTCCGAATGAGCGCCGCTTTTACTGCGAAAGGTAATTGGATAATATGGTTTTTAAGGACGTAATTCCAAGCGCCCGCCTTCATGCACTCAATGGCAGTTTCTTCGTTATTTGAGGCAGTCAAGATGATAAAAGGTAGGTCAGGGTGTAGTTCGAGGGTGAGATTAAGCGCAGTCATTCCGTCAAACTGAGGCATCGAGTAGTCAGAGATGATCAGGTCTGGGTGGAATGACTCTAACGTTTTGAGAAAGGCTTCTTTCGTATCGACGCGTGTTGAGATGAAATTAAGCCCATCCGTACGGAGTATATGTTCAGCAATTTCGGCATCCGTTGGGACGTCTTCGACCATCAGGATGCGCAACGGGGTTTCGGTTTCCAAATAATTCTCGTAAAAACAAGAAGCACTGTCCGATTTATCGCGTGTGGGTCAATTAGGTAGGCGTATCCGTGTGGATTTTCACTTCTTAATCTATAGGATGTTTTGACAGATTACAACATTTCATCTATTTTTCATCATTATCTTTGCAGAAACAGTGGAATTTGTAGGTAGGGTTTGTTGAAAAAGTCGAAAAATTACTCGGTACGGGCGATTAAAATCGCCCAATTCAAAATTATTCGTGCTGGCTGAAACGCACGGCGAATGAATTCGCCGCTACCTACGACTTTTTCAGCAGACCCTAAGTATTACTCGCAAAAGACAGGGGAGTCGTGGAATATTTATCGCTGTCTCAATGGTCGGCGACAGCTATAAGTTTTATTAAAAAACTCTTGCTGTCGGTAGCACGAGGTTCCGTACCCGTCAACCTTTAGAGCCTCTCATTCCGGCGAAAGCCGGAATCTATTCTTGATTGCAAACGAGATACCGGCTTCCGCCGGCTTGAAAGCAAATCGTAGCAAACAGTATCTGACAACACTTCCAGCATTATTAAGCCCGGGAAGAAATCATCAGAGTATGTAATATTATTTTTTCAGAGTGTTAACCAAGTACTGATACACCAAGAGGGTGGACTGAAAGTCCACCCTCCAAGAACCGTTAATACTATCCAAAATCAATCTGGTTCGACAACTCGTCTTTGTCCGTTCCTGAATCGTAAGGGAAATGCGTAGTGAGTTGCTCGCCGACCTGTCCGATACCCCTCACCAGACCCGCCGTAAAGTTGCCCGCATGGAACAGTTCTCCCATTCCGGCGACGACTTGATTCCAGAAGTCCTGCCCAACCTTCTCGTGGATACCCTTGTCACCAAGCACCACAAATTTCCGTCGGGACGGCACGACGAAGAAGAGTACGCCGTTGCGCTGGGCAGTTTGAGTCATCCCTAATTTTACGAACGCATGCTCCGCCGCTTTGTCCACGCTACCCCAGAACAACCGGGAGACGGTCACGCGGATTTCGCCGGAAGTCATCAGTTCTGCTTTCCGGATCGCATCTTCGATGAGCTTGGCATCGATAGAGCGCATTAATTGTCTTTTTGTCATTACCATGATCCGCTGGCTCCTCCTCCGCCTGATCTTCCTCCGCCACCGCTGAATCCGCCGCCTGAACTTCCTCCTCCTCCGCCGCCGCCTCGACCACCGGATAGGATGCTGAAGAGCAGAAACATTGCAAGCGTAGGATGAGTGAACATAAGAATCAGGAATCCTATTGCAATTATTGCGAAAAAGATCAGTTGTCCGCGAGACAGAGGCGCTCGTTCGCCATGCCTGCCTGAGCGGCGGTTTGCATCTGTGCTGGTTAATCCCTGTCCGCTGATTACTTGATCTATCGCTGTGACTCCCGCGGCAACCGCGCCGTCGTTGTCGCCAGCCTTGATCATCGGAACGATGACTTCATTAATAATCCTGTTGGCTAGCGCGTCGGGTAATACGCCTTCAAGACCGTAGCCAACCTCTATTCGCAGCTTACGATCTTCAGAGAAAATAAAAAGCGCTACGCCGTTATCCAATCCCTTCTGTCCCACCTTCCATTTCTCAAAAGCCTTGACCGCCCAATCTTCCAACGGTGTATCACCTGTCGTCTTGCCAATATACACGATCAACTGTTTTCCAGACTGCCGTGAATATTGTGAAAGTCCGCTGTCAAGCTTTTCGCGCGCCGCTGGACTCATGAAACCAGCGTTGTCGGTAACAAAGTGAACGGGCGCGGATGGAATCGGTGTTTCGGCGGCGAATGCGAACACCGCCGAAAGAAGGATAGTCAGTAACAGAAGACCATTGCGTATTAGCATCTTAGAACCCGGAGACGCTGAAGCTGTGAACTCTGAACAGGGCATTCGCATCTTAGAACTTCACTTCAGGAGCTTTTTCTGCTCCAGCGAGAGCCTTGAAATAAGTCTTTGAGTTAAACTTGGCGCCAAAGAAACCGGCTATCATTACAGTCGGGAAGCTGTCCCGCTTGGTATTGAAGGCACGCGCCGCATCGTTGAACCTCATGCGCTCAACAGAGATGCGATTCTCAGTGCCTTCGAGTTGTGCTTGCAGATCGCGGAAATTCTGTGTTGCTTTTAGATCTGGGTACTTCTCGACGACAACCATCAACCGTGACAACGCCGACGACAGGCCATCCTGAGCCTGCTGGAAACGGGCCATTGCGGCCGGGTCATTGGTAGCGTTCTGAAGCGCACCCTGTGTCACTTGTCCGACCTTGGCACGAGCCTCGGTGACTGCCATCAGCGTACTTTTCTCGAAATCCGCGGCTCCTTTGACGGTCGCCACAAGATTTGGAACGAGGTCGGCTCGCCGTTGATAGACGTTCTCGACTTGCGCCCATTGTGCCTGGGTTGTTTGATCCAGCACTACTAATGTATTATATGTGCCTGAAAACGTGACTACCGCTATGATTATTACCAGCACAATCACACCGAGAATCCCGAGCAGGATTACCTTCGTACTCATTGATTTCACCTTTCATATCGAATCTTTGTGACGGGAGCGGTTTATCTAAACTCGTCCCGCTTCTCTATTGGCCAGGGGTCATGGTTGTAATTCACGCACGACGAATTAACCGTTTAATTTATACTCATAATATAGTCTGGAGGTTTCAGGTGGACAAGTCGTAAGCGGGGTTACTTCGAAATAAGTCTGATAGAGGGAGAGGAGGTATATCTACCGCTCCCTAAGCCTACTGTGTTGTCATGGGAATATTGATCGGTAGCGCAGCGATTTATCGCGCTCATATTGTGATTGGGACGATAGGCGCGATAAATCGCTGCGCTACCAGCACCCATCATTATTGGCGTGACACGACACTACTATCAAATTGAATAATTTAGTCTAAGGAGTCTTCTCTCATACCGGCGAAAGCCGGTATCAAGAGCGTTTTCGTGGCGTCGCATGTCTCGTGCGACGCACTACAAGGCACAATGCTGTCACACGGGACGTGTGACAGCACACTACTACGTTAATGCAAAGACCCGAACCTATTGGTTCGGGTCTTCATGTTTTTAGCAGTAGGGCGGATTGCAATCCGCCCCACTGCTTGAGCTACTACTTCTACTTCACGAGCATTACTTTACGAACGGCGCTGAAGTTCGTCGCTTCCATCTTGACGATGTAAACGCCCGATACCATCGATTCGCCATCCAACACGACACTGTGATGGCCAGCCTGAAGCTCACCACTCACCAACGTCGATACTTCACGTCCAGACAGATCGAACACGCGAACCGTCACACGTGATGCTTCCGGCAAGCCGAAGGCTACACGAGTCACTGCATTGAACGGGTTCGGGTAGTTCTGACTGAGATAGAACTCGGTCGGAAGTGCTGTCGTTACAGACGCGTCGATTACCGTGAAACCGTCTGTCAAATAGACAAGGCGGTCGCCTTCGATAACCCGCGAACTAAGATCGACAACTACGTCTTCAGCGGCATTCCACAACTTCAGCGTGAACGCTTCGCCGTCTTTCAGGCCGTCCACCGCTTGGGTTGAGGCGTCGTCGCCCCAGACTGCAATACCAATCTGTCCATCGATTACTCGGCCTACGCCAACCATAAGACCGGACGGGCTGAACGCGGCAACCTGGTCGGAAGTCGAAAGATCGACGCCCGATACCTTGGTGACCAACACGCTCATGTTTGCACCGGTCGAAGGTACATCGGCCCAACGACCCTTGACAGACTCAGGATCGACTGACAATGCCGCGGCCTGATTCTGTGCTTGCGGGTAATTCAGAACAACATCTTGACTGACATTGATCTGGTAGCCCTGTCCTTCCCGCAACGGCGGCATATTGCTGAACCTTCGACTGGGAAGTGAAAAATCTCCCATGCCATTTTTGAAGATGATGACATGATCGAGAATCGAAGCGATTGCATAGAAGTCAGGTGATCGGCACGGAAGCTGATAATCAGGGAAGTAGGCGATCATATTCCAGCCGCGGGAGATAGTTATATCGGCTTGCGCATCGATTGGCGTTCCCGTCCATTGAGCGGTCATTGCCTCATCAACACGAACGAGATAACCTTCCTCAAGGTTCCAGAAAGGAATACCGTTGAAGCCCTGATTAGGCGCGTAGAACAGACCACGTTCATTCTTCATCAGGTTGACGTGATGAGCGCCATTGTCTGGACGGCGAAGCTGTGCCATCATCGGAATGATTTCAGGACCGGGGTCGCCAGCCCATAGGCCTTCATCGGTCGGGGTCACGTTAATCGAAATCAGGTTCCAACCGGCTCTGAGTGCAACTTCCAGTGTTTTTGTGCTGTTGGCTTCGATAGCAAGAACCGTGACAGCATTGTTCTGCCAGACCATGTTACCTTCTTGGACAACTGCCCGAGCATTCCACTCTTCGTCAGTGGCCGGATTCCACAACTTGAGATTCATTGTCTCACCACCTTGGAACTGATCCGGATAGGTCTCATCAGCGCCCCAGACAGCTAATCCCAGATCTTGATTTCTCCAGACGCCTGCTCCAGAGAGCACACCGCCCGGGGTGAAGACTCCGACAACCCAGCCATCAGGAACGGCTTCATCATCGAAAGTAACACCGGTTATCAGCAGATTGTGGCTTTGATCGGTTTCGCCGAAGTCAAATCCTGGCGGCAGTTCAAAACCAATGGATAAGGTGACCAATATTTCGATCAGGGGATTTGCCAGATCATTCGACCTAACCGAAACGACGCCCCTGTAAATAGTGCCATTTTGCAAACCGTCAGCCGAGAATGTCAGCGTCACGTCATCAGATTCGCCGACCGGAGTCTCGCCGTTAGTCGGGTCGATGGCCAGCCAGGGAATACCCCAAACCTCGCGAGGACCGAAACCAATAGCGAGGCCTTCGTGGATACCGGCTTCGTGATAGTAGCAACTAAAGCCGATCTGCCCGTCCTGGTTCTCAAAGCCTGCGTTCACGTCTGCATCGTCCAGATTTTCCATGACACCGTATTGGAGCTTAATAAGTCCGTTGGCATTCAGGACAATCTGCATCGTATGACGAGTTGCGTCATTGCCGTAAGCTGGTACATCGACCCAGGCAACAACCGCCATGCCGGCTCTATCTGTCCAATACCACATCTGCCCGCCGTCTGATGGATTCAAATCATAACCGATGATTGATACGGTCGAATTTACTCCATTGGCGTTTGGCATTTGAGGCAGGGGATAATCTTCCTGTGCATAGTTGGCGTCGAAGGTCAACCAGCCATTCGAGCAGACTCGAACCGAACCGTAGTTTTGGCCGTAATAGGGCATCTGGAATCCAAGATCCAAGACGCCGCTATTCCAGTCGTCGTCCGGATTAAGCTGTTGAGCATCCTGAATGCCAACGATGTCGATCCACTCAAAATCAGGACCATCGTCTTCGTTGTTGTCACGCCACTCAATGGCTGATTCATCAGGACCGCCTCTTCGGTCACGGACGGGCCCAGCATCACGGCTGACGCTCCGCAGAGAACGCTGAGGGGCGTCACGTTGGGGAAATACTCGTTCGATAATTTCTGAATAGATCGACCATTCGAGTAAATCACCACCTTCATTGGCTATGTTTGAGATGGTCATGACCTGAGTTACGGGGCCATCGCCTAAATTCAAGCCGGCTTCGTAAGTGTTGGTAGGATCAGGCTCAATACCAATTGCTGGTGGTAATTGAGCAAGTCCCGCGAGATCGAACCAGATATGGCCAACTTCGTCACCTTCCCCGACATTTTGACCATCAGTGAGGATATCGAGTGTGCCTTGACGGTTGCCAATTTCTGCTGGTAGGAAGGTGATGACAAAATCACGCTGATCGCCAGCATCGAGAGTAGTTCCTGCTTCGAGATCAGTGCTGAACTCATTGTTGTTGCTGTTGATTCCTTCGACAGTCAGAACCCTTGATCCGGTGTTGAAAAGCGTGAAGTTCATAGCGCTGGATTCATCGAGATAGGTATCGGAAAATTCCAGCACCTCTGGAGCCCCGTCAAACGGGTGTGCCAGTGGATCAGATGCGACCATCGGAATACCCGTGACGTTAAGGACGACATCAACTACCGCGTCATTATTATTTTCATCGTTTGAGAGGAAATGGAGTTCGGCAGAGTAGGCTCCTTCGATCAAATCCTCCGCATCGAATGTAACGATGACGTCTTGCTCCGCGTCGGGCTCCAATTCGCCCGATTCTGGCTCCCAAGCAAGCCAGGTGAGCCAATTGTTGGAGATGCCGATTGCGAGGTCGTTCCTGAGGAAGTTCGCCTGATGGAAAGAGATATTCAGACCCGCTTGACCGTCTGGCGACTCAAATCCGATATTACTCAGCGCTCCGTTGACATTCTGTAAATTCTGGTATTGGTATGTTACCATTCCATTGTTATTCAAGACAATCTGGAATGACTGCAAGTTACCGTTTTGAAAGAATTGCGGGACGCCAACCCATGATATTACCGCAGTATTCTGTTCGTTTGTCCAGAAGTACACCGCTCCGGCCGCGCTGGGATCGAGGTCGTAGTTGTTCGCCATTAATGTTGCGTTTGGAGCCGCGGCGTTAGGCGCTTGAGGCAGACTGATGTTGAAGCCGTTGTAGTTCACGTCAAAAGTAGCGAAACCATTTGAGTTAACCTTGAGTGAAGCATAATTCTGACCGTACCAGGGGAACTCCCAGCCGAGCTGGAGGGTGCCACTCAGCCAGTCATCGTCAGCCTGAAGATTTTGACCGATTTCGGTGATGTCGATCCAAGCGAAGTCGGGTCCGTCTCCCTCGTCGCTGGAGCGCCACTCGTATCCGGCATTATCAGGCCCGCCGCGTGGGTCACGGAAGGGATTGCCTGGGTTTGTTGGAGCTTGTATCAGCACATCCTTGCCGTTGTAACCGTTTTTCGACGGCACAGTGGTCTTGAGGGGCTGGATGGTCAGCGGCTCAGCTACTGGCCCTACTGAGCGCAACTGTCGAGAACTATTGTCGCGTTGAGGTTCTTCTAAAATAACGACATCAGTCTCCCAGCGAAGGTTAGCTCCACCATCATTGGTGATGCGAATGGATTGCTCTTCTGATCCTCCAGTCAGCAAATTCGATTCGAGTTGATTTCTGCTGAGGATAATCACTGGCGAAGTGAAAGTCTCACCGCGGACAGGTATTTCGAACTCGTTGTCGTTTTCAGCGTTAGAGAGGATCACCATGATTCCTTCATGAACGCCATCATTTTGGGCGAGCATAGTGAATGTAACAATCTGCCGATCACCGGGCGCCAGAGAGAAACCGGTGGGGTTGGCGGTGAAAATCTGATCACCACTGTCGATATTCTCGACAACAAGTTCATCTGTGCCGCTATTGAGAACTGTGACCTCGACGTCGTAGGGATTGCCGAAGAAGAGATCGGCATAAGCGGCGTTCCAGTCGATCCAATTTGGGTATCCTAACTCTTCGCCCCAAGTGACCTCTATTTCAGGGATGCCTGTTACTTCAAGCGAAATGAGTACTTCAACATCCGGCGTCACCGGGGCATTGGAGTGGATGAAGAGGCTTCCTTCGTAAATTCCACCTAACAAGCCTTCGGCTCCGAGTGTCACGAAAGTTTCGCCTTCCTGTCCAGCCTCAACCTCACCCTCTTCAGGAGCCCAGCTTATCCAGTTGTGCCACGCATTGGCGATGCCGATGGACATATCGCTATGCAGGAAGTCAGCCTGCTGATAGGAGATATTGAATCCTCCCTGTCCATCAGGTGTTTCGAACCCAATATTACTCCCGGCTCCATTGATATTTTGCAGGGCGCCATACTGATAAAGCGCCATTCCGTTGCCTTGAAGCACCAACTGGAACGAGGCGATATTATTCGCGTTTCCAAATTCCGGAACGCCAACCCACGAGACGACTGCCATATCCTGCTGGTTTGTCCAGAAGTACATGTTGCCGCCGTTATTGGGCGCATAATCATCGTTGCTGATTGCGAACAGCGCATTTGGAGCGGCGGCGTTTGGGCACTGCGGCAGGCCGATGGTTCTCTGGTCTGCATTTGGGTCGAGTGAGACCCAGCCGTTGGAACAGACACGAATCGAACTGAAATTTTGTCCATACCAAGGGAAGTCCCAGTCAAGTGCAAGCACTCCGCTGTTCCAGTCATCGCTTGCGGCAAGCCTTGTTCCGACCTCAGATATATCGATCCAGTTAAAATCGGGGCCATCCTGCTCATCGCTCGAACGCCATTCGTATCCAGCCTCATCTGGGCCACCGCGGGCGTCGCGGGAAAGGTTTTCCCGAGCTGGTCCAACCGATCTGAGCGCACGCGCATTATTATCGCGATTTTGTTCTACGGCATCGAAGGACGTCGTCCACCGCAACAGAGCGTCACCTTGGTTGGTAATAGCGATGCGAGTCTCGGAAGTTGCACCACTCATGAGTGCGTCTTCGATAAATTGCGGTGCAACATCAATCGTCGGAGGCGACGCCGGTCGAGCGTGAAGCGGGATAGTGACCTGCTCGGCATTATGAGCATTGGAGGCGATGACCAACTCCGCGTTGTGCTCTTCGCCATCAGCCGCAGTAAACGTGAGAATTACTTCCTGTGATGTACCGGGCGCGAGGTCGAATTGACCAAGATCAGCGGTGAACTCCTGATTTTCACAGGAAATACTGTTCACCGTCAGAGTGGTTGTTCCATCGTTGTTGATAACAATTGGAACAGAGTAGGGGGTTTCGGTGAAGAGGTCTTCATAGACCAAATTCCAATCCACGACGTCAGGGTAGCCAGCTCCTTCAGCCCAATTCGCGGCAATGAGTGGTACGCCGGTAACTTCGAGGGATATCGCGACGTCCATTTGCTGGTTGTTGGGGTCGTTGGAGAAGATTGATAGAGTTGCCTCGTATGATCCGCCAATCAGCCCATCGGCGTTGAAAGAGACCACAATATCAGATGATTGTCCAGACTCAACTTCGCCTTCCTGAGGCGCCCAGAGAACCCAATCGACCCAGTTATCGGAAATGCCGATTGCCATATCGTTTTCAAGGAAATTCGCCTGATGATAGGCGATGTTGAGACCCGCCTGTCCATCAGGTGACTCAAATCCGATGTTGCTTAAACTGCCATTGACGTTCTGAAGATCGCGGTATTGATACGTGACCATCCCATTATCTTGGAGGATAATCTGAAAAGTTTGCAGAACACCTGCCTGAGCATATTGCGCGACTCCAACCCAAGAGATGACCGCCATATCCTGCTGGTTTGTCCAGAAGTACATGGCGCCTGCCACATTAGTATTCAGGTCGTAGTTGTTTGCCAACAGAAGCGCATTTGGTGCGCCAGCCGCCGGGGCTTGAGGCAGGCTGATCCCAGAAACATTATGATTCACATCGAAGGTTACCCAGCCATTAGAGCAAGCCTTAAGTGAGCCATAATTCTGGCCGTACCAGGGGAAATCCCAGCCAAGTGCAAGACCAGCGCTAAGCCAGTCATCGCCGCCAGCAAGACGCTCGCCGTTTTCAGTAATGTCGATCCATTCGAAGTTAGGTCCGTCCCATTCGTGGCTGGAGCGCCACTCGTAGCCTACGCCGTCCGGTCCACCGCGGGGATCTCGCGTCGGATCGATCCTCTCTGGTCCAGTTGTGCGGAGTGAACGGGCATTACGGTCGCGTTCGGGAACGCTATTCACTACGAGTTCGCTCGTCCAGCGCAAGAGTGCATCACCGTTATTGGTGATTGTCACGTTCTGTTGATCTACATCGCCGCTAAAGAGTTCGGAGATGACTTCGTTGGTATTCAGTCCGATTTGCGGCGGAAGGAACGTCCTTGCGTGAACGGGGAAAGTGAAGTCACCAGCCGGATCGTTGGATTCAACGGTGAAAGTGCCTTCGTAAATCCCGGGTGCATCTTCAGGAACCTGAAATGAGATAACGACGTCCTGACTTGCATCGGGAGCGAGGTCAAATTGAACCGGATCAGCGGTAAATGCATTTTCATCGCACCAGATGTTGCTGACGGTGAGAACGTCAGTTCCGATATTGACAACCTGAAGAACCATTTGGTAGGGTTCCCCGGCGAACAAATCCTGGAAACTTGCGTTGAAATCGAACAAGTCCGGCCCATTAGCCCATGAGCAGATCATATCGGGTATGCCGGTAACGTCCATTTGAATATTGATGGCGGTTGAGAGCGCCTCGGGATCGTTGGAATTGATGATTAGGTCACCTTCGTAGAGACCGCCGAGCAATCCTTCCGCTTCAAGAGTAATTGTGATGTCGTCGGATGCGTCAGGGTCGATGCTTCCCGATGATGGAAGCCATGATATCCACGTATGCCAACTGTTGGAAATACCAATAGCAAGATTGTTATGAAGGAAATTCGCTTGACGGTACGAGATGTTCAGTCCGTTTGTTCCTGTGGGACCTTCGAAGCCAATGTTGCTTGCGACGCCGTTGACATTCTGCAGATCCATGTACTGATAAGTGACCATCCCATTATTTTCGAGGATAATCTGGAAAGACTGCAGGTTGTTTACTTGACCGTATTGTGCGACTCCAACCCACGAGACAACCGCTTTGTCCTGCTGGTTTGTCCAGAAGTACATAGCTCCTGCCAGAGCGGTATTGAGGTCGTAGTTGTTGATTAGCAGAAGCGCATTGGGGGCGGCCGCGTTGGGGGCTTGAGGCAGGCCAATACCTGCGGCGGCATGAGTCACATCGAGGGTTGCCCAGCCATTCGAGCAAGCCTTGAGCGAAGTGTAGTTTCGGCCATACCACGGAAACTGCCAGCCGAGATCAAGAGCGGCGCTAAGCCAGTCATCGCCACCCGCAAGGCGGGCTCCATTACCAGTAATGTCGATCCATTCAAAGTCCGGCCCCAGCCGGTCGTCGTTGGTTCGCCATTCGTAGCCGGTATTGTCGGGACCGCCGCGGAGGTCGCGGGAAAGTTCCTCCCGAACCGGACCAACTTCACGGAGCGAGCGAACGCCCGCATCGTCACGGGCTCCTTCGCCAACGATTTCGAAATCGGTTGTGTACGTGAGTGGACTGCCGCCACGATTAGATAGTGTAAGAGTCACATCGCGATGATCTCCCGAATTAATTTCCTCTTGAAAGGCATTGGAAGAGACCAATAACTCGGGTCGAATTAATCCAGCGCCATGAGCCGGGACGATAGTAACACCGTCCTGGGCGTTTTCAGCATTACTCAGAATGCGGATGTCGGCATTATAATCGGCTACGTTGCCGGGACGGAAGCCAACTTCGGTGGTGATGTGTTCACCTGAAGCGATGGAGACTTCCTGCTCGAAAACAGGGAGTATAAAGGCATTATCATCGCATTCGATGCCGGTCAGGATAAGCGTTTGAGCGCCGTTGTTTTCGACCTGCACTTGAACTGTTGATTCATAGCCGACGAAAGTGTTCGGGAAATTCAGTTCTGCGGGAGTAATTGCGATGCCGGGGCCATTATATTCGAGAAAGCGTGTAGCAATCTTGATAGCCATGTTGGCATGAAGGAAATTCGCCTGACGGTATGCGATATTTAGGCCTTGCTGACCGTTAGGGCTTTCGAAACCGATGTTGCTTAGGGAGCCGTTGACGTTGTTCAACTCAGCATATTGATATTGAACCGATCCATCACCTTTAAAGATGACCTGAAATGTTTGCCAGTTGTTTATCTGACCATACTGGACGACATGCGACCATGTAACGATGGCAATATCCTGATTATTGGTGTACCAATAAACATTGCCACCACCGTTCGCGTGTGCAGGATTCAGGTCATAGTTGTTAACTGCAAATAAAGCGTTAGGAGCGGCGGCGTTGGGGCACTGGACAAGGCTGGCGGTTGTTTGAGAGGCGGCAGGATCGAGACTGACCCAACCATTGGAGCAGACACGGAAGGAATTGTAATTTGTGCCGTACCAGGGGAAGTTCCAGCCAAAATTCAATACGCCGCTGTTCCAGTCGTCAGTGGCGGCAAGTCTCGTTCCGGTCTGTGAGATGTCGATCCATTCGTAGGTGACGCCTCGCTCGGCTTCATCACGCCAACTGTAACCGCCCTGATCGGGGCCGCCAGAGCGATCGCGATCAGGATAAAACTGATCGTTATCAGGGTTTGATACGTCCTGAAGAAAACCGTTCTCGATCTGGTTTTGATTCAGCTCAACATCATCGAAGCCTTGAGCCGCCCAAACAGGGACGGTAACAAGTAGCGCAAGAATTAGCGACAATATTCGGGGACGAGTTCTCATTGCATTCTCCTTAAAGTTGTCAATAGTTTGCTTAACTGCTTTTAAATGAAGCAGTTCGATTTATCGTTTATTGAAGTTTGTCTTGAGATTCAGATATTCGAGAGACTCTTGGAGGCGGCATTTCAAGCCGCCCTTGACAATAGGGACGCTTCTTCTACGCAAGGTCAGGCAATCTTTGATCTATCTAAGTTTCAAACCGTCCAAAGGACGGTGTAACTTGGCGATTTTGCTATCGCGATTGCTTCGATGCCTGCACCCATGAGGCAGAAATACTGAGTTCATTGAAGGACTCAGTATTTGCACCAATTTGTCCACGCGGACGCCCTCGTCCGCGTTTAATTTATGCTTGAATGCTCGGGGGACAAGGACGTCCGCCTGAACACTCTTGGCATTCTATCGGATATTTCAAAGGACTCGGAATTACTGCCTATTAATTCACTCCATGAATGAATACTTTCGGTTTTTCGAACCGCAATAGTGGGCAGTAACCTTTTTTGGTAAGCTAAACTTAATATACGAAATTTTTTTTGATTTTGCACCTCGAAAATAAGAATTCCAACATTTTTCTTCCCCTGCAAAATTACATTACCCTTCAGATGCTCTTCAAAACTTAGGAGTATTAAATTATCCAGTGCGATTGGTTGTTTAGGAACGATTCAAACCAGACGCACCTCCAGTCGTATCTCGTATCTAAAATACTAACGGTTATAAAGGTTTGAAGACAGAAAACGCTGACCTTTCCAGTCTGACTATCGACAAAACCAAACGCGGCGAAGACCGCTCGCCGCACCGCCGGGGATCGTTCGGAACCTCCATAATTGTGACATTGCTTCTGCTTGCTGGTTATTACCTTGGACGAATGGGCTGGCAGGCCCTTTTCTCTGAGAAGATATCAGTCGAACTTGTCAAGGCGTCGCTCCGCTCGCCATCTGAGCAACTCTCGATTCTCACCGCCAGCGGCTATGTGGTCGCTCAGCGCAAGGCGGCGGTTGCCTCCAAAGCGACTGGTTTGATGGTGCAACTAAACGTCAAGGAAGGCGACCGGGTCAAAGAAAATCAGATCCTCGCCCGTCTGCAGGACAACGACATCCGCGCCATGTTAGCAGAAGCAGAGGCCGGTCTTGCGTTAAGTTTGGCTGACTCGGCAGAAGCTCTACATAACTTCGATAGGCAGAGGCGTCTTGCCATTCAAGGCACCAGCGCTGAGATAGAGTTAGAGCGCGCCGAGTCGATGTTCAACAGAATGATTGCCTCTGTCGCGATATCGAAAGCCCGCGTCGAAGGCGCCAAAGTCGCTCTCGAAAATACCATTATTCGCGCTCCGTTTGATGGAACAGTTTTAACCAAGAACGCTGATGTCGGCGAAATCGTCGCCCCAATGGCGGCAGGAATCAGCGCTCGTGCGGCGGTGGTCACTATCGCCGACCTCGGATCGCTTCAAGTCGAGGCTGACGTCTCTGAGTCTAACATTCAGAAAATCAAGCTTGATGCGCGTTGCGAGATATTACTCGATGCTTACCCGAATATCAGCTACCCTGGTTATGTTGCCAGCATCATCCCGACCGCCGACAGATCGAAGGGGACAGTGTTGGTGAAGATCGGCTTCAAAGACGAATACGACTCGCGAGTTCTGCCCGAAATGAGCGCCAAAGTAAACTTCCTGAAAGACCTTGAGGTACAGGCGGCGCAAGTTCGACCGGCAGTATTAACTGTACCCGATGTGGCGGTCGTATCAAGGGGTGGACACGAAGTAATATTCAAAGTCGAAGCCGATAAGGCTGTCGAAACCGCCGTTCAGACCGGCGACAAATTCAACGGCTTCATTGAGATCAGGAACGGGCTAAAGGTTGGCGATCAGGTTGTCCGCAATGTTGGCAACACTCTCGTCGATGGAGCGAGGGTGAAGGCCGAATAATTATCGTATCGCCGCCGTCTCGGCGGCAAGGTTCACTGACGTGTGCCCGACTTGCTGGTCAAGTCGGGTCTTAAAAGATTCGAAACCCCACTTGCAAGCAAGTGGAGCCACACCCGCTACCCGCATCAAACAAGAAATTCTCTCGGAGTTAACCCTACGTGTCGCATTTAATCGAAATCAAGAACCTCGCCAAATCATACTGGCGCGACGGCTTCGAAATACCCGTTCTCCAAAATATCACCATCAACGTCGAAAAGGGCGATTATCTTGCATTGATGGGTCCTTCAGGATCGGGAAAATCGACATTGCTCAATTTAATTGCCGGCATCGATCGACCGTCGAAAGGCGAAGTAATCGTCGATTCAACCGATATTGGCAGATTAGGCGAGTCTGAACTTGCTCGTTGGCGAGCCAATAACATCGGCTTCATCTTCCAATTTTACAATCTGATACCTGTCTTAACCGCGTTCGACAACGTGGGGTTGCCATTGCTGTTGACTAAGTTAAGCAAAGCCGAGCGAAATAAACACATCGAGACTGCCCTCGGCATCGTCGGGCTTAGTGACCGGATGAAGCACTACCCCAAGCAACTCTCCGGAGGACAGGAACAGCGCGTCGCCATCGCGCGGGCTATCGTTACAGACCCGAAAATCATTGTCGCCGACGAACCGACTGGCGACCTCGACCGAAACTCCGCCGCAGAGATATTGACTCTTTTGCAACGCCTCAATAAGGAATTCGGTAAAACGATCATCATGGTCACGCACGATCCGCATGCCGCGCAGAGCGCCAAATCGATTCTGCACCTCGAAAAAGGCGACTTGATTGAGGCGTCACAATGAAACTTCTTGCCCTGATTTTTAAGAACGCCTTTAGGCACAAGTTCCGTGCAATTCTGACGATCTTCGGAATAGCTATAGCGGTAACGGCGTTCGGTGTTCTAAGGACTGTTGTCACGGCTTGGAACGTAAGTGTCGAAGCTTCGGCCTCCGACCGGCTGATTACGAGGCAGGCGGTCTCATTCATATTTCCACTGCCCTACTCCTACAAGGAAAAGATCGCCGCGGTTGAAGGCGTCGAGGCGGTCTCTTTTATGAACTGGTTTGGCGGAGTCTATATCGACAAGAAGAATTTCTTCGCGAGAATGGCAGTTGAAGCGGAAACGGCTTTCGATGTTTATCCGGAGTATTTACTTCCCCCCGATCAACTTGCGACTTTCAAAGCCGAACGAAATTCCTGCGTTATCGGATCGTCTATTGCCAAGCAGTACAACTTGAAGATCGGCGACCAGATGAGCCTCGACGGCGATATTTACCCCGGAAGATGGGATTTCATAATCCGGGGAATTTATGAGCCTAAATTTGATAATACCGACGCAACCGGAATGTTCTTCCAGTGGAAATACCTGAATGAGAGAATGCTTCAGGAAATGCCCACCCGCGCCAATGACGTTGGCTGGTATGTCGCACGAATAAGTGATTCAGAAAAAGCGGCGAGCATTTCTAATCAGATCGACGAACTCTTCAAGAACTCTTCCGCTGAAACAAAAACAGAGACCGAGAGTGAATTTGCCCGCGGGTTTATCTCGGCGTCGGGTGCAATTCTTAGCGCGATGAACTTCATGTCCTTCACCATCGTCGCAATCATTATGCTGGTGCTTGCCAACACAATGATGATGTCGTCTCGTGAACGCACTCGCGAATACGCTATCTTGAAAACGCTGGGCTTTTCTGTACCACAGATTTCATGGTTGATTTTGGGTGAGTCTTTCGTCCTCTCGATTCTTGGCGGAGGGCTTGGCTTGCTTTTGACTGCGCCGCTGGTAAAAGGTTTTGCCGCGGCTATCCCCAAAGGCTGGTTTCCTGTTTTCAGGCTGGAGCCAATCACTATGATCCTGCTGGTCGCGGCGGTGATCTTTATCGGGTTTGTATCAGCGATTTTCCCGATCCGGCGCGCGGCATCCACCACCATTGTCGATGGCATGAGGTTTATGGGCTGATGAGCATTCCATTCAAATATGCAATTGAAAACCTCCGTATCCGAAAGACGACGGCTACGGCGACCGTCGCTGGAATATCGCTGGTTGTCTTCGTTTTTACAGCGGTGCTGATGATGGCGCACGGCGTCGATAAGACACTTGGTCAGACCGGTTCAAACGAAAACGTAATGATCACCCGTAAAGGGTCGAACGGCGAGATTTCGAGTATCCTCATGGGAGAGACCCAGGGAGTGATACGGACTCTGCCACATATAAGGCAATCCACCGACGGAACCCAAATCGTCTCAACTGAGCCCGTCGTTGTGATCAACCTGCACAAGCCGGACGGTGGAATTAGCAACGTCGCGGTTCGAGGCGTTTCGCCGGGTGTCAGTGAACTGCGACCTCAACTCGAAATTGTTTCCGGGCGGATGTTCAACCCGTCACAACGCGAGCTGATCGTCGGCAAACCCCTCACCAAGCGGTTTACTGACGCGAATATCGGCGATAAAGTGCGGTTTGCTGGAGACGACTGGGAAGTTGTAGGTATGTTCGAATGTGGCGGCGGAGGCTTCGAATCTGAAATCTGGGGAAATTCGGTGCAGTTGCTGGAGTCTTTCAATCGCGGCAACGCTGTCTCTTCGATGACATTGAAACTGACTGATGCTGGAGATTTTTCCGCTTTCAAGGGCGCCTTTGAGGCGGAAACGAGGTTGAAAGAGTTCGAAGTAGATACCGAAGAAGGATATTTTGCCAAACAATCAGAAGGATTGGCAGGATTCATTAAAATTTTAGGCATCTTCATTACAGTGATATTCAGCATTGGCGCAACCGTTGGTGCGATGATCACAATGTACGGTGCTGTGGCAAATCGGACGGTTGAGATCGGCACGATGCGATCTCTTGGGTTCAGCCGCAGGAGTATCCTCGCGGTGTTTTTGACCGAGTCGATTCTGACTGCCCTTACCGGGTCGGTTATCGGGGTTATTTTAGCATCTGCGCTACAATTTTACCAGATATCGACTCTAAATTTCACCTCTTTCTCTGAAATTGCTTTCTCATTTGCCCTCTCCCCGAAAATCATTGCCAGCTCTCTTTTCTTCGGTGTAGCGATGGGATTTCTCGGCGGATTTCTGCCAGCAGTCAGAGCGGCGAGGATGAACATTGTTAATGCGTTAAGAGCGGCGTAATGGTGATTCCTGTCGCAGGGTGTCTGCACCCTGCGACAATGGCGTGTAGCCCGCACAGCAAAGCTGGGCGGGATCTATCCTCCCAACATTATCATCGAATGTTCGGCGTGCATGAACTTGGGTGGTTGCTTACCTTCCAAATAGAATGAGGTCGCTTGTTGAGCGGCTTCATCACCTTCCTTTTCGAGTATCTCAACTAACGGTATAAACGCTGTATCCATCAAACAGCGTCTGAGTCGTCCGTGACAGTCAAGCCTTAGTCGGTCGCAACCGAGGCAAAAGGATTCCGATTCCGGCGTTATCCACCCCACTGTAATCTCCTTTTCACCCCAAATTACGCTGGTCTGTCGAGCCGGTACGCCGTCGCGGTATTTCAAGTCGGCCACCGTAGCGCGATCTTGAATCCACTCCCGCACGTCATTTGCCGCAACGAACTCACGTCGAGCCCACCCTTCTGAAGGACCAATCTGCATCAATTCGATGAAACGTATCTCCAAGGATGTGGCGGCGGCATAATCAAGCAACTTCGGGACGTCTTCACGCCAGGTGCTTTTATGCAGAACCGCGTTCAGCTTCACCGGTTGCAGATCTGCCTCGACTGCCGCTTCGATTCCTTCCAAAGTCTCAGATAGATTTCCCCTACACAACTCAAGAAAACGGTCAGAATTCATCGTGTCAAGAGAGACGTTGACTCGCTTCAAACCCGCCTGCTTTAAGGGCTTGGCAAGTTTCTTGAGCGATGACCCGTTGGTTGTGAGGGAAACTTCTGAAATTCCTTGGATGTTAGCAAGTCTCTCAATAATTCCGATCAGACCGGGCCTGACCAGCGGTTCGCCACCTGTTACTCTGATGCGTCTGACATTCCATTTGGCGCTTAGCCATTCGGCGGCATCCGCCAATTGGTCAAGAGACGGAAGGCAATGATAAGGGGTTTTTGGGAAGCCGTCGGGCGGAGCGCAGTAACGGCAACGAAAGTTGCACCGCTCCGTAACCGAGAGGCGTAGAGTGCGCGGCATGGTGTCGCGTAGGTTAACCGTCCCGGTTGACATAATATCGCGTAGGTTAACCGTCCCGGTTGACGGGGGCGGGGTGACAAGCGAGACGCTTATCCTACGCGGTAGTGGCAGATGATACGACATGATTCTCCTTTCCAATAGGGGAGGCGGGCTCGTTTCCAAGCCAACCCTTGGGGCGATCATTAGCGCTATCGCCCATCGCCCGACGATGCCTTGGTGAACTTTAGGCGTCCCGGGTCGGAGATTTGTTTTGATTAAAATAGGGTCAGCGGCGTCAAAATCTATGGGTTGTAAAAAATAATTTACAAATATTTTCTCAAACTATTGACAACCGCTTTTTCAATTTATAACTTGTTCATCAAGAAGTCAACAATTATTGAAAGAGTTTCTTAAATGCTTTCAACCACCTCTGAGTACGCCATTCGTGCGCTATGCCACCTCGCCCGTTCAGAGCTTGGGGAGGCGACTCTTGGACGCGATTTGTCTCTAACTGCTCAGATTCCTGCCAACTATCTCGCGAAAATACTCCTCGCACTTAATAAATCCGGCATAGTCGAAGCGACTCGCGGCCCCCACGGTGGTTACCGGCTTCATAAGTCGGCATCAGAGATAACCTTGATGGATATTGCCCTGTTGTTCGAAGGTGAATCGGCAGTCCCAAACTGCCTCATGCAACATTCCAGCCTATGCTCAGATGATCACCCATGTTCCGTGCATCCCGGATGGAAAACAGTCCGGGAAGCCTATCTCGCCTTTTTAACCAACACTACCATCGCCTTGATCGTTTCCAACGAGCAAAGTCCACAGACCAAACTGCCAATTTCGGAGGCCTGAATTCCTATGAAATTTCTTGTCTCAATCCTTTTTCTTCTGGGATTAACCACTACGATACCTGCTCAGGACGCCGCAACTTTCTTCCGGCAGAACTGCACAAGCTGTCATACAATCGGGGGAGGCAGACTTACCGGACCAGACTTGAAGAACGTCACACTGCGTCAGGATCGCGGGTGGTTGTCGCGTTTCATTCTCAACCCGAAGGGGATAATCGATAGTGGTGACCCTTATGCTGTTAAGATTAAACAAGAGGCTCGCGACGTCATTATGCCCTCTATCCCGACGCTGAAGCCAGAAATGGTGCAAGCCATCCTCGATTTAATCGAAGCTGAATCGAAGCTTGAACCATCCCAGTTTGTCGGATTGACCATCGGGGACGAACCCTTCACTCCTGTTCAGGTTTCAGAAGGGTTAAGTCTCTTCCTCGGCAAAGTTCGCCTCTCTGGTGGAGGAGCGGCCTGCATTTCCTGTCACACCGTGAACGGAGTGGGTGGCCTATCGGGCGGAAGGCTTGGCCCAGACCTGACACTTGTCTATGAACGTCTTCAGGGTCGTAAAGCATTGGCTTCGTGGCTAAATGCTCCCGCTACCGCCACAATGCAACCTCTCTTTGCAGACAAACCCTTCACCCAGGGAGAGATCCTCGCCCTTACCGCTTTTCTGGAGGACGTTGCTCGAGGAGGCGGGCAGGATACCTCCCCTGCCGCTCTGAATTTTTTTCTGATGGGGCTTGTCGGTACGATGATTGCCCTTGCACTTTTCGAAGCCGCATGGAAGGGACGGTTCCGTGCCGTTCGTCGTCCTCAGGTTGAAGCAAGCGCCCTCACCCCTGACGGTCGTTACCCAAAAGTTCCTAAACCCACTCAAAGCAACAGTAGCCCCAGCTCAAACAGGACAAAACATGAAACTCACTGAAGGTCTTCCTTGGATCAAGGATGAGGCAAACCCAGCCCTCCGTAGCTGGGAGGAGTTCTACCGTAATCGCTGGCAACATGATAAAGTCGTGCGCAGTACCCATGGCGTCAATTGTACCGGAAGTTGCTCGTGGAATATCCATGTCAAAGAAGGCATTGTCACCTGGGAGATGCAGGCGCTTGATTACCCTTTGCTTGAACCGGGCTTGCCTCCATACGAGCCGCGCGGATGTCAGCGCGGGATCTCATTTTCATGGTATCTTTACAGTCCTCTGCGGGTTAAATACCCCTATCTGAGAGGGGCGCTGTTGGACCTTTGGAAAGAAGTGCGTGCCGAAATTTACGATCCAGTCGAAGCATGGGCAAAATTAGTCAATGACCCGGTCAAGCGCCAACGTTGGCAACGCGCTCGTGGCAAAGGGGGATTCCGTCGCGCCGATTGGGATACAGTGCTGGAAATCATCGCCGCTTCGGCAGTACATACGATCAAAACTCATGGCCCCGACCGTATTGCTGGATTCTCACCAATCCCTGCAATGTCGATGATCAGTTACGGCGGAGGCGCGCGGCTTATGCAACTCCTCGGCGGAACCTGCCTCTCCTTTTACGACTGGTATTGTGATTTGCCGCCGGCATCGCCCGAGACTTGGGGTGAACAGACCGACGTCAACGAATCCGCCGATTGGTTTAATGCCAAAATGTTGGCTGTGATGGGCTCCAACCTCAACATGACCCGTACTCCGGATTGTCACTTTGCCGCTGAAGCACGCCATAACGGCTCCAAGATGTGGGTTTTTACCCCCGACTTTGCCCAAGTCTCCAAATACGCCGACGAGTGGATCGGAATCAACGCCGGACAAGACGGCGCTTGGTGGATGGCGGTCAATCACGTCTTGCTGACCGAATTCCATCATCAGAAGAAAACCCCCTATTTTATCGATTATACCAAAAAATATACCGATTGTCCCTATCTGATCGAGATTGAGCCGGATGGTGATTCCTTCAAGCCCGGACAGCTCCTTAGATCCGGGAGGCTGGCAAAGTATTCTACTATTGAGAATCCCGATTGGAAATTCCTGATGTGGGATTCTGCTTCAGACTCACCTAAAATGCCGATGGGTTCAAGCGGCTTTCGGTGGGGAGCTGAAAAAGGGAAATGGAATCTTCTTCTGAAGGACGGCGTCGATGGTTCCGATATCGATCCTGCCCTGACGTTCCTCGAAGGACATGACCAGGTTGTACAAGTCAAATTCGATGATTTTGGCGCGGGACAAACGCTACTGCGCGGCGTTCCGGTCAAATGCCTTCAAACCGCTGACGGAAAGTCAGTTCTGGTCGCTACAGTCTATGACCTGCTGATGGGACAGTACGGAGTCGGCCGAGGCATCGAATCCGGTTACCCCTTAGATTACAATGATGAAGACGCGCCATACACTCCAGCATGGTCAGAGCGTTATACTGGTATTGGCCGCGATACGCTCATCCGTTTCGCTCGTGAGTGGGGAACGACCGCCGAGTTTACCAAAGGGAAGTGTACCATCATCATCGGAGCCGGTATCAATCACTGGTATCATGGCAACCTGATGTATCGCGCCGGTATCAACGCCCTGATGCTCTGCGGTTGCGTCGGCGTCAACGGTGGCGGTCTGGCTCACTATGTCGGACAAGAGAAACTTGCTCCGGGAGAGCCTTGGAGCGCCATAGCCTTTGCTCGTGACTGGTTCCCTGCCGCACGTCTGCAGAACGCGCCAAGCTGGCACTACGTCAACACCGACCAATGGCGGTACGAGAAGAACTTTACCGATTATCATACCGTGCCGCCAAATCAGCCGGAAGGGTCACTTGCCAAAGGGCATACGATCGACGCCCAGATTCGCGCCGTCCGCAATGGATGGCTACCATTCTACCCGCAATTTAACAAAAATACTCTCGCTCTTGTGAAAGAGGCCGAAGCGGCTGGAGCCAAATCTGAGCAAGAGATCGTCGATTATGTAGTAGCACAACTAAAAGAGCGAAAGTTGCGCTTCTCAGTCGAAGACCCCGACGCCCCTGAGAATTGGCCGCGACTTTGGTTCATCTGGCGAGGCAATGCTCTGATGTCCAGCGCCAAGGGGCATGAGTATTTCCTGAAGCACTATCTGGGGACTCACACTAACGCAATCGCCGAGGAAATCGCTGAAGGTTCGACCAATGAAGTCGTCTGGCACGACAAGGCTCCGACCGGCAAGATGGATCTGGTGGTGGACGTCAACTTCAGGATGGACACCTCAGCGCTTTATTCCGATATAATTCTACCTGCCGCAACATGGTATGAGAAAGCTGATCTCAATTCGACTGACATGCACAGTTTCATACATCCGCTTTCAGCGGCAGTTCCTCCCTGCTGGGAGTCGAAGAGCGACTGGCAGACTTTCCGCGCTATAGCCAAGAAGGTCGCCGAACTATCCGCCAAGCACTTGCCTGATCCGGTGCGGGACCTTATCGCCACGCCTCTTATGCATGACACCGCCGCGGAGATTGCCCAGCCTGAGATGAAGGAATGGATCACTGGCGAAGTCGAAGCAATTCCCGGTAAAACGATGCCCGGCATGAAAGTTGTCACCCGTCATTATTCCAAAATCTATCAGCAGTATGGAGCATTCGGTCCCCTTGCCCGTGACAATGGCATCGGCGCTCACGGAACTCAATACGCCATCAAGGATATTTACGAGCAAGAACTTAAGTCGCTTCCTACTACCGAAATTGATGGTGAAAAATTTCTTTCAATCGCTCAGGATGAAGAGGCTTGCAACATCATACTGAACTTTGCCACCGTTACCAATGGTGAACTGGCTTATCGCTCCTACAAAAATATGGAAGAGAAAGTCGGGCTTCCTTTGATTCATCTGGCAGAAAGAAATCGAGGCGTTCGAACCGACTACAAAGGCCTGCAGGCAAGACCCTTCCGCTTCGTCAACAGCCCGATGTGGTCGGGACTGATCGAAAATGGTCGTGCCTATTCACCTTTCACTTACAATGTCGAGGCGTTAGTTCCTTGGCGGACGCTGACCGGTCGGCAGCATTTCTACCTCGACCATCCTGGCTATCTCCAATTTGGGGAACATCTTCCGACCTACAAACCGAAACCTCTGCCGACGCAGTACGCCGATCTTCTCTTCAGCACGGGTGAGGGGAAGACCATCACACTCAATTACTTGACCCCTCATGGCAAATGGCACATCCACTCAACCTATGGCGATAATCAGCGGATGACGACACTGTCACGAGGCGTCGAACCTTTTTGGATCAGCGAAAAGGACGCGGCCTCGATCGGCATCAACGACAACGACTGGGTTGAAGTGCATAACGACCACGGCGTCGTGGTGACCAGAGCGGCAGTTTCGGCGCGGATTCCACCGGGAATTTGCATCCAGTACCATTCGCCAGAGCGGACCTATTCCGTACCCAAATCGCCTCTTCGCAACTGGAAGCGAGCCGGAGGACACAACAGCCTGACGCGAGTAAGGCTGAAACCGAATCTGATGGTGGGTGGCTATGGCCAATTCACCTATCACTTCAATTATTGGGGTCCGGTCGGAAGCAACCGCGATACGCACGTCATGGTGCGGAAACTGCCTGAGTTGAAGTGGTAGTCTTAGCGTAAAAGTCAATTCCAAACTCCAAAATCTAAACTCCGAAATTTATCATGGACGTACGATCCCAAATATCAATGGTCTTCCATCTCGACAAGTGCATCGGTTGTCATACCTGTTCCATCGCCTGTAAAAATATCTGGACAGACCGCAAAGGCGCTGAGTACATGTGGTGGAACAACGTCGAGACCAAGCCCGGTACTGGCTACCCGTCGCGCTGGGAAGATCAGGAGAAGTATCGCGGCGGCTGGGAGCAACATAACGGAACCATCCGGCTGAGATCCACGGACAAAAGCCGAGCGGTCACCAATATCTTCCACAACCCGCACATGCCGTCGATGGACGACTACTATGAGCCTTGGACTTACGACTATAAAGAGTTGTTTAACGCCCCGGAAGGTTCCGACCAGCCGACAGCCAGGCCGATTTCGATGGTAACTGGCGAATACATCGACGTCGAGTCCGGTCCCAACTGGGACGACGACCTCGGAGGCTCGCCGATTTATGCTCGTAATGATCCCAACTTCCACAACATCAGTCCGGAAATCCAACAGCAACTCTTCGCCATCGAGCGGCTGGTCTTTTTTTACTTTCCCCGTATCTGCAACCACTGCCTGAACCCGGCTTGCGTTGCGGCTTGTCCATCCGGAGCGCTCTACAAGCGCGGCGAAGACGGGATTGTGCTGATCGACCAGAAGCGTTGCCGTGCCTGGCGCGCCTGTGTGGCCGCCTGCCCCTATAAGAAGACCTTTTACAACTGGCAGTCTGGTAAGTCAGAAAAGTGTATCCTTTGTTTCCCACGCATTGAAACCGGGCAGGCTCCAGCTTGTTTCCACTCTTGTGTCGGACGCATCCGCTACCTCGGTGTGTTACTTTACGACGCTTCGCGCATCGAAGAGGTCGCCAAGCTTCCTGACGCCGAGCTGGTCGATGGCCACCGCTCATTGGTGCTCGATCCTTTTGACCCGGAGGTTCTTGCCGGAGCGCGCAAGAACGGTCTCAGCGAAGCAATGATCGAATCAGCTCAAAAGTCACCGGTCTATAAGTTCGTTAAGATCTGGAAAATGGCTTTGCCGCCCCATATCGAATTCCGAACGATGCCGATGCTATTCTATGTACCTCCGATGTCTCCAGTGATGGCGTCGCAGGAAGGCAACGGCGTCGAAATGGTTTCCAACGACCTTTTCCACGACATCCATCAATCCCGCGTGCCAGTTCAGTTCCTCGCCAACCTGATGGCGGGCGGACATGAAGGCAAGGTACTTTACGCTTTGCGCAAACAAAAAGCGGTTCGCTGGTGGAGGCGTGCGCTAACCGTTGGCGACGTAAGCAGGGAAACGGCAGTCCGAATGTTAAATGAGGCTGACTGTACCCCGGAGGAAGCCGAGGAGATATACAAATTGACGTCTCTCTGCACCTTCGAGGAGCGTTTCGTCATTCCCCCTGAACACCGCGAGGAGGCGATTGAGGCGATGCAGGATCCCCATGAACGTCGCACTGAAACTGGTTTCGGATTTATGACCGGACCACGGAGGGGGAACTGATGGAACGGCAGATCAAATTCGACAACCTTGCCTTTCTTCTTGAGTACCCTGCCCGTGAGCTGGATTTCGAGTCGGGGAGGATGCGGTCCTTTGTGGATGTGATCTCAGATGAAGCGGCGACACACATAGATTCTTATATCGCCGGTCTATCTGGGCAGTCTCTCGATGTGCGCCAAGAAATGTTTGTCCGGACCTTCGATATGAACCCGGACTGCGCCCTCGAAATTGGCTGGCATCTTTTTGGTGAAGACTACAAACGCGGCGAAATGCTTGCTTATTTGCGCCGGGAGATGCGTTCCGTCGGAATAGAGGAAGGAACTGAACTTCCAGATTATCTTGGCAATGTTCTAAAGCTTCTTGGGCGGTGGAATCAAGAAGATGCGGGAGAATTTGTCACGATGTTCCTCGGGCCTGCTCTGGAAAAAATGAAGAAGGCTGTTTCCGCTACGGAAACACCCTATCTGCATCTTTTCGAAGCAATTGAGGATGTCTGTGTCGGTGAATTTGCCATCTCCGCGTAGGAGACTTTCCGAGAATACCGAATCACTGCCGTAGGGTGTCCTCACCCTACTGCTAAGTTACTAATAATCAATGATCGTTCGCAGGGTGGGGACACCCTGCGACACAGATTTTAGCATTTTCGGACAGACTCGTAGGTCGGGCCGCCGAGCCCGACACTCCGCCTGGAATCAGAAATAATCAAGGTTTAAACATGACCGTAATATCAACCTATTTAAGCAGTGTGCTGTTCGCAGTCCTGCCTTACGTCGCACTGATCTTATTCTTTCTGGTGACAATTCAACGTTACCGGGCCCAGACATTTACGTACTCAAGTCTCTCGTCTCAGCTTCTTGAGAATCAACAGCATTTCTGGGCGCTGGTTCCGTTTCACTATGGAATTTTGGTCGTGCTGGCAGGACACATCGCCGCCTTTTTGATGCCGCAACAGTTGCTTTGGTTCAACAGCCGCCCGGCTAGGCTTTATATACTTGAGGTAACCGGTCTGATTTTCGGACTGCTGACCCTCGTGGGAATGGTGGCAATCATCATCAGACGGCAGAGTAATTCGAAAGTCCGTATCGTGACTTCGTGGGCGGATTGGGTGGTCTATTTCCTGCTGTTTGTGCAGGTTGTTTCAGGCGTTCTTGTAGCAGTGGTCAATGGCTGGGGAGCGTCCTGGTTTGCCGCCGCCATGACTCCCTACCTATGGTCGCTGGTAAAACTGAATCCGCAAATTGGCTATTTGACGGCGCTCCCTTGGCTGGTACAACTTCATGTGATTAACGCTTTTCTTCTGATTGCCTTCTTCCCGTTCACAAGACTTGTCCACGTCCTTGTTGTGCCTAATCCCTATCTCTGGAGGAAACCGCAGGTAGTCAGATGGTATCGAAGACCTGCCGCGAGTCGGTCGTAATCGACAAACCAAATAGGGACTGCTGAATAAATCGAATAATAGGCGAAAATATCCAGGCGGACGAGGGCGTCAGCCTGGACTCTGCAAGACTTTTCAGAAGATCCTAATTAACCCTTTAATCCAATGACCCAACGCCAAAAAGCAATATCAGTCCTGACGATGAACACCCTCGCGTTCACCGTCTGCTTCGCCTGTTGGATGATCAACGGCGTACTAATCACTTTTCTTTCGGAACATCAGGTCTATCGTTGGACTGACTCCCAGATCGGCTGGCTGATCGGAATTCCGGTATTGACTGGGTCTCTGTTAAGGCTTCCCATTGGGATTCTGACTGACCGTTACGGTGGGCGAATCGTTTTTGGGATTCTCATGCTGTTTTCGGCAGTTCCGATGTACCTGCTCAGCGCCGCCGACAGCTATGCAGGGTTTCTGGCCGCAAGTCTTGGATTTGGTATCGTTGGCGCTTCGTTCGCGGTGGGAATTGCCTATACGTCGGTTTGGTTTCCGCCTGAAAAACAAGGGTTTGCACTCGGAATCTTTGGCGCAGGCAACGCCGGCGCCGCGCTGACCAGTATGGGAGCCCCGCAAGTATTGGCGATGCTGACCAATAAAGGTGAAAACATCGAAGCCTGGCGGACTCTTCCTAAGCTCTATGCCGCCGGACTAGTAGTAATGACCATCCTCTTCTTTCTGTTTACCTACTACAAAAGGGTCGATGACACTGCTGTTAAGAAACTCAGTCAACGTCTTGAGCCTTTGAAGGACGTTCGCGTATGGCGGTTTGGGCTTTACTACTTTTTTGTCTTCGGTGGGTTTGTCGCTTTAGCGCAATGGTTGATCCCTTATTACGTAAACGTTTACGCAATGACCGTCGCTACCGCGGGATTTATGGCCGCGATCTTCAGCCTTCCATCCGGCTTAATACGAGCCTTCGGCGGTTACCTTTCTGACAAGTGGGGAGCGCGCAAGGCGATGTATTGGGTGCTGACAAGTTGCCTGATTTGCTGTGCCATGTTGGTCGTGCCGAGAATGGATATCGAATCGCCGGGACGCGGCGTGAACGCGCGTCGGGGTGGCAAGGTAACTTCTGTATCCGAAGTTAGCATTCAAGTCGATGACCGAACCTATCCTGTAATGGCAAATATAAATAAAGACCAGCATGGCCTCGATCGCGCTGGATTGTTAGTTCTGCCAACTTTTGAATACTGGCAGGAGGCGGTCGTGAAAGAAGGCGATCAGGTTAAGCGAAAACAGTTGCTGGCACGAGGAATAACTCATGTTTATTTCCAAGCCAACGTCTGGATATTCACTGCGCTGGTATTCATTGTAGGATTTATGATGGGGATAGGAAAAGCGGCGGTGTATAAACACATCCCCCACTACTTTCCAAAGGATGTCGGAGTCGTCGGGGGAATTGTCGGCGTGATTGGAGGGTTGGGCGGTTTTGTCGGCCCGATTATCTTCGGCTATATGTTGGATGCGACCGGTATCTGGACGACATCCTGGATGTTTTTCACCCTGCTTGCGGCAGTATGCCTCTGGTGGATGCATATAGTCATTCAAAAAATGATGCATCGCGATGCTCCATCCCTGATGCGCCCGATGGAGAATAGTCAGATAAACGGCGCGGGAGAGAGCCACCTCCCGCCACCTTCTGACACTCTGACGATCAAAATGGGGAAGGAAAGCCGATGAAATCGCTGAACGGCTGGAATCCAGACGATCCAACCTTCTGGGATAGCCAGGGAAAAGGCGTCGCGTGGCGGAATCTCGCGCTTTCGATACCGAGTCTCCTTAGTTCGTTTGCGGTGTGGATGGCTTGGTCGGTGATTATCGTCCAAATGCAGAATCTCGGCTTTCCTTTTACCAAAGCCGAACTATACGCACTACCCGCCATTGCCGGTATGGCTGGAGCCACCTTGCGAATACCAAACTCATTCATGGTGGCGCTTTGCGGCGGCAAAAACGCTGTTGTGATGGGGACAGCCCTCCTCTTGATACCGACGCTAGGTATTGGCATGGCGCTTCGCGATCCGAACGTCCCGTATTCGGTACTGGCCCTGCTGGCGGCGCTCTCTGGGTTTGGCGGTGGCAATTTTGCCTCGTCCATGTCCAACATCAGCTTCTTCTTCCCCAAACGCCTTCAAGGCACCGCGCTTGGACTGAACGCCGGGATTGGAAATCTTGGCGTCAGCGTTACCCAAATTCTGATCCCTTTCGTGATGACCTTTGCCTTATTTGGTGCGATGGGAGGCACGTCACAGCCTCTTCCTGCCGCTGTAGGCGGTCACCCCGTCGGGACGCTGATCTGGATTCAGAACAGTGGTCTGGTTTGGTTTCCTGCCTTAGCCTTATTAGTCGTGCTCGGGATGATTTGGATGAACAATCTTCCACAGCATCCGTTCGGAAACGTAGTCTCAGCCGTTGGAAAAATCATCTGGTTGAATTTCCTCGGTCTTGTCGCCGCTATGGGTGGGCTGTACCTGCTATTGAAACTCAAGTGGTCGATGTGGGGAGTGCTTCCGATAGTCATTCTTCTGGCGCTTGGGCTAATTCGCTACCTCTCGCCGAAGCTGGTCCGCGACGGCATCAAGCGCCAGTTCCTGATTTTTCCAAACAAGCACACCTGGACGATGACCTGGCTCTATGTAATGACTTTCGGCAGTTTTATCGGCTACTCAGCGGCATTTCCAAAGCTTACCCAAGACGTCTTCGGATCACTCCCCGGCGGCGGAGTTAACCCCAATGCTCCCAATCCATTTACTTATGCCTGGTTAGGTCCTTTAGTTGGGTCGCTCGCCCGGCCTTTTGGCGGCTGGATTTCCGACAAATTCGGAGGAGCAAGGGTCACACACTGGAGTACAGTATTGATGATCGCGGCAACCATTGGTGTCGGAATACTCGTGAAGTCGGCTCGAGCGGCGGCCAGCCCGGAAACAGTTTTTCTGCCCTTCCTGATGCTGTTTCTGGTGTTGTTCATCACTACAGGGATAGGCAATGGTTCGACTTTTCGGATGATTCCAGTGATCTTCAAGCCTGAGCAGGCTGGCCCTGTGCTCGGCTGGACATCGGCAATCGGCGCTTATGGGTCGTTCCTCATTCCCAAAATCTTCGGAGCGCAGATCGAGGCGCACACCCCCGAACTTGCCCTTTATGGCTTCGCGGCTTACTACGTCACCTGTCTCGTCGTCAATTGGTGGTTCTACTCAAGGAGCAATGCGGCGACGCCTTGTTGAAGAACTCGTAGGACGGGACTCCGCACCCGTTCTATATGTTGCCGCAGGGCGTCTCCACCCTGCGACCAATCATTGTGTATTAAACGGGGGCAATTAAAGCTTCCCTACCTTGTAGGGCGGATACTCAACCCGCCCTCAATGTGCTTTTTATAAGGTATCTCCTTGGCGAGTGTTATGAATAACAAAATCACAACAATCTTCTTATCGGTTGGACTCGGATTGGCGCTGGTTCTGCTCTTTTCTCGGGCAAGCATCTTCCACCTGCCGGGCATTCAGACCGGATACGAGCCCGATCAGCCAATCAAATACTCGCACCGTCTTCACGCCGGAGAGCTTGGTATCTCGTGTCAATATTGTCACTATGGAGCCTGGCAAAGTCGTTTGGCTGGGATTCCTTCCGCCTCGATCTGCATGAATTGTCACAAATTTGTCACGGCTCCATGGGGAGCGGTATTTGCTGAAAACAAATTAGCCGACAAAGAAGGCCGTCCTGCGCTGAAGCTGATTTCAGGGGAATTAAAGAAAATCTATGATGCGCTTGCCCTGAACGACAAGATGCAACGTGATAGTAGCCGGTCATCATTGCCGTTGCGATGGACGAAGGTCCACAACTTGCCTGACTTTGCAACCTTCGACCACCGCCCCCATGTGGCGGCAGGAGTCACCTGCCAGCGTTGCCATGGCCCGGTTGAAACAATGGAGCGCGTCCGGCAGATTTCAGACCTGAATATGGGATGGTGCATTGCCTGCCACCGTCAATCCAATATCGATGGCATCGTCGGTCGGGCAGTTCATGCTCCGACCGACTGTGCAATTTGTCATTATTAACCCTCTTATTCATCAATTTCGAGAGGGAAAATCTGGAAAATGACCTTGCCTCGTAAGTATAAAACTTCCCCCGACGGATTTCAAAATCCCGTCCTGACTGATCAGGTTCCTCTGGAAACGAACGGTCAGCCCATTGACCGTCGCGATTTTCTACGGCTTGCCGGATTCTCGCTCGCCGCCGGATTGCTATGGAACGGTTGCGCGCGAGCGCCGGTACACAAGGCCATCCCTTACCTGATTCCAACAGAAAATATCATCCCAGGGGAATCGGTGTGGCAGACGGCTGTCTGTGGCGCTTGTCCCGCCGGTTGCGGTATGCTGGTAAAAATAAGGGATGGCCGACCCATCAAGGTCGAAGGCAATCCCGACCATCCGCTCTCGCGAGGAGGCCTTTGTTCGGTCGGGCAAGCCTCGTTGCTGGGACTCTACGACGGACATCGCCTTAACGCGCCGTTGAACAATGGAATTCCGGCTGACTGGTCGGGTATTGACCAAGCAATCATTCAAGGTTTGGACACGGTGGCAAAAGGTGGTGGCGCGATCCGAATCTTGACCGGAACCATCATTAGTCCCACCACCAACAATCTGATCGACCGATTTGTTTCGACTTACTCCGGCGCGAAGCATGTCGCTTATGACCCAATCTCGAATTCGGCAATACTGGACGCTCACGCAATAACCCATGGGATACGCGCCCTGCCTCATTATCGGTTTGATAACGCCGAAGTGATTGTCGGCTTCGAAGCCGACTTCCTTGGAACATGGATCTCCCCAGTCGAATTCACCGCCGCGTACGCCACAGCTCGCAATCCTGACCGTTCAGATCCTCCATCGATGTCTTATCATGTGCAGTTTGAGTCGCGTCTTACCATTACCGGAGCTAAGGCAGACAATCGTTATGCTTTGAAACCATCGGAAGTAATCCTGGCGCTTGGCTATTTGGCTGATGCTCTCACACGAAAGGCTGATCCAGCCCTTAACCTTAACCTTAACCTCAACCTCAACCTTAGCCTTAACTCGCCGTGTCCGGTCGAACCACCAATTATCTCTGGTCTCGCCGAACGTCTATGGCAGCAACAAGGGAGAAGTCTCGTCGTCTGTGGGCTTCAAAACGTTACCGCACAAAACCTTTGCAATTACATCAATCATCTGTTGCATAATTACGGTTCGACACTTGATCTAACCGAGCCCTCACTCCAACAACAAGGCAATGACCCAGAGTTGCGTCAACTTCTTGATGAGATCGAAGCCGGTCAGGTTGCCGCGCTGATCAACTACGGCGTCAACCCGGTCTATGACCTTCCCGGCGGGGAAAATCTGGCTGAAAAACTTAAAGGTATCCCGCTGGTCGTCGCAATTTCCGAACGGTCAGACGAGACGACACTCTGTGCCAAATATGTCTGCGCGGAGAGCCACAAGCTCGAATCGTGGTGGGACGCCGAGCCGGCTACCGGAATTGTTTCTGTCTCCCAACCCGCCCTAAGTCCGTTCGGCAAGACCAGAACATTTGCTGAAATGTTATCCGCGTGGCTTGGATCTCCCGCTTCTGATTATGACCTGATCCATTCCTACTGGGAGCATGAAGTCCATTCGAGGAGCCAAGCTGGGACGCCATTTTCTGCTCTATGGGTTAAGGCGTTGGAGAATGGATTTTTACATGTCACTTCAGAAGTCACTGAACGGAAAGAGTTTGAGTTCTCGGCAGTGAAATTTCCGCCTATCGAACAGTCTGGCTCGGCAGATTTTGTTCTCGCGCTCCACCCGACAGTTGCCATGCAGGATGGCCACCACGCTTACAATCCCTACCTGTACGAACTGCCTGATCCGATCACCAAAACGACTTGGGATAATGTAGCGACTGTATCACCCGAATTGGCAATGCGGCTCGGCGTGGTGCAAGGGGATATTCTGCGTATTGAGCAGGACGGCAACTCCGTTGAACTTCCTGTATATGTGTTCCCAGGGCAGGCTGACGGAGTTGTTGGGGCAGGTCTCGGCTATGGTCGTAAGGAATCCTCGCGTTTCGATAAGATTGGTCCTCAATGGTTATTTGGTAAAGGTACGACGGGAGTTGACGGGTTGGTTGGAAAAAATGTCGCGCCGATGATCCGGTGGAGGGATGGACAGCGGCAATTCGAGCTTGCTGGGGTCAAACTCACAGTGACCGGGGCGAACCGGGCTTTGGCTTGCACTCAAGAGCATGGTGACCTGAACGAGCGCAACAGTCTGCTTTTCGAGGGAACTCACCCTCCGGTTATTGTCAATGAAGCATGTCTTTCAACATATAAGCAGGATCGTCATTCGGTCGTTGTTCACCATTCCCACGAAGGCGATAATCTCTGGTCGGAAGATCACCCGAATGCGATTCATCAATGGGCAATGGCCATCGACCTTAATAAATGTACTGGCTGTAGTGCCTGCATCGTCTCGTGCAACATCGAAAACAACATCCCAATCGTCGGTCGTGACGAAGTCCGCCGCAATCGCGAGTTACACTGGCTACGTATCGACCGCTACTATTCTGAGGAAGAAGGGCGGCTGAACATCTCTTTCATGCCGATCATGTGCCAGCAGTGCGGTCACGCTCCTTGCGAAACCGTCTGCCCGGTGATAGCTACGGCTCACAGCGAGGAGGGTCTAAACCAACAGGCCTACAACCGCTGTGTCGGAACCCGTTACTGTGCAAACAACTGTCCGTATAAGGTGCGCCGTTTCAATTGGTTCAACTATCCCTTCGCCCATGAAGGTCGTGAGCGAATGATCCTGAATCCCGATGTGACAGTTCGCTCTCGCGGTGTTATGGAAAAATGTAGCTTCTGCGTTCAGCGTATTCAGGAAGCAAAAGCCACTGCCAAAGCACAAGGCCGCCAACTGGCCGATGGCGACGTCAAGCTTGCCTGCCAACAGTCTTGTCCTGCGGGAGCGATCACCTTTGGAGATTTGACTGACCCACAAAGTACTGTGTCGAAAATGATGGACAATCCACGAAGGTACAAGGTTTTAGAAGAATTGAACGTCAGACCTGCAGTAGGTTATCTTGCCGGAATTCGGAACGGAGAACCTTCGCAATTCGAATCGGATTCCAAAGTTAAATCACCAACAACAAGGGATCATCATGGAGCTTGAGGCTTTCGCGATGCTCAGACCGCCTTTGGTCGAGGGTAATAAGAGCTTGCGTGATGTTACGAGCGAGGTGGCAGATGTCCTCGAGAGCTCGCCCGGAAGATTGTGGTGGTCGGGCTTCATCGTTTCGCTGATTGCGCTTTGTGTTGGGGCTGTCTCGCTGGTCTATCTGCTTATGACCGGGATTGGAGTCTGGGGGCTTAACAACACAGTTGGCTGGGCGTTCGACATCACCAACTTCGTCTTCTGGATCGGTATCGGGCATGCGGGGACGTTGATTTCGGCTGTCCTGTTCCTGCTCCGTCAGCGCTGGCGGACTTCCGTCAATCGAGCGGCAGAAGCAATGACGATCTTCGCAGTGATCTGCGCGGCGCTCTACCCGTTGATGCACATGGGCCGACCCTGGCTCTTTTTCTGGTCGGCGCCGTATCCCAATTTTCGCGGCTCGCTATGGGTAAATTTTCGTTCTCCCTTGATTTGGGACTTTTTCGCCATCTCGACCTATTTCTTGATATCACTGATATTCTGGTATATCGGCATGGTTCCTGACCTGGCTACCATTCGAGACCGAACCAAAAGCAAAATCCGCCGCTGGATCACCGGTGTGATGAGTCTTGGCTGGAATGGCTCAACACGCACTTGGCAACGCTATGAGACCGTCTATCTGTTACTGGCCGGACTGGCAACGCCGCTGGTAATTTCTGTTCATACAATTGTCAGTTGGGACTTTGCAACTTCAGTAATCCCCGGCTGGCACACCACGATTTTCCCACCCTACTTTGTGGCTGGAGCCATCTTCAGTGGATTGGGAATGGTGTTGACCTTGATGCTGGTTGCCCGTGCCACGATGCATCTCGAAAATTACATCACCGTCCGGCATGTAGATGTTATGTGCAAACTGTTGTTGACCACCGGCAGTCTGGTAGGACTTGCCTATATCACTGAATTCTTTACTGCCCTTTACTCCAACAATCCCTACGAGCAATATGCCTTCATGAATCGAGCCGTGGGTCCCTTCGCCTGGGCGTATTGGATCATGGTGAGCTGTAATCTGTTTGTTCCACAGATTTTATGGTTCAAGCGAGTGAGGCGGAGCATCGCCACCGTCTTTGTTTTATCATTACTGGTAAATGTAGGGATGTGGTTCGAGCGATTTGTCATCATTGTCACCTCGCTTCATCGCGATTACCTGCCTTCGAGCTGGTCGGGATTTACGCCGACTCCGATCGATTTCGGCATAATGATTGGTAGTTTCGGGCTGTTTTTCACATTGTTTCTCTTGTTTTGCAGACTTTTACCAATGATCTCGATGAGCGAAATCAAGGGCGTTTTAGGCCAAGGTCGCCAGAAGGAGCACTCATGACTCGTCGTCAAATGGTAGGCGTATTCGATTCTGAAGCGGACGTCATGTCAGCCACCAGAATCTCCCGTGAAAAAGGCTATCACATCGTCGATGTTCACACACCTTATGCCGTTCATGGGCTCGACAAGGCAATGGGACTGAAACCCTCCCGGCTACCCTGGGCGGCGTTGGCGCTGGGGCTCGTGGGAGCTTCACTCAAGGTCTGGTTCGAGTTCTGGACGACTGCCTCTGATTGGCCGGTTAATATCGGAGGCAAGCCGTTCAACTCACTTCCCGCATTCGTCCCAGTGACCTTCGAAGTGATGGTGTTGTTCGCTGGAGTTGGGACGGTTGTGACGTTTTTGATTGTTCGGAGGCTTCTTCCGGGCAAGAGAGCCCAAATTCCCCATCCCGAGGTCACAAGCGACAAATTCGTCATTCTTCTGGAAGAGCGAGACGCGTCCTTCGACGCCGATGAAGTCCGCTCATTGTTCCAAAGTCTTGGGGCAACTGAAGTAACGGAACGAATTGCCGAAGGAGGAGGCTGGTGAAGCGCCGTAATCTTAATCTCGCGTTATTGGCTGGTCTGATACTCGCATTAGCGCTCAATTGGGCGATTCGAGTCGATCACCGCCGCCCCAATCGGGAATTTATGCCTAACATGGTTGAGTCGGTCGCGTTCAACTCTTTTGCGGAAAATCCTTACTTCGCCGACGGTATGACTCTTCAGCCGCCACCGTTTGGCACTCAGCGCCGGGGGGAAACTCGTATCGACTATCCCGCAGACTCAGCTGGCGCATTTCTTGCCGGCAAGGAGTTATCCAACCCTTATACCATGGATTCCACTATTGCCATGTCGAAAGGTGACTACGTTTATCGTGACTTTTGTCAGCCCTGTCATGGGCCGACTGGTATAGGCGACGGTCCGGTAGCGCTAAGAGGCTTTCCTCCACCGCCTTCGCTGATTGCTCCCAACTCGATAGGATTGCCCGATGGCAGACTTGTTCACATAATCACCTACGGGCAGGGAAACATGCCGGGCTACGCAACCCAAATTCCGCTTAACGACCGCTGGAAGGCTGTCCTTCATATCCGCAGTCTCCAAAATAAGGCGAGCAAGGCAGGCGCTCAACCCGATGCAGTTTCAATGAAGGTTGCTGACAGTCTTAATACGATTGGAGCCAAATGATGAGTGACCTTAACACAATCACTTCTGCACCGCCGGTGAGCTCGATCGATTACTTCTCGCTCCCCAAGATGAGGTTCAATGCCAAGCTCTTCCGTTCTCTTGCCGCCGCAGGAGCTCTTCTGCTTGTTGCAGGACTTTTCATTGCACCGGAACGGGTCTGGTTGAATTTGCTTCTGGTAGGTTTTGCGCTCACAGGAGTAGGACTGGCAGGAATATTCTTTGTGGCGCTCCAGTACGTAACCGGCGCGGGATGGAGCATTGTCATCCGCCGGATTGCCGAGGCGCTAAGCGCCGCTCTATGGTGGGGTGGCTTATTGGTTCTGATAGTCCTCTTCGTTCGCCCGGAGATCTACGCCTGGACAGATCCTGCACATCCTCTCGAAGGCTTCAAAGGTTTCTGGCTCAGTCGCCCCTTCTTCCTCCTTCGTGCAGTGATCTACGTTGGAATTTGGTTCATCTTCAGTCGGGCGATAGTAATCAGGTCGCGACGGCAGGACATCGACGGCGATATTTGTCACTCAAAGCAGAATATCAAACTTTCGGCCATTTTCATCGTCCTTTTTGCACTGACTTTCTGCGCGGCGAGCTTCGACTGGATAATGTCGCTCGAACCTGAGTGGTTCAGCACGATATTCGGAGTTTATAACTTCGCCGGAGCGTTTGAGAGTGGTATCGCACTGATCTGCATTCTGACAATTCACCTGATGGAGCGCGGCCCGCTCAAAGGTCTGGTCACGACGGAACATCTTCATGATCTTGGCAAACTACTCTTTGCATTTTCCACGTTTTGGATGTACATTTGGTTCTCGCAGTATATGCTGATCTGGTATGCAAACATCCCTGAGGAAGCCGTCTATTACACTTGCCGCATGTCCGGGGCTTGGGGGTCGCTAATGCTGTTGAACCTGTTTCTAAACTGGATCGTCCCTTTTCTGGCTCTGATGTCCGCCAACACCAAGCGCAATCCCGCAATTTTAATGAAAGTTGCCCTCACTGTGCTTGCCGGAAGGTGGCTCGACCTATACCTTATGACGGGGCCGTCACTACAACTGCCGGATGCAACCTTTGGAATATGGGAAGTTGCGGCAATTCTGTTGCTGATTGGCGCCACAGCCCTTGCCATTGAGCGAGAGTTGCGTCAAGCAAGCATTATTCCGCAGAAAGATCCCTATCTTATGGAGAGTCTGCACCACCATCAGTAGAGAACTCGCGTGAGAAGATCATTGCTGGGAGTTGTCCTCGCCGGGGGTATGAGTCGCCGTATGGGAGTCCCAAAAGCATCTCTCCGACTGCCGGATAACAGGACAATGTTAGAGACTGCATTCAACGCTCTGTTTCCGGTTTGCAACCGATTGGCAATGATCGGCGGCAATCAGGAGTGGCTGGACAAAATCTCGATACCGGTAACATTTTTTTCCGATATTCACCCGGGCGAAGGTCCGCTCGCCGGTGTCGAAACCGCTCTTTTCAATTGCGAAGGGAGCGACTGCATCATCGTCGGTTGCGACCAACCGCTTCTGACCACCGATTTGTTATTGCGTCTGATCGAAGGTAATACCAACCATCCCCGTGTCTTCTGTGAGAATGACCAGACTCATCCGCTACCCGGATTCTTCCCAGCCAACATACTACCACAAGTCGTTTTGGCAATGGCAAACGGAACTCGATCGGTACAGACATTCCTTGCCAGCGCGGGCGTCGAGATTATCAAACTGGGTGATAAAGATCTTTCGCGCATCCAAAGTTTCAACACTCCTGAACAATTTTCCATGCTTGCCAACCATTGTGAACTCAAGTCAGCAAGCAGATAGATGGACATTCAATGCTCGACATATCCCATAAATACCCGACCCTTCGCACTGCCGTTGCCGAAGCGTCGCTGACATTAAGCAACGACACGCTCCAAACCATCCGCAATCGCACTGTTCCGAAAGGCGACCCACTCGAAATCGCCCGTGCCGCGGCGGTCATGGCCGCCAAACAGACGCCCTCGATAATCCCTTACTGCCACCCGATCCAGATCACATACGTTGGCGTCGAGTTCGACCTCGGTGATGCATCGATCAAGCTTCTCGCCACCGTCAAAGCCATCGCTTCCACCGGCGTCGAAATGGAAGCCATGACTGCCGCTTCAGTTGCCGCTTTGACCCTCTATGATATGTTGAAAATGCTCGATCTGACTATGGAAATCCAGCGCGTCAGGCTTGTAAACAAGCGTGGCGGAAAAAGCGACTTCTGCGAGAGTCCCGAGCGATCATTGCGCGCCGCAGTGCTCGTGATGTCAGATACGATTGCCTCAGGTAAAAAATCAGACACTTCAGGGCAATTAATCGTCGAACGTCTGAAAAAAGAGGGATTGGATGTTTTTGAGTACCAAATAATTCCCGATGACCGTGAACAGATCGTCGAACGGCTTTGCCATTTCGCCGATGACTTGAAGCTCGAGCTTGTGGTCACCACTGGAGGAACGGGTTTCAGCCCCCGCGACATCACCCCCGAAGCAATGTCGCTCGTCATTGAGCATGAGATCCCCGGTATTCCCGAAGCTGTTCGTGCCTACGGCCAAATGCGTACGCCCTACTCAATGCTTTCGCGGGGCAAGGCTGGTCTTCGAGGGCAAACATTGATCGTCAATCTTCCTGGTTCACGTAAGGGAGTTGCTGAATCACTCGATTTACTCTTCCCGGCATTACTGCATGCTTTTCCTATGATCTGGGGACAGAGCGGCTGGGACAAACCACCCTCCGGATCAACCAAATGATTCCCTTCGATGAAGCCCTCAAAATTGTGCTGGAAACTGCGAGACGTCTGCCGACAGAATTGCTTCCATTAAGCAAACTGAAGGGCAAAGTCCTCGCCGAAGCGATTTCGACGCCATTTCCTCTGCCCCGGTTCGATAATACTGCCGTTGATGGCTACGCGGTGCACTCGGCCGAATATCTTACCGCCTCAGCCGAGTCTCCTCTCCCGCTGACGATACGGCAGACGATTCGAGCTGGAGATACAGCTCTGGAACCTATGCAACATCATCAAGCCATTCGCATTATGACCGGCGCGCCTATTCCTTCCGGAGCCGATGCAGTTGTTATGCGCGAAGATGTCGAGTCGGTGGAGGGTTTTTTTATCCGTCGGCCTGTGCGGCCGGCTGAGAACATCCGCCACAAAGGCGAAGAGTCGTCTGAAGGCGCTATTGTCTTGAACTCTGGTACACGCGTTACTCCTCCTGTGATCGGAATGCTGGCGACGTTGGGACTTCCTTCAGCAACGGTCTATCGAACGCCCCAAGTGACGCTGATTATCACCGGCGATGAATTGAGGACGCCCGGAGAAGATCTGTCATCTGCGCAAATCTACGACTCGAATGGACCCGCGCTTACTTCTGCCCTGAACGCCGCTGGTATTGAAATTATCCGACTCCGTTACGCTACCGATCAGCGCGATCTACTTCAAGAAACAATCCGGACTTCCCTGGCCGATTCCGATCTCATCATCACCGTCGGGGGAGTTTCGGTCGGAGATTATGACTTTGTACGGAGTGTGAATACGGAGCTGGGTGTGCGAGAACTATTCTGGCGCGTGGCGATGAAGCCGGGCAAACCGATCTACTTCGGAGTTGCCGAGTCGCCGCACAACCGCACGCTCGTGTTCGGCTTGCCAGGTAATCCAGTTGCGGCTCTGGTGACCTTTATCTTGCTTGTCGATCCAGCAATCCGCGTGATGATGGGCGACGGCAATCCAGCGCCGACAATACTGCCTGCACGAATGGATGTTGCCTTGACGAAGAAAGAAGGTCGGCTTGAATTTGTGCGTGGGCATTTCTATGAGTCTTCTGGCGTCCGAAAAGTGATCCCAGTGCGGGGGCAGGAGTCGCACATGGTCAGTGGATTGGTTGCGGCGAACTGCTTGATAATATTTCCGTCTGAGAAGAACCTGCTCGAACTGGGCTCAGCCGTTGACATTATTCCGATTGAATGGAGTCATTAAGTGAATAACGAATCCGGTATTATCACGGCAATTTCAGTCAGTAAACGCAAGGGGGTCGCCAAAACCAACGTGGAGGAAGCCGAGCTTATAGCTGAGTGGGGGATCGAGGGCGACGCACACGCCGGCAAGTGGCATAGACAGGTTAGCCTCTTGGCCGAGGAGTCGATTGAAAAAATGCGCCAATTAGGTGTTGACGTATCAGCGGGGGATTTCGCAGAGAATTTGACGCTAACCGGGCTTGACGTACCGCATTTCGTCGTCGGTGACCGGCTCTGTTGCGGAGACGCCGAGCTTGAGGTAACACAAATTGGTAAGGAATGTCATAGCCGTTGTGCGATCTATTTTGCAGTAGGGGATTGCGTTATGCCAAAGGAGGGAGTTTTTGCGAAGGTTATTCGTGGGGGAACACTCAAACCGGGGATGAAGGTGGAGCGGATCCCCGCGCCTCAACTTCCATCCTCGTGATGGAGTCTGTCCGAGAATTCAGACGTAAGCTGTCAACCCTCTGGGGTTGACAGCTTAATTCTTTGCCGCAGGGTGAGGACACCCTGCGGCAAAGATACAATTTACAATTATTTGTCGCAGGGTGAGGACACCCTGCGACACACATTAGTGTGCTGTCACACGTCCCGTGTGACAGCATTGTGCCTTGTAGCGCGTCGCGCGAGAATAGCTACCGTCAACCCCAGAAAGTTGACGGCTTCCACAGTCGCTGTTTTCTTGCCGTAGGGTGTCCACTACTTCACCAAAACCAGCTTCTCACTCTGCTTGAACTGCCCGGCGTGCATCGTGATGATATATAATCCGGTCGAAAGCGATTCGCCGCTCCAGCTAAGACGATGCCTCCCTGCCGCAACCATTTCCTCGCTACTCCGAAACATTTCCCGCCCGGTAATGTCAGTCACAACAAAATCTACATCGGAAGCCATCGGTAGAGCATAAACAATCACCACCGTAGAATTGAACGGGTTCGGATAAGGTTTTTCCAATGCAAAACTCACGGGTAAGCTTCCATCAAGCATCAGCTCACCATAAGCAAAGCCATCAGTTGCATACTCCGACTCCCCCTCTACCCACTTGACGGTTGCCTCGAATTCGGCGCCATCTTGCCAGCCTCGGATTAAGAGTGACTCGCCTTCGACACAGCCCTCGACTGCCGCTGTCGTCGGGTCGTCACCCCAGATGGAGAGCCCGATCAGGGCAGAATCACCCGACACGCTTGCCAAGGCATATCCGACGACAAGTCCTTTTGAAGTAAACGCGGCAAGCTCGATTTCCCACCCAGCGAAGCTGTGCGGGCTACCCACTACAGGGCTACCCACAACCTCCCGCCCAGCAAAGCTGTGCGGGCTACCCGTGTATTTTACATTGAGCAACACCGACATATTACGGTCAGTGACGGTCGGTTGAAATCGTCTGTTCGATGGGAAGGGCTCTTCCTCTTCAGCCTTCGGTGGAATCGCCGCGATACGACCTCCTCCCCAGACAAGATCAATAGCGCGCCTTGTCAGTACCTTATAGCCCTTGCCGCGCGTCATGGTTATCATCGGCTGAAAGCCGAATCTTGGCGTATAAAAGCGGCCGCGCTCATCTTTGACCAATAGAATATCATCCTCAACACTGGCAAAAGCATCCTCGATTCTGACGGGATCGGTGGGTTGATAGGAGATGATCGACCAGCCTCGCCGCAGTGGAATTGGGGCGTCAGGCTCAATCGTCTGGCCTTGCACCGCAAGAGATCCATCGTTCACCAATTTGACCGCATAACCCTGCCATGAAACCCATCCGGGGATGTTGTTGAAGTTGTTCGGAGGAGCAAAGAACCGTCCGTCCATGTCTTTGACAATGGTTAAATCTTCCGCCCCGACCTGCTGACGCCAGATAGTCTCCATCGACGGATCGGGAACGATGACCGGCGAGCCGATCAGTCCCCAACCCCGATGAAGTGGGATAGCGAATTCTTCGACTTGGGGGGCATGAAAAAAGCCGAGTGCGCCGATGTCGGCGGGGGAGCCATCAAGATCATAAATACCCTCTGGATCGCCTGCGTCGATGCAGGGGCTGTTTTCAGAAAGCCGGTAGTCACCCTCCTGTGCATCGACAAAACGTGGGTCTGCGGCGAAATCGGTAATGTCCCAGCGTAAATTTCCATTATTGTTCATTTCGAAGGCATTCTGCCCACCTTCGATGTCGGAATAACTGATAAGAATGGTACAGGGATCGCGGTCGGCGCTGACGACCAAACTGTGGGCTCCATTGCCGTAAATTATTGTATTAGTGATTGTTGGGTAAGCGCCATTGCGCATGTGAATCCCGCTGGCGCCCGATTCGCTCGCGTTGCCAGTGATGGTTAGATTATTGATTTGTGGACCTGATCCATAAAGATAAATTCCGCCGCCGTCCTGAGCGTTGTTCCCAGCGATAACGCAGTAGGAAATTTCCGGCGAGGCTCGCAAGCAAAAGACCCCGCCGCCTTCGCGTCCATTACCACCGGTTATGGTGAAGCCGATCAGCCGGGAGTCACCGGTCTCGCCGCGACCAAATCTGACGGTCTCTGCAATTCCTCCGCCATCGATAATGGTTCTTTGAATGTATTCAGGGTCCCTGCTGGTCAGGAATCGGCTTGCGACAGTAATGAGTTTGCCGTTAAAGTTGATATTTTCAGTGTAATGACCGGGATCAACCTGAATGGTGTCTTGAAACTGTGAAGCGTCGATCGCGGCTTGGATGGTGGGAAAATCGCCGGGAACTGTCAGAATCATCGGATCGCGCTCGATGAGTTGGTGGAAATAGAACGCTCCCACGTCGGCGCGAGTACCGTCGGGGTCGGAGTTACTGTCGGGGTCGCCGGCGTCGATGCAGGGAGAGTTTTCGGCAAGGGAATAGTCTCCGGCATCGGGATCGGTGAACTGAGGGTCGGCGTCGAAGTTGCTGTTGTCATAATCGAGAACGACGTTCTGATTAGCACGGATGGAGTCTTCACCGCCTTCGATTACGCAATAGTGGAATGATAGTGTGTCTTCCTGCCCTCGGAAGAAGAAGAGCCGAGCCTGATTGTTAGAAAGGATGGAATTTTTCATCACAAGACTCGCGCGATGGCCGCGGAAATCGAATACCGAGGCTCCTACCTGCCAATGTTCGTTCCTTGAGAAAGTAACCTGATCGAAAACCATCGGGAAGGCATTTCCGTAGAAAGCTGATCCAAAGTAACCTTCATTGTTGACAATGGCAACCTTCCGCAAAATTGACGAACCTTCGTTGACCGTCATCGAAATCGCGCCTCCTCCAGCGGCGTAGTTGTCTGAGATTTTTCCACCCTCCATGACGAATGAGGAATTCTCGAAGCACCAGATACCGCCTCCCCAGCTGTCGTCCCCGGCAGTGGCGCGGTTACTGCTGATGGTGACGTTTTCCATTGTCACATGAGATTCGCCGCGAAAAGCCATACCGCCTCCGTACATCGCCCGGTTGTTGGTAATGCGGAGGTTCTGAAGAAGAGGCTCTGAACCTTCCCCGCAGAATACTCCTCCGCCGTGTGGCCTATTGCCACGATTGCCGACATCGTTACCTGTGACAAGGCTGTTTCTGATGACCGGACTGCTTCCGAGGCAGAAAATTCCCCCGCCAAGATTCCCGAAGTAATTCTGCCCCTCATACCATGTGCCAATGCCATTCCGCAAAGTGAATCCATCGAGAATAGACCGCTCATCCTCGCCCGATGCGAACATCACCACCGATCCTTGACCGCCCGCATCGATAATCGTCGAATCGGCATAGGAGGCGATTTCGGTCGAAAGCGAACGGCTGGCGACTGTTATTGCCTTGCCGGAGAAGTCTATAAATCCATCATAGACTCCCGGGAGTACCAGAACAATGTCTCCTGGATGTGCGGCGTCGATGCAATCCTGAATGGTGTTGTGCTGGCCGGGGTAGATCTCAACCCTCTGCCCGCCATTACCCTGATCGAAGGGAATAGCACCGAGATCGCTCCGCGTGCCGTCGGGGTCGGGAGCTGACTCATAATGACCGGCGTCGATGCACGGGCTTTCTTCCTGAAGTGAGTAATCGCCATTTGCTGGATCGCGAAAAAGCGGGTCGGCACTAATATTACCCACGCCCCAGCTCATGTTGATCGGCGAAAGAGCGAACACTTTTTCCTGATAGCCTTGGATATTGTTAAAAAAGGGTCGAAACATTGTGGAGTCGAATCCCGCCATTATCCAGACTTCATGAGGTTCATTGTTCCAGATAATCGTATTGGTAACATCGACGATTCCATTCTGAGTCAGGTAGAAAGCTCCGCCGTTGTGGAGGGCGTCGTTATCAGCAATCGTGCAGTTACGAACCTGCGTTCGTGAGCCGTAGGAATGGATGGCTCCTCCGACGTGGGCGGCGTAGTTGCCGGTGATGATCGACCGCTCGATGAGTGCCGTGGCTCCGGTATAAATGCTCATCGCACCGCCGACATTCCCGCAACTGTTGTTCTGCAGTAGAACGTCGGAAATAGTGACGTTTATCAAGCCGGTCACGTAGATCGCTCCGCCGTTTCTAAGGGCGAAACAGTCGCGGATGATCATGTGGCTGATGGTTAAATTTCCGAGGCGGCAATAGATGCCTCCGCCGAAGTCAGTCGAATCGTTGACGACAGTAAATCCGGAGATCAGCCCTCCTTCACCATTTGCCAGGCGAATAGCGCTTCGGCCATTGCGTCCACCGTCGATGATGGTCGCCTCAATGTCGCGAGGATCTTGGCTGAAGACGAAACGACTGATCAGAGATAGAGTTCTGCCGTTGAAATTTATATTCTCGACATACCTGCCGGGGCTGACGAGGATGGAGTCATTGTGATTGGCGGCGTCTATCGCCCGTTGGATAGTCATAAAGTCGAACGGGACATTGAGTGTTCGGGCGTAGGAGGCGGTCATGCCAAGACCAACCAGGGTCGTAGCGGCAAACAGGACTCGACTAAACAGGTTGGATAGCGATTTAAGGGAGTTCACCTTGGTCTCCAAAGAATTCGATAAAAGTTGACGCAAGATTTCAATTCGGGAGGCTGATCAGAAGATTTGTATAGAAGATAGGAAAATTAAGCCGATTATGCAACTGTAGCCCGCAAACAAGCCTTTCCTGGAATACGAGAATGTATGTACTCAGGGTACGGACACTCTGCAACAAATGGCTGCCTCCTCCCGAAGATTAGGAAGGTTCAAACACGAAGAAACGAAGGGACGAAGTTTCAGTCTATGATCCTAAAATTTTGTCCCTTCGTGTTTAAAAACAAATAAGGATGAAACACTTGCCTACTTGCCTACTTGTCCACTTGCCCTTGCCCTTGCCTTTTTCCAATCCAGTCGCTATCTTGATAGATTGCATTTCCCCCCAACAACCCTTAACCCAAGTGAGTCGTAAGGATGTCCTTTCAACCCTTCATTTCGGCTGATCAAAAACCACCCGAACTAACCGTCCGGGCGGTCGTGATCGGCTCTCTCTTCGGGTTGCTGTTCGCGGCAACCTCAGTCTATCTCGGTCTCAAAATTGGTCTTACCGTGTCGGCAAGCATTCCTGTCGCGGTGTTGTCGATTGCCGTCCTGAAACGGCTTGGCAAGTCTGGCGTCCTCGAAAATAACATCGTCCAGACAGTTGCGTCGGCAGGCGAGAGCATCGGAGCCGGCGTCGTTTTCACATTGCCAGCTGTTATCCTGCTTGGTTGGAAGCTCGATTATATCACAATTCTCTCGCTGGCAATACTCGGCGGATTATTGGGGACATTTTTCATGATTCCGCTCAGACGGTCGCTGATTGTGAAGGAACATGGGGTTCTTCCCTATCCTGAAGGAACTGCTTGCGCCGAGGTGCTGATTTCGGGCGAGAAAGGTGGGACGAGCGCTCATCAGGTCTATGTCGGGCTGGGGCTAGGATTTTTCTACACTGTACTGATGAAGACGACGAATCTGTGGAAGAACGTTGCGACTTGGGATCCAAAGTGGTTCAAAGGCGCGAGTATTCGCGGCGAAATGGCTTCTGAACTCCTTGGCGTCGGCTATATCATAGGGCCGCGCATTTCCGGGTACATGCTCAGCGGCGGCGTCGTGTCGTGGTTGGTGTTAATCCCGCTGATCAAGTTGTTCGGCGAAGGCATGGCGACGGTATTTCCGCCTGCGCAGGGGCTTACGATTGCTCAGATGGGACCTGACGACATTTGGGCAAGTTACATCCGGTACATCGGTGGCGGGGCGGTAGTATTCGGCGGAATTGTAACTTTGTTGAAGGCTATGCCGGTGATCTGGTCGGCTTTCCGAGAGAACTTCACCGGGGGCAGTATCTTCAAGTCGAGCGTAGAGAGTGACGCGAAAAAACCACGTACCGAGCGTGACCTGCCGATTGTTGTGACCGTAGTCGGGTCGTTGGCGCTGGTGCTGATGATCGCATTGCTACCACAAATTCCCGGCGGAGTGGCGATGAGGTTGCTCTGCGCGGCGTTGATCGTGATTTTCGGATTCTTCTTTGTGACGGTTTCGTCGCGCATCACGGGGCTGGTCGGAAGCACATCGAACCCCATCTCCGGCATGACGATCACGACGCTGATGTTCACGTCACTCTTGTTCCTGTTGCTTGGGTGGACGGGCCACGCGAATGCAATCGTCGCGATTCTTGTGGGGGGCGTTGTCTGCATCGCGGCGTCGAACGGCGGGACGACGTCGCAAGACCTGAAGACGGGCTACATTGTCGGAGCGACTCCTCGCGCCCAGCAGATGGCGCTGATTTATGGTACGATCACCAGTTCGTTAGTGATCGGGATAACGTTGCTTTATCTGAACAACACGCTTGGCGTCGGATCGAAGGATCTGCCTGCACCCAAGGCGCAACTGATGCAACTCATCGTCAGCGGAGTGCTTGAGCAGAAGTTGCCTTGGGACTTGATCTGGATCGGGTTTTTCCTTGGCGCAACGATGCAATTGTGCGGTGTGGAGGCTCTGCCTTTCGCGGTGGGAGCCTATCTGCCGATGGAGATTTCGACGCCGATCTTCCTTGGCGGCGCGATCCGCTGGGTGGTTGACAAGCGAAAGAAGGGCTCCGAGGCGGATAGTGATTCGTCGCCGGGGGTGCTTCTTTCAAGCGGTTTGATTGCCGGTGGCGCTATTGGAGGGATCATTTGGGCGGTGCAGAAGGGGCTTGAGAATGCGGGGGTCGGGTGGATGGTAACATTGAGCAACTTCGGGAACATTTTGCCTTGGAACAAGGGCGGCATAGCGGCGGAAATTGCGCCGTGCATTGCGATGGGGGTATTGTGCGTGTATTTGTATCGAGCGGCGTCGCGGAAGGGGAAGGTATAAGTAGTACAAGTCTTTAACCTGTCACATTGAAGAAAGCCGCCATCTTCCTCGAATGATGGCAATCACCGGAAAGTAAGGAACTATTACGTGAAGAGAACACTTCAGGTACTTAATGAGCTGGAGGTGTCCGGCCTGTTTGAAAGATACGCAATCGGAGGGGCGGTCGGCGCGACATTTTACGTCGAACCATTTCTCACCTTTGATCTCGACGTATTCGTGGTATTACCCATCGGCATGTCTGGACTGCTTACGCTTGCGCCGCTCTATGAGGCGCTTGCAGAACGCGGTTATTACGAAGAAGGCGAATGTGTTGTGATCGAAGGATACCCGGTACAGTTCCTTCCGGCATATACCACCTTGCTTGAAGAAGCTCTCAACGAAGCGAAAGAGATAGATTTTGATGGAGTTCCAACGCGGGTACTTCGAGCCGAGCATCTCGTTGCGATTTCGCTGCAAACAGGCCGCGAGAAAGATCGACAAAGGGTTGGAATGTTCCTTGAACAGGCAGATTTGGACAGGGCACTGCTTGATTCCGTGCTTGACCGATATGAATTAACGGAGAAATGGAATCAATGGACGGCATAAATCCAGAAATCGAACGGTTGTTTGCCGCGAAAGAGGCTCGGCGGAAGAAGCTCGCGATGCTGCCTTTCCCGGAGAAGATCAGATCGATTATTAAGATGCAGGAGATGGTTGCGCCAATCCTTAGGGCAAGAGGAAAAATTGTCAGGATTTGGGGTGAATGAGGCGCGTAGGTCGGGCCGCCGAGCCCGTCTGAGGCATTCGGTTTACCGACATTTGTCGGCAGGGGCAAGTTTTTCGAGTTAGAGTTCACGGCTTTAGTGTGGCATGATTCAGGCTAAAGCTCTGAAACTAACAGATTAACAAACGGAAGGAAAATCACTATGAACGCACGAACAATCATCTTTGCGGCGGGGTTGTGCCTTGCGGCGGGGGCGGCGTGGGGATCGCCACAAGACACGACTAAACTGCGCCCGCCCGGCTGGATTTCGCTTGGGATTGGAGCTTCGAAGCCTATTCGTGGAGGAACAATAGGAGTTGGTAACGATCGACATAAGCTCATTGGCCCGGCGTTTTTACTTGCCGCTAATATCCCTAAGGGGAGTAATGTTTATGGCCTAAGGCTTACCTATGCTTTCTTGATGAGAGAGGCGTTATGCTGGATACCGTCGGAAGCACGAATCCCGAAGATTCGCACATGGATATTGGACTCTTTTATGGCCGTCGAAAGACGTTTGGGCGATTCCAGATGACCGGCTCTGGGGGATTAGGAACGGCGCGCATTGTTCGTGACAGATTTCAATCCGACACAAATCAATGGTCTAATGAGACGAGATGGAATTTGGGCTTTCTGTTTGGCGTGGACTTCCTTTACATGACTTCTTTTGGCGGCTATGAGTTGCGACTCTATGGAGATGCGAATAGCGATCGGGCATTTTGGGGGGCAACTTTGGGAGTTGCAATCGGAACATTAGGGATTTCGAAAGCGACGAAACTCGCAAATTGAAAGAAATCAAAGGGAGAAATACAATGAACGCACGAACGATTGGCCTGGCAATAGGGCTTCTGATGGCGGCGGGGACGGCGTGGGGGCAAGAGAACCTTACGAAGAAGACTTCCCCAGATTCGTTTCGATGGAGTCTGCAGTTTAGTCACGGCCCTGCTTGGATGGACGGAGGTGAAAGATGGGATAAAGAAGGTAAAACGCCATTGCTGAATGATGACCCTGCTCGTTATTTGAGTTCTACGTTTGGTTGGAGGCGGGGCACCCACCTTCGATCTGTGAAATACGCTCGAATTAATCATCAAGGTGCAGAAGGCACAACAATTGACGAGGTGAGTTTCCAAATGGGGTTGATCAGGAAAGGTAGGTGGGGATACATCTCGATCAGCAGTGGCATAAGCTTTCTGGCTGTGAAAAAAGCGTTACTTACAGAACCACACAGGAACACGATTCGTGATATAATCACCATTCATACTTTAGGAATTCCGCTTGAGCTTCGTGCGCTAACGACTCCCATCCCTGTAATTGGGATCGGATTCGGATTACAAGGGAATTTAAACCCGCAACGTAGTTACGTGGGATTTTCGGTTGTTCTCGAGTTCGGGGATTTGCGATGAGTTCACAACTCTTTACTTAAAATCTGATCAATCAATTTAAGGGAATCACAATGAACGCACGGACAATCATCCCGATAAATCGGGGAGCCACCAGTCTTGTCGTCGGGCTGCTTCTGCTGGCGGCGGGGAAGGCAAAGGGGTAAGAGGATTTTGAACACGAAGGGACGAAGGATGTTCGTGCCTTTGAGAGAATTTTAACACAGAGGTCACAGAGAGACACAGAGAACACGGAAACTCTTATAAGGGGCGCAAGGCCTTGCGCCCCTACGGGAATTTGAATCAACCAAAGGATACTACTATGAACGCACGAACGATTTGCCTGGGGTTGGGGTTGATGCTGGCGACGGGGGTGGCGGTGGCGCAGGTGGAAGTGGAATGGGAACGGACGTACCGAGGCTGGTCTCAAGAGACCTGTTACTCAGCCATTCAAACTTCAGACGGAGGCTTCGCTATGGCTGGGGAGGCTGACAGCACAGGATGGTTTGGTTTTCGGCTGGTGCGAACGAATGCCGAAGGTGACAGTCTCTGGTCTTACAAGTATAGACAACGCAACTACGACTGCTGTTTCGCCATTATCCAGACGGCGGATGATGGATTTGCGCTGGCAGGTTACACAAGCGCATTCGGAGCAACAAGCGAAGATTTCTCGTTAGTAAAAGTCAACTCGGAGGGTGAGCTACAGTGGTCGCGCTCTTACGGAGGCAGGAGTACAGATATTTGTCAATCGATTGTTCAGGTTGATGACGGCGGTTTTGTTCTGGCCGGATATACACGATCGTTTGGAAGTGGAGGGGCAGATTTCTGGCTCCTGCGAACCAACTCCGACGGCGACAGCCTCTGGTCGCACACTTATGGGGGGAGCTATAACGACCAATGCTACTCAGCTACTCAGAACGCGGACGGAGGAATCTCCTTGGTCGGTGGGAGCATGTCGGATTGGGAATCGTCCTCCGACGCATGGTTGGTCAGGACCGACGCAGAGGGTGACAGCCTCTGGTCTAGGTCGTTTGGTGGAGAAGAGAAGGATCTCTTTTCATCGATTGTCGAGTCGGGCGATGGAGACCTGATACTCCTTGGTCAGAGTAGACCGACGCAGGGATTCTACTCATCCTGGCTAATGAAGTTGAGTTCTGAAGGTGAACTGAGGTGGTCGCGCAGTTATGATGGTGAAGGGAATGATATGTTGCACAGTATTGTCCAAACATCAGATGGCGGCTACGCACTGGCTGGCGGAACAAGTTCCATCGGGGCAGGTTACATCGATTCCTGGCTCCTCAGAACAGACGAAAATGGAGACAGCCTCTGGTCTCTTACTTCAGGCGGAGAACACTACGAATTCTGTACTTCTTTGATCCAGACGGCAGATTCCGCCTTTGTGCTCGGCGGGATTGGATCCTCCGATAGTGCGTACATCTTCTACCTCATCAAAACCACCCCCGACCCCATTTCCGTCCGCGAACCCCGTTCAACCTTAAACCCATTAACCTTCAACCTTTTCCCCGCCTACCCGAATCCGTTCAACTCGACGACGAGGATTGAGTTCGAGGGAACGGCGCATTGGAATGCGCCGCTACGCTTGGAGGTGTTCGATCCGTTGGGGAGAAGGGTGGCGGAGTTGATTCCGTCAACGGGGCTCGTAAACGGCCCGTACGCGGCGGGCAGGCAGACTGTGTTCTGGGATGCAAGCCGGATGCCGGCGGGAGCGTATGTAGTCAGGTTGGAAGCGGGGAAGGAACAATTGACACAAAGGCTGTCGCTGGTGAAGTGAGACGGAAAGTGTAAATTGTAAAGTGTAAATTGTAAAATTAGATCACCGCCTTCGCAGGGGCGTAAAAGCACGCTGAAGCGGTGAACTATAAACTTTGGACACGCTGAAGCGGTGAACTATAAACTAACCTGCCGCCGAGACGGCGGCGCTACGGAGAAACTACCATTAATACCCATAAACGCCGCCTTGCGGCGGTGATGTTCACCGACATTTACGGCTACTCCGCCAAGATGAGCCGGGACGAGAATGCGGCGCTTACCCTGCTGAAGGAGCACAACCGGCTCCTCAGCGAGGTTATCGAGCGGCATTCGGGCCGCGTCCTGAAAACAATGGGCGACGCCTACTTTGCCGAGTTCGACGCCGCTTTCAGTGCGGTGGCTTGCGCGGTCGAGATTCAGACAGCGCTGAAGGAATACAATCAGGACAGGCCCGCCTACGACCGGATCGTGATTCGCATCGGATTGCATATTGGAGACGTTATCGTCGATGGCGAAGACCTTTACGGCGAAGGAGTCAACGTCGCGGCGAGGCTTCAGCCTCTGGCTGAGCCGGGTGGAATCTGCATGTCGCAGGCAGTTTATCAGGCGGTAAAGAGTCATACATCGCTGGAAGCAGTTCATCACGGGGAAGTGGAACTGAAGAACATCGTCGAGAAGTACGTCGTTTATAAAGTGCCATCGTTCGATCCACAGCAATCAGAGGGTGTTGCGAAAGTCGTCGAACGACGGGTAGCAACGGATACGGAAAGAGACGTTGAACGGCGGGCGGCGCCGGGGGTGTTGAATTTCAAGGTGAAGAGCATTCAGAAATGGCCAACGGTGGGGCGGAGCCTTTTCTATCATATTACCAAATGGGCTGTTAGAGGCTATGCAGTCTTAGGATGTTTAGCAATAATGACCTTGATTGGTGGATATGCATCGCATTACCAAAGGACCAACTCGCACTTTTGGTTGTCACCAGAGGAGATACCCTCTCCTGTCAATTTTGTTAAAAAGCTTAAAGAATCTTCAGACCCTGTTTCCCAATATATCCGTGAACATCTGTCAAACCTCTCACGTAAAAATTTGGAGGTAACTGATAGTGGCGTAGAAATTCCTCTTTCCACAATGATAGTGCTTACAGGCGATGTGATTTCGATTGTGAACAGCAAAGAGCCTTGGTTTCTCCCTACCTATTTCGCAAGTCATCCTAAGGATTTATCTCAACAAAGTAAATTAACCGGTTCGAAAAAGCGTCTGGAAATTATTGAATTCAATCGCTCATTATTCATGAAGTTCTATGGCAACGACGTGAAGTTGTCGCATGAAAAATTCATAGTTGAAGGTTGGTGGCGTATCTTGAAGTGGGTGCTGCCGTCTATTCTGCTTTTGCTTTGTCTCCATTTAATGGCCTCGAAAATGAGCCTGAAAGTCAGCTTTTCAGACGCCCGCGATCTGGACAACGCTCTTTCCTATATTACAACCGAACTGGGCTATCCGCCCGGCGTGAAAGAACAGAGTGGAGTCAAGTTCAATCGTAAAGGATTAATTCAGCGACTGGTTAAAGATTTTGGATCCCTGCGAGCAGTGGTTGATGGAAATCTGGCGCTCCTGACGGGGGATCGCTCCACAATCAGTAAGATTAGGCAATTATTGAAATTGCATCTTGAACAAACATAAATTAACAGCCAGCGAGACGCTGGCGAAACCCGCCGCCGAGATGGCGGTGCTACGGAGAAACTACCATTAATACCCATAAACGCCGCCTTGCGGCGGTGATGTTCACCGACATTTACGGCTACTCCGCCAAGATGAGCCGGGACGAGAATGCGGCGCTTACCCTGCTGAAGGAGCACAACCGGCTCCTCAGCGAGGTTATCGAGCGGCATTCGGGCCGCGTCCTGAAAACAATGGGCGACGCCTACTTTGCCGAGTTCGACGCCGCTTTCAGTGCGGTGGCTTGCGCGGTCGAGATTCAGACAGCGCTGAAGGAATACAATCAGGACAGGCCCGCCTACGACCGGATCGTGATTCGCATCGGATTGCATATTGGAGACGTTATCGTCGATGGCGAGGATCTCTACGGCGAAGGAGTCAACGTCGCGGCAAGGCTTCAGCCTCTGGCTGAGCCAGGTGGAATCTGCATGTCTCAAGCAGTTTATCAGGCGGTAAAAAGCCATACATCGCTGGAAGCAGTTCATCACGGAGAGGTGGAGCTGAAGAACATCGTCGAGAAGTATGTGGTTTACAAAGTGCCATCGTTCGATCCACAGCAGATTGAGGGTGTAGCGAAAGTCGTCGAACGACGGATCGTCTCCGACACAACAGTGGAAGTCGAACGGCGGGCGGCGCCGGGGGTGTTGAATTTCAAGGTGAAGAGTGTTCAGAAATGGCCAACGGTTGGAAGAAGCAGATGGCTATACATTGCTAAATGGACGTTGATTTTTCTTTTTGCTCCATTCGCAATGCTACTTGCGATTTCGTTGTTACCTGAGACACCAAGGGTCGGTGGGTTTGAATATGTTATCTTTGGGCATCAGATCGACGACCCGCGAGGATTCGTCAATAATTTTCGCACTCCAACTGATTCCCTGTCAGTATTTCTCAAATCGCAATTTCAATTCAGGGTTGTCAGGCAAATCGATGAATACGACGGCGTTGGATACGTCTCAGACAATCTTTTAAAAGCGGTTTGTGTCGCGGTATCCGAATTAATAATGTCTCCGAATTTCTGGAATATTCCTGGATTATACATTAATTCCCATACCAAGGCACTTTACGAGCAGGCATTGAGCGACTCAGTTGACAGTCATAGTGCATCAGAATATAATCACCAGCTATTTTGGAGTCACTACAGCCGCTATCTGGAAGATGTCACATTCTTACAATCCATGGTAAGTCAGTGGATTCAAAATTTGGAATCGTCCCAATGGTGGATTTTCAAATTTGCCAAAGCCATATTATTTATGTTGTTTCTATTCTTCGTCAGTTCCCCGACAAGTCTAAAAATTACTTTCCCTGACCTCCGGGATGTTGATCAGGGGGTTTCATTCCTAACCTCCGAAATGCGTTTCAGACGCAGACGCCAGGACACGCGAGGGATTCTTTTCCGGAGATGGGGATTCCTCGGTTCAATCTTTAAAAACCTCGGAGGGATGCGCGTCCGCGTTGAAGGCAACGCAATAATATTCACCAGCAGTAACATCGTAATCCAGAGAGCTAAGAAATTATTCAAATTGCACCTCGAAGCATAGGAAGAAAGGGAATAACTATGTCCAAAGTCTGTTACTTCGAACTCCAAGCCGACGATCCCGAACGGTCGCGGGAGTTCTACACCAAAGCCTTCGGGTGGAACTTCGCCGAGTCGCCGCTGGGAGCGAACTACTGGCAGTTCGAGGCCGGTCCCAAGGAAGAGTCTGGCGTCAACGGCGGCATGATGCGCCGCGAATTCCCCGGGCAAGGTCATCTGATTACGATTACCGTCGATTCAGTGGACGACGCCATCGAGCGGATCAAAGCGGCAGGAGGGGAGATCATCCACGCCAAGCTTGCTATCACAGGGATCGGTTGGGCGGCTTACTTTAAGGATACTGAAGGTATTGCAGGGGGAATCTTTCAAGCTGACGCGGATGCAAAGTGAGTGGGCAAGTGGGCAAGTGGGCAAGTGGGAAAGTAAAACTGCCACGTTACGCTACGCTTGAAACGTGCCGTGAACAAAAGAGTCAACAGCTTTGATGCTGGCGAAACATGCCGCTGAGATGGCGGCGTTACGGGAGTGAAAATGATTGGAAAGACAGTCGGGGGGGTGGCGCTGGTCTGCTTGCTGTTGGTGGCTTGCGCGTCGAACCGGGCGATGAACAACAAAACCGCCGCTGTCACCCGCGGGGGGGTGACAGAAGAAGTCGAAGATTCCGTCCGCACTCTCATCCGGCGAGGCATGACGACAGAAGCGCTCGAAGTTATCAGGCTATCGCCCGATCTGGACCAACTCAGCCGCGAAGTCCTAAGCGCTGAAGCCATTGAAAAGAGTTGCCATAATCTAAACACAGACTCTACCATGTCTTTAGCCGCGCGGTACGGAACAGCGGCGATCGCATGGGGTTTCGCGGCAAGAACGGCTCCCGACTCAACACGATTTGTTGTAAGATACTTCTCAACGGTTGCCCGGGCTGTAAAGGAGGACTCGACGTTAAATCCCCTGCCAATATTGGTCGAAAACAGTCAGCAATACGCTGACAGTCTGGCAACCGGAACGAGCCTACAAGACCTCTACCTTGCCTACATGAGAGCCGCGATTTTCGGTGATACGTCTGTCACCGAGCGCGCCGACCGTCTGATCGAACTCTACCCCGAATCCGACGAAGCAAATGATTTGATTGGCTCGCGCTTTTGGGACGGGATGTATCCGATCTGGACGAATGATTCGGCGAAAGTTCCTTATTTTCATGATTTCATCCAGAAGTACTCGTCCAGCGATTGGGCGCAATATGCTCGGCGCAATCTGATCGCGTCGTACTTTGCGTTGAAGGATACGGTCTCGGCGGTGTCGGAGACGCATGTGATGGTGCATTTTGCTGGCGACAATCCGCTGGTGCTTGCTCAAGGAGTTGCCGCCTTGATGGACGTTGTCGGGCAGGAGGATACGGTGAAGGTTTGGGCGGAAAGAGCTTATGCCCTGCGAGATAAGCTCAGCCGACCGAGCTACTACTCACCGCCGGAATGGGCGCTGGTGGAGCAAGCGACGAGGGCGGGGTTTCCGCTGACGCTGGCGGGGCTGGCGTTGAAGGAAGCGGTAGCACCGGCGTCTCCGCCGGTCGATCCAATCCATCCCGCCGCAGAGGGCGCGGCTACCGACTCATTACTTGCCCTCGCTCGCCGCTACGCTGAAGAGTCGCTGTCTCTTGCTGTCTATGACATCGACGACAACAACACGCCTGCGCCGCAGTACCTGATGTTGGGGCGGATCGCTCTCGCGGAAGGGGACTCCACCGAAGCCGCTGAGTGGTGGGTCGAATGTGCGAAGGAGGGCGATGTTTATAACCGGTTTGCGGGGAAGGCGGTTGATAGTTTGAAGGCGATGATAAGATTTAACACAGAGAACACAGAGAACACGGAGAGCACAGAGCGGGAAGTTCTGGAGTTTTGCAGGAAGGTTGCAAACTACAAGGGGATGACATTCGATCGGGTGACAAAAGAGGTTGGATTAGATAGTGCAAGAGGTTCGAGGGTGGCGTGGGGGGGGGATTATCTTCTGGCAGGTGGTACATCATTGTTTGTTAAAGGTTCAGGCGCAACAAACGACAAAATATATTTTTATAACCTGACGAGTTGGGTTGAACTCAAGAGTGATGGAGCCCATGGCGGAATTTGGGGAGACTACGATTCGGATGGAGATCTCGATCTGTTTTGTTTTTCTTCCGCTTCAAGTATTGCTAGATCTGAGAAACTTCTTCGATATTCAAGTCAAAGTGAAGAGATAATGCTACTGCCGGAAGATCCATTTGATTCAAGGGCTGCTCCACTACCAAAATTCTATGACGTGACGCCTAATTCCCCTTCCCTCCCCGACTCCTTCTCCACCGAAGCGGCCATCTGGTTCGACGCGAATGGCGACGGTCGCCTCGACCTCTACATCCCCGGCTACGAACGCCCCGCCAAGGGAGCCGACGATCTCGGCAATGCATGGCCCAGCCGGTTGATGGTGCAGACCCCCCCCTACCCCCCCCTGCAATTAGCAGGGGGGGAAAGATCCGCCGTCTTTCATGACTCGACGGAGGCGTTCGGGCTTGTCCCTAAGGATGGCAGGTGGTTCTGTGCGAGAAGTCCGGTCGCCTGCGACTTCGACCGGGACGGGGATCAGGATCTCTACGTTGGAAATTACCGGTTGCAGGAGAATCAGTTTTGGGTGAATAACAGCCGCTCTTCCGTCGCCCCCCCGCGGGCGACGGAAACAAAGACCGCCAACGACAGGGCGTCGGCGGAAGAACTTGCGCCCTCCCGCTTCTCCAATCTCGCCGCCAGATACGAAGTTGACGGCGAAGAAAAGGACGGTTGGTACGGCCATACTATTGGCTGTGAGTGGGGGGACTTCGACGGAGACGGGGACTTCGACCTGATCGCCTGCAATTTGGCGCATCCGAGGTATATTGGTTTCAGCAATAGGACGATGCTCTACCGTAATGATGCAGTAGCGTCGACAATTGTCGACGCTACTGGCAAAGAGACTCCCTTCAAGAATGTTCAGCGCGAATGGGGCATCAAATACGAGGAGTGCCACTCCGAGCCCGTCTGGGGAGATTTCGATAACGACGGCGATCTCGATCTCTTCATCACTTGCGTCTATCCGAACCGGAGGAGTTTTCTGTACGAGAACAAAGGCGATCACTTCGAGGACGTCACATTTCTGTCAGGCGTCCGCATGTTCAACGGCTGGGGTTGCGCGACCTCGGACTACGACAACGACGGCAGACTCGACCTTGCTGTTTGCGAAGGAGGCAAAGTCGAACTTTTTCGCAACACGACCAAGGAAGTCGGTAACTGGATCGAGATAGCTCCCGACCGAACGCCGGGCGAGCATCTCGCGCAGATTGGTGGAATTGTCGAAATCGAATCCGGGGGACGCAAATTCATTCGCCAGTTCGAAGGCGGCAAAGGGGCAGGAAGTCAGAATAGCGGGACACTTCACTTTGGAATTGGAAAAGGGACTGTTTGCCAGATGACGGTCTCCAATCGCGCGAAGAGCATTCACTTCAGTGATCTGCGCGCCAATCAGAAATTTGAGATTGGCAAAGAAAGCGTTGGGGTAGGGGTTCATTGACGGGGAATAGGAACGAGGAAATGCATTTGCCGCCGACGACGGGGCGTCGGCGGAAGTATATGTTGCCGACCGCGGCGGGTCGGCAGTAGAGCACGTATAGGGCGGGTGACAGCGGAGAATATTCCAAAATCGAAAGAGTTGTTTCGAAACGCCCCAGAGTCGGTTTGGTGATTGTATCAGGCGATTAGATGTGCGATATTGAAGAGGCAACCGAAACAGTCAAAAGAGTGGCAATCTACAACCGGTTGCCCGAATCGATACTGGTCGCTTTAAAGAGCGGCTGGAAAGGCCTCCCGTAAATACTAACACTGACTCCAGGCCATAGCTAATGAGCCAGAACGATACAAAATACTGCATTCTTGCCGCGGCGCCAAGTCTTTCTAAGAGCGGCTTAATCAAGATACTGGACGACGATCCGCATTATCAGATCCTACATACAACTACGTGGGCCGAAACGCTGAGAGCCGCGGCATCAGAACCGCTTGATCTTATTCTGATCGATGACGAACCGGGTGTGAACTCGCTACCGGATCTGGTGACCAAAGCCAAAGGCAATAACGTCGATATTCCTATACTTGTCTTTCGCGACGGGCTGGTTGGAATGACTGATGACAAGATTTGGACGCTTGGCATCGATGACTGTATTTTGGGGAATGTCAGGGCGTCGCAACTGCTTCATCACATTCAACGAGCGCTGAATGCGCGCGGTCTTGGTCGCAATAATGAAGAATTGAAACGCGAAAATCTTCAATTATATCAACTTGCCATCACTGACAGCCTGACGAGGCTTGTCAATCGCCGTCATTTCATGGAACGGATGGGTACTGAATTTGCCCGAGCAAAACGGTTTAATGGAAAGCTCGGTTACATTATTTGTGACATCGATCATTTTAAGAATGTTAACGACACTTATGGCCACGGTGTTGGTGATCGAGTTTTGCGGCAGGTATCATCGATACTGGCGGCTACGGTTCGAAGCATCGATACGGCAGGGAGGTATGGCGGTGAAGAATTCGTTCTGTTGCTACCAGAGACGGCAATCGAAGGAGTGCTTTATGTTGCCGAAAAGATCCGACGCACGGTCGATGCGTTTGATTTTACTCCGGGCGATCCCTCCGAACCGCCGGGACCTGCTCATATTACGATCAGCCTTGGAGTAGCGGCATATCCTGAAGTAAAAGTCGAAGCTCCCGAGGAACTATGCGAGCTTGCCGATCAGGCTTTATACCGTGCTAAGGAAGGTGGGCGAAACCGGGTCGAAACAGCGCACTGAGGCCTTAGTGGTGGTGGGGGCAGTCAGTTCTCTGAAAAACGGGCAAGAGCGGCTTAAAAGCCGCTCTCCAAGGGTACCATAATATGTTTCCCGTTATATTTGTATAAAAATAATTTTACAGGTTTGTTTTTATGATCAATGATCCCATTCAACCTATTGTTCTTAGAAACCTTGTTCGATTGCACGCCTACGATTTTCTTCTTCAATTCGACAAAGATATGATCCCCTCTTTTAGCAATTTGTTCACAATTTGGTCACCTTCACCTGTTTTTCAGAACGATGTGGCGCGTCATTCTGTGCATCGATTGTGCGATTTTCTTTGGGGTTATTTTTCTCAAGGACTTGACAGAACGAAGCCCAGTATCAGCGTTCTTGATGCAATCTATTTTGAGGATACGCTTCCTAACGTAGATTGGTTTGACGCCGTTTCTGAGTCGGAACCGACAGAGATGTACTCGGCGGAGCCAAGACCATTAAGACCTTCTGAGGCAATTGCCCGTTTGAAGGAAGAGGGATTTCATCCGGGATCGGAAAATGGCGATCAGGTTCTGCGGTCAGCTTCTTTGGCGGTAATCTGTCGCTTGAATCTTCTGCTTTCGGGTGAACCAGGCGTTGGCAAAAGAAGATTGGCAAGGCTTATCCATCGATTGGGCGTCGATGCGGGCGGTCAGCTTGTTTTCATATCTGCGGCAGATCTTACGCCAGAAACGACTTCGAGACGGATTCGCGCTGGCGGGACAGTGGTAATTCTTGAGATTGGCGAGTTGTCGGCAGATTCGCAGAATACGCTGAAGGCGGTGATGATCGATGTTACGGATCGATCATTGGCGAGAGTTATTTCGACGACGTCACTAAATCTTGAACAACTTGTCGATACAGATCGATTTGACCGGGATTTATTTCACAGACTTTCACTAATAACGGTTGAACTTCCGCCGCTTCGTCTTAGGTTGAGTGATATGGGTTTACTGAGCATGTATTTCATAGAGCGTTTTCGTGATTCCAACCGTGATTTTATCGGCGAAGAGCTTTCCCCCTCCGCATTGGCCAAACTGTGTGATCATGCCTGGCCCGGTAATTTGCGCGAGCTTCAGTCGGTTGTCCGCGGCGCTTTGGTTTGTTGCCGGGACAAGACGATCGAAGCAGAGCATATTAGTTTTTCTGATTATTGAATCGTTTCCCATGACTGTAGCTAATATTCAGCCCGATAATTAACTAAGCAGTTAACCTGTCATGGAGGGCGGGATTAATCCCGCCCTCCAAGCACTACCATTAAGTGACCGGATTAACAACAGATATAAGGTGAGTTCCCGTCATGATCTGCCCCTCATACCTGCTCCCGATTTTCTTATGCTCGACAATATCTCTACTCCCTACGCCCGAAAGAACCTCAGTGTCGCTCGATATTTATAATCGTGATCTGGCTATGGTGCGGGATACTCGCCTGACCCACCTTAGGGAAGGTAAGACGATTGTCGAGTTCACGGGCGTCACACAAGGAATCTTTGGACATACCGCCAATATCAGACCGCTGAAAGCATCCGGCGAGATCGAGCAGTTGGGGCTTTCTTTCAACTACGATCTAATCAGCCAGGAAAAACTCCTCAAATGCTATCTTTTCCAATGGTTCAGTTTTACCGCCGATGACGCCACCTATCAGGGAGTATTGCTCGCCTTCGATGATAAACATCTCTTTCTGAAGCCGGATTCTCTCTCGAATGAAATTCACGTCGTTGAGCGGAGTAAGTTGACGGAGATGTTCTATCCCGGATTTCCTGGAGATCTTTACTTTCAACCGACGCTCCGCTGGGAAGTCAAAGCTTCAAAAGATATTGGTGAACTGCCTGTCGAAATCTCCTATCTCACGACCGGTATCACCTGGGTCTGCGACTACCGCGGTGAAATGATCGGCCAAGATTCGCTGTCGCTTTCAGGTTCCTTCACCATCTCCAACGACCTGCAGACTTCGTTCCCTGGCGCAAAAGTATCGTTGGTGGTCGGGAAACCGCATCGATCTTCCGACCCTGAAGGAACTTCCGGTGGTGATGAGGTCTCGCTTCCCGGGAAAGGGGGAGGCGCGTCCGCGATGGCTTCAGCGCCTGAACGACTGGGTGAACTCTATCGCTATTATTTGCCAGAACCGGTCCATCTTGAAGGTTTTCAGACGATTCAGATTCCGTTCTTCAAGGAAAAACGCATTAAGATTGAGAGGCGATATTTCTTCCCGCATCTGCTTGACGACCAGACCGTCGCCACACAAATCAAATTCGACGTTTCGAAGTCTTTGCTCGGCGAAACTCCCCTTCCCGAAGGCGACGTCGGTATATATCACCGAAGCAAGGGAGGAGATCTTCTGTTTGCCGGTCAAGACTTCATCCCGATTACTCCGTTTGGGGGATCGGTCGATCTGACGATAGGGCAGGCTTCCGATATTACGGCTCGACGTGTGCGGGTAGCTCAAAGCCGTCCAACCCGGGACACGAGCGAAGAGACTTGGCAGATCGAGGTAGTTAATGGCAGGAAAGAGGCGGTGACTGTTTGGGCAGAACAGCGAGTCTATGGATACTATAACATTGCCAAAGCAGAAGTTGACGGAAAATCGGTGGAACCTGAAACTGAGGAATCAGGGCGGCTTATTTTCCCGATAGCGGCGCAAGGTTCTTCCAAATCGACGTTGACCTTAACACTCTCGTATGGTTTCTAAAATTTCCAGAGAATTAACTCAACGTGACTCTCGGAGGGCGGACACTCCTGTCCATCCTAAGGCTAAGCAGAATTTGACTCAAGGGCGGACAGGAATGTCTGCCTTCCAAGAAAATCACTACTTGTTTTATACTCCCCGAATTATTTACCTTATGCTGATTATGTTAACTATTCCTTGTCAGGGAGTTGAAAAACTCACCGTCGATGAACAACGCATTGGCGAGATGGGCCGTAGGGCTGAAGCAACGGTGTGGAAGGGATTCAGCCTGATTTGGCAAGCCCGTCTGAGAGCCGATATGGCAGACACAACGCATGACTCTTTGAAAACCGGAATGATCGGTGTCGAATATACTCCGCTTACTTCGACAATAGGTTATGAGACTGCCAAGGGACTCTCGACACGTCCCGGTTGGGCGTCATGGATTGTTGAGGAGCTTGTGCGGCGGGGCGTCAAAGCCGGTGATAAAGTTGCACTATCTATGACGGGTTCGTTTCCGGGAATCAACCTTGCGGTGCTTGCGGCGTTGCAGGAATTAGAGGTAGAAGTTAAGGGCATTTCTTCAGTGGGGGCATCGAGTTGGGGAGCTAACGAACCGGGGTTTACGTGGCCAGAAATCGAAAGCCGTCTTGTGACTGAAGGAGCTCTTCGCGTCGGTTGTGGCGCTGTCACTTTTGGCGGGACCGGAGATAGAGGTCTGGAATGGGGAGATGACGAAATCGCGATTGCCGCGGAGGTTGTACGCCGGAGTGGATTGCCATTGATAAAGCCGCGCAACCTTCGTGACGCTGTTGAGCGCAGGTTGTTGTTTTATGGCAAATTAAAAAGGTATAAGGCGTTTATCAACATAGGCGGTGGCGCGGCGACATTGGGTGGCGGAGCCAAAATGCGGTTTGTACGGGGAGGGTGGTTTGAAGAACCGCTTGGTTTGCAGGGTTCGCCAAATGGCGTGATGGACGCATTTTTAAAGGCGGGAGTTCCCTGCCTCAATCTTTTATACCTCGAAGACATGAATCGACGGTACGGAGTTATAAAGCAATGATTTATCTGTGATTGTGTCGCAGGATGCGGACACCCTTCGACAGCGTCTGTCCGAGAATGCGCCAAGAGCATAATATCTCGTTATGCCAGTAAAATCCTATATAGATATAAGACTTGTATTATTAATATCTTGACTGGATTCCCGCCTACGCGGGAATGACGCGCCTTTGGCGCGTTTCGGAATTTTCGGACAGTCTGGACAGTGGAGCGGAATGATTATCTTCGATAATAATAACTGGCTGATCGATAGAGTAATAGTCGGCGATTTGATGGTCAACTGCTATATCGTCATCTGGAAAGCCACTCACGATGCGATTATTGTCGATCCGGGTGACGAAGCTGACAGGATCATCCATCGAGTGAATGAATTGGGCGCGGTCGTCAGCTCGATCGTGCTGACTCACGGTCACGGCGACCATATCGGCGGGAATCGCGATCTAAGTAAGCTCGGCGAATTCTCGATAGCCATCGGCAAACGCGACGCGGAAATGCTCACCGATGCATGGCTGAACCTATCTGCGCCTTTTGGGCTTGACACGACTTCCCCGCCTGCTTCGATGATGCTGAGTGAGGGTGAGACTGTAAAAGTTGGCGGCGGCGAGCTCAAAATACTCGAAACTCCCGGCCACTCACTGGGAAGCATCACTTTGGCTGGTGATGGATTTGCGCTGGTCGGTGATTTGATTTTTCAAGGTTCGATTGGGAGAACCGATTTCCCGGGTGGAAGCCTTGAACTGCTTCTCCGTATGATCCGCGAAAAAATCTTCCCTCTCGGAAATTCCTGCCTCCTCCTTCCCGGTCACGGCGAAGTTTCTACCGTGGGCGACGAGAAGGTGGATAATCCTTTTCTGCAGTAAAGTATTCTTTTCATAATAATATAATAGGAGAGCTTCTTGGTAATTGCTGATAGTCTTTGCGCCACGCTTGACCTGATAAATGATGCTTTGCTTGTAAAAGTGAAGATTTCAGAAGCAGATAAGCTTGAAATTTCACAGTGGATCGCCGGACGACAAGGCGTTAATGGAACCTATGCCGGGATGCCTGCTCCGACTGATGAGGATTTTACGAAGCCTATCCGGAAGTTCACCGGGGAGCCGTTCTTCTCTAAAGTATCTATTTCACATATACTTGGGCAGGAGGCGTGTCGAATTCTGATTTTATTAGGCAAAAAGGACATGGAAGTCATTGCGGCACTTAAATTAGCCACGCATGGAATGCTTCTTGCCATCGATAGACAAAATACCAACAATCCGGATCGTAAAGGAACCTATTGTTGTGGTTCCTGTACACCCGCGTATTGGCGGCATCTTGCCGCGGGGGGGCTTGAAAATGCAGAGCAAGAGATCGAGTTCGGAATGCGAGTATTGAAAGCGTTTCGCCTACCTGATGGTAAATGGCATAAATTTTCAAGCAATTGGACAATTTCTGCCCTAGTGGAAATTGGTGCTCCAGCTCGCGAAGAGCTGAAACACGCGGCGAAAATTATGGAACTCGCCGCAAGATACAAAGCCAATAATGACATTTACATGATGCGACGGAAACTGATTGCAGAGCGCGGCTTGGCGATAATATGAATCGACCTGACATGGGAATGTCAGAAGACCTTCTTAGGGACGCGCTTGCCGGCTTCCTGACGATGATCTCGCTTGAAAAGGGACTTGCCGAAAACACCAGCCGCTCATACCGACTTGACCTCGAAGACCTGCTGAAGTTTCTGGTTGATAAGTGCGTCAACGAGCCCACCGCGGTTAGAACGACTCATATAACTCAATACATAGGAAGACTTTACGATCTTGGTATAGCTCCAGCGACCATCTCACGAAGGCTATCGGCGTTTCGCGGGTACTTTGGTTACCTACAGCGGGAGGGGGTTATCAAGAAGGACCCTGCGGAATTGGTCGAGAGTCCGAAAATGATACGCCATCTTCCGGAAGTACTTTCGGTTGGAGAGATCGAGAAGCTTATCGCCGCTCCGGACCCCGAGACGTCGGCTGGAATTCGAGACAAGGCGATGTTAGAGTTAGGTTACGGTTGTGGATTGCGGGTAAGCGAGCTGGTGTCGGTGAAGATCGGCGATTTTCTCTTGGAGGGGAAGATCCTGAAAGTGACTGGCAAGGGCGGTAAACAACGCCTTGTGCCGGTCGGCGAGTGCGCCCGCAATGCAGTGGTGCATTACATTGAGACGACGAGACCGTTGCTTATGAAAGATAGAGAGACAGCAAAAGACGCGCTTTTTCTGTCGTTACAACATGGGAAGGCGATGACGCGGATGGCATTTTGGCAACATATGCAGGATTATTTACTTAAAACCGGTCTTTCGCGCAGGATTACGCCGCACACGTTGAGGCATTCGTTTGCAACGCATTTGCTTGAGGGCGGTGCGGGGCTACGCGACATTCAGGAACTTCTTGGTCACGTAAGCATCGCGACAACAGCGATATACGCACACATTGACCGGAGTCATTTGTTAGAGGTTGTGAGGAAATTTCATCCGAGAGGGTGAAGATTTAAGATTTAAGATTTAAGATTTAAGATTTAAGAAAGGCGGACGAGAGCGTCCGCTTGGACTCCCCTTGATATAAGATTTAAGAAATGCCCGACCGCATCCGACCACCCTACCGTCCGGACGACGACATCCCATTCAAGGCAAAGGGCTGGCGTGTATTTGCAATTCTGGTTGTCGTAGCGGCAGGGCTGACGGTTCTGGCAGGGTTACTTGGCTGGCTGAGGTGGCTATTTCGAGGGATGGACGAAGTGCTGGTGTTATTAGTGCTGATGTTCCTCGTGATTATGGCTCCACTGGTTTTTGCGGTATGGCATTACTTCAACCGTGAAATTAAGGATTGAACAGAATATTCAGCAGATTATGAACGACGATCCAATTAAATCTGGCGGGCCAAACTGGGGTAGTGTCTTCTGGCGGATGATCTATCTCATTATCGGTCTTACGATGCTTGTCGTTGGAAGGTTCTGGATGAGTTCGGCAGAAGAGACCACGATGATGCCGCTTCTCGTTATGATAGCGGGGATCGTAGTAGTGACAATTGCGGTCCGTCAGTGGCCAAAGAGGCGAAGATATTGATAATTATGGAAGATAACCCTATTGCTTCAAAGTGAATGTAACGAAAATATTTTTTTTTACACCCTAATTATTTTTACTTAAGTACCACGAGAGTATTGCATTGCTCTGAAAAATAATCTATATTTATGAAATACGAGACCCTTGTCTGTTTGCATCGGATTTTACATTAAAATGCAGTCCAGCACGGTCGGCAGGAATTAACTTTAGCGCATTGGAGCCTTCATGAGCAGAGTCGTGGGCGTTATATTTGCCCTTCTTACTTTTTCTTCCTCTCTCTTGGCAGATTTTGGCGAGCCTTACGGGTATCGTTGGCAACGAACGTACGTTCCCCTCGTAGGGACGGGCAAGATTTTCAACGATCTTTATTTGCTTCCCGACGGCGGCATAGCGTATTGCGGTACGATTAACGTCGATCGTAATACGAATAACGGGTGGCTACTGATCGCGGGTGAGGATGGCAATGTTGTACGGCAGATTGTTTTTAATGCCGGAGGCAATCTTGCGCGCCGCAGATCCGTGGAGAGTTTATCTTTGATCCAGACAGATGATGGCGGTTATCTGGTAGGTGGGAAGACCGATGCAGATCAATCGATGTTTGGTGTAATCAAGGTGTCACCACAAGGCAATATTCAGTGGTGGAACTCATACGCAACGCAGGCTCGCGTCGGACCTTGTTGTTATGGGGTGATTGAGCTTAAGGAAGGTGATTATGTTGCCTGCGGCGAGGGTCTTGGTGGTAATGGTGTCATCGGGACAGCCATGGCGGTCAGGATCAATCCGAATGGCGCAGTTGTATGGCAACGGTATTATCAGGGTACGGCGCTATATGGCGTAAGAGAAATCGAAGATGGTTTGGCTTTCATTAGCGGCAGTCCCGGGACCGGAGGAAGTTTCGTGATTACAACGACTTACGATGGCGTTATTGTCAATTCAAAACGAATTGGGGCAGGGATAGCTTACTCGCTAATTCGTTCGCCAGACGCTGGTTTTATAGTATCCGGGCAAGGACCCAACCGTAGTTATGGATTAGAAACAGATTCGCGCTTCAATGTCAATTGGAGATCTATGATAGATTTGAGTCCTGTGGCAGTCCCGGTGGTTCAGAATGGCTATTGCGTTGCAAAGAACTTCGATGGAAACCTTATTGTCGGCAACATGATACTTCCACAGATTGGTTCGGTTGCTACCGAGGTGTTCCTTGATCGTAACGGGAATCCGATATGGGGGAAAGCGGCTCGTCCAACGGCCGCGGGGGTACTCAGGACTGGGTTTCATTCGGTTGTAACTGCGCCTGATGGTTCGTTTATTGCTTGTGGCGGCAGTACTGAAGGTTGTATAGCTGTGGCATACGAACCAGTCGCACATAAGCCATACTTTGTGGAATTAACTCCATCCGACTCATTACCGGGAGCTCTTGTCGGGGATACAGTATCGTTCATGGCCATAGCCAGAGACCCGGACGATGATGAGATAATTTATACATGGAGAGTTGGCGACGAGGTTGTGGGGCAAGATTCGAGTGTTGGGATACAGTTTCCGGAGGAGGGTTTCTTCCGAGTGGTCTGCATCATCTCCGATGGTGAGTTTTCCGATTCGACATATTGGAGAGTAAAGGCGACGAATCTGTATATCAGCGAGCACTCACCTGATACGCTCAATTTAAGGATACGTAGAAATACTGAGCATTCGTTCTCTGTAACGGCTCGAGGCAGTCTTCAGGAACCCTACGTTTACCGGTGGTGGATGGCGGACCCTCTTCAAGAAGGACCAATTATCATATCTGAGGAATCGAGGGCGTCCTATCTGTTCCAGTATGGCGGCATGCACGTATTAAGCGCAACAGTCTGGCAGGGCGATAATAGGGATGACATGACCTGGCGTATCCTCGTCGATGCGGCGCTTGCACGGTGGTATCCGGTAACGTCGAATCTCAATGCGTATCTTGATAGTTCTATCACCTTTGGAGTCGTACCGGTTGACTCTGAAGCGCTTGATTGGCAGATACGCTGGATATATGACGATCAACGGATCGGTGGCAGACGAACGGAAACGGTATTGTTCGACACACTCGGCGTCCATACTCTGCTGGCTCGTATTGTTCAAAACGAAATGGTCGATACGGTGAGATGGCAGATAACAGTCACAGAATATATTCCTGACGGCGTGAAAGATCAAACCCTTTTCCCGAAGGAATTCTCCTATTCGGTGAGCCCCAATCCTTTCAATGAAGTTACGCAAATTCATATAAATCTGCCTGATGCGGCGGAGGTCAAGGTTTCGCTATACGACTCATTTGGAAGATATGTTAAACAGATCGATAGTCGAGCGATGAGTTCCGGTCGTAATAAGGTTTCGTTCGACGCGGCTGGACTTCCGGCTGGAGTTTATATACTAAGGCTTGACGCCGGTACGCATCATGGGATGACGAAAGCAGTTTTGATGCGGTAACCTGCTGACACTGGTTCTGTCAATCACGAAGCCTCCGCGCACCAAGCGGAGGCTTCGCTACTCAAGAGAGCTGTTTCATTTACAAACGGCGTTATATTCCGTATTTCATAATAACAACAGATAAATGCAAGAAAATCAAAATAGTACAGTTCGCGTCCGTTTTGCGCCAAGTCCTACGGGCGATCTTCACGTTGGCGGCGTTCGGACAGCGCTTTTCAACTATCTTTATGCCCGTCGCAACGGCGGGAAATTTCTGCTCCGCATAGAAGACACCGACCGCGAACGTTCGACCCAGCCTGCCATTCAGGTAATCCTTGACGGCTTGAAGTGGATGGGACTCGACCACGACGAAGAGGTCGTCTTTCAATCACAACGCATCGACCACCACCGGGAAGCGGCCTTGCAGATAATGGCGTCGGGACTTGGCTATCGTTGTTTTTGCAAGCCGGAGGAGCTGACGGAGCGCCGGTCGGCGGCACGCGCGGCGGGCAAACAGTTTAAATACGATCGCGCCTGTCTGCATCTAACCGACGCTGAGATCAAGACAAAGATGGAAGTTGGGATCCCGTGGGCTGTGCGCGTTCGTGTGCCCGATGAAGACCTGACTTTTTTGGATGGCGTTCATGGCGAGGTAAAGATTCAAGGGAGCGAGCTTGAAGATTTCGTGCTTTTACGGGGTGATGGAACACCGACCTATATGCTTGCTGTCGTTGTCGATGACGCCGATATGGGGGTCACGTACGTCATTCGTGGTGACGACCATCTCTTGAATACGCCCAAACAAATTCTGATCTACAAGGCACTGGGAAAGCCGGTGCCGAAGTTTGCTCATCTTCCGTTGATTCTCGGCACAGATAAGAAGAAGCTTTCCAAGCGTGTCGGTACGACGTCGATTATGGCGTTTCAGGAGATGGGATTTCTGCCGGAAACAATGACAAACTTCTTGGGGCTACTTGGTTGGTCGCCGGGTGACGACCGGAACGTGATTTCTCTGGCTGAAATGATTGAGTTATTCACCATCGAGGGGATTACTCCGTCGGGTGCGGTGTTCGACGAGCAGAAGCTAAGGTGGCTGAATGGCCAGTATTTGTCGCTGAAGAATTGGGGGGAAGTAAGAGAAGCGGTGCTGGAGCTTTCGCAAAATTCGGGCTTGGAGGGCGGGTTTAAACCCGCCCTCCAGGAAGAATATCTTCAGAAAAGTTGGGAGCTTATCAAGAGCAGGATCAACCTATTGAGTGATCTTTTCGGGAATGCGATCTATCTGTTCAAAGATCCGACTGAGTACGATGAGAAGGGAGCGAAGAAGCATTTTGGCGTCGGTGCTGAGGTGACAGACAAGAATGTCTGTCGTACTGTTTGTGACCATTTGACTGCTCTTGCGACCGATTTTAGTGCGATAACCTCCTTCGACCCTGTATCGTTAGAGGAGATCGTCCGGAGACGCGCAGAGGAGTGGGGCGTTTCGGGCGGGGCGCTGATTCATCCGCTACGTCTGGCAGTTTCGGGAACGACGGTTGGGCCGGGATTGTTCGAGTTGCTGGAGGTATTGGGGCGAGAGGCGGTTGTCAGAAGGATCGGGAAGGCGGGGAGGTGGGTTGAGGAAATGCAGAATGCAGAATGAAGAATGTAGAATGAAAATGCGCACATGCGCGTCATACCCGTGCAGGAATGAAAGGAGTCTCCATGAACATTGATATTGTTGATGTTATGTCAAGCCTTGCAACCCATAGACCGATCTATCACTCCGAAGCAGATTTTCAACACGCCTTTGCTTGGGAATTACACTTAAGAGACTCTGATCTTAAATTGAGATTGGAAAAGACGCTGTTTGTTGATGACAAAAGATATCAAGTCGATTTGGTGGCTTCCAAAGGTGGTTCTTCGACATATTTTGAAATGAAATACAAGACTGCGGGCTTTCAAGACTATTATAATGAGAGCTTTGATCTGAAAAATCATGGAGCTGAGGATCAGGGTAGATATGACTTTCTTTACGATCTGCAAAGATTGGAAGCAATTACAAAATCTAAAGGCGGTAGAGGGTATGCTATTTTTCTTACCAATGAGAGTAAATATTGGAAGGAACCGAAAATAAAGAAACATTTGATAGTATGTTCAGGACTCACGAGAATAGAGAAATTACAGGAGAACTCAGATGGAAAGATGGGGCTTCTGCTGGAACAATGAAAGGGCGAATTAATCCAATTTATCTAATTGGTAAATATACAATGAATTGGCGTGATTTCTCTCTCAGATCAAATAATATCAATCTAAAGTATTTGTTATTAGAGTGTTATACTCAATTTATTATGGATAAAAATGGAAGTCTACCTGTCTAAGAATCTGGATTCCCGCTTGCGCGGGAATGACGCGGACGAGGGCGTCCGCGTGGCAGTCACCGACAAGAGACAAGCGGGGACGCTTATCCTACGTGACGGGGCTCGGCGGCCCGACCTACCGCAGACAAGCGGGGACGCTTATCCTACGTGACAGGGCTCGGTGGCCCGACCTACGAGACAGGTTGGAAACCTGTCCTACCCAACGGGTGTGACGCCCGTTTTACCCGCAAACCTGGGCAATTCCATGACACTTAGGTCGATGTATCCTACCTTACTGCTACTTTCTTACGCCTTTTTTGCGATGGACGCCATGGCGGGTGAGCCCGAAGTCACTAAAAACGTGCCAGCCACCGACAGTAGCAACAAGCTGACCGTATATTTCGATTACTACGATCTCGATTTCCTCATACAAGCACTCGGATACGTTGATTTTGTTCGAGATCCCGTGAGAGCGGATGTGCATATTCTGCAATCGAACCAGGCTACAGCTTCGGGGGGATATGAATATCTCGTCAGATTTATCGGACGAAAGAATTTCGCAGGGCTTGACGACACACTAAAATATTTTACACCGCCCGGTTCAAGTGACGATCACTACCGCAATAAGCTCCTTCAAGTTATTCAGTTGGGACTGGTACGTTATCTCGCAAGAACCGGTCAAGGCGACAAATTTGCGGTTTCATACAAGGAAGAGATAGAGGCGGTAGCTCCCGTTGATGAGTGGGATCATTGGGTATATAAAGTCTATTTCTACGGCTACTTTCAGGGCGAGACATCCTACCGAAAAAAGAACCTCTACAGCTATATTTCAGCCAATCGAATTACGGAAGATTGGAAAATATTGACCAGCGTAAATGGCTCGCTAAATGAAAGTGTTTACGACGTTGATGATGGAACCATTACCAGCAAAACCGAGAGTCGGGGCGCGGCCGCTTCAGTAGTGAAGAGTTTGGGCACTCACTGGTCAACACGGCTGGATGGATCGGTCGCCACCTCGACATATAGGAACCTCGATATCTCCACATCTCTCGCGCCGGGTGTAGAATACAACATCTTTCCTTATTCTGAATCTTCCAGCAAACAGCTTCGCCTGCAATATGAGATAAGACATAAGTATTTTGACTATCATACGGAGACGATATTCTTTCGGACGTCTGAGACGCGCTTCGCAGAGGCATTTTCTACCGAACTTGAATTCGTCCAGCCGTGGGGGACCTCGACACTCGATCTCGAAATCTCGCACTATTTTCATGATGCGAAGAAACTTAGGCTTTATGCTGATCTTAACTTAGAATTCAGCTTGTTCGAAGGGCTGTCTCTGGAGATCTGGAGCAATGCCTCGATGATCCGCGATCAGTTATCCCTTCCCCGCAGTGGAGCAACCGAAGAAGAGATTCTGCTTCAGCGCCGGGAGTTACAGACCAGTTATGAGTATTACAGCTCAATCGGTCTAAGTTACACGTTTGGTTCGATTTATAGCAGTGTGGTTAATCCAAGGTATGGCGATTAACCTACGTTCCTTGCCGTCAGGATGACGGCGTTACAAACGGGCGGGACGCCCATTCCACCATCTAACATTAGAATAAATGAAAACTTTACAATACATTCTACTTACGCTCTTGCTTTCAACATCAGTGCACGCCCAGACTTCCAACGTCTGGTTCCGTATCGACGGTGATCAGCAAGGACATATCCTCTGGGTCGGTGGTCAGACTGGCCAATGGACGCATGACTTCATCTTCTACCCCGGTCCGGGCTGGGTTGAAGCAGACTTCGGACGGCTGATAAATGTTGCTCCAGGCAACGATATTCAGCCGATGATTGGACTCAACCACGATCCGATAGTCGGACGCCTTAATTGGGTTGTGCCGCAGTTCTTCTGGTTTTCGAACAACGGCAAGCACTCCAGCGAACTTTGGGCGCTCTTCTATCTAAGATCGACAAAAACGCTTACGGACTCCCATTGGATACTTTTCCAGGAAAGGTACGAGATTAACTCCCAAATCCGTGTCGGGCCGCAATTTGAGTGGTTCCATGATTACACTCAAAAGAAACGGGTCGGAACTTTTCTTGGATTAGGTATGAAAGTCGCTTACGGTGAAAAGTCGTCGGTTGATCTCTCGGTTAGCAAAGACCTCGACAATGACCGCGGTGTAGCGAGGCTGACGTATTTGATGTATATCGACTAATGTGCGGTCAAGGAAATAATGTTGGGTGGTTTCGGGTAGCGGCGATTTCAATCGCCGTTCTTGAAGAGGGCGAATGAATTCGCCCCTACCGGTAAAATTGCCTTGACAAGCGGGATGCTTATCCTACGGGTCGTGCTCAGCGGCCCGCCCTACGCGAAACGGGCGGGACGCCCGTTCTACCGCTCGCACACACTGTTCATAAAACCGCACAGGAATTCCCCCTCCTAAATTTCTGTAAGTACAGCTAATATAAATTATTCCACTTTTGGCACTGACATTGCATGCTTTTCTGTCAAATCGTATCCCTCAACAAACAGGAACTCAAATGTCACCTAAAGTATCGAAAGCCCTCTTCTGGACGCCGCGCATCATATGCATCATCTTCATTCCGTTTATCATGATGTTCTCGCTCGACGTATTCGATGAGGCGCACAATGCCAAAGACATCGCAATTGGTCTTTTTATGCACAACATCCCGGCTATGGTGCTGGGGCTCATCCTTTGGGGAGCGTGGAAGTGGGAGTGGGTCGGGACGGTCTTTTTCGGTGGACTCGGGGTCTTCTACATCTGGTGGGCGTGGGGAAAGTTCGACTGGACAGCTTATGCGTTTATCTCAGGGCCTCTTTTCCTGATGAGCGCACTTTTCCTTATAGGCTGGCTCTACCGATATGAGATAAGGCTACCAAAGCCGGGCCAGTTACTCGTGTCTCTGGGATTGATTTCGTTGTTATCGCTGTCGAGTGGCTGTGCGACATTCCGCTCCGAGCTTGGGAACCGCTACCAAGGCGAAGTTCGGCGCAATGATTCCAAGCCTGTCTCGGTAACCTTTGTCTTTAGTCATGTCCACCAGATGGTCGGACTTGACGCGATCCCCAAGCTTCAAAACAAGAATCAGCGGTTAGAGGGCTTCGACGACATCTTTCTCGACGCCCAGCGTGAGCTGACCAACCTTGGCAAATACGCCGCCTACACTGAAGAATCGTCGGATGTGAATATCCCGGAGAGACGGGCGAAGCGGGACTCGCTGATCGCGGCGAACGACTACACATTGAAGATGCGGATCGAGTCGAAGAAAAAGTTCTCCAATTACTTCCTCGGAACGATGGGATCAGTTGTAACGGCGACACTGGCTCCCGTTCCCTATTACCAGCACTACTCAGTCACCGCCGATCTCTACAATCACGATCACAAGTTGGTCGCAAGCTACACCCGCGGCGCTACGATGACGATGTGGGTGGAGGCGTTTTTGATTGTGGCTTACCCGTTCTATCCGGAAGATCGGCAACGCGAAGAGATCTACATGGACTTCCTGCACGATATTTTTAAGCAGATCGAGAGCGAAGGGGTGTTAGTGTCGAAGTAAGAAAGTAAGAAAGTGGGCAAGTGAGAAAGTTGTGCCGTCACAGGTCTCCTGTGACGGCATTTTCGTTTTGGAGTTGACTTTGGGTTGAATTTGGAATAGATTGTGTAATGGTAGCATAGCAGGGCGTCCCGGCCTGAAGAGTGACGGGAGAGTCATTGGCGGAATAGACATCCAATTGGGCATGAGAAGTTGACATTGACCGGCTTCCAGCCCGAAATAGTGCCCGCGGAAGGCGGAAATCCAATACATCGAAAAACAGAGGTTCAAATGAGAAAAACGATTCTATTAATCGTGGCTTTGCTACAGTTTTCGGGTTGTAGTTCCAGACTAGGCGATTTTTCGATTCTTAGTAACCGGAATGTTGTGCTTGATGGCGAGCATTCTCTCGTCGAGAGAAATGTAAAAGGTAGCGATGGTGTTTGGGTTGTGTTGTTGTTGATTCCGATTACGGAAGCGAACTTGGAAGACGCCTTAGACAAAATATTGATCAAATATAAAGCTGACTTTCTTACAAATGTTGTGATTCGCAGGACATTCTGGATTGGAATTGTAGTAAGTTGGGAGGGATTTGTCATTACAGGAGATGCGTGGCGTAATGGATCGGCTCCTTCAGGGGCTCTGTTCGCTCCGGAAGAAATCGTTCACAGAGGACGCAAGTATGAGCTCTTGCCCCTTCCAATAAAAGATGCATTCAGAATTGTTGAAAAACTGTAAACTTACCTTTATCAATTAGCAGCAAAACAGTAATGGCTGGAAACCTTTACAAGTAAGGATAAAATAATCAATGAGTCCAACCAAACAAATCGTTACCGAAGTCCTTGATACTTTGCCGGACGACGCGACCATAGACGATGTGATCTATCATCTCTATGTAAGAAGTCAGATCAATCGCGGACTAAAAGCCATTGAAGATGGTGACGTCTATTCAGAAAATGAAGCCGATGCCCTGATGGATAAATGGCCCACAAATTAATCTGGACTGGCCCGGCACTCACCGATCTCCAAGAGATTACTGATTATATCAGAAGGGATTCACCGCATTTCGCCGCAATAGTTAAAAGTAACATTAGGCGAACTGCGAAGAGCTTGAAACGATTCCCGCTTAGCTCGCGGATAGTCCCGGAATTTGAAAATGATCGAATTCGTGAAGCCATCGAGGGGAAATACAGGATTATCGTCTTCATTGAAGACGACACCATCTATGTTGTGAGAATTCTGCATTTTGCGCAAGATTTCCTTAAGCAATTTTCATCTTCATTGAATTAGGAATTTGCGAGATTGCTTCACCCGTTTGGCAAAGGGTTCGCAAAGACGAGTTCGGAGTCTTATCCTTTGTGAGCGCCTTCTCCCCCATATCCACCTTTTTTCCCTTCCCGCCTCGAATCAGCCTCCCAATAGTTCCGTTTCTCCTTCTGTGAGCGTAAATTATAGGTCGCTTGATAATTGAACACTAATTCTACGAACAAAGACAAGCTAAAGCTTGAACTCTGAACAAAGACACGCTGAAGCGGTGAACTCTGGATTTATACAAATAATTACTTAATAAAGAGATAAAATCGATGAGCTTTACTTACAAACCCTCAAACAGGAAGCGCCGCAACAAGCACGGCTTCCGCGAAAGAATGGCTGACCGTCATGGTCGCGACGTCCTTAGCCGTCGTCGCGCAAAAGGCCGTTACAAGTTAACTGTCAGCGATGAGCTCCGTCGTCACGACTAAGGAGCCTAAGGCAGGTCGTATTTCCGGGCGCAGACTCTTCAGATCGATTTACCGACAAGGTATTCGGGCGGAGTCGAGTCGTCTGAAAGTTTTTTTTTGCCTGGACTAAAAAATCAATTCGGCATTACGACGCCGCGTTCTGCCGGTATAGCAGTCAAACGGAACCGCTTCAAGCGACTTCTTCGAGAAACTTACCGCTTGAATTCCCATCGCCTAATGGTCAATGGAGCGCTTCTTGTGCGTCTTAAACTCACTGATAACGAAGCAGGTATCGGTGAGGAGATGTTAGGTATCACCTTACACGCTTTGCAACGATATTCGAAGCGTGTTGGAGGGAATTCATCATGAAACGTCTTGCAATATTCATTATCGCAGGCTATCAGAAGTTCATAAGTCCATTGTTTCCACCTTCCTGCAGATATTCTCCAACATGCTCACACTACGCAAGGGTTGCATTAGAGCGACATGGTTTTCTTCGCGGCGGGATTATGTCAGCGTGGCGCATTTTGCGTTGCGGACCTTGGAGCAAAGGCGGGATAGACGAAGTTCCCGAAATCAACTGTCCAGTTCACGAGCGTCATTCGAGAACGTAAGTTTTCTGGAGGGCGGACTTTAAGTCCGCTCTCTCGCGTAGGTAGGGCTTCCAGCCAGTCTTGTGTCACAGCAATAATGATGGGTGTAGGTAGCGCAGCGATTTATCGCGCCTATCGTCCCAATTTTAATATGAGCTCGATAAATCGCTGCGCTACCGAATGAGCTCGATAAATCGCTGCGCTACCAATCATTATTCCCATGACAACACACCAGGGCAAGAGCGGACTGAAAGTCCGCCCTCCAAGAGTTTTAATTATTTATAATTGCAACTGAGTTTCAATGGATAAGCGAACCGTAATCGCCTTTGTTTTGATCGGCCTGATTCTGTTTTTCTATGGCGATTTTATCAAATGGCTTTATCCTCCTCCGCCGTCAACTTCGGCCGAAAGTGTCAGCCAATTTGGCGACTCGACCAGGTCGAGACAATTATCAAGTCATACCACAGCGCCGGGATTATCATCAGTCGGTGATGAAGATGTGGCGGCGATCCTTGATACAATGGAGGCATACACTAACACGATTGCGCCTGTACCAGCGCGGCTGATAACGGTTGAGACTGACCGCTATCATATTGTAATATCATCCAATGGCGCTCAGTTCAGATCGCTTCGGTTGAAGCCGTACAAGCGCTATATGCCTGACGCTGTAGAACTTATCCCCGAAGCGCCTGGCGCCCGCCCAGCCTTTCGTTTCTGGTCAAAAGATGGTCCGGTCGAGACGACAAATCTCGCTTTTGCTATCGAGGGCGACGAGAACGACGGAGATTACTTATTCAGGGTGTCAGGCTCGCAACGTGACTCTCTTAGATTGATCGCATCTCTGGGTAACGGCCGAGCGCTAAGAGTTACCTATACTTTCACCGGCGACAAGTTTCAGATTCTTTGCAATGCTGAAGGAGTCGGAACGACTGATTTGTGGGTAAGGGACTACGCCGAAGCAATCTGGCAAGGAGGACTAAGTTACACAGAAGGTGACTCAGCTCAAGACAACACTTTTTCCATGGCTTACACATATTTTGTCGGTGACGAACTGGAAGAGCAGAAGATTGAGAGCAAGTACGTTTTCACCGGACCTACCGATGGTAAGGTTCGTTGGACAGCAATTCGGACGAAGTACTTTATGGTGGCAATGCTTCCAGAAACGGCTGAGGGTGTTGGAAGTTGGATGGAGAGCCGTCATGACTCGACCTATACGGGGGATTTTCCTCCAAATCGCCTCGGTATAGGAATTCGACTGCCGGTAAAGCAGGGGAGTCTGGCGACGCCTATACGGATGTTCGCGGGGCCGATAGACGACGAGCTTGTTGCTGAAGTGGATCCTACTCTTAAGCGGATGATGAATTTTGGTTGGTCGATCATTGCACCTTTTTCGAAGGCAACTCTGTGGGGGTTGAAGGCAATGTATAAGTTGATTCCGAATTATGGTGTATGTATCATCATATTCTCGATTTTAATCAAAATCATCATCTGGCCTTTGACACATAAGCAGTATTCGTCGATGGCGGCTATGCAACGAGTGCAACCGCAGTTAACCGTATTGCGCGAGAAATACAAGAGCGATCCGGCAAGGCTCAACAAAGAAATGATGAAGCTCTATAAGGAGGAGAAGATCAACCCGATGGGGGGTTGTTTGCCGATGTTACTGCAAATTCCTCTATTATGGGCTTTATTTACCGTATTTCGATCAACAATTGAGTTCAGACAAGCGCCGTTTGCCTTTTGGATTCACGACCTCTCATTGCCCGACTACGTGTTTGCGCTACCCTTTGCGTTACCCATTTATGGGTCACATTTCGCGATTCTTCCGGTATTGATGGCAGTATCAACCTTCTATCAGACGAAATTAACGATGACCGACCCGAATCAGAAAGCCATGCTGTATATGATGCCGGTTATGATGCTATTATTCTTTAATGGGTTTCCATCAGGATTGAACTTGTACTACACGCTTCTCAATGTCTGGACGTTGGTTCAACAGAAGATTACGCCGATGCCCAAAGCCGTTCCTCAAACGACCTAATTTTCGAGACAACAGATAAGCAATGTCCAGTTACCGCGAAGGCGACACGATTTGCGCAGAATCAACGCCACGGGGACGAGGCGGAATTTCTGTTGTCCGCCTATCGGGAGCTGACTCTGCTCGCATTGTTGCACTGCTATTTGATAAACCGCTTCCCGATCATGGCAGGTTCAGGGCTGGAAGGATAGTAATACCGGGTCCTGAGCCTGTCCCTCTCGATGACGCCGTCGTCTCAGTATATTCAAAACCTCATTCATACACCGGCGAAGACGTCGTTGAGATATCGACCCACGGAAACCCGGTGATTGTGTCGGAATTGCTTGAAGCGCTTTATGCGAGAGGCGCGCGACCCTCTGAATCCGGGGAATTTACCCTGAGAGCTTACCTTAATGGCCGTATCGATCTTACACAAGCCGAAGCAGTCAGTGATTTAATCAATGCGGTGAGTAAGGAAGCGGCACAAGCGGCGCTGAAGCAACTCGACGGTAATATCGGCAAAGCCTGTGAGGAGATAGCGGCATTGGTCGAACGATTGCTTATCTATACGGAATTGGAGCTGGATTTTTCCGAAGAAGACGTCGAGCTGGTGAGTCAAGAAGAAAAGCTTGTCTTGGTTCGCAAGGCGATCAAGGCGGCTGAAGGAATGCTTGCCGGATATCAGAGTTCGCGACGATTAAGAGAAGGCGTCAAGGTCGTGTTGACAGGGGCGCCAAATGTTGGTAAAAGCAGTATATATAATGTGTTGATTGATGAGGAGAAGGCAATAGTACACAAATCACCTGGAACAACCCGCGATGTACTAAGCTCCAAAACAATCATTGGTGGGATTGAATTTGAATTTTTTGATACGGCAGGGCTGAGGGATGCGCCAGACGAGATAGAAGATGAAGGCATTTCCCGCGCAATGAGGGCCTTAAAGCAAGCTGACATTGTCCTTGAGATTGATTCTATTGATCTTGCAGGATTTTCCGAATCAACCTACGACGTTCCCACAATCAAAGTTACAAACAAGTGTGATAACGGAATGCCAGAACATGTAGAAGGCGTATCAGTTTCGGCTCGAACAAGATATGGTATTGAGGAACTCAGGTACATGCTTTTGGATTTGGTCACTGATGATAAAAAGACAGGCGATGGAACTATAAATCGTGAGCGGCATTATACATTATTAACCAGCGGATTAGCAAGTTTACAGAGAGGGCTTGAAGGGCTGATGGATAGGATTCCTGCCGAGATGATAGCGGAGGAATGGCGAAGCGCACTTGCCGCGCTTGATGAACTATCTGGTAAGAAAAAACTTGATGATATATTAAATACAATATTTGGAAAGTTTTGTATTGGGAAGTAAGTGCTGGATTGTTCCACGTGGAACATTCCGCGCGGGGTATTTCATAAATAAAATATCTGGAGGTCCTAATGGTGGTGTCAACTAATCAGGAACTTCTGCAAATATTGGCCGAGCATCCTCTGTTTAAGGATATGGGAGAGGATGACCGCGTCGAGTTATCTGCAATGATGATTGAGCGTCACTACGAAGCGGGCGCTGAGCTTTTTCGCGAAGGCGATCCGGGTGGGGAGCTGTTCTTGTTAGGAGGCGGTTCGATTGAGGTGCAAAAGCAACGTTCTCATGGGTCGGGACGGGTAGTGATAGCTCGCTTTGAACGCGGAGGGGTTATCGGCGAGATGTCCCTTGTGGATCGTATGTCCCGTTCAGCGACGGTGATAGCGGTGCAACCGACACGAACGTGGGTACTTTCTCAAGAGGTCTTTGAGGATATATTGAGAAATAAACCAAGTCTTGCAATAGAGGTTCTTAAGGGGCTTGCGGCGTTGTTGAGCCAAAGACTCAGAAATACTTCAGGTTGGTTTGCTGATGTGTTTTAGGGTTAAATAATAATTTGGAATGAGCGGATTGGTCGTGGTATGATAAGTGGAAATCGTGACGCTGACGTGATAGTCGTTGGCGGAGGTCACGCGGGTTGTGAAGCCGCGGCCGCGTCAGCCAGAGCTGGCGCTAAAACGCTGTTGATCACCGGAGACCTCGCTACTCTCGGCCGAATGTCTTGCAATCCTGCAATTGGAGGAATTGCTAAAGGACATCTTGTGCGAGAGATCGATGCTCTCGGCGGGATTATGGGACTCGTTACGGATCGAACCGCTATCCAGTATAGAGTACTCAATCGCTCGAAGGGCACAGCAGTCTGGTCGCCTCGCGCGCAGTGCGATCGAAAGCACTATTCGCTTGAAATGCAACGATTGATAGAAGGCTACCCGGGAATAAGCTTGCTTGGTGGAATGGTCAAAGCGGTTGAGGTTACCGGTGGAAAAATCAACGGGGTGATTCTCGAGGATGGAAGCAAGCTGACCGCAGGCGCAGTCGTTCTAACGTGCGGTACTTTTCTTAATGGTTTGATGCACTGCGGGGAAACTCAGCAGGTTGGTGGAAGATATGGCGAGCTTCCCGTTGTCGGTCTTACGCGTTGCCTGGTTGAACTTGGTTTTCAGTCAGGAAGGTTAAAGACCGGAACTCCGCCACGACTTAACGGTTCGACGATCGATTATAGTTTGACCGAACGACAAGACGGTGATGTTGAACCGATCTTTTTTCATTGGGAATCTGCCCGTCCACTGCTACCACAACTCCCGTGCTGGATTACACATACAAACAATTCCGTTCATAACGAATTGAGAATGGGATTAGGCAGGTCTCCTCTTTATACGGGACGCATCGAAGGAAGAGGCCCGCGGTATTGTCCATCTATAGAAGATAAAATTGTGCGATTCGCCGATAAGGAAAGTCACACGATTTTTCTCGAACCAGAGGGGTTGACAACTAACGAAGTCTATCCTAACGGCTTTTCCACAAGTCTCCCTTCCGACGTTCAACTCAAGGCGATCCGCCTAATTCCCGGATTAGAAAAAGTCGAAATTACCCGTCCGGGTTATGCTGTTGAGTATGATTATTTTCCACCTCATCAACTCTTTCCTACACTCGAAACCAAACTATTTGGGGCACTTTTTTTTGCAGGGCAAATCAATGGCACGTCGGGTTATGAAGAAGCCGCGGCGCAGGGATTAATCGCAGGAGTCAACGCGGCACAAGTTGCGTTGGGGACGAAGGAACGCCTTACACTTGGTAGGGAAGAGGCATATATTGGCGTTCTGATCGATGATTTGATCACTCGCGGAACAGAAGAACCTTACCGAATGTTCACGTCACGAGCCGAATACCGGCTCCAGCTAAGACTTGATAATGCAGGGGCAAGACTGACTGGCAAAGGCAAGTCGTTCGGTTTGATTAGCGATGATCAGTATAAATATTTAGAATTATTCGAAACTCGACTTGCATTATGTCTCGCCTATTTGATGATCGAAAAGAAAGCCGCGAGTGAAGGCCAAGTATTTTCTCTCTTTGAGATGTTGCGCCGTCCGGAGGTCACTTTGTTGGAATTATTGCGGGATCGTGAAAGCGCGACAACACTATTATCAATGGTCACAGAATCAGGCCCCGAATTGGTTCGTCGAGTCGAAGCGGAGGTTAAGTATGAAGGTTACTTGCGACGACAGGAGGGGCGTGTGCAGGAAATGAAGCGAAATCGTGATCGATTAATTCCGATCACATTCGATTTTGCGAACATCAAGGGGATATCAACAGAAGCAAAAGAGAAGCTTCTCTCCATCATGCCGACTGATATTGCCCAAGCGGGAAACATTCCGGGCGTTACTCCGGCAGATCTTGCGGTGTTGTTGATTCACCTGAAAAGAACAGCGAGTTTGAGTAGTTGACAAAGACTCAACAACTTCTCAACAATGTAGTTAACAAAATGTTAATATCTTTGATGGTTGTTGCTTAAGTGTTTATTTATTAATCAAATATTAACTCTGCTAAATATATGACTGATGTTGATAACTTACTGGAATCCTATGGAAGGATTGTTCTAAGTGCCAATAAAAAACTGAACTTGGTTTCACGTCGCAATGTTAATAAACTGCTTCCCGACCTGATTGAAGAGTCGTTAATCCCGCTTACAATGAGCCAATGGCGAATCGATTCGCCGATACTCGATATCGGTAGTGGTGGCGGTTTTCCCGGCATACCAATCAAAATATCCCGCCTCGATGTTTTTGTCACGCTCCTCGATTCTAATCGCAAGAAAGTGTTGTTTTTAAGGACGGCAATACGCGATCTTGGGCTGACCGGCGCTGAAGCGATATGGATGCGTTGTGAAGAATTTGCCAACGTCAGCACTAATCAGGGGAGATTTGCCACTATAACTGCCCGCGGTGTCGGTGACTTCGATTTGCTCGTTCGATCAGCGGCCAAATTGCTTAAGCCGGGAGGCGAATTGATCGTTTGGTTAAGTTCGGTTCCGGAAGCGAACGCCACGTGCTCGCAGTACTTTGAGTTTCCAGAAAAAATATGCCCACAAAGTGGACTTATCCTGCTGAATTTGCGCAGGAATTTGGCTACGGTTTCATCCAAATAAAAACGGCGGCATCGATGCCGCCGTTTTTAATTACAAATTTGGACAAATCGCACACGTGTCGTGGTGGAAATCCCAATCTATCGGATCAGCAGTAACCTTCTGGTCGAGGTAACGCCCTCGAATTTAATCTTCACAAAGTAGTAGCCACTACCCCAATTATCTGCATTCAAAGATAATAAATTTCGTCCCACTTCATCGTATTGGTAACCTTGTCTTATTAAGCGCCCGGAAATATCGAAGACAGTAAATTCTATATTGCCGGCAATGTTTAATGTGAATTGCAGAGACACCGAGCTGTTGAAGGGGTTGGGGTAGGCCTCGCCGACTCCAAATAGAACGGGGATCGGATCCTGATTGGCGATCCCGTGCTCGACGCCAAACCAGTCCATAATCGAGATAAAGAGATCGCCTCGAGAATTGGTTCTTCCGTGACCACCAATTCCTTCGATGCCAAAACTAAGGAAGAGTGTTTTCGCGCCCGAATTCTGGTGTGCCATGCGGACGCCAGCGCCGGGTCTATTTTCCAACCGTGTCCAGCGGAAGCATTCAATGCCATCCCCAACTGCTTCGATGGCTCCAGGTCGATGTTGATTGTTTGCTCCTTGCGAACCAAGAATGAGCAGGGTCATATCCTTGCCGACGGGGTCGCCCCCTACGCCATCGATGAGGAACTGATTGACAGAGTCAGCAATTACGCGAGCGCCAAAATATTCTTCCAGAAATCCAGTTTCCCTTAGTTCTAACCCAATCGATTGCCCGGTAAGAACAAAATTACCACCGCCATCGATGAAGTCAGAAATTTTGGTTCTGTTGGTATTGGAGAGGAATCCATCGCGGGCATCGCCTGTGAACCAGATTACATTCTGGAAAAGGGACAGCCATTGGTCGAGCGAGACATGCGGAGAAGATACTGAATATTCACTATAGATAACTTCGAGGCTGTCCAGTGAATTTCGATACCACTCGGTGCGATCTGAGCCGTTATCGGCGTCGCGCACTAATAACAGATGTGGCTGGCCAATGGGAATACGTACTGTATCAGTCTTGATTGTACCGAATTGATCGGCATCCATCGTAAAAATAAGATTAGCGAAGCTGAGGAGAGCGTCTTGAGCGATGGAAAAACGTAAATTTGTCTCGGCGTTTACAGTATCTCCGACGGCAATAGTCCCGAGGCGAACCTCGCCGATAAGTATATTGACGGAAGGATGATCGCAGGTAAGTCGGGCGATTACATTTTCAGCAGGTGGAGGGAAAAGTGTTCCGTCACGACAGACAGCCAGCCGGACGTCGATTGTTTCGCCGGGTTGCCAAATTTTGTTTCCATTGCCAAGATCGGCGTCGTCTGGCTCTATATGTGTGAATCGAATTGTCGGATAGATTCCGGGTCCGATGCCATGACGTCCAAATTGTTCATAAAGAGTGAGATAGTGTGGTGTTCCATTGGTGATGTCTCCGTCGTCATCATCAGTAACCAGCACATCAGTGAAGTAAGTTAGAAATGTATTGCCAAGCTCATATCGAGCGAAATGGAAGAGCGAGTCGGTGACATTTCTTCCCAAGACTTCGCGACTGTGCCACATAGCGGCAGAAATAATCCGGCTGTCATAGTGGACTTCGCCGTACCAATCACGTGGGTACACGAGATTATTGTCGATATTTCTCAAAGCGCCTGCGCCGCCTGGCGTAGCCTCCCCCATGAATGATTCGTTGGAGATCGAGCAAGGAAAGTAGTCTGACCATGCTTCGTTCAGCGCGCCGGATTCACCTGTGTAGGGTAGGACGTTCCAAGGGTAGATGCTTCCGGTGACACCGTGCCCGAATTCATGTTGAATGACGTCACCTTTCAAGGCAAGGTTGCCCAATGTTGGTCCATTTCCGAAGAACATCCCCTGTCCGTTCCAGAAGGCGTTGTCGTAATGGTCGCCGTATTCACAGGTTGCCGGGATAACACGATCCATGCCGCGAAAATTCGGGTCGAGGGTTTTCCAATAGGCGTGAATCAGGTTCGTGTGATAATAGAGCATGCGCTCGTCGTCACGTGAGTTGTCTCGAGTCCAGTCAACGGTGACGTGCTCAATCCGGTCAATTTGTGCGTTGAAAACCGCGTCTGCACCATCCTCGAAATTCACATCGACCCATCTGCCGCGAAGTTCGCTTCGGATTCTAAAAGGACCTGCATTTGGATTAACGTTATAAACGAAATTTCCGTCGATTCCAGAAAATATCTGCTGTCCGCCGTTCAGGGTTACAATTTCTTCAGGGAATATCCCAACCAGGGGTCTGTCGGAGGGACGGAAGGGACGGTAAAGTCCACGAGTGTCGCCGGGAAGATTTTCGAAAACGATCCGATTTTCAACGGAAAGAACATCGCCGGTAGATGCGTCAACAATAATTACGGGTCGAATGAGCGGATCGGCGTGAGTCAAAATGATCTCACATGCGGCGCGTAATACAAGCTGATCATTTAAGGAAAGCGGGAACCAAATCTGTTCGGACGACACGAGTGTTGTTCCTTGATATTCTGGAGTTTGGAGAACATCAGATGCAAGATCAGAAGCAGACGCCTTGAAATACCCGGCGGTAACCGAACCGAAGCCTCGGGCTTTGATCGAAACCAGCTCCCCTTTGGAATTAAAGGTCACGGCCGAATAAGCGCCGAAAACCTTAGTATCATCTTTGGAAAAACGGATATAAACAGTCGTGGTATTCCTGCCATGCAATATTTGCGCTACTTCGCCGCTTTGGTCTGCAAATCCAAACTCACTTGATAAGCCTTGAGTAAGTAAAATTGCGGCTTCCTCGAGCACTTCGTCACTACCACCAGTTTTCACAAGATCGACAGGCTTGCCTGCCACCATACCAATCAAACCAGTTTTAGCATAGCGGAATGCCTGCCAAGCGTTGGCGCTTCCGGGGATGACAACCGTCTTGCTCATCTCCAGTTGTCCTAACAAATTATCAGGACTGAAAGGATTTATCGACGTGTTCTGATTGGGCGAGACAGCAAGCGCTTGTGAACTTAACAGTGACGATATCAACATGATTGCTATGTTCATAAGATAGTGATTATGGAATGATCTCAAGAAAGGTCTTTCAAGTTGTGTTTATTTAAGCAATCTGCGAAGAGTTGACGGATCGGTGACCGGAGCCTCGCAAACGAAATTGCGACAGACGTAAGCAGTAGGGTTACCTGCCAACTGGGTACGATCTTTAAGCAGTGGTCCCGCAGAATCTCCGGCTGGACCACAAGCGACAACAACGGCAGGACGGTACTCTTCGTTGATAATGTTGAGCAAATTTCGCACCATTGGATCGTCGATGTTTCCGATGATGGCAATTTGAGTCGAGTGATTCAAAAATGACTCTTCGCAACAGGCAAGCCGGAGATGCGAGGTCGGATTACGTTTCATCGCCAAACCGAATGCCAGCACCGTTTCTTCCGCAAGTTTACGAAAGTCTTCACGATCAAGGAGCTGGTAGAGCGCATGCAGAGAGGCGGCAATTAGAGCATTTCCTGAGGGTGTCGCACCGTCGTGGGCATGCTTAGTACGAGCGATCAAGTCCTTTTTACCGGTGGGCGAAGAATAGAATCCGCCCAAGTCACAATCAAGATACAACTCAATCAGATGTTCGGCAACCCGTTCGGCTTCTAAGAGATGAGAGGGATCGAAGTCTGCATGGTAAAGTTCGACCAAGGCGGCGAGGTAGCAGGCGCTATCGTCCAGCAATCCTTCCGCCTCGGCTTTGCCTTTACGGAACGAGTGCATCAACTTGCCATTAATCCACATTTTATCATGAATGAAGAGCGCGGCTTCCTGAGCGGCAGTAAGGTATGACTTACCACCTGTGGCACGATAAGCTCTTGCTAAGGCATTAATCATCAAGCAATTCCAGTCGGTCAAGACTTTATCGTCTTTAGCCGGAGGAATTCGTTTTCGGCGTTCGGTCAACAGCTTCTCTCGCATACTGGTGAGACGATTGTTCAGCTCTGTCTCGGCCAGATTAAACCGAAGCGCCGCCTCTTTCAAGGGTTGGGCGAGATGAAGGATGGATGTGTTGTGCTCGAAATTGCCTTGTTGACTAACGTCGTAGATTTCACAAAACAACCGGGCGTCATCTTCCCCTAATTCTTCCAAGACTTGCGCAGGCGTCCAGACGTAATACCTGCCTTCCTCGCCTTCGGAATCGGCGTCGAGGGAAGAGTGAAATCCTCCGTCTGAATCGCGCATCTCAGCCAGCGCCCAATCAAGTGTCTTACGGGCTATATCAAGGTATTCTGGTTTCCTGGTTGTCAGACCGCATTCGATCAGGTTCACGGCGAGCAGAGCGTTGTCGTAGAGCATTTTCTCGAAATGAGGGACGAGCCAATCGGCGTCAGTTGAGTAACGGGCGAAGCCTCCGGCGAGCTGGTCGAAAATACCACCGCTTGCCATTCTTTGGAGCGTACGTTCAACCATTTCAAGATATTCAGCCTTGCCGGTTCTCTTCCAAACCCGTAACAATAACTCAATCTGAGCAGTGGGAGGAAACTTGGGGGCTTCGCCAAACCCGCCACGGAACGGATCGAACGACACCGCAACGATCCGCGCGGCGAGATCGACATCCTCTAAAGTAAAGGGCACGTTGCTTCGGGTTTCAGAAGAGGCATTTTTCAGTAGAGCTTCGGTTAGTTGCACTGCTGACTTCTCGACGTCGGATGGGCGGTTGCACCAGGCATCATCGATCATCTTCAATAATCGCAGAAATCCGGGGCGACCATAACGGTCGTCAGGCGGGAAGTAAGTGCCGCCATAGAAGGGTTTCAGGTCGGGGGTGAGAAAGACGGTAAGGGGCCAGCCTCCCGAGCCGGTCATCATCTGGACGGCGGTCATGTAGATGTCATCGACATCAGGGCGTTCTTCGCGGTCAACTTTGACGGCGACGAAATGCTGGTTGAGGTAGTCGGCGGTGGCAGTGTTTTCGAAGGATTCTCGCTCCATGACATGACACCAGTGGCAGGCGGAATATCCTATCGAGAGAAAGATCGGCTTGTTTTCTGCTCGAGCTTTGGCAAAGGCTTCGTCACCCCATGGGAACCAGTCAACGGGATTGTGGGCGTGCTGGAGAAGGTAGGGTGAGGCGCTTTGTCGCAGTCGGTTTGAGAAGGTATTTTGAATGTCCATGCATAGAGTTACGAGCAAACCGACGAAAAATAAGTTGTCAGGCGACAAATTGTGTTTGTTGAAAAAGTCGCCGAGACACTGCATCCGTCCAGGCGGACGCCCTCGTCCGCTTGGTCTTATTTGAGTTTTCCAACAGACTCATGATTCGGTCTTCAGATCGGGAATTTCTTTTACAATAACAGATTTTGGTAGTTTGTCGCTAAATTCACGGAAGATTTGCCTTAGGCGTGTCTCCTCAACTGGATCGACAACGATGAAATCGACAGTTTTACTTGAACAAACGATATTATTCTGAATGGTCCATTTTCCAATGCTTTTCCACCCGGTCGGGATGCCGGGATTATCCAAGAGCCATGAACGATAGACGATAGCAATTTTTACGCCCGCCTCATCACACATCTTTCTAAGCGACTCAGGAGTAAACGAGTTGGACCTGATAGCACGAAGTACGCGGATATTGGCGAGACCAACCTTGTCAAAACAATGAAAGTCAGCGAGATAGGAAACGGCTCCGATGTCGTTGACTACGACGGCTTCTCCGGAATAATATTCACGGATGAAAAGCCCCATCTGATACTGCTGTTCAAAGATGTTGGTGGTTGAAGGGATAGTCTCTTTCAGACTATTTATTCCACGCGCAAGAAGCAAATAGCCAGAGGATACGAGTAGAAATAGAATTGTCGCCGAGTAAGATAATGTTCTGATATTTTTTAGAAAGTCGAATGTTCGGGGAATGTTTTGGTAAAGGCTGATTCCGGCACCAACAACGCCCCACCCAATAAGGTAGGCTTCGTAACGGTAAAACCATCCTGCCTTTACGAATTGCATGTGAACGAGGAATGTAAGTATGAAAAGCATAAGGAAGAGATCCGTCCGGCTCCATCGCCGTAAAGATTTCTCGTAGTAGCCATATAGAAACAGAAAAACCACGAGGATGAAAGAGAAAGCTAAATACGGAAATTTCATGATCGATATAAAGCTGTTCAATCCCAATGTTTGCAATGCATTTCCGAGACTTGCGAAGCCCGGCAACTCGGATTTCGCCAGCAATGTGTTGGGAACAATGTAATTACCGAAATTTACCGATATAAGACCAAATATCAAGAGTGGAGCTATTGAGAAAACACCAAGCATTGTTGAGATCGTAAAGCGTTTCCTGATGGCAAAAAACAACATAACTATCGCAATCTCAAACAATCCCTCGTAACGAATAGTAGAAAGAAATGGCGAAAGAGCGAGTAATTTCCATTCATCACGGGTGATTCGCCACGATTTTTGTTTGTCGCTCTTTCCTTCATAAAGAAGACCGGAAGCAATCCAAGCGAACAGGATAGCCAGCAAACCGTGCAGGAGGTGCTCCATGCCGGTTCGGACGAGCGGGATGACTGGGAAAAGAACTATAAATGTGAGTAATATGAAGAATATCATCAAATTGGATATGCTTCGATTCTTCAACAATCGATGAATGATAATCAAAATACCAATAGCCGACAGGAGACTTAAAATCCACGGGGCGTTCTCGTTGACTCCAAACATAAAATAGACGATTGCCAAGATCGTTGTCCAAAGCGGCGAAGAGGACGCAGAGACAAATTCGTCTTTCGAAATTCCCCAAACGCCATGTTGCACCAAATTCTTGGCCATCGCCATTTGGATGTAGGAGTCATCCAGAATATATCCGAAGTGTTTCTGATTGTGACTATACGAACCTATCAAGGTGTAGGACGTTGCGGCTATTAAGATGATTAGCGCTAATATCAAGGAAATATGGGGAGTGAGTGGCTTATGTATCATGCTTTACTTAACTAACCTGAGCCACTTCTCCTGAACGACTCCAGAGCCAGCCTCCAGCCTGACGAGGTAACTTCCGGCGGGGAAGCCATCAGCGTTCCAGACGACGCTATGAAAGCCGGGAGGATAGGCATTCCTGCCTGTCAACAAATCCCCTACCAACCTTCCATCCATTCCGTAGATAACCAACCGTAGGGGCGCATCGCGATGCGCCCCTACGGCGAATGAGATCGTGGTGCTGTTGTTGAAGGGGTTGGGGTAAAGGGAAAGCAGGGCGGTGGTGGTGGGAAGTGTTCCTTCGCCTGCTACAGCTACCGGCCAGTGGATGATAATATGAACGATGAAATCCGGGTTATCCGGTTCGTTCGAGCGAATGTGCAGGTCAAAAGCCTCGTCGTTTCGCTCGAATTCAATCAGTCGAAACGTCAACACAACAACTTGACTTTCTGCGGATTGTATAACGCCTCTCGATGGTTCGATCAGGATCTCGGTTTCATCGGGATCGTCGAAAACGAGTGTATCGACACTGACGATCTCGGCTTGCCAGCGAAGCTCGCTTTCGCCGTCGTTTCCGATGACTATTTCATACAGAATTTCAGTGGAATCAGGACTAAGTTCGATCATCTCAGTATCGACATTCATTACTGGCGGATTGTGGGCTTCGGCGTGACACAAGACGGTAAACTCTTCCATAACAGGATCATTTGAAATAATCGTCAGTGTACTTTCCCAAACATCAGCTTGTTCCGTCCTGAAAATGAGTTCCATTTCGCGGTCTTCATCCGGGCGGAGTACGAACGCCTCTTCTGCGACCCAGAATGGCTCACCCTCAGTGAAAATTTCATTGATCTCCAGATCCTCATTTCCTTCGTTAGAGATTCTGAACGGAAGTGAATAGGATGTGCCGACAAAGACGTCCCCAAAGCGCATATTGAAGTCCATAACGTCGCGGAAGCCTGCTTCTTCCGACCATTCGATGGCGATGTCAGGCCCTCCAAATATCATTCTCACATTAAAAATCACTACAGGTTCATCAGGATCATTCGACTCGATAATAATGTCGGCTTCATAAACGCCCTCGATTAGTTCCGATCTAACGAATGTGAGCCAGACGTCCTCGTCCTGTCTGGAGGCAAGCGTTCCTGAACGAGGTTCGAATATCATCCAGTACAGCTCGGTTACCCCATCATCATAAATCCGGACATCGTCTTCAAAGAATCCGCCCGCCCATAAATTGTGTCCGTCGTGGCAGACCGAACTATAGAGACTTTCCTCACCTCCCGGGAAAGCCACGAAGCTCTGAACCTCCTCGGTACATTGCCAGTTATCAGTATCGACGGCGATCTGGTGAACCCTCCCGGTGTTGGGAGCGATCATCCAGAGCTTGCCTTCTGTATGTTTCGGAACCCATTCAAGTCCATAAGATACTGAGTTGTTATGGTATTCGAGATGATTGTCGATGACGCCGATCTCATCTTCCACATCGCCACCATCATTCAGCACAAAGACATGAATTGCCCTGTCCTCAGCACTCATTGCGAAGAGCCAGTCGTTCTCGTTATCTGCCGCGAGTCCGACAATTGGGAAGGGCATCTCATTACTTCCGACATTTTGACCCCGTGCGTTAAATCTCTGAATGATGATGGAATTAAACGGCGCGAGGTAGAGAAGCCCCTTCGCCCATGCGCCGTCGAAACGTGCTCCGACGTTGAGTCGCCTAACTTGTTCGAAGTTTTCGTACCAGCCATCATGAGAATAGCCGATCACAAACCCTCGTTCGGCATAAGCCATCCATATTATCTCGTTATCCCAATCCCAGCCAACTGGCGAGCAATGCTGGTCAGCGGCGTTACCTCCGCCAAATCGAGCAATCAAATCACCGGCATCATCGCGCCGGGGGCCTTGCCGTTCGGGTTCGCTGATTATCTCCATGCGCGCTCGCCAAACCAGGTCTTCATCTCCATCATTGGTAATCGTAAAACTAAGGTCGATATTTTCAAATCTCCGAGGGTACTGAAACTCGATTGAGTCACGACTAACTATGATGTCCGGCTGGGCAAGAGAAGGAATAGGCAGACAAATCAGGGCGGCGAGTAATAAGTGGAAGAGATACCAGCGGTTCAATGGAACCTCCAAGGGATTGTTATTATAACAATGTAGTGAGATTTGATTAGAAGCGCAAGGAACGGTGTAGAGTAATTTTGTGCCGTTGGGTGTCCTCACCCGACGGTTAAGTTGACAGCTTGCACTCTTGGTGTACTGCCGACCACGGCGGGTCGGCAGTAGAGTTGTCTGGCGGGTCGGCAGTGGATTTGTCTGGCGGGTCGGCAGTGGGGTTGTCGCAGGGTGTCTCACCCTGCGACAAATCACACAGAAATCCTGCGACATCGATAGCTACTTTACTAACCTCAGCCACTTCTCCTGAACGACTCCAGAGCCAGCCTCCAGCCTGACGAAGTAACTTCCGGCGGGAATGCCGTCAGCGTTCCAGACAATGCTGTGATTGCCGGGAGGATAGGCATTCCTGCCTGTCAACAAATCCGCCACTAACCTTCCATCAAGTCCATAGATACCCAATCGTAGGGGCGCATCGCGATGCGCCCCTACGGCGAAAGAGATTGTTGTGCTGTTGTTGAAGGGGTTGGGGTAGGTGGAAATGAGTTCGGTGGTCGATGGAAGTCGGTTGTCCTGCGAGCCGATCCCAAGCCAGTGCAGTGTGTAACCGAGAGTCACTGTTGGTCTAACGGGATCGTTAGAAGTAATTACGAGATCAATCTGATCTTCAAGTCCATCGCCACCGATCAGATTAAACAATAGCGACAGATCGCTGAATTCACCTGGTTCGGTCGTGCCTTCCGAAGGCTCAACCCGCAGGGAGGTTTCGTCGCCATCATCCCTTCCCTGACCTGCCAATACATCTGTCCTCCACCTGAGAACGGTAGAACCGTCATTGACAATAGTGATCGATGAAGTTGCTTCGACGCCTTCAAATTCGAGATCGAGATCACCGGACTCAACTTCGATGATTGGGGCGTCAAGCGCCTGGACTCTAAGTGGTATCGAGACAATCTGATGTCTGTCATCGTTAGTCTCAAAACGCAATGTGTCGAGTATCATGCCAGCTTGGCGGGCTTGTACGATAAGATCGACGACGCCTTCCTCTTCTTCGCCAAGGAAGAGACCATTGGGATCGGCGCGGAAGTCAGGGTGGTCTGTGGTGAAATTTAGAATACTCAATATACCGGCATTTTGATTGCGGAAGGTTATCGGCACACTATAGGGATACCCGGCAAAGACGCCCCAATCGTGAAAAGCATTGAAGTCAATTCGATCTGGATAACCAGCTTCATCGGGCCATTGGAAAGATAGTTCGGGCGCGCCCTCACCCACTGCGAACCAGACGCTGATGTTTACATCGACTTCCGGATTCTCAGGATCGTTTGAGATAAAATAAAGAATGGCTTCATAAAACCCGGCGTTGGCTTCACTGCCTTGGAAAGAGAGAATGACATCCATACCGGAACCCGGCTCAATTTCGCCGTTAGCGGGGTCAAAGTGGATATAGGGAGCTTCCTCGATTCCATCATCGTAAACACGAATGTTACGAGCGACATAGCCAGCGGCCCAGAGGTAGGCTCCATCATGGGCCAAAGAACTGGGTGGTTGTTCGGGTCTATTTGGGAAGACTAGGAAATCCTGAACGGATTCAGTACATCGCCAGTTATCGGTATCGACCATGATCTGGTGAGCACGTCCGGTATTAGGGGCGACCATCCAGAGCTGACCTTCGTGATGATCAGTAACCCATTCCAGACCTTCGGCAACGGCATTGTTGTGGAACTGCATGTGGTTGGTAATTCTTCCCAACTCTCCGCCGATCTGGTTTCCTTCAAGTGGATATACATGAATGGCGTTGGTCGCTCCATTCAACACAAACAGCCATTGATTTACCGGATCAGCGGCAAGTCCTTTGATCTGGTAAGGCATCTGGATGCGACCCAGGGCTCGCCCTTCAGCATCATAGCGCTGAATGGTGGTAGTGTTGTAGCTGGGGAGGAAAAGAACACCGTTGGCATAAGCGCCGTCCATCGGAGTTTGGAGGTTTATTTGGAGTTCAGCTTCGAAATCTTGATAGCCGGCTGTCGGGTGGTAGGCAACCGCCAGTCCCTGATTGTAATTGGTAACCCACATACGAGCATGATCGTAATCCCATGCAACAGGTGAGCAGTATTCATTTGGGGCGTTAATTCCATCGAAAATAGCGATCAGGTCTCCTGGCTGATCGCGCTCGGGGATCCTTCGTTCTGGTTCTCTGATGATTTCCAATTCGCCGCGCCAGACCAGCGTTTCTTCTCCATCATTACTCACACTTAGAGCCAATTCCATTTGTTCGTTGAGCCCCACGGCTATATTGACCTCTTGAGGATCGACAACGATCGATGGTTGGGATAAGGAAGAGGCTGGCAAGCAAATCAAGGCTATTGCGAATACAAGATTAAAGAGATTTTGGTAGTTCATGTTGACCTCTAAGGAAAACCGGTTGACTATTCGCAGGGTGAGACACCCTGGGACATTAATAACACGGATTTGTCGCAGGGTGTCCCCACCCTGCGACACTAAACAGATGCCCTGCGACATCGATAGCTACTTAACTAACCTCGGTACATTGATAGTGTTCAGTCCCGTAATTTGCTAAGCAATTAACCTGTCATGGAGGGCGGGATTAATCCCGCCCTCCAAGCACAACGGGGCTCCTTAGCCGTTTAAGGGACTGGATAATAGCTACTTAACTAACCTCAGCCACTTCTCCTGAACGACTCCCGCGCCAGCCTCCAGCCTGACGAAGTAACTTCCGGCGGGGAAGCCGTCAGCGCTCCAGACAATGTTGTGAAAGCCGGGAGGATAGGCATTCCTGCCTGTCAACAAATCCACTACTAACCTTCCGTCAAGTCCATAGATACCCAACCGTAGAGGCGCATCGCGATGCGCCCCTACGGCGAAAGAGATTGTTGTGCTGTTATTGAAGGGGTTGGGGTAGGTGGAAATTAGCTGGGTGGATGAAGGTATTAATTCTGCATCTTCGACGGCAACCGGCCAATGGATGAGAATATGAACGATGAAATCCGGGTTAGCCGGGTCGTTCGAGCGAATGTGCAGGTCAAAAGCCTCGTCGTTTCGTTCGAATTCTATCAGTCGAAACGTCAACACGATAACTTGACTTTCTGCGGATTGTATAGCGCCTCGCGATGGTTCAATTAGAATCTCGGTTTCATCGGGGTCGTCGAAACCGAGTGTATCGACACTAACGATCTCGGCTTGCCAGCGAAGCTCGGCTTCGCCATCATTTCCGATGACCATTTCGAACGTAAATTCATTGGAATCAGGACTTAGCTCGATCATCTCAGTATCGACAGAGATGACTGGCGGATTGATAGCTTCGGCGTGACACAGGACTGTGAACTCTCCCTCATTCGGATCACTTGAAATTATCGTTAGCGTACTTTCATATAAATCATCCACTTCCGTCCTGAAGTTGAGTTCCATCTCGCGGTCTTCACCCGGCTGGAGCACGAATGCGTCTTCAGCGACGAAGAAAGGCTCACCCTCAGTGAAAATATCTTCGATCTCCAGATCGTCAGTTCCATCGTTAAGGATACTGAATGGAAGCGAATATGATGTGCCGACAAAGACGTCCACAAAGAGCATATTGAAGTCCATAACGTCGGGGAAGCCTGCCTCTTCCGGCCATTCGACGTCGACGTCAGCGCGTCCGGTGATCACTCCTCTAACGCTGACAACAAATATCTGATCGTCCGGATCGTTAGACATAATTTGAATTTCGGCTTCATAAATGCCTCCGATCAGACCGGTCGCATCAAACACGAAACCGACTACTTGGTTTTGGCCGGGTCTAACCTCACCTTCCAGCTCTTGCATCATGAGCCAGAATTCTTCGGCGTTGCCGTCGTCGTAAATACGGATATCGTCCTCAAAGAAGCCACCCGCCCATAAATTGTGTCCATCGTGACCGACCGAACCATCGGGCCTTTCCTGCTGTTCGGGGAAAGCCAGGAAGCTCCGAACCTCTCGAGTACATAGCCAATTGTCGGTATCGACGGCGATTTGATGGACTCTACCGGTATTGGGAGCGACCATCCAGAGCTGTCCGTCAGGATGCTTCGGCACCCACTCGATTCCAAATGATTGGGAGTTGTTATGGAATTCGAGGTGATTGTCGATGATGCCAATCTCCTCGCCAACGCCGCCGTCGTCTTCCAAACTATAGACATGAATTGTGACGTCTTCGGCGCTCATCAGAAAGAGCCAGCCGTTCTCGACGTCTGCCGCAACTCCGATAATCTGGAAGGGCATCTGAATTGCGCCGATATTTTGACCCTGAGCGGTAAAACGGTCCAACATATTGGAAGCCCATCTGGGGAAATAGAGAATCCCGTTTGCCCAGGCGCCATCTAAACGTGCTCCGATATTGAGGCGGCTAACCTCATCGAAATTCTCATAATTATCATCGTGCGCGTACCCGATGGCCAATCCATCATCTGCGTATGTCACCCACATTATTTCATTATCCCAATCCCAGCCAATGGGCGAGCAATAGCGCTCGGCGGCGTTTCTCCCGCGAAATAGACCGAGCAAGTCTCCGGGATCGTCGCGAAGAGGAATTCGTCGTTCAGGTTCGTTGAGTATTTCAATCTCAGCAATCCACCTAAGGTTAGCATCCCCGGTGTTTGAGATGGTGAATTCGTCTTCCTGAACTGGTTGATCATCCATAAATTCAAAATTGAATTCGGTTGGCTGGACCTCAATGTTGGGTTGACAAAAGGACGAATCAGGCAGGCAGATCAAGGCGGCGGTTAGTAATATGGGGAAGAGATACCAGCGGTTCATTGGAACCTCCAAGGGATTGTTATTATAACAATGTAGTGAGATGTGATTAGAAACGCAAGAGGTGTGGGGGAGTAATTTCGTGCCGTCGGGTGTCCTCACCCGACGGTTGAGTAATCAGTGTTTACCCGCAGGGTGGGGACACCCTGCTACAGTTTATGCAGTCAATCCAGAGGGTTGACTGTTTAACTCTCGATATGCTGCCGACCGCAACGGGTCGGCAGCGGGGGTGCTTCAGTCACCAGCCACAAGTCACTAAATATTGAATCTGACATTGATCACGTCGCCGTCCTGAACGATGTAATCCCTGCCCTCAACCCGAAGCTTTCCCTCCTCCTTCAGTTTCGCGTGGCTACCTCCTGCGGTGACGAGCTCTTTCCAGCCGTAAATCTCAGCGCGGATGAAGCCTCGCGCGATGTCGTCATGGATGGCTCCCGCGGCGGTGACAGCATTGGAATTTTTCCTGATCGCCCAGGCGGTGGTGTCCTTTTCGCCAGTAGTGAAGAATGTGATTAAGCCGAGCAGGTCGAACGTCGCCCGGACGATCCGCTCAAGAGCGGATTCCTTGAAGCCAAGCTCTTCCATGAAGGCGTCGCGCTCGTCTTCGTCAAGGCGGGCTATTTCTCCCTCGATGCTTGCCGCGCAAGTCACCCAGCCGACATGAGAGCCGATGTTTCCGGCTTTTGCCTTCAATGCAGAGAGTTTTTGCTCGGCTTCCAGAGTACCTTCTTCGCCAACGTTTAACACAACGAGCAGAGGCTTCAAGCTAAGGAATGCAAACCCGCGCAACAACTTTTCCTCTTCGGGGGTAAAAACGAGTTCGCGGAGGTGTTGTTCGGCTTGGAGGGCTGTCTGGCAACGTTCCAGAAGTTCAGCCTCTTTCTTCAACGTCGGGTCGTGAAGCTTGACGATGCGCTTCAGGCGTTTTTCGATATTATCGAGATCGTTGAAGATAAATTCAAGGGAGGCGTCGATGAGGTCCGCCGCGGGGTCGATAGCACCTCGCGGGTGCGGAATTTCCACAGCGGAAAAATCACGGATGACCAGCATCAGCATGGCAACGCCGCGAAGCTCGGCGAGGTAGGCTGGCGGGTAAGGTTCGCGTTTCTCGGGGGTAACAGCTACACCGGGTACATCGACATACTCAACGGTTGCCGGGACGAGCTTGCGAGAAGCTGAGACCTTGGCAAGGGCGTCGATGCGCAGGTCGGGGAGTTTGGCGATACCGCGAAGTATTTCACGCCTTCCGTGCGATGCATCCGGTGTTGGATTACCGGTAAGAAGACTGAAGAGGGTAGATTTTCCGGACTGGGGTGGTCCGACGATTCCGCATTCCATTGTAAGTCTCAAAGTTAGAAAGTAAGAAAGTCTCAAAGTGCGGAACTTTTGGACTTTCCGACTTTAGGACATTTCGACTAATTTCAAACAAACAGGGGAAGACCATTTTCGGCCTTCCCCTGAAGATTCCAAACTCCAGCTGGTTACTTGATCATATTCCGAAATTCCTTACCAGGCGAGAACTTGGGTACTTTTTTGGCGGGGATTTTGATTTTCGCGCCAGTCGAAGGATTGCGACCGGGGCGAGCCTTCCGTTTCATAGAAGTAAAGCTTCCGAAGCCGACCATAGATACTTTACCTCCCTTAGCTACCTCTTTCATCACCTCGCTAATGAAAGTGTTAAGCATCGCCTCGCAAGAACGTTGTGTGTGGCCAGTACTCAGTGCGATAGCTTTGACCAATAGTGCTTTGTTCATTTTTTTCCCTGTTAATTGGGATTAACGACGCAAACCTTAATGGAATATATAATCTTTCAAGCCTTCTGTCAAGCGATTATGTCGGTTTTAGGTTCGAATTATCGTCAATTTCAACTCTTAGGATCGATTCTTTTCCCCAGGTAAGAGTTCGCTGAGGGAACGGAAAAACGATTCCTTCAGCAGTATAGCGAATGTGAAGTTTTTTTACGAAGAGATGTTTGACCAAGTATTGATCGTTAAATTCCTTCACTTTTAAATTAACGGAAAACTGGATTGAGTTATCACTAAAGCTTTGATAGCGCACGGAAGGCTCATGATCGCGTATGGCTCCCTCAACTTCCTGCTGGACTTCTTTTGCGACGGCAAGAGTCACTTGCTCAACCTTCTCGAGATCGCTGTTATAGGCAACACCTACCGGGACTGCCAGCGACATTTCAGGATTTGGCAGGTTATAATTGGTAACGATCGTGCTGGCAAGCTTGCTATTGGGAACAACATAGACATTGTTTGGTGTTGCGCGGATGCTTGTGTTGCGCCAGTTGATGTCGGTAACAAAGCCTTCGGCTCCCATTTCGAGCTTGATGTAATCACCGACTTTGACCTGTTTAGAAAGAATGATATGAATCCCGGCGAAAAGATTAGAGAGCGTGTCCTGCAAAGCCAAAGCGACTGCCAGACCTCCGACGCCCAAGGCTGTTATCAGAGGAGCGATGCTGACGCCCAGTTGATTGAGCATGACAGTCAGACCGATTCCCCAGACGCCAACTTTGGCAAGAACTCGGAACATCGAGGTAGAAGCTCCGAACGCTGTTCCTGTTGAGAGGCTGACCAAACCGCCGACGATGGCGGCGGCTACCCAGGTCACCGAGAGGATGAGTGAGACTGAGGTAGCTTTTTGGAGTCCGAAGATCAGCTTCGGCGAAAGCGGCATGAACGGGATTGCGACGAGAAGTCCGCCGAGGAAACCCCAGAGCGGCATTTTCTTTGCGAGTTCGATAATGATCAGTTCGTCGCCTGCCCAAGCAGTTTTAGCGGCAAACTTGTGGACGTAGCGCCGAAGGATATAATCGGTAACGAGGCCGATCAGCAGTCCGACGAGAATGGCGAGGCCGGAATAGTACCAAGCCATGATGGTGTTTTGGGTTGTTTGAGGTTCGGGCATGGATGTAATTAAGAATTAATAATTAAGAATTAATATAGTAGGATAAGCGTCCCTGCTTGTCAGGAGGGGTCAAAAATCGATCACTTCAGTCACCGAGTTCCCGAAACGCCTGTCTGACAGCGGCTACGGGCGTGATCGATTGGTGATTCATGTGTGATCGATTGGTGACTCATCCGGTAATGCCGACAGTTGTCGGGCTCGCGTCCATCAAGGGCGCGTCATTCCCGTGAAGACGGGAATTCAGACTCAACCTTCTTTATACCTATTGACATATATCTGCGACTTGATGAATTTCGTCGGCTTACCGGGAAGTGTTGGTTTCAGCAATTCGTTCAGCGGAAATTCGGTGCAACGGCGCTTGATAGTTGCAATTTCCTCTTTGGTCAGATCGGTGACGGAGAATACCAATTCGTCGATCTCTGTCTCCGCCGCCCTAAGCTGTCCCTCTAAGGTCGGCTTTCGCTCAAGCCAGGCGGCAATCAGCTTATTGGCGGCGATCATTTGCTCTTTGTTCGACGGCAATGAATACGATTCAAGCTCCGTACGAGTCAATGATGCCTTCCCCGCCAATTGAGCATGATGAACGATATAGAATAACGCATCGATGTCGCCGCGAAGGGAGAAGAGCGTGCCGTCGGTCAATGCCCCATCTTTGGTGAATGTCGCAAGACTTAGGTCGAGATCGCCGGAAAGGGAACTAAGGTCGCTGTCGGGGAGGTCGGAAAAGAAATGAGGCTTCGAGTGAAAAGTCGGTGTTGTTTCGTTCACAATTTTGCCATCACCGAAGGCGAGTTCCTTTGCAAGAGAGTGACAGGTTTGACTCTTTTCGATCAATTCAACTTTAGCGTTCAAATAATTGATCGGGGCAATCATTTGAGAGATAACCTTTATATAAAAGGTTGACCAACCTTGTTGAATGACCCCCTGTCTGGCGAGGATATGCACATAGAAACGATTCAATTTACTATTTATCAAACTTGCGGTTAAGTATGGATCATCAACCAGTTCTGAGGTTATCTTCATAACCGTGTTTCGATAATGAATTGGATTAGGCAATACAGCACACTGTGTTGTTAGTGAAATGCGAGGCAATACTGCCGAAATCGATTCGAAAAAGACATCACTTTTTGCGTCTGAAATTGCTTCCTTATCATAATCGATATATCTGCCCTGCCATTCCACGCTCCATGGCTTGACTTCCCTTCCATCAAGAATGGGCTTCGGATTTTTCATTCCATTGGGATCATCTCCAATCAACTGGTCGCCTGATCGGAGTGCCATCCCATACTCCCCCTTAAACGGCTTGGGATATCCGTTCAATTTCTTCAGGATCGGCAAATCATCTGCCGTAACCTCCAGCCGCCACGATCCATCGGGCGCGAGCGACTTCCAACTCTCTTGTTCGACTTCGGTTATTCGCCCGGCTTTTGGATCGTCAAGCTGTTCGATAGAGCGCAATCCCTGGCGGAGTTTGATCTTGTGACCGGGGGGAGGGGTCTGTTTTTTGACTATCAACAGGAACGGATTCGTAGCAACCAAGAAGACATTTGCCCATTCGAGAGGGACAATCTCTTCAATCTGGAACTGCTCAACAAAACGACGGACTTTATCTTCGGCTCTCGCTTCAGCGAGTCCTTGCGAAACAATTACCGCGAGCGTTCCGCCTTTCTCCAGCCAATCGAATGCTTTGCGGATGAACAACCCATACAGATCGGTGTTGCCTTCACGTACGTCGTCGTACAGGCGTGCATAGCTCTTTTTATCCGCTTCGTCTAGCCGTTCGTTGCGCACATAAGGCGGATTGCCGACAACATATCGATAAAATTTCGAATCGCGGTGATCGAGAGCGTCTCCGAAACGTTCGCCGGGGAATTCTTCAAAGCCCATGCGCGGAGAGCCATCTTCATTCGATTCGACCCCTCTTAGCAGTGCATTGATACAGAAGACGTTGAGATCGGGAAGTTGTGGTTTTTCGCCGCGAGCCATCTTTTCCTTGACGGCGGCGGCGAAGAGGTTCACCATCAGACCGAGCAGGTTCATCTCGGTGATATGGACGGCGAATGGGTTTATGTCGAATCCGACGACTCTGCCAGCCTGATCCCATTGCCGCTCGGCGGAGATACCGCGCTTCTCGCAATCTGCAAGGAGTTGTTTGAGCGATTCTACCAGAAATCCGCCTGATCCGCAGGAAAAATCGAGCAAGCTGCCTTCGCCGGGCCAGCCAGACCTTTGGAGCAGGTATTTGATGACTTCTGGAGGAGTGTAGAATTCGCCGAGTTTTTTCCGTTTTTCGGGGCTGAAGAACTCCTGATAGACTTTGCTTAGTAAATCCCGGTCAACATTGGAGAAATCGTAGGAATTAAGGAGGAAGAGAACTATTTCGACAACGTCGCCGAGTTCGCCATTGACCTTGAGATACCAATCGAAGGCGCTTTCGGCGAAGAAGTGGTGATAGAGAAGCTCGGTATCCTGGAAGCCAAATCGCAACAATGCCTGATATTGCTTCTCAAGGTAGGTGGTAAGCTGTCGCCAGAGTCTAATCCCGCCATTCGAGATTTTTGGCTTGAGGAGTTTTTTATCTTCAAGTATGCGGATGAGTAATGCGCGATTTAAGGCAAGGTGGCTTGCTTCGCGTAAATAGACGTCGAGGATTTTCTTTTCATCGACTACTCCGGAGTAGGGCTGGATGCGCTTGAATATCTCAAATGAATCGTTTGCCTCGATAGGAATCGCGTAGTGATATTTTAATTTCCGGGCGGCATCGTCCAGAATTCTTAGCTTCTCAGCCTGCTGATAGGTTGTCTCTCCGCTTCTCTTGACGGAGGCGATTGTGTCATCGATATCCTTTTTTTTCTCAACATATTCCTGATATAATTCGACTTGATGAGGCCAAACCGCGACAGCATAACGAAAGAGCATATCAACCGACTGCTGAAGAGCTTCGACCAATTTCGGAAAGCCAGCTTCATCTATCGCGATATACGCATTCGGCGCTGTTCCTTCCCTGAAGTCGGCAAAACGCTTATTATCCTGCATAAACTCGCGGGATAGGCGGAGAAATAGCGTTTCATTGTCAATTCCATCTTCGTTAAAGCGAATTTCGCCAATTGGTTCAGTAGCCCCAGGTCTAAATACTTTCCAGAGGTGTTGAGATGCCAGAATTACAAATGACTCCCCACCCTTCAGATAAGTTGTGGCTTGTTTAAGGGTTACGCGACCAAGTTTCCCTTCGTTCGATTTGGTCTCGATAACTATATGCTGTATTCCCCGGTCATCGAGGATTTTGACATCAGCATGATCCTTCTCGAATCGGACATTCCGATTTGGATAGCCAAGTCCTTTTTCGATGAGGAGCGGCACCATTTCTTTGCGCCACTCAACTTCGCCCATTCCCGGCTTCTCCTCGAAAAGTTTCAGGTAGGCGCTAAGCCATTTTTCCAATTTAGTCTCGTAAGATTTTAGAATTGTTATTCTTAGTGCGAAGATTTGTATAGCTGACAGGTTCATAAACCTGTCGTACCGACCCGTTCTACCCCTTCAGCACAACCCTGATTGTTGTTCCCTTCCCCTCTTGGGAATCAACGACAAATATCTTCCCGTGATGAGTATCTTCGACAATCCGTTTGGTGAGCGACAGCCCCAGCCCCCAGCCGCGTGTTTTGGTCGTATATCCGGGGCGGAAGATGTCCTTCCAACGGTTTCGAGGGATGCCCGCTCCACTGTCAGCCACGTCGAGAATGATGGCGTCGCCGCGCTTGTATCCTTTTACGGAGACTGCTCCGGCTTGACCTTTCATCGCCTCAATCGAATTCTTAAGCAAGTTTTCCAATACCCAGCCAAGCAAAGTTGAATTGTATCTTGCGGTCAATCCCTCTTCAAGGTCGGTATCGATGGTGACGGCTACGCCAACAGATTGAGGAATTCGTCGGCGAATGTACGCGGCGGCTTCCTCAACGGCAGGCAAGAGAGGCTTCAGGGCGAGAGGTGAATTGGTTCCAATCTGGTTGAAACGCTCCGCGACAGTTTTCAGGCGCTCAAGGTCGCGCTCAATCTCGCCGCGAAGCGCTGGATCGGCGGGTCGCTCAGCCAACAACTCGATCCAGCCGTAAAGGCTGGTCAGAGGCGTGCCAAGCTGGTGCGCTGTCTCGCGAGCCATGCCAACCCAAACCGAACGCTCCTCCGACTTTTTGATCGACATAAAGCCGAGATAGCCGATCAGGACGAGACAGCCGACGATGATCGCTTCGATCCATGGCAGAATGCGCAGTTTTTTGATCTGATGGGTGTCGCCGTAATAGTAGAAGTACTTAAGCCCGTGTTCCGGGAGTGTGAGTTCGACGGGTTCGTTACCTTGCTTCAGCCACGCAGTCTGGTAATCGGCGGCTTTTAGCTGGGCGAGTCCGTAGCTAAGGCTGTCAAGGTCGGGAAGCCCCGACCACGAACTCGGTACACCAGTTGAATCGGCGACTATCAGGGGAAAGTCTTTTGACGACATCTCAACAAGGTACTTTTCAAGGGCGGCGTCGTCGCCCCATTCGAACAGGGACTTAAGACGTTCGACCTTGAGAGTGACGAGTTTGCGGGAGTTGGCGCGCATTTCACCGACGAGCTTGTCGGTGTAGATCACCGTTGCGAGGAGTGTTCCCACTGCAAGGATGAACAGACCGCCTTTGAAACTGCCGAGATGTTTGTAATTAATAATTAACAATTAATAATTAATAATGTGGAGCTTACCAAATGAGTTCATTTAGTTTTCTGAAGTTTTTTCTTGGAGGTCAAGAGAATTGATGTAATGAGTTTTAGTAACTCTTCGCAATCTGAAAGGATTGAATCGGCTTCTTTCAGCGACAGGTAATCAGAGTCGCGCAATAGGCGAATCCAAAAATGAGCTTCGCGAGCTTCCTTGTAGGCGATTCCAAGCTTGGCGACGAAATCATTATCAGAAACGCCGCCGGTGGCTTCTTCGATGTTGGCTCCGATAGAGGTTCCCGACCGAAGTAATTGCTTGGATAGGACGTACTCTTTTCTATCTTCCGTTAAAATTCGATAGAGTTTAACTATCCTTAAAGCAAATCTATAGCTCTTCTCTCTAACAACATTATCCTCCTTCATTCCTTTTCCAATTTATTAATTATTAATTTTTAATTATTAATTTTTCTGGCCACCATCATTAGACTTCCTCCCTCCGGCCGGTCGCCGGGAGCACGATCAATGTACATGGCGATGACAGCTGGAATGATGACGATCAGCAACCAGACCAATACAATCGGGATAAACGCTCGCGACTTGCCGAGCAGGGTCATTGGGACGCGCTGGAGAAGTGTCCAGGCGATCATGCCGGGCTTGCCGTAGCCGCGGACGATGTGCTCGATGCTCAATCCTGCGGTTTCCAGCTTTTCTATGGCATCGGCGTCGCGGTAGCCGTCGCGGACATGTTCGCCAACTTCCCAGTGGTCGTGGTCGTGTGACGATCCAACCGGTGACGTATCCCTCGGTGTGTGCATCAGCAATCTTCCGCCGGGGCGGAGGATGCGGGCGTATTCGGCGAAAGTAGCGCGGTCGTCGGGGATATGTTCCATGACATCGACGGTGACGATCAGGTCGAACGAGGCGTCCTTGAAAGAGAGGATCTGTACGTCGCCGACGGTGAAGCGGAAGTCGGGGTGGACAGCTCGGAAGTAAGCTTCGCCGCCGTAGAGGTGTGCCATGTCGATCTCAAGCCCGACGAGACGCGCTGAGGGGAAGAGCCTTGCCAGCCGGTCGGAGTACTGCCCGAAACCCATGCCGGCGTCCAGGATATTTCTGATTTCTGATTTCTGATTTCTGATTTTCTCCGTCGCCTGCGGAGTGCCGATTTCCCCCACCGCTTGCGGGAGGGACGTAGGGGGGGTGCTCTTAATCCTCTTTAGTTCCTTCCGGACGTACCACGCCCTGAGGAAGAGCAGGTCGAGGCCGAGGTGGAATGCTCGGCGGAGGAAAGTGCCTCGCAAGAGTTTGGCGAGGGTGTATTTTACGGGGTCGTAGTGCAAAGTAATTAAGAATTAATAATTAAGAATTAATAATTGATCCAACACTTGGAATGTCATCCTGAAGGAAGTGAAGGATCTATGTTTTCGATGATGAAGGATCCGTTTGAGTGAACTTAGGGCGCGGCGGGTTGGTACCGCTTTGGCTTATCGTCCCATGTTCTGCCATCAAGCATCCGACCCTTTGATTTCTTATTAACGCCACCCCATTGCTTGAAGAAGAAAAGTACCGACTGTTCGTCACATTGGCGGTGTATGTCTTGCACCCATTCTTCTTTCATTAGACGGGCTCCGGGGCCAGATTCGCCACCGACGATAGCCCAATGAATGCCGCTCAAGTCGAGCTTCCCCAGAGGCTTGATCAACGGCTCAAGCGAAAGGAAACGCACCTTGGCAGGGACTTGCCTCAAACAGTCGATACGGTTTTTATAAGCAGATGTCTCAACTGATACGCCCATCCAGATATTTTCTGTCCAAGGCAGTTCCGATGAGAGTTCCACGAGTCGTTCGGCTCGTTTGGTCAACACCTGATAGGTGTGTTGAGGTGTCTCAGACATTACCTTGAAGACACTCCGAACAAAATCGAGAGGAACTTCGGGATGGAAGAGGTCGCTCATCGAGTTGACGAAGACCAGCCTTGGCGAGCGCCACTTGCGCGGCTCATCGACCAACTCGGGATGGATTGTCAGTTTGAATCCGTTGCGATACTTGGGGACGGCCATGGCTTGCAACCGCTTCGACATCCGTTCGGCGTAGCAGAACTTGCAGCCGGGACTGACGAAGTCGCAACCGGTGACGGGGTTCCAAGTGGATTGAGTCCATTCTATGTGGGAGGTTACTCCGACGACTCTGCCTCGTTTTTGTTTGTTCGTGCGGCTCCTAAATCGATCAATTGCTGTCGTTCCTCAACCCATGTGGGGTAATTGTCAATATCAATTTCTGACTGCAAGGGCTGGATGTAGTAAAATGTGCGCTGATACTCGCGCGATAAACTACTTAATGATGCTTTATTTAGTTCCATTCGCCATATATCTTGCTTGTCATTAGATTCATGATCATATCTTGTAACTGTGATTAAAAGACACTCATAACGTAGAAAATGACGTTTAAATCCGTATAGAAGGGCATGGATTTGCTCTATTGCTTTATGCTCATTATACCGGACAGGTTGTATCAATCCGCGAGTCCAACCGTCACCACCCATGAAAATTTGAGTATTCTGATCGATCCCCTTCGTTTTTAGGTAGAGACCAATATGTAAAACGTCCTTTTCTACGCGATAATCAATCAAGGTGAAGCCAAATATAGGCATTTGTGAGGCAAGAGAGTCTTCTAATTCTTCTATGCGTAATATAATTGAATCTTCAATGCCCTCAAGCCAACCACGCTCAAAAGCTATCTTATTATTGTTGATGCTAAACACTACCATCCCCAAGACGATTCCGTGAGCATTGCAAAATAACTGGTCTGCACAATTTCTAATATTTGCAAGCGATCTGATTTCAGGTCCCCAACTCCTTTTACCTTTGGAATTTACATCCCACATTTCAACTTTAAGACCGTCTTGAATTCTATATCTTTGATGTGCAATTGAGTTTCTTAGGTGATTCTCCAAACCAACGCTTAACAGTTTATCTTCTTCGCGTTTCTGGCCTTCAACCTCAGACAGGGTATCAAGGGATACTCTTGCATCATCGTCGGGAATTCTCTTACTCTTTTCTTTCGCTGGTAAGTCATGAACCAGAGAATGAGAAAATATCACAGGAGACAAAATCAGTGGCATCAGATTTTCATAAATAGAATTATAATAATGCATTGCAAATCGAATTGTTTCGTCAGTATCCTCAATATTTAGAGTCTCGCATTTGGATTTGGCTTTCATTCCTGAATTCAATGCGGACGGAACTCTAAGGTAACTTCTGAAAAAGTGTTTTACTACCGATTCCGTATCGCTCCAAGTTCCTTTATTTAGCAGATCGTTTACTTCAATTGCGGTTCGTTTCAGATCATGGCTGATGTTAGAAAACATATCTAGATAGAAATTATGCTTAATGCCAACGATTAGATTTTTATCAAAAGGGTGCATATTCCCAAATTTTGAGAGTGATCCCTTCATCTCGCGTAGAAAATCTGCGACGTATATATCATTCATCGGCCCTTCTCGAACGGGTGAATTTCTTTGTTTCATTTCTTAACTCCCGACCTCAACAAACTCACTTCCAACTTTTCCAACTTTTGCGTCACGGTATTGACCTTAAGAGCCGCGGATTCCAACGCTACAACCCCGATCAACGGCTCAACGCCTTCAGGACCAAAGACGACTCGTCCGGCGGTGATCTCGCCCATCAGCTCGATCTGGATGATGCCATAATCGAATGTGACTCGTCTGCCATCAGCAAGCTCATAATCCCGCCGACCGACCCGCTTTACCCCGATTCGTTCCAGAATATCAGCCGGGACGACACAATCGAATGCGCCGGTGTCAACGAGAAAGCGTCCGGTGAAGGCTTCGTGACCATTCGATGTCGAACGAATCGTTACGTCCGCGTAAGTAGTGCCCATTCTATTCTCCTTATTTTCATGGAGAGCGGTTTTAAATCCGCCCTTAGGTCGGGCTGAAGCCCGACCTCCAAGAGACTACTGAATAATATACTGCCCATTCGTTCAATTGTCAAGATTACAACAGAGATCCTTCCCCCGGATCGACTCCGGGGCTAAAGACCGTTCAGGTTGACGCGGCTACCGCTTTTCTCCGCGAAACCTTCCCATTCGTAGCCTTTCCCGCTCCATTGGTGAGATGCTTTTCCGAGAGCAAGTGAATGATGTAGCTGTTGAGGCTCACTCCGTTGCGGTGGGCCTCGCGGGCAAGGCGTGCATGCAGGTCTTTCGGTACTCTCAACATAAAGCGGCCGCTGAAGTTCTCTTTAAGATCTTCGTCAGGCTCCGGAACTTCGAGCCCGCGTTCGAGGAGAAATTCGGTCGTCGCCTTCCTGCCCTCTTCAAGTTCTTTGATGGCGCGTGAAAGCCGTTTATTCACCGAGACGATGGCATACCTGCCAAAGTCGGGATACCAGACCTCATACCCATCCTCAGTTTTCTTATAGGCAACAGGATACTCCAAGCCCATATAAGAATCAATTGTCTTCTTGTTCATTTCCGATGTATCCATTCTGTTTGAGAAAAACAACCGCCTCGAAAGCGATTTTAACATAGATCGCAAGAGTCATGGGCCGGTCTTTGCTTCCGGGATGCTTACGAACGACAGAAAATGTGCCTTCTCTTGATCTCGCCCAGTGATGCAAACCGGGGTGATAGACAACAGTATGACTGCCTTGTTGTTGCCGTACTTCCAAGCCCAGATGTTTGAGTAATTTTAGCAAATCGTTCAGGGGATACTCCCCCTTGGGTTTCCCCTGATGGAACTTAAGCCCTGCTCGCTCAAACTCCTGTTCAGCCCAATCCTTCAATTTCTGCCTCCCTATCTGATACTAAATATAGTGTCATTTTGTGCTGAAAGCAACCCATGAAATCAATTGGCGTGACTCAGCCGTCGAGTGCGGGGACAGGGCGGAAGACTGACTATACTACCCCCTTACAAATCCACCAACACGCTGAACCTCGTCCAGCCGCCATTTCAGCAATTCGTCGATCTTCGCCAAGTCCTCGTCCGAAATCAGCCACCCCGCACCGCCGACAGTCTCCTCGATCTGCTTGGGGTTGCGCGCTCCGGCAATCGCCGCGGTCACTACCGGCAGTCTAAGCGTCCACGCCAGCGCCAGTTGCGCGACAGTCTTGCCGTACTCATTGGCGATCTCGCGGAGCTTCTCGACAAACGCAAGGTTGATGGCAAGGTTAGGCTCGTTGAACTCAGGCGACTTCTTGCGCCAGTCGTTCTCTGCCACCTTGCTGATGTCGAACCGCCCCGTCAGCAATCCGGCTTGCATCGGCGAATAAGCCACCACGCCGATCTCGTGTTGGTCGCAGTAGGGGAATTGCAGGGACTCGACTCCTCGCCGAAGCATCGAGTAAGGAGGCTGGAGGGAGGCTATTCGGACGGATGCGGAGATCCGTCCTCCTGAGACAGGTTTGGAAACCTGTCCTACCGCGACGGATGCGGAGATCCGTCCTCCTACGTCGGGCTCAGCGGCCCGACCTACGTGACAGCGATCCATGTCGGCAGGTGCGTAATTCGAGACTCCGCCGTAGCGCACCTTGCCCTGTTCGACCAGCTTAGACATTGCTTCCCAGCCCTCCTCAATAGGGTCGCCAGCCTCTGCCCAGTGGATCTGGTAAAGGTCGATGCGGTCAGTCTTCAGGCGCTTCAGCGACGCCTCGCACTCGGTGAGGATAGACTCGCGCTTGACCGAATGCGACGTCTCGCGCTTTTCGTTCCAGATTTGCGAACATTTTGTGGCGATAATCACCTCATCGCGCCTGCCAGCGATGGCGCGGGCGACGACCTCTTCCGAGTGACCCAGTCCATAGATTGCCGCCGTGTCGATCCAGTTGACGCCAAGCTCCAGCGCCCTTCTGATCGCGGCAATAGAGTCGTCGTCGTCCTGCGGTCCCCATCCGAACCGCCAATCGCCTCCGCCAATCGCCCAGGCTCCAAAGCCGATCTCGGTAAGGTGAAGGTCTGTCCAGCCAAGTTTTCGTGTTTGCATGATAAAGGTTTAAGGTTAAAGGGTTAAAGGGTTAAAGGGTTAAAGGGTTAAAGGGTTAAAGGGTTAAAGGAAGGACAACCTCTTGAACTGATAAAACGAATAATCCATTTAATTAGCTAACTCTGTTGAGAAATTACTTAGTATAAAATCCGCCAATTCCATTGGCAGAAATCGCTCGAAATATTCCCGATCATTGACCGACCATGAATTGATCCAGTAGCTATCCGATTCGATGTGGTATTTTTCTTTATCCCTCTTGACGGCGCGAGCTCCTGCCACTTGAAGCGGTATGTCGAGCCAAACGGAAAAGTAGAAAAAAGCCATTAAATCCGGGCGTAACAGACCGACTCCCTCGACGATGAGGAATTTAGGAAGTGGAAAGCGGCGCTGGCTGACAATTCTGTTTTCTGTCCAGTCATAGACGCCGTACATTATCGATTCACTCTCCCCACTCGCCGGTATGAGAACTTCGTTTATCAATCTTTGCCAATCAATTCCATCCCAGAAGTGAGGACTATCCTGCATGTGGTTGACGATAAATTCATCGATGCAGATGATTTGCACATCGCCGAGACCCGCGGATAATTTCCGTGCCGTGGTGGTTTTACCAGCGCCAACGAACCCCGATATCGCGATCACCTTGCATTTGGAGTCATCATGGAGCGAATTAATCTCGGTGAACAGATCATCGATCGAACCATGTTGTCGCTTTTGGCGCTTAGTGTGCAAGTCTGACAATGTCCCGGCTATCGAGTATCTGCTTGTCGTAACCTTTGAGTGCCGCATTGATCATCGCCCTGCCGACTTGCTCGGTGGTTGAGACGTACTTCGGCATCAAAGCCTTCAGAACCGGGTAGAGGAAGCCTGTGAGTTTATACATGATCGGCCACGACGGCTTCACCCCTTTCATTGGACGGATGTATGCCGGTCGGAAGAAATATAGTCTTTTGAACTGGAAGTTCTTCAATGAATTCTCGCCGCGACCTTTGACTCTTGCCCACATAGTCTTACTCGATTCGGTGGAGTCTGTTCCTTCGCCAGAGACATAACAGAAAGTCAGATCCGGGCAGAGTCGGGCGAGAACCTCCGCGGTTTTGAGAGAGTAATCGACGGTGATGTGTGTGTAGTCGGCTTCGTTCATGCCCATAGACGAAACACCGAGGCACCAGAAACAGGCGTTGCAACCGTTGAAGGCACTCTCAACCTTCGATAAGTCGAGGAAATTGAGATGGATAAGCTCGATCAACTTCGGGTGAGTGACTCCGCATGACCGCCTCGCCAAAACGACGACGCTGGCTACGTCGGGGCTTTCGAGGCACTCGATCAGCACACCTTGCCCGACCATGCCGGTAGCGCCGGTTAGTAAGACTTTTATTGGCATAAAATTACTCCAAATTTTAACACGAAGAAACGAAGGGACGAAAAGTAAAGGCTAATATTTCTTCGTTACTTCGTCCCTTTGTGTTTATTCCTATCTTCTCGCCAGCCTCGGATCCATCGCGTCGCGAAGTCCTTCCCCCACCAGATTCAGCACCGTCACCGTCATAAAGATCGCCAAGCCCGGGAAAGTCGTGATCCACCAGCCAGCGGGAAGGATCTCGCGCGCCTTGGCAAGAATCGACCCCCAAGACGCCACATTGGGAGGGACGCCGAAGCCGAGAAATGACAGGCTTGACTCGGTCAGGATGGCAACCGCCACTCCAAATGTGGCTGAGACGAACACTGGCGCGAGGGCATTGGGAAGAATGTGACGGAAGATGATGCGTGGGGTAGTGAAGCCAAGCGCCCGGGCGGCTTGAACGTAGTCGATCTCGCGCATGCGGAGGAACTCACCGCGCACAAGGCGGGCTACTCCAGCCCAGCCGGTGACGCCGATGACGATCATGATGTTGTAGATCGACTGCGGCAGGTAGGCGACAATGGCAAGAATCAGGAAAAAAACCGGGAAGCAGATCATCAGCTCGATCAGCCGCGAGATAGTGATATCGATCCAGCCTCCGAAATATCCGGCAAGACTGCCAAGAATTACACCGATGGTGATATAGATCGAAACAGCGACAAGTCCGATGGAGAGGCTGATCCGTGTGCCGTGGATCAGACGGCTGGCAAGGTCACGTCCTGTGTCGTCAGTGCCGAGCCAATGCCGGAATGAGGGTGGCTGGATGATGGCGTTCAGGTCGAAGTCGTTGGGTGAAAATGGGATCGGGGGGAAGAGGATGAAAGATATCTTTCTATTTACTTGCGTCACCGCCCCGCCGGTGACGCCCCTTTGGTTCAAATCTGCCGACCGCAGGGGGTCGGCAGAAGAGGCGCGATCCATCTCCACGATTCGCTTAAACTTCTTATTGCGGAATTCAGTCGGCCAGCTTGCCAAGCCGTTATCGACGAGAATGCCTTGGATGACTGGTAAATAGAGTTTTCCGTCATATGCCATCACCAGCGGCCGGTCGTTAGCGATGAAATCTGCGCCGAGCGCGACGATAACCAGAGTGGCAACAAGCCATACGGCTCCGACGGCGAGCTTATTGCGGCGGAACTGTTTCATTACAAGCGCGAAGTAGGAGGATTTCTGGTCTTTCATGGGCTTTAGTCTTTGGGCTTTAGAATTTGGAATGCTCTCAATTTAGTACATACTGAGTCGAATTAAAAACGGATTAGGCGTCTGGTGAAGAAAACGAAGAAGGCTGGCATTGTGCCAGCCTTGCAAGATTTTTAGGAGCCACTGATTGGAACCCTAACCAACGACCTGATCATGCCGCTTCCCCGGTTTTAACCGTTACATTTCCGAATGCCTGCACGAGTAACGTCGCGACATCGGTCTTTTCGGCGGCGTCGAGTATCTCGATTCCAACCACATTCCCTTCGGTGTCGTAGTCGAAAATGATGTCTTCGGTAATCTCGTCTGATTCTTTGATAGGCGTCTCACGAAGACGTATGTAGAGGGCGTCAGCCTCTTTGGAAAAATGGATTCTCACTTCCCGCCTCCATGGTAATACTTCTTGAGTTTGCCGGTAACGTAAACGGTGATTACCGCTTCCTCTTCGGTCACAACTCGTATAAGCTCATTGCCTGATTTTTTCTGATAGATCAAGCGTGTCTTTTTCCCCTGAACCACTTCATCGGGCGCTTCCAGCACTTGCTTGACCAACTGGATGGAGATTTTTCGCTCGGTAAGCTGTATTTGAATGTGGTCAGTAAAGCGCCAGCGCATTTAGTGATCCAGAGAAGATATTAGGAGTGAGCCACTGATTGGAATCGAACCAACGACCTGATCATTACGAATGATGTTGGTAATTCGATTATCTCGTTACTGCTATTGATGATCGTATTTTGCGTGGACGGCAAAAGGACGTAGCAGTGGTGCAAGCCAGTCATTTAGAGCGTCTGTAAGCACGCGCAACCGCTTGGTCGTGAACATCGCATAGCGCTGAGTCACCGTCGTTCGATTGGTGTGTCCAAGGAACGCCCCGACCTCGTCCAAGCCGTAACCTATATTCAAAAGTGTCGTCGCCGAAGTGTATTTGAACCGGTTGAACATACTCGGCCCGGTTATCCCCGCCCTGTCGCAATAACGCCTGAATCGGTCCGCAACCCATCTCTGCGAAATAATCCCTCCCCGACGTCCGCCCTTCCGAGATCTTCCCCCAGGGAAGAGTGTATCGTCTTCACCCCTGGGGTGAATTTCCAACATCTCTGCCAGAATATCCGCAATCGGAACAGCTCGCTCACGTCCGCCCTTAATTCGTACGGACAGCCTCCGGTGTGCAATCGACACCTGATTCCACTTCAGCGTCAAAGCCTCGTTAAACCTCAATCCCGTCAATAACAGCATCGTCATCAGCAAGCGGTCGCCGGGATCGGTCATCACCTCGTACAGCCGGGTTATCTCGTCCTCCTCGAATGGGTTCGGAAGCGTCATGACAGCGCGTGGCGCGTCGATGTCCTTCAGGGGGTTATCTTTCATCAGCCCAGACTTTATCGCCCAAGCAAACGCCGCCCTGAGCCTTGCGAAGTCGCTCAGAACGCCTTGAGGCTTGCGCCGAATCGACTCGCGACGGAAGTAGATCTCAGCAATTTCGGGAGTGACCTCAGCAAGCGAATGGACTTCGGTCGATCTCTGGAACGCCTTCAGCCGACCCTTGGAAGCGAGGATGCTATTCGGAGATCGCTTTCGTTCTGCCATGCTTGCAAGATACTGATCGGCGAATTCCTGCCAGCTTGGAGAAGATCTAACAGGGTAACGACGTCCGGCGCCGGCAAGCAACGCGGCTTCGATAGGGGCGCGAGCATCCTCGGCGAATTCAAGGGAGTCGGATCCGAGCGACTTGCGAAATTCTTTGCCGTCTTCAGTCCAGCGAAGCTCGTAGATCCAGTCGCCGTGCTTAAGGGTTCGCTTGCAGATGCGGACGCGGTGTGTCACGTACGCTTCAAGCCCTTTCCGTGACACTCCCTAAATGATAGCGGACCACCACAAGGACACGGGGCGTAGGGGTCAAAACGCTCGACTTCGGGAGGTTCAGGAGGTTCGGGGGGTGGTGGATTAGCTGCACGAAACTCTAATAATGCCCTCTTGTACTCGCGCTTAGCTTCATAGAATTCTCTGTCACTCAACTGTTCCGCCCAGAGTTGCGTGCCGACGATGAGCACAAATGCGCCACCAACTACAATAATTACAGCAACTAATCCAAATGCAAACTCATCCCATTCCCTTGAATTCTGCGTCCATACCGCGATAATGCAACTTCCGAGCAAAGCAACCACATAGAGCCTCGTTACTGACACCAACTGGCGCACACGAAACATTCGCCAGTAAGTCTCATTTCGTTTGAAAAAATCACTCTCTATCATATTCCCCCTAATCTTCCTTGGTTCGCTTGGCTCTTCTCGTAGCCTTCAGATATTCCCGCCAGAACCGTTTATCTACCCGATCCCCGCCTCGGAATGTGACCTTCATCATGTCGCGGATTTCGTCGGAGGTCGGATTCATTTCGTCGCGCTCTTCCTGATCGTTAAGAAACTCAGCGAGTGATGGGTACATTAGCAACCCGTCCTGTACGTCGATCTTACCGACAGAGGGGTCTTCCGGGTCTTCACGATGAAAGTCAACGGGATCGCGGCCCGTTATAAGCCAGCCGACATCGCAACGAAGAACGTCAGATAGTTTGGCAATATCATCTGAAGATGGCGAATGCTTCCCGCCTTCCCAATTTGTCCAAGTGTTACGCGAAACTCCCATCTTACGGGAAGCCTCCTCTTGGCTAAATCCGAGAATTTCGCGGGCTTGACAAATACGTGATGCGAGATTACTCAATTATAGAAAATTTGTTAAAGATTTTTGGCAACACCTCTTGACAAACGGATTTCCCGGTTGTATATTTATTCAAAGTTCATTTGACGACGACCGCACAAGGCATTCCTCTTTCATCATTGAAAGCGAAGTGGTGATGGGCGGAGAGCAGTCTCCGCCCTAACACCAAATCGTCGTCAAGCATAGTATCGAAACCCATCCCAATAGTCTGAATGGTCACAGACGTGGACTCCAAGATTAGCAAGCCCGTCAAAAGGCTTCTCTTGAACCCGCGCTTCAATATTTGACCATTGAGGAGTGCGGGTTTCGAGTTTCAAGCAGGGCGGCCCATCCGCCAAGATATTCCGCCCTGCTAATCTGAATCAGAGCATAGAGAACGCCCTTGGTGGAAATGCAACCTGCCAGGGTCTCATCAAATCCGGGGCGTTCCGGCTCTGACTCTAAGTTAATCTGGAGTCGTCCAAAATGCAAGTAAATTTTAGTGCCCCCTCATTGGATCTGAAGGCGTCTGCTGTTTGCCAGCAACTTTCGATCTCCGCAAAAGAACTTCTCGGCTTAATCAGACTCGGCAGGTTGCCTCGCGCATACCGGCTGTCAGGTGAGCCGATCCCCAATACCGGCAGTCCCGGTCGCCCTTCAATTTCCGACATTCGCATACCTCTCTCTGATGTGAACGCCTTCCGTCGCCTTCAACAGCGACCGCTTCGCTCAGCAAAGCAACGGCAGACTCTTGCCGAGTGCCGGGCGATTGCTGATAAGATACTCAGCGACGATCAGGCTGTCAAGCATAACCGGAGACCGCAATTATGAGACTGCATGAAGCTGTCAGTATTGCGATCAACGAGCTTCCTGGTGAACCGGGAGTGTCTAAAATTGCTATCGCATCAGATTTGTTGTGCCTGGCACAATCGACCATCTATCAATACTGCGAAGACCCCGAAGTCAGCGGCAAGTCCATTCCGACCCGTCATCTCATTCTCCTGCACACACATTCCAAATCAGACGCGCTTCTGCAAGCCATAGATCAACAGAAACGTCGCCTCGGTTACGACCTCAACGGGTCAATCGAAGATGAGTTCTTCTCTGCGGTTAAATGCGTCGGCAGGATTACCGAGGCGGTGATGATCGAAATTGGCAGTATGACAGTAAAAGAACGGCGCGAGTATCGGGACATCGTTCGCTCCGGTATCGAAGCGCTTCAAAGAATGGAGGCAGAACTACAATGAGGTGCATCGAGAACAAACCACTCAAGCAACAGCTTCCCGGCTTCAAGGTGAAGCTCTTCCGGGACGCCTTTGGCTGGGGAATTAAGTACGACGATTCCCCAGATGATCTGACAGCCGGAAGACTCTCTGCAAGGGATGCTGTCAGGGCGGCACGTCGAACGATCCGCAATTTTGGGTTCGATATATTGGCGCAGTTCAGGGCAGAGTATATCAGGAGAATTGCGCAGTGAAAAACTATCAGGCCCTTTCCCATAAACGGCGAATGGTAATGATCCGCCTTCGCCGTCGCTTGGCGTTGCTGGTTGCAATTTCTGGTGGGCTATGGTCGTGGCAATTAGTAGTTCAGGATTATCGGCCGTTTCAGGCACTAACGGTTGCGATCATAACACTTGTATTCGCTGTTGTAATTGATGGCGACGAATCGTGGCTGTTCACAAAAGAAGATTATCTAAAAGGTAAATAGGCCATGGGGCGGGGTTCCAGTCCTTCGACTGGTCGAGTTCACCTTGCTCGGTTACGACTCCGCCCCAAAAAGTAACAGAAGAAGGAAATAATCATGGCAGACATAACCGGGCGAAAGGTCGCCTCTATCATAATCCAGAATTATGGTAGAATTAAGTACATCGAACTTGAATTCGACACGGCGGGCGGATTGATCGAAGTCGTCTCCCGTAAGAACGCGCAGGGCAAAACAACTCTGCTCAACGCGTTCTCCCGCACGTTCGGCGGATCGAAATGGGACGGGCCGATGCCTATCCACGACGGCGCGGACAAGGCGATGATTCAGACAACACTTGACGACGGAACCGTCATCACCATTACTGAACGATTCGACAAAAACGGTAAGATAGACGGCGAACTTGTAGCCAGAGACTCTCGCGGGTTGCTGTACCCGAAACCGCAGGAAGCGCTGAACAAGCTCTACTCAACCGGACTGAACCCTATCGAATTCTTCGAGTGGACGAAGACAGCGGAAGGACGCAGGAAGCAGGTAGAAGTCATGCTGGCTTGCGCCGGGTTGACCGGACAACTGGAAGAGATCGAACGGCTGATCGCAACGAGGTTTGAGGAACGACGGCAAGCCAATGTCGAGGTTGCCCGGCTTCAAGGCGCGCTATTGTCGATGCCGGTAACAGCAGATACAACACCCGACACAGAGGTGACACTGAAGTCGCTTCAAGACAACCTTGACGCGGCACAGGAATATGATCGGTTTGTGTCGTCGAAGGCATTAGGCGTGAGAAAGCTGGTGTCAGCTCGGGATGCGGCAATTCTTAGGTCTGACGAAGTTAAGGCGGATATTGAACGGTTACAGCAAGAGTATGAGCGACTCTCGATGGTGGAAATACCGGGCTTCCAGCAAGCGATTGAGGAACTCTCGGCCGAGATCGAAGCATTGTCCCCCTCTTGGACAGAACAGGCAAAAGAAGCATTCGCAACCGCCGACAACACAAACACGCAGGTCAGGCAGAAACTCGCACGACGAAAGGTTGCCGGTGATCTGAAAGCCGCTATCGAAAAGGCTGACAGCCTATCGGATCATCTGGACGCGGCTCGCACATCGAAGGTCGAACTCTTGAAGGGTGCAAAGTTCCCGGTCGAAGGTATTGGCTTCGACGAGAACGGCGTCACCCTGAACGGAAGACCGCTCTCTGTGGCTTCCGAGGCAGAGGCGATTGTGCTGTCAACGACACTGGCAATCAGAATGAACCCTAAGTTGAAGTTCCTGCCGGTCAGATCAGCGTCGGGACTTGGCGAGGATATGCGGTTGTTGATTGCAAAGACGGCGGTCGAAGAGGATTGCCAGGTGTTACTTGAACGGATCGTCTCTGATGAGACCGTTGGTATCGTGATAACTGACGGAAGAGTGTCACGCGATAACCGTGAAGGCAGGGCGGTCAAGATGTTTGTGGAAGGGACGGTTGCGATATGAAAATCTTCTGGTTCGATACCGAAACTACTGGCGTTGACTCGTCTAAAAACGCCATCGTCCAGATCGCCTATCAGGTAGAAATCAGAGGCGAAATCAGAGATCAGGGCGAAATCAAGATTCAGCCTTTTGAGGGGGCTGAGATCACTGACGAGGCTTTGGCCGTCAATGGACTGAATAAGGCAGATCTATTCGACGATCCGTATATCCTTCCCGCAAAGGCCTACTCCACTCTTCTTGGCGTTTTCGGTCGTCACGTTGATAAGTTCAACAAGAACGACAAATTCCACGTTGGTGGCTACAACGTTAGGTTTGATATCGACATGCTGGCGGCTATGTGGCGGAGGCAGGGCGATAAATACTTCGGGTCATGGACTAATTACCGATCACTCGACGCGCTTTATCTTTGCTGGACGTGCGAACATCAAGGACTGCTTTCTCTTCCTGATTATAAACTTGGCACTGTCGCGGCGCATTTCGGGATCGAACTGAATACGCATGAGGCGATTGCCGACATTGCCGCGACGCGAGAGATTTACGAAAGGGCGTTGGCTCTGCTGAGTGGTAAGGCGATATGAGAGCATCATCAGCCCCGCGTCTGAAAAACTGTCAGGCGTGGGTTAATTCACCGCTTCCTGCTGTTTCCGTCCCTCATGGTGTGACCAGTGTTGGGAACGAAGCACACCTCGCACTCAAGACCTATGTCGATAACGGTATGGATCTGCGCCCGGACGTTTCCGGCGAGGTAGAACCGCTACTTGAAAACGGGATTGCATTGTTGGCGAAATTGAATATCCCAGAAGGTGCGACGATCTACACAGAATTGACCGTTGGCTTTGGAGAATTGACGGGACACTTGGACTTCTGCGCCGAAAACGAACACTTTCGCATTATCGTTGACTACAAAGCGGGTTTCAAAGATGGTGATTACGAATGGCAGGTCAGAGGTTACGCCAAGGGCATGAACTTCTTTGAGCGCAAGCCGACGAAAACTTACATTTTCTGGCTTCAGGACGGCACTGTACAGGAGTGGAAATGGACACCTGAAGAGCTTGACCGCTGGTACGCAGAATACCTCCTGCCTCTCATTCTAAGCCCATCTCCGACCTACACCATCGGCAACTGGTGTGGTTACTGCCCGATCAAGGACTCCTGCCCCGGTCGGATAGCCAGGGATCAGGGTGCAATTGCTGTCCTCGGCGGAGGCATGGAGACTATAGGCAAGGAGCTTTCCGATCCAGTCCGGGCAATAGCCCTTTACGAACGCCTGAAGTCAATCGAATCGGCGCTTGAAATCATCAGAGATGCGTTCAGGGAACATCTGAAGGGCGGAGCAATATCAGACGGCACGACCGAATACTACCTGCTTGAAGCCAACGTGCGCGAGTTAGATCTAATAAAGGCGTGGGGCAGTCTTGTGAATTGGGGGCTGTCGAAGGACGAGATCGCGTCGATCTGCAAGCCGTCGATTTCCAAGGCAGAGAAGCTTGTCGGCGATAAAGCCGGCAAAGGCAACGGCGCGGGAGCAATTCGATCACTGGCAGAAGAACTTAAAAACGCGGGGGCTATCAGCTACAAACCCCAGATCAGAATACAATCCAGAAAGGCAAAGTAGTCCAATGGGACAGAACAATAACGGCGAAAGCCAATCAAGGTCTATTCAGCTGGCAGATTCATCAAAGACTCTGTCGCAATTCCTTGGGAACCCGCTCGTAAAAGAGAGATTGTCCCAGGGATTGACGAAACGGTTCACCCCTGAACGTCTCGGGCGCATGGCGATTATCGCAGTCACAAAGACTCCATTTCTCTTGAAATGCACAATGGAATCGTTCGCTCTCGCCCTTTCCAGTGCAGGCCAACTCGGACTCGAATGCGATGGATTGCTTGGTCGGGCGTACCTCGTCCCGTTCAAAAACAACAAGCTCGACGTTTGGGAGGCTCAGTTTATGATCGGTTACAGGGGAATGATCGACCTAATGCGACGTTCCGGTGAGGTACTCAGCTTTAATGCCCATATCGTTCACGATAAGGATCACTTCAAGGCGTATTTCGGCTCTAACGAGAGGATTGAGCATGCGCCGGTGCTTGAGGGGGATGCAGGCGAGTGGAAATTCGTCTATTCGGTGGCGAAGTTGAAGGGCGGCGGCGAGTCGTCTTGCGTGATGAACCGCCAACAGGTTTACGCCATCCGTGATAAATCTCAATCTTATAAGCAGTGGCTGAAGGATGGAAAAAAAGGCCAGTGCATTTGGGTTGACTTCGAGGAGGAGATGGTGAAGAAAACTTGCGTTCGCCAGCACTTCAAGTTCCTCCCTGCGACTGTTGAAAGTGAACAGGACTACGACCTCATTTCCAAGGCGATGGAGATCGAGAACCGCGACTTCGAGAGTGAGAAGGTTGATCCGCCTGAAGGTTCCCGTCGCAAGCCCGGATCGGACTTCGGATTCGGTGCAGAAGAGGTAGAAGCTGAGCCTGTCAACAAAGAGACCGGCGAGGTCGCACCAAAGATCCAGCCGCATCTATTGCCGTGGCTTCCCAAAATCAACGCTTGTGTGACGGCTGACGATCTTGGTCAACTGAAGGCTGATATGGGCGAAGAAACGTCCAAGTCGCTCGTTGAGTATCTGACACTTGTGGCAAAGCGCATTAACGGCGAGATCGACGCGCCTCCGGAAGACGGCAGGTTGGTTTAGTTGGCTGATCGTTGCGTCATAACCATAATCCCGTCACCATCGGGATATACAGTAAAGGCAGTGCCGGGCGTCGCAGGGATTTCTCTTCGGAGCGCTCAGACTCTCACCGGCGCCCGGTGGCTGTCAGACATAATCAAGGAGATCGCCAAGTCGAAGGGCGGGCAGGTCTCGCAACACGAGGAAGGGGTTAAATAAAATGGTTAAGGTAATTCCGCTGACAAATTTACAGATGGGGAACCATCAGGCGTTTGTCGGCAAAGACAAGAAAGAAGGGGAAGTCGTGACCCTTCGCAATAACGGCGCGACCGGCGAACTTGCGAACACGACCGGCTACTTCCTCTCATTCCCGGTGAAGGATCTCGGCATCGTCGAGCGATTGATCGGCGATCTACGAGTCGCGGTCGGGGCAATGTCCTACGATGAGATCGAGGCCGAGGAAGCTCGCGTGAAGGAGATGGACGAGCAGGTGACAGCGGTCTGGAAAGACCTCCAGGACGATCTTAAGGCGATGAATGTCCTGCGCGATATTCGGGACCAGAACCCTGCCGATCCGCAACAGACGCTTAGCTTGAACAACATCGACTCGTATCAAGCGCTTCACAAGATCGGAGTGATCGACTGCCTGAATAAAGACCCAGACTCCGGCGAGATATTGCACTGGTCGGCATCAGCGAATGACTACTTCTTCACAGAATTAGGACTGCACATCGAAGGGCTGTTGCGGGACAAGGACGGTATCGCCCGTAAGAACGCGGCGTAGAAGGATGACTCCCTGTAATAAAGTATTTGGGACGCGCCGAGCAGTACCATCATTGCAGTACAAGGCTAACGCGGATCGGTTCGAATCCGATACAGGGAGCAAAATGGAAGATACACAAAAGGAACGAATAAATGAGTTGGCATTATTTGCCGGAGCTGGTGGGGGAATTCTCGGATCAATTCTCCTCGGACCTCGCGTCGTCTGCGCGGTCGAGATCAACAGCTTCAGGCGCGAGGTGTTACTCCGACGCCAACGGGACGGCATGTTGCCATTGTTCCCGATCTGGGACGATGTTCGCACCTTCGATGGAAAGCTCTGGCGTGGTAAGGTGGATCTCGTTACTGCCGGATTCCCTTGCCAGCCGTTCAGTCAGGCAGGACTCAAGCTCGGCGAAGACGATCCCCGAAACCTCTGGCCCCAAACCAAGCGAATTATCAGCGAAGTTGCCCCGGCGCAAGTCTTTCTCGAAAACGTCCCTGGCATCATGCAAGCCGCAGGCAAGTACTACATTTTCACGGTCCTTGCCGATCTCGCTGAAATTGGTTACGAAGCGCTTCCGCCACTCAAACTTGGAGCTGGACATATTGGAGCCAATCATCGGCGAAACAGAATCTGGATACTTGCCAACTCCAGTGGTGTCGAGGGGGGATTACAGTTACAGCAAGGGCAAGAAAGTATTGAAGCTTCAGGGGAAGTTGAGATCGATGCTACCGACAGTCAATCTGACCGATGCGAAGGGCGGAACTCGGAAAAACAGCAAGGGACAAAAGCAACTCTGCCACGTTGTGAGGATGTACCCAACATTGACCGCTACGGACTGGAAAAACAGGATGACGGGGTTTCGGAAGAGCAATCTTCAACTGGCGGTTGGTGGACAGTTGAACCCGGACTGGACAGACTGGTTTATGGGATGGCCAATCGGGTGGAGCGCATTGAAGCCCTTGGCGACGGTCAGGTTCCATCAGTGGTTGCAATGGCATGGAGGTTGTTAAGTGACCCGCCAACTAACACTTGGAATGATCCGACCTGACGCCTGCTATTGGTGTGGAAAGGCGCTTTCTGAACGACTTCCGTCACAGGACGGTAAAATCTTCTGCAACGTGATGATCTCACAGAAAACAGGGCAACAAGTGCATTGGAATTGCTACATCCAGACTCCTGACGGTCTAAAAATGTTGGAAGATAACCGGACATTTTCAGAGAAAAGTAGAAGGTTCCATCAGGAATATGTCAGAAAATTGGAAGAAAAATAGAAAGTTTCAGGTAGATAATGGCGAAAAAAAGCCTAATGACGCACAGAAAGTTCCTCCGCTTTCGGTCTATCCTTAAGATCCCGAAAGCTCACGCACGAGGATTACTGGAAATGTTATGGGCATCTTCGTGGGACGCGCTTGATCCATATGTCGGCGATTCCTTTGACATCGAACTCGTAACCGAGTGGTCGAACGACGGAGGTGAATACGGCGAACTAACTAAGGCTTTATTGACTTGTGGCGGCGATCACGCAATCGGCTTTATCGAAGAAATTGATAATAAGCCAGGTCACTACCTGATTCATAACTGGGAGGATCACCTGCCCGCATGGATACGTGATGAATTAAGCCGGAAGAATAAAGCTGAAGAATTATCCCAAATCAGGCGTGAAGCCGGAAAAAGAGGCGCTGAATCGAAATGGCAAAATAATGGCAAACCGATGGCAAACGATGGCAAACAGGAATTTGCCATAATTTTGCCAGAACAGGTAAATGGCAAACCGATGGCAAACGATGGCAAACAGGAATTTGCCATAATTTTGCCAGAACAGGTAAATGGCAAACCGATGGCAAACGATGGCAAACGACCCGCCCTCCCTAACCTTACCTTACCTAATCTTAACACACCCCCCCTTACCCCCCCAAGCGGGGGGAATTTGAGTGTGTGTGATTTGAACTCGCCTTCGGCTGAGGGGGGAGACCCCCCTACCCCCCCTAAGAAGTCAGACCAGGATGAAGACTTCCAAGACGCTCATCGAATTTGCGAATTATTTAAAGATTTCCTGATAGTTAAGAAATTCGACTCGGCATCAAAATCACTTGGAATAAATGATATTAACCTAATTTACAAGTCGATTCAGGATGGATCAATACCTACTCGATCTTGGTATGCGGTGATGTATTTCCTGATTTGGCACGTAGATAAATTTGAATACGGGTTCGCACCAAACAAAATCAAACAGCTTAAACCTGACTATGTCGAGAAAATCCTCGATAAGTCCCGTAAACACGCCGAAGAATGGCAATCCAAATTCCCCGAATTCAAGCGAAGGTATGCAATTAAAAAGAAGATAGATAGCTCGTGAATCAACAAATTAACCCTATCGAGTCGATAACCGTACTCGTCGGTAATCGAAAGAAATTACTGGTTATTATCGAGGCTGAGGCTGGACCTGAAATACAGATCGAGCTTTCAGAAGATCAGTCGGCACTTGTTATAAAATCAATCGAAGATGGTTGTCGCGGGATAGTCGATGCGCTTAGGGCGGTAATAATTCCCGGAGCCAATAAAAATGACAATTCACAACTGGAGGTATTTACATGAGTTCACACACTTCGAGAGCCACTCAACTCGGCTTCGAACTCGGTCAACAGGGCTGGATCGTATCAGGCGATAAGAAGCTTCGGGAGGTACGAAACGACTTCGCCATCCAATCGCTGTCAGCGCATGGGTTACACCAGTCTCAAGCGACCATTAGCTCGTTCAAGGCTGGGTACAGCCAAGGCTGGCGACATTCGGAAAAGAAGGCGGCGGAGGGAATACTCCGTTGATAATCGCAATAGACCCAGGCACGACGATGTCGGCAATCGTTAAGATTGAAGGCAAGACTAAGATTGAGGGTGATAAGATCCCGAACGACGAGCTACTGCGGCAGGTCCGGGCGATGTCACGAGATATTGGCAGTACTGGCGCAACCCTCGTCGTTGAAATGATCGCCTTCTACGGCAACGACATGCACGCTGGAGGGGAAGTCTTTGAAACTTGCGTGATGATCGGGCGGATAATCGAGGCGTGGCATCCAAACAAAGCCGTCAGGATGTACCGTCGTGAGGTGAAATCCCGTCTGTGCGGGTCGATGAAGGCGAAAGATCCGCACGTCCGGCAGGTTATTATCGACCGGTTCGGCGGAAAGGACGCGGCTATTGGCTTAAAGAAGTCCCAGGGGCCGCTGTACAGGTTCCACAGCGACCTTTGGGCGGCGCTGGCGGTAGGGATGACCTACCTCGATATGCAACAATTGACGCCGGTTTGTTGGTCGCCAAAGGCAATCGGACAAACAGCGATGGGAGGGTTGTCTGATTAAATTTGCAAACGAGCAAGATAAGGCAACTGATGCGCGTTGGAGGTTACTACACACAAGCGAAATTGCGCGGCACTGCGTCGTCTGTAAGGCTCCAATACTTGCGGGTGAAGAGTTTATTGCCCTCGATCCTGAACGAAATGCAGGGTGCCTTAAATGCGTGAAATTGGCAATCAATGCAAAATAGTTAGACTTCTGTCAGAACTCAAGGTATTATATTGCTTTTATTCTCCCTCATAGACCTAAAATATTTGAGGGGATTTTCTTTTTGGTTGGTGAAGCGATAGCATTCGGCGCGGCGTTCGGGATCGTATTCTTCGGTCTCAATTACGCACTTGACAAAGCCAAACCGAAGAGCGGTAAGCCTGACTGGACTGGTATTGACCGACCTAAAGTTGAGGTGCTTCAATCCAAAGCCGAAAGGTTGGTTCAGGCCACAGTCAATTCCAAGGCGGTGACGATGGATGATGAGTATTTCTTCGCCCTCGAAGCTGATAGAAAGAATAAAGAGCGTGAGGTGTACGCCAATTCAGGCGGGAGGGCTGACCGTGCGTCAAACACTGACGACTAAACAACAGCGATTTGTCGATGCGTTCGACGGCAACGCCACTGAAGCGGCATTGGCGGCCGGATACTCAGTTAAAAACCACGACTCATTGCGAAAGCAGGCTCATACCCTACTTCACGATCCCGTGATTTCAGAGGCGATCAAAGCGCGCGAGCAGGTCAAGATGTCAGCCACAATCGCCAATCGTGAAGAGCGACAGAAGATGTGGACTGATATTATGAATGACCCAAAGCAGTCGATTAACGCTCGCCTGAAGGCGTCAGAATTGCTCGGAAGGTCATCAGGAGACTTCATTGAGCGGGTTGCATTGACTACCGGGAAGGAATTTAAGGCAATTACCATTATTTTAGCAACCGAAGATATGAATCCAGCTAATGAGATTGTCGAAGATGCGGCAGAAATAGCGAATGGTGTAATTATTCTTCCTACAACAACTAACGGCAACAGAAAGGCTCATTGATGCCAGGCAACGGAGCAATCGGATCGCGGGCTTTAATCATCACCCCCGTTTCAGGCGGAATGGGAATCTCGATTGACAAAGAAGGCGCGATTGGCGATATAGATACCCCTGTTGCGACCGGGGCGGTCAATTCGACAGATAAACTGTTCGCACGGATCAAGCGGATTGAAACGGCTATCGTCGATGGTTCATTCTCGACGGCGGCAGTAGAAGCAATCTTGGGCGCACTAACCGACGCCGCGGCTTCCGGTGCTGTAACAAACACCGATACACTTACCGCCTACATTAAGCAGCTTGTGACGGAATTGCAGGTTGTTGATGCGCTGATTGACACGATCACGACCAACACGGACAGCCTTGAGGCCTCGCTTGGTGGGATTGCCACAGCAACTCACGCCGGGGCGGTTGACAACCTAACCACCGCCATCGCTTATATCAAGCAGCTCGTCACCCTTCAAATCGCGGCTGATATTGTTCTTGCTACGATTGCAACCGATACCACTACCGACATTCCTGCTACGATCACGACACTTACTGCCAATCTTGCCACGCTTCAGGCTGAATTCAGCGGTGCGGCTGGCATTGCTTCGTTTCCAGCAGGAGCGGCGGCGGCTAATGCCGTCTCCCTGGCTGAGGTAGTCCGCTACATTCAGGACCAGTTACTTGCGTTCCGTGCGGAGATCACGGGAACGGCGGGAATTGCGGCATGGGCAGGCCCGGCGGCGCCGGCGAATAACGTCAGTCTGCACGAGGTAATTCAGAAGCTCTATGTCGATCTACGGGGCGGCGGTGGAGCTTGGCCCGCTGAAGCATTTCCCGCCAACAACATCGGGATCATGGACGCAATTCTTTATGCGTCGAATGGGATCCGTAAATCGGGCGGCGCGGCATTATCTGCCGCAAAGAGCCTTGTGGATGCAATAGGATCGAACGGGTTAGTACTCGATTACTCGGCGGGGTCGGCATTGGGGGCGGTTGGCACCCGGTTCAACATCAAAGGCTATGTTAAATCCGCCAATATCATAACAGTCGGGGCAGACTTAATCAATGCAGTCGGTGCGAATGACGATTTTTATGTGCATGAAATCCTTTTGGAGACTGATTCTACCGGCTTAGCAATCGGTACGGATATTGAAATTCGATCAGACTCGTCTTACGGTCTGGCGTTGTTGGCAAAAACGACCGTCGCCAAACTTGGAGCTCTTAAGACGATAAGGCTGACGGTCGATGGTGAAACCGGGTACAATTTCAAAGGTCACAGGGTAACGGGCTTGAAGAAGCTGACAATCAACACTACCGGGCTGAATTGTACCGGGAATGGCATGGTTCAGGTCACACTCCTCTGTGAGCGATTAGCGGCGGGATCTACGGGAGTATTTAACTCAAATCTGGTAGTTTAATAAATAAAAAACCTGGAGGGAAGAACGTGAAACGGATATTTGGAACTCTGCTGGTAATCCTGCTGGCTTCAAGTTGTGCTTATGCCGCGTTGCCGTCGATGGTCATATCGGACGGAAAGACCATCACCATGAAGGCGAATGGGCCGCTCGATGTAGCTATCGACGGGATCACATCAACCTATCGCATTGGTGCAATTACCGCGGCCACAACTGCCGATGCCAGCGACACGCTGACTATTGCAGAATTCGCCGGACTCGACACCACGATTTACACAGCGTCGGCGCTATCTCCAGCGGCAGGCAATTATGTGCTGTACGTCGAGTCGGTTGATCTTGAAGATGGTGACACGGTTTTTGTTGGAACTTGGAGGCCTATACGATCAGTGTCGTCAACAGGCGTCGTTGTGGTTTCGCCTGGCTTCGATGTTTATAACTCAACAGCCGAGCTTGACGTCGGAGACGAAGTTTCGATCAGGCATCGCATTGACATAATGCCGGACATCTCGCGTTACTACCACGGCTTTGCGCTTAGTGGTGGATCAGGCACGGCGATATTCCCCGATCTAATCGGGAGACCTTACGCGATCCAGATCGGCGCGGCTGTTTACTGTGTTAAGGATCAGTCAGCAACCACTAATGACTCGGCAACTGCGTGGGTGACCGCGTTCGACGCTTCGATAGGACAGGTGACGTTTGCTCCGGCACACACAGCCGCAGTTAACGACGAGTACGTAATCTCATTCGATCCGATCACAAGGGCGTTGGATTGGGGGGCGGCTGGGTATCCCGTAGCCGTTACCGGCGCGTTTCCGGCAATAAATGTCAGCGACCGCGAGGCAATGCAATTTCTGGCGGACAGTCTTCGAAGGATAAATACTCTTCTCGGAACGTCGTCTGACTCGGCTGGGCAGGCGACGCTTTGGGGACAAACTCTTGGTGCGGCCAGAAACGCAGGTACACTTAGCACCACTTCAATTCAGACGCTAACCGCAGGTAATGATAGCCTTCTGTGCTTCACGGTGACGGGAGAGGTTTACGTAACCGACTTGAATCTTGTCATCACAACCGCTGTGGCAAATACACTTGACAGCGCCTATTTCCTTATCGGAGGGACAAGGATTACGTTTGCCGCCGACATTAAGAACGCGGCTGCCGGAGCGGTATTCGCTGTCGATGGGGTGGCGACGAAGGTTGTCATGGTCGGGGCGGCCGCTGGGGCAGGAATAACAGCGTTTACGACAGGACCTTACCGGTTTGTTTTGACAAACGGAGCCAAGATCTACCTGACTGACGGAGGCGGTGCTACGGCGGCGTCTGGAGCGTTTCGGGCAAATATGAAGTGGTATCCAGGTCAAGGCGGCGGATCAGTGGCGGTCAACTAACTTGTGCCACTTGAGCAACTTGATTTCAGGAGGATGCCGAAGGCGTCAGCCTTCATACGAAGTTTGGCACGGTATCCCCACTTCGGCGGGGGATATGGGAACTCCAAGACGACATCCCTCTGTCTCAAGATACTCAACGACCTCCAGAACTATCCCAGTAGCGTAGGCGCAATCTGCCGCAACACAAACGTCCAGCTTGAGCGGACGACGCGGCGCACGTTCTTTGAAATTCTTGGCTGTAACCCCGAAAACGCACGGACTGAGCGGCCTGACCTGATTGATCACTGGAATAAGTCCTCCAATTTTCTTCGCTTTAAGAACGGGTCTGAACTCTACTTCCTATACCTCGAAGGTGAGAAGGCGATCCAGAATATTCAGTCGATGAACCTGACTTTCGTCGGCATCGATCAAGTTGAGCAGGTCTCAAGACTGGCGTTCGAAGAGTTCGACGGTCGCATTCGGTTTGGCCCCGGGCCGCACTACATCGCATCGGTATCTAATCCTGCTGGTCACAACTGGCTTTGGCGGAAATACTTCATCGAGAAGCGCGGTCACAAGGACTGGCCGATGTGGATCGCGGCAACGATGGAAAACCCGTTCCTTCCTGCCGACTTCGTTCCAAACCTTCTGGAGAACCATTCGCAGGATTGGGTTAATCGGTTCGTTTATGGTTCGTTCGACGCGTTTGGTGGTCAGGTTTATGAAGAGTGGAATGAGAAGATCCACGTCATTAACAACTTTGATGTGCCTGACGATTGGAAGTGGGGTTACGGGGCTGACTTCGGGTATCGCAATCCGACAGTGTTTGAAGGTGTAGCGATTGATTACAGCGGGAATTTGATCGTTTATGACGAAGTGACCAACCGTCAGCAGGTTCCACGTCATTATGCTGAAGTTTTAAAAGATCCAATCAAGGCTAAGACAAACCAGCATCGGATTTGGTCAAAGAGGTTGCAACGCGATCTGCCGATCTACGGCGATCCAAGTATGATAAACAGCGACCTGATTACCGGGACAAACATCCAAGAGGAGTATTTCAGGCACGGCGTTCTAATCTTCGAGGGAAACAGACAGAGAACGACGGTAGGCGTCCAGCGCATTAAAGACTTTATGAAGATCGACTGGACAAAGCCTCACCCGTTCAAGCCGGGCGTAATGGGCGCATCGAAGTTGTACGTGATGCGAAGATGTCCACTCTTGATCGAAGAGATGCCAGAGATGCAGTGGGTTCCAGATCGTGACTATGCCGAAGAAGCCAAGTCAGTGGATCCACAAGAGAAGTTACGGAAGAAGGATGATCACGCGCACGATGCACTGAAGTACTTCATTCTTTCGCATTCGGCGCTTGCCGGGCCAACAGCGCCACGGACACGAACGGTCCTCGAAGAAGAGAGGGAACGATTCGACCGCGAAGGCGAAGTTGAAGAAAAACACTGGAGTGAGGTTTGATAAAAGAAGCGATAAGTAAAGTTGCCGGCAAGGTTAAGTCCTGGGCTGACAGCTTTAAGTCTTCCGCTGGCGATGAGTTCGACAGCGCGAAGATCGTTTCTGTTGTGTTATCGAACGAAGAACTCCCTCCGCCCGAGCAAGAAGAGTTACTCACAAAAGCGGTTTATGCGCTTTGGTGTGAAGACAAGAAGAACTTTCAAGTATGGTGGGACGCTTCCGATCTTGCCCGAAGCTATTACGAGGGCAGGGAAAAGCCGAAGCGGGCATCACACAAGACTAATGCGATGATGAACCTGATCTTCTCTGATATTGAGACGATCAAACCTGACATCGAAGGCGCACTTGTTCGTCCGACGCTTTACCCCACCGAGAAAGAAAACCGTCAAGCGGCAGAGATGTTGAATCTTCGATCTCGCAACGTCTGGCGCGACAGTAATATGCACAAAGAAGAGTGCTCGGAGATTATCCACGACGTACTTATGGACGGCGTAGCGACTTTTAAGACGATCTTTGATGGTTCGCGCAGGGGTGGACGCGGTGACGTCAGAGCAATGCACATCGATAGCCGTAGGGTGACTTTCAAGAAGGGCAGTCAGATCCATGAGTCACCATACATTCTCGACACTGTAATCGGATCAGTCGGCGAAGCGCGGTCGATGTTCAGGAATAAGGCGAAGAAGATCAAAGGCGGGATGATCGTCGATGATGCCAATAAAAATAAATCCGATGGGCCGCCACAAAGCGAACTGAACGCCTCCAAAGGATTCGTCAACCTCAATGTTCCTGTTCCAGACTATGGTGAAGCGGCAGGAACCGGGGTGCAAAAGATCTCAGACCAGTCCAATCCAATGTCACAGCCGTTCAACGATGCAAAGAGTGTAGCCCGAATCGAATGCTGGTTCTGGGACAAGACTTTAGGTGAGGACGGAAATCCTGTCTATCCAGAAGGTCGGATCGTCACGGTAGGGGTTGGTACTGACTCTGAGAAGGACGGAACAGGGAAACTGCCTGAATTGGTGGTATTAGCGGATCGACCTAATCCTTATGTTAATCTTGCCCGTAAGAAGGGCATTTTTCCGATATTCCAGGCGCAGTGCCACAAGGTAAAGAAGGAGTGGGGACTCTCCGAAGTCTTCCACCGCATCGATCCGCAAGTGTTGATTAACGATGTCATCAACACGACGCATGATAACTGGAAGTTAACAAACAGTGGGCCGACACTTGGACTGGCGAGAGCTGGCGTCACTACGAAGACTTGGAAGCCGTCACCCGATCACTTCATTGAATTGTCTGGCGACATTGAAGACGCCACGAAGGTTGTTCACCGGATGCAACCGATCCCGATAGGTCACGTTTCGTTGCCATTTCTACAGGCGTACACAAGTCTATTTGAACGAACTGGCGGAGCGGCGGATGCACTTGCCGGGAGGAAGCCAGAAGGCGTGACTGCCGGTTATGCCATAACAGCCTTACAGAACCGCGCCAAGGGACGCTTTTCGACTATCGGGCGGAATATCAATAAGACGTTCGTCGAACTATTCTACGGCATCGCCTGTTGCGTTCAAGACTTCGATCAACCCTATGATCAGAACTACGATCAGAAGCCTATCACACTGATTAACGACGAAGCAGATCCCAACAAGATTGACGAGAAGTACGTTCAGTACGATCCTCGCGCTACCAAAGAAGTTGATTTCAGGTCGGAAGTGACCCGGCAGATGTCGGTCGAAGAAGCGGCAACATTCTTAAGCGAAGCGGCAAACCTCGATAAGAATGGAATTCCTGGTATGGGCGAGTTGATGCTTTCCTATGCCGATGATCCAAGCTTGAAGTATCGGTATCAGGAGTTGATTGCAACCGCAAAGGCAGAGGCACAGGCGGCGGCGGAAGCTCAGGCGAAGATGGAATCCGACAAACAGCGCCGAGTTCAGGTCGGGAAGATAACTGAAAAAGTAGTCGAAGCGAAATTGCAGGCAGGAAAGCCTCAGGGTTCGACGTCCAATAACACAGGGAAGAAGAATGTACAGTCCAGAAAATAACGACGATCAAGACAACGATCAAGCTGGATCGGATCTCAAAGAGACCGCTCCTAAAGAGACCGCTCCTAAAGAGACCGCTCCTAAGAAGCACTGGATGACCGAGAAGGTCGAGCTGACAACCACCAACAAGCAACTCCAAACAGAACTCGAAGTAACAAAACAGGCTCTCGAACGTGCTCAGAGCGATCTAACTACAATCAAAACAGCAAAGTCTATCTCTCAGGGCGTTCTTGCCAATAGTCTGCTGGGCTGGCCGGGCGTTGACTATTCGAAGCCCTATTGCGAGATTAAGATGTCGGTCAGGGAGGGGTCGAAAAATACTCCTGCTGACGGGGCATTCCGAAAAGGCAAGGGTCCTGTATTCAATTTCAAAGACGGGTATTGTGTTACTAACAACATCCGCGCCGCGAAAGAGTTCCTTACAGGTCGTAGTGGATGGTCACTCAATCAGCGAAACGCACAATCACAAATCAACGAAGAGGAATAAGGTATGCTGAAGCTGGATTTTATCCGCTTCTACGCGCCTGACGACGACGGTAATTCGGGCGATAGTGGTGGGAATGGTAATGGAGCTACTCCGGTTGGCGATCCGCCTCCCGCAGGAAATCCTCCGGCTGGAACTCCTCCAGCGAATATTCCGGCAAAGATCAAGGTCGGCGATCAGGAAATGACTGTCGAAGATGCGGCGAAAGAGATTCAAACTCACCGTCAACGTAGCCAACAATTCGCGCCTTTATTTCAGGTGAAGGATCGCGACTCGGCGATGAAGGCGGTCGAAGGAATGTTCCCGAAGCCGATTGATCCGAACGATGTCAAGGGACGGCTTGAACAGGCAGAAAACCAACTCCGTGACCAGCAGAATATGCAACAGGCGATGGCGACATTGTATCAATTGCAGACTACTTATGGCGCGGATTTCAAGGGTGATGCGATGATGCTTACCCTCAAAGAACTCGGGATCCCGTTCGATCCACAGAACTTTGGCAGGCACGTCGAACTCGCGCACAAGGCGGGACAGTACGATGTTTTGAAGGCTGGTTTTGACGCCAAGCTGAAGGCAGGTATTGAAGCTGGGGTGCAGGAGGCCCTTAAAAAGGGCGCGCAACGAGAAGATGCCGGAGGGGTTCACGGGAACGGAAATCCCCCTGGAAACACTGGAGACGATAGCTGGAAGGGCGACCCCGTAGAAGTGGCCGCTCGAAAAGGTCTCAAGATCGGCAGTTAGTCTCGTAATTAATTACCGTCGCGCTTCATCGGGCTGAAGTTTGTGGCAGTAGGAATCAAAACACAAAAGGATTTACTATGTCCTGGCTTTATTCCGATGGGATTCGCGATCTCGTCAACAATAACATTCTTCCTGGAATAGCTGACCAAGTCAGCGAAGCCAACGTGCTGATGAAGTTGCTGATGAATAACGGATCAACCAAGCCGATCAAAGGAAATACGCCCTCCACGAAGGCTGGATTTCTTGTTGGCGGTGACAAAATCGAACGTCCGATAGACATTGCCGCATTGACGGCTAAGGGGTGGTATCGTGGTTACTCGCCCTTGAAAAGCACTCAGAACAGAACCACTGACACTGCCACGCAGGAATTCGTCGGATGCTACGCGACGATAATGATCTCGTTTGATGAGGAAGACAAGGCGCAAGGCGACGCCGCTCGGATCAACCTCGTCAAGTACAAGATCGGCAAGGCTTATCAGGCAGTCAAGATGCAGATCGGCCCGGCACTGTACTACGGTGATAGTCAGTTGACGGGCGACGAGGCTTTCGGCCCGCACGGTATTGGGCAGTTGCTCGGAACGCAGATCTCCGGAAGCGTTTCCGGTGGCATCAACCGCACATGGATGGGTATCGACTCGTCCGAAGCTGGCAAGGAGTTCTGGGACGCGAACATGATCGACGAAAGCTCCGCCGACGCCGACTTGCTCGATCCGACATCGACCGATTACATCTACCGCATTCTTGACCGGCTTGAGATGAGTAGCCGACACAACGGCCAGAGGCTGAGCCATATTCTGACAACTCCCTACCTTTGGGGGGTGTACGAAGAGGCGCTTCGTCAAAAGCAGGTTATCAATTCAGCGAAAGAGGCAGACCTCGGCTTCCAGATGTTATTCTTCAGAGGAATTCCGGTGATTGCCGAGGAAGACTCAAGCATTCCCGACTACTCAATCTACGGGTTGAACCTGCACGATATTGATGGCGACGGACCCGGCATCAAAGTGTACGGGCAGAAGGGACGGTTCTTCAAGCTGGAACCATGGCGCCGGCTCGAAGGGCAACCCGCTCACGTGGCGGATCTCTTCGTTCGCCTTGCTATCTATTCCGACAGTCCGCGCTATCACGGCTCGGCTCAAGGTGTAGGCGAAGCCTAAAATCAATTCTCTTGATGGGGGCGGAGTAAAGTCCGCCCCTTGATGGGATCTAAATCAAAAATTCAATCAGGAGACTGATAAAATGATTCTCAATCATATCGGCGAAGCAATAGATACCGTTGAAACGACAAAACGGTATCCATTCGGCACAAGGTTTATCGACGAAAATGGACTGGAATGTCGTTACGTTAAATTTGCTTCGCTTGGTGGCGACGCTGGCGGAGCTTTGCAATATGCCGCAACGGTAGCGACCGCAACTTACGGCGAGGTGACTACCGAAACATCGGGCGGAAGCGGCGCATTCACGGGCGTCTGCATGGGAGTTCCCGTAGCTGGTTCATACGGATGGGTAGCCACTCACGGGCTGGCGGCCAGCAACTTCCTTACTGCTGAAGAAGACACCACCGCACTCACGGAAGTCGTGTCGCTTTCCAATAACACTGACGGAAACGTCGAGGGATCAGCATCCGCTGCGCTTACGCTCTCAAGCGTTGGTGTAGTGTTTGTGACCGAGACCGGAACCGAAGTGGCTTACGCAACGCAAATCAACAGCATGTTCTGGTAGGATTCCATTCCAATTTGGGGGGGACGGCTGAAAATCGACAGAAGCCCGAATCTGTTGCACCTCTTCCGACCGTCCCTCCTGAAACATCTTTAATTCACAGGATAACCGACAATGTCCGTTCCGGTTCTATCAGATCTTCGCAGGAGAGTCCGTCGCACATTAGGTGAACGGACGGCTTCGTTCTGGGAAGATGCAGAGATCGACGAGTTGCTTGTCGAAGGTATCCGCGATCTGCAAGACGACTTCATTCCAAACGACGCCCTCCGATCTTTGCTGGTAACGTACTCAGCCGCTTTCAACTCTTCAGAACCTTACATTTTTCTTCCTGTCGCGCTCGGACGGATACTCAGCAACTCTTTGATCGTCGTGGAAAGCGACACAGAGTATGGTGATCCGTGGAAGATAGTTTCATTGGAACATCTTCGTGAACGCCGAAGGTATGAAATGGATGCCGCGCAGGACGTAACCCCAACCCGGCTATTCAGCCTTGCCTATCCCGTCAGTGATGGGATCTACTCCACGCCGGTTGACGGCTACAGTTTCGCAATCGAACTCTATCCTTCGCCTGTGTCTGGCAGGAATTACCGTTTCAGCTATCTGGCGAAAGCGAGTGAGTCTGGAACAATGACATTGCCTAATCAAGATCCAGACCTGTGTAAATTAGCAGTCGATTACGCAATCTTCAATGCGGCCGGGAAGAAGTCGCGGCTTGATGCGGTTATGGTGAACAGGCACGAAAAGCGCTACAATGACGGCAAGGCAACCGTCAGACGGTTGTATTACAACCGGTATGGAATGTCACCTGCACAGACAGGTACTATCGAGGTGCCGAACTGATGGAACGCGACTTTGTACTGACAGAGATGCTCGGCATTCGTGAAGAAGGGAATGATCTTACGCAGGATCCTCGCTTTGCGGCAAGACTGGAAAACCTTCGACCATTGATCGGCAAGTTGGAGAAGATTACCGGGAATGCCATTCACTCGACGTTCGCCTACAAGAACGCAGATCGACCGACAACGCTGATCCGATGGGCAAAGGAAGATGGTACGGCGTTCTTTATGATGACAGCTTGGGACAATGTGTTTGTTTACGAAAGCGGCGCGTGGGTGGCTTTGTTGACTCCTGCAAGTGCGTCTGGGGATATTCCTTCAAATTTACAATATTATCTCAATCGCTTTTTCGATCACTGTGTTTATAAAGGTACTCTTTTCCTGACTGATGGCAGTAATCCTCCACTGAAGTACGATGGCGACACCATTGGGACGTGGGGATTTAGAACCCTTTCAGGTGTGAATTCAGTGCTGTCGGGAACGCTTCAATTGACTGAAGGACTGGAGAATGACTCGTACAGCTACTATGCTTCGCTGTATGACTCAGCAAATGAATTGTGGGGGAACAAGGGAACAGAACTCGTATTTGCGAACGATGGTCACAACGTCTGGATCCATCTTAATAATGCGGTTGGCTACTGGAATGCCGAAAATAATTACGACATCGAAAATGCTCATGCCGACAGTATAAAGGTTTGGCGCAATCGGAAGCGCTCGAATCCAGCAGAAGATGCAGACGACGATCTATTTCTTGCAGGAACGATCAAGAAAGGGCTGATCGTCGCATCGACCGGGACTATCGAAGAAGCAGGCGGAACGCTTACAGACAATACAGCGAACTTTCTTGCCACAGGTGAGAATGCACTCAGTGTTTCGGTTGGAGATGCGGTAAGGATCAACGACGCATGGAAGCAAGTGTCTGTTGTGGCAGAGCATGTTCTGACCTTGCTGAACGAAGACGGCGATGTTTATAGCGATGCGGTTGCTGATGGTGATTACACATACACGCTTTGGCCGGGTTTTATCGACAGTGCCGACGACCTTTCTGTCGAAGAACAGTACCATGAGGAACTCGAAACACCTGAAGATCACTCTCCTCCGCCTAATGGAGTGACGTGCGAAGTGTTTGGCGACCGTGGGAATCGAGCGTTTATGGCTATCGGGAGCCGTCTTTATTACAGCGAAATTGACCTAATCGACTACTGGCCGCTTTCAAACTGGATCGACATTGATCCCGATAACTCCGACGAGATTACCGCCCTGGTGAAGTGGAAGGGTAAGCTCTGGATATTCAAGCGAAATAGTGTCGCGGTCGGTAATGTCGATGGTGATCCCTACACTTGGAGTTTTACTGCCAAGTACCTGTCGATGGGGGCGGACAGCAAGCGACTGATAGCCGACTGTGTTCACGCACTGATCTACGCTAATAAGGCGGGGGTATGGCTCTTCGACGGACAATCCGACTCGATCCCAATCTCGCACATGGCAAAGGGATCCAATATTAAGAACCTTTGGGAGGCAGTCGTTAAGATTGAACTTCCCCGGTGTCAGGCGATCTACAACGCTGAGAAGAAAGAGTACTGGCTGTCAGTGTGCTTCGACGACGCGAGAGGAATGTACGACTCGGCACTCGACGGCAAGGGTGAAGTCACAGAGGCGATAGTTTCGTAATGTCAGTAATTGGAATAGACGATCTCAAACCTCCACAAAACAACGGGACTCTGATTTTCAGACTCACCGATAAACAGTGGTTCTGGGCTCCTCACGTCGGCGCTACCTGCTGGGTTCGGTTTGACACGAAAGAAGACGCGCTGGAGCTGTACAGGGGCGCGTATCAGGCGACCGTCGTTCAGGAGGGGATAACTGATGGGGATAATTCCAAAGAGGGCGCGACGGGGCAGGCGAGCGGCGCGGCCGATGTGCCGACAACGTCAATCAAGGATAACACGCAGACTTGGACTGTTGACGAGTGGGTTGGTGCAAGGATGTACCTGCATCGTTGGCAGGATGGAAGCATCGAGTATGCAACGGTTCTTTCAAACACAGCGGATACACTGGTAGGCGCGCCGAACACTTTCAATGGCGTAGTCGATGACGCTTGGACGGGCGCGAGTCCAGTCCAGTACGATTACTACGCACTTCTGCAAACTGTCAACGACAATGCTTCATTCCGTATTCGCTGGAAGACACTGAAACTGGGACTCGCCAATATCAGAAAGCTGAAGCAATTCATTGAATTGACGTTCAGGACTTACGCGACGGGATCTTTGACACTCGCGTGGGTAGTGGACGGCAAGAGATCGGGAAGCTTTTCTTTCGACCTTAGCCAGGGTGATCGGTATTGGGGACGGGATTACTTTGGCGCGTCCGACGTGGAACCCGGCGCAGGAACACTTCTTTGGCAGGGTATCGACGAAACGATCTTGCAACAGAACTTCGATGATTCAGCCGAAGGACAGTTTATTGAGTTCGAGATCGAACTGGAAACAGCCGAAAGGTTTGAGATCACCATGCTGGCAATGACCTACCTAATGCACTTGGGAGACCGATGGCAGTAAATATACCCAATCGCTTTACGAATCTGACGCAGAAAGCTGACGCGGATAAGTTAAACGCCAACTTCGACGCTGTTGCCACGAAACTGAATGGCGGGATTGGCGACGCGGAGGTTGATGAAATATCGGAGTCGAAGGTCGTGATGAGTCCGACTTCCGGTCACGATCACTCCGGAGGATCGAACGGCAAGCCGATTGTGTTGGCGGAGAGTCAGATCACTATGGATCCTACAGACGGTCACGATCACGACGGAACGGCGGAGGGAGGCAAACTTGCGGCACTGGCAACGGCAAGCAATCAAGGAACGGTCAAAATACTGAGTGGCGACGAAGAGATTATCGATACAGGTGCGGCGACGGTCGATCTTACTGGCATGGGACTGACAAGCCTTTTATCTCTCGATGTTTGGTGGAACAATGGCACGGAAGCGGTTCCCGAACTCCGCAATCAGTACCTCGGCGGCGGCTACGATCCGGCAGTAGCTCCGGGACTGGCGGCGGCATACAAAGAGTACTACGTTTATGACGTATCCGCTACGGCGTTCACAATCAAGAACAATTTGGGTGCAACCTACACATTCCATTGGCGGGTGATCGGAATTTAGATGCCGCTTCTAACCATACCGAATACCTTCGTCAACAGCACTCCCAACGCGACAACGCTCGCTCAGGGTGCGAAGCCGGTCGATGCTGATAAACTGAACGCTAATTTCGACGCGGTTGCCGCTTTGTTCGACACTGCGCTTGACGATGACAATTTCAGGCAGTTAAGCGAACGAAAGGCGATGTTCAGCAATGCCGGACACGATCATACCGGTGGCGCGAACGGAAAGATCATAACCGGATCTCCCGAAAGCGGCATGGTGCTGAATATCTCGTCCGGTCACGATCACGACGGAACGGATAGTAAGCTACTGGCTCCTGCAACAGACGAACAGCCGGGCGCGGTAAAGGCGATCACCGGAACAACAGACGTGGTTCCTGCTTCATTAGTCGCGCAGGTTGAGGGATCAATAGGACTGCTTGCCGATGTGTCAGAGATTTATAGTGTCAAAGTATGGCAGGTGATTGCAGGTAACGGCGATACGCCTTGGAACGCAGGGCAGGGTGCGCCGAACCTGAATATCCCTCCAAGTGATGGAAGCCTTCGTGGGTTCTTCTTCACGCTCACGCCTATTGGTGGAGTTGGAGACGGGACTGCTTTTCAGATATACAATCTTTCGGCGGGTAGCGTCACATTCAATTGGGCGGTGATAACAATATGAAAGCACTTCGATGAACGCCATGAACTTTATTCCTGCTAAATTCAAAGAGCAGCAATCTAAAATGGGAAGAGACACTCGTGCGGTCTATCTGGAGTGCGCTCGAATTGAAGCAGGCACAAGGACATTCAGTCGAATTGTCAACAGGATTAAGCAGGCTTACCAGATGGCAACTCGTTGAACGCTGGTCAAGCCCGCCGCACAATCGTCAAGGAAGCCAGAAGAACCAAGAGGCAGTGCTTCTTCAACAGCCTCGCAGATGTTCCACGTAACGTCGAACGCGAAGACGGTGAAAAGATTTACATCAAGAACGGCGACAATTACGACGAGCATGTGTTTCGTCGAACCTCAGCCACAGATCCCGCTGGCGGTCAATTACTGCCTACCGGAGTAACGACTAGTGCAAATGTATGGTAAGAAAGGGGATTGAATAATGCCCGGATTTCAGCAAGCTCCCGGATGGAACCAGTTCATGGAATTCCTGAAAGCGATGGAGTTCCTAAATGGAAAGTACCCGGCTCCACAGGTTCCCGGATTTCAGGCTCCGCAAGGATTAACGCCTGGGCAAGAGGGGACGATCTTGAATTCCATGTCGAGTGGGATTAACAAACAGGTTGGGCAGAATTTGAACGCAGTCAGGGTCAATGCCGCTCAGCGCGGCGCGTACCGATCAGGACAGCTTCCGCAGTTGGAGACTTCGGTAAGGAACGCCGGAACTGACGCGCTTCAGAATGGCTTGTCCAGCTACTACGGACAGAAGTCCAATCAGATGTACGGCGCGAACATGGCGCAGAATTCCTTCAATTCCAATATCTGGCAACAACTATTCCAATCATGGCAACAGAGTCAAGCTGGCATGGGGCAGTTGTTCGGCAGTAAGGTGAGGATTTAATCCTATGCCTCCCGGCACACTCACGCCCTTCATTCAAACGGTTGGATCTGCATCGGATGAGGCTGAACGCCTTCGGATGCAACAGGCGTTGCAGATGTATATGGCCGCGATGAAGGCTGGAGGTAATATCACGTTCGATAACGGCTCGCGTGATCCGGCGTTTAAGAGCGACCAACAATGGGGGAATAACGCCGGCGTGATGTTCCCGAAGGATCCAAGCTCTACCAACTCCAATGCAAGCGGAGCGATGTTCCCGAAGGATCCAAGCTCTACCAACTCCAATGCAAGCGGAGCGATGTTTCCGAAGGCGGAGAAGCCGGTAGCAGAGAAGGCGGACACGCGGTACTCTGATCTGATGAAGCGTAACCGGGATATGTCGAAATCGCTTTATGATGACGCGGTCTCGCAAGGCGATACCGAAACGCTTCAGAAGCTTGCCAAGATAACCGACGACATGAATTTCGCCGAGGCGCTGAACAAGCCTTACGACGCGACTCCCGACCTATGGAACACATCAATTGATTTTGCGGGCAGGAAGACGGCGGCGAAGACAGGGAAGGAACAGTCGGACGTGATCGCGAAGGGTAGCGCGGAGGGCTTGAAAGCACGGGAGGCACTGACTAAAAGGTTTCAGGAGAATGTGAATTGGAAGAGGCAGGATCGACCGCGGGAGACGTTTCATAAGGAAGTTCTCGTTCCCGCGCAAGAAAACCTTGCGCTATTGAACGACTACTACAGCAAGCAGGTTTCGCTGATAAAGAAGGGCGATCCGCTGTACGACGACATCTTCACACAGGCGGCTGACGATAAACTGACCTACGGCACTCCAATACCAGTAGAGCGTGAGCAATTGATGAACTTATTCGGTGGCGCATCTGGATTTGAGCGAAAGCTGTCCGATGCGAAGAAAGCTCGTGATGAGGCGATGGGTGCGTGGAATGATAAACCGACCGACGAAGAACTCCTTCAAGCTGAAAAAGGTATGTTTGACAGGATAGTGTCAGGTCCGCAAATGCTAACCAGAATGCAGGAAGCTCCGACTGAAGACGACATTCAATTCATCCGCAAGCTACGCGGCGACGATGGCGACGAAGAACAGATGATGGCAGAGAAGTACTTCATGGAACTTGGAATTGACCCGAAGGCAGTGCTTAAAATCGCAAATACAAAAGGGGAACTCTTCGAGTGAAGCCCCTCGTAGCGCCATTTGCAGGTGTATCGCTCTCTGACTTTGATGCATGGAAAGAGAAGCAACAGACCGGTGCGACAGATCAAATTGTCGACCCGGCTTCCGTCGCTCAGGACGGGATGCGCTTCTACGATCAGTGGTCTGAAGAACTCTCTGCTGGTAATATCGACGCGGATCCCGAGCAGTTGCTCTCGCTCGTTCAAGATGCCGTCAAACCACAGGCCGAAGCGGGTAAAGCGCGGGACTGGCGTGGACTGTCGCTTCCGTATGTTGTGCAGAACCCCCGCTTTCAGGAACTCGAACCGGATCAACAAAACCAAATCCTCGACGATCTTTGGGAAAATGGCATACGACCTGCCTTTAATCCCGACACTACACCGGAGGAATTGAATGCCGAACGGTGGAACTTCGTTTATCAATCGCACAAGCTTACTCTGCAAGCAAAGAAAAATGCTTCAGGGCAGGCAGAGGCAGATATTACCGATGAACTTGCCAGTAATCCGCTCACCTCCGATGTGTTAGGGAGGCTTCAGAAGCCGGACATAGTAGAAAAGCTTGGCTTCCTCGATGCCTTAAAGGAAACCGGCGACGACCCAATGAGAGTTGTGCCTTTTCTTGGAAGTGCGAATGATATAGCCACCGTAGTAGAATTAGGATTTGCGGCTCGTCGGATGCTCAACGACGAGGAGTCCGAAGACGACCTGTTACTTTTGAAGGAATTTAATGATAAGCAAACCGCTGACAGGTCTATTGGCTACGTAGTCGGTGACATTCTAACGAGAATGCCCGCTTATATGGGTGAACTTGGACTTACGTGGGGTGGCTACACTGCTGGAAAGATCGCAACCGAAAAGGCGGCTATTGCCGCACTTAAGAAGGTTATCGGCGGAGCGGCTGATAATATACTTAAACGCAAGCTCGCTCAGCTTGCGATTAAGTCTATGGGTGTGGCTGGGGGATCAGCACGCCAAGCGTTCTTTGGGAAGAGTGGAATCGGATCGAGCGTCCTTCGCCTTCCGGAGGACGTGATAGAGCGGATGAATCCTGAAGTTAAAATCACCAGTGACGAGCTTGGGGTGATTAATGACATTGATGTCATAAAGGGCGAAGACTTTTGGACGGCGTTTCGTAAGGCAGTGCCAAATCAATTTGTCGAGGTTGCATCAGAGCATACAGGCGGATTACTTAATGCGGCGGCTACTCCCGTCAAGAACTTTATGCTCAAGGCGGCAGTCTTTCGTGCCTTCAAAAAAGCTAATCCTACAGTAAAAGGACAGGCATTCCGCGACTTCATTGAAAGGGTTGGCTGGGATGGTGTGGCATCGGAATGGACAGAGGAGCGCATCGGGGAAGCCGGTCGTTTCGTTCTTGGCGTCGATGACTTCGAGTACCAACTGCCAACAGTGGATCAAATGCTCGCAGAGCTTATCGCCTTTTCAGCTCCCGGCGCTGGGGCGTACGCCCTTGATCGTGGATTAAATCCCTCTGATCCCTCCAAGCCCCCTGAACGCAATCCTGAAGCCGAGTCAACCTTCAATGCTGTCAACGAATTAGCTAAACAGCGCGGCGGGCCTTTGATGGCGGGTGACGCACTGGAGCAGATGACCAGGGATGCCAATAAGTCTGCGGGACGATCTGATATTCCGAAGCTGTTTGCCGATGCCGGGCTGACCGACAATAAGGCTCGCCTTTCCTTCATCGAAGAGACGACTGGACTGCAACTCGACAATGTTGCCGACATCTACGATGCTGACCCGGAAACACAGGATAAAGTGCGGGCGCGGCTTGAAGGAATGAAGCCAGCAGAAGATGCAGGGAAGGGCGCTACAGCATCGAAAGAGAAGGGTGCGACAGATAAGAAGGCTCCTGAACCGAAGACCGCTACAGCGCGTTCGCAGAACTATATCAAGGGGCTTATTCACCAACAGTTCAACATTGATCCGAAGGACGACGAGCGCCATGCGAAACGTCGGCAGGTATTGCAGGGACTGATCGGAACCGGTAAGGACGTAGAGGCTCTGACTAAAGAGGAAGCCAACAAGGTTATCACGTCGCTTCAGGAGATGCAGAAGAAGTCGAAAGCCGAGGCGAAGAAGAATCCGAAGCCGAAAGTAGTAGCACCGGTAGTATCAGAAACGCCACCAACGCCGGAGACAGTTCCGGTTGAAGACCTGCCGCCAGTGTCGGAGGTGGCGAGTGACGATAGAATTCTTGATAGAATAACTAAAGAGGCTAATCCGCTTCCCAATCCAAAGCAAAGAGAATCAAGGGCGCTGGATATTTACGCCGAGGAAACCGGAATGCCAAGAGATCAGGTGACAGTCAAGGACTTAACAAATCTCAAGGCAACGCCTCTTGCGCCTCGCTCCCTCACCCCCGAAGATCAGGTTGAGCTTGCCGCCGAAGCAGATGCTACGCCAAAAGTAGCAGAACCTCCCGCGCCGGTTGAAGGCGTTCCGCCGTCTTCCGAGTTCTTCGGTTCGACGAACACAGTCTTCACAAAGGACGCGGCGGATAAGGCACGGGAGCTGATCCGTGCGAAACTTAAGGGCGGTCAAGTCAACGTCAGCATTGTAGGACTTGATCCTGAAATCGTGCAGGCTGGAATTCAGCTTGCGGGGTATTATATTGAAGGTGGACTTAGAAAGTTTTCAGCATACTCGGCGCAGATGGTTGCAGACTTCGGAGAAGAAGTCAGACCTTATCTTCGTTCGTGGTATGAGGCTGTCAGGTGGAACCCCGGCTTCGATAACGCCGGCATGTCAACATCTGACGAAATAGACAAAGAGGTACTGAATGAATCAGGCAACAGAAGAACTGACAACCGACCGGATGGGCAATCCGAATTGGGTGATAGCGGACGAGGAATTGGGGGTGCGGATAATGCACAGCGAGACTTACGGGACAATCCCGACGAGCCTGCGGTCGGACGAGGAAGTGGAAGCGATGTACGGGACGGAAGTTCTGAAGGGTTGGCAGAGGATGAGCTACGAGGAGAAGGAGCAGTCGGCGCAGGAGTTCGAGGAAGCGACGCTTCAGGGGACGGAAGGACTGAAGATGCAGGATCAGATAATATCGCGGATACGGTCGATGACCTAATCGACGCGACGGAGGCAAGTCAACCTCCTGAACCGATCAAGGCTGATCGATCTGACAAGGATGAGGGCAAGGGCGCATCCGAAATAGGAACCGAATTTGGTCATGTCCGTCGTGGCGGCCCAGCAGTTTCCAATCTTATAAACTATCGCATCACCGACGAAGATAACCTCGGCGACGGCGGGAAGAAGACAAAGTATCGGAATAACGTCAACGCGATTAAACTGCTTAAGATCATCGAAGAGCAGGAGCGCAAAGCCACCCCCGAAGAGCAGTCGATCCTCGTCAAGTATGTCGGATGGGGCGGGATCGCCGAGGCTTTCGGTAATCGATGGTCCCATCCCGATTGGCTGAAAGAGCAGGAGGAGATCAAAACTCTCCTGACTTCCGAAGAGCGCGACCTTGCGGCAAGATCGACGCAGTACGCCCATTACACAAGCCCTGAGATCATCAGAGCAATGTGGGAAGGCTTTGAGCGTATTGGCTACAACCTCACTGGACGCGTAGCAGAGCCAGGTATGGGGATCGGCCACTTCTTTGGATTGATGCCAGACAGATATATGGCGAAAGCCAAACTCTTCGGCGTTGAGATGGACTCCATTTCGGCGCGGATTGCGCGACAGCTCTACCAAGGCGCGAATGTTATCGATCAGCCTTACCAAGATGTCGATATTCCCGACAACTTCTTCGACTTGTTTATTTCCAATGTTCCATTCAGCGGAAATACCGTCATCGACAGGAAGCTCCCACAGATCTCCGGACGCTTACAACTGCATGATTACTACTTCTACAAATCCCTCCTGAAGACTCGTCCGGGCGGGCTGGTTATGTTTATTACCAGTACCGGCACGATGGATAAGAAGACTAACTTCGCCAGAACAAAGATTGCTGAACTTGGTAACCTACTCACCGCTATTCGACTTCCGAGCGATTCGTTCGAGAAGAATGCAGGCACGTCGGTTACTACTGATATTCTTGTGTTCCAGCGAAGGCCGGAAGGTGAGCCGTACTCGGGTGAAGAGTTTATCGAGTCCAGCAACATAGACTTACTTAAAGGCTTCGACGAACCTGATTGGCATATCAATAACTACTGGCAGACTCACCAAGATCATCTCTTCGGCGAAATCGTAGCCGACAAACTATTTGCTGGCAGGTCTCGTCCTGGGCTGAAATCAACCGGGCTTCCGATTGCCGAAAGCATCACCGAAGCAATTCGCCTTTCTCAAGTTCGAATCGATTGGTCTAAGGAGGGTTGGGTTCCTCTCGATTCGTCGAAAAGGCTTAAGAAGTCGTGGGGATCGCTACTGATCGGCAGTGATGGATCAATCGTTCAGTTGATGGAAGATGTTGACGGGAAGCGGGAGATCCCGTTTCGCCGTAACGACAAGGATCTGACCGAGAAAGAGACAGCACGGATTGCCGCGTGGATCAAAGTCCGCGATGCTGGTCACGCGCTGATTAAGCTTCAGATGGACGCGAACGCCAAAGAGAAGGACGTCGCCAAGGCGCGGTCTGACCTGAACAAAGCCTATGACGCCGCCTTCAAGAAGTTTAAGGGCTTCCACTCGAACTACAACAAGATGTTCTTCCGGACTGACCCTGATATTGCGTTCCTCCTCAGTCTTGAACAATACAATCCAGACGCCGGCGAGACATCGAAGGAAGCGATATTCAGCAAGCGGACGCAGTTTCCAATCAAAGAAGTAACGTCGGCCAATAGTGCGGTCGATGCGTTGACGGCAAGCCTTGTCAATCGGGGGCGGGTAGATCTCCCGTACATGGCTTCGCTTTACGCCGGTCATACTGAAGAGCAGATCGCCGAAGAGCTTGGGGATCGCGTTTATGACAATCCAGAAGGATCGATAGAGACTGTTGAGACTTACCTTACCGGTAACGTCCGGCAGAAGCTTAGGGCGGCGAAAGCGGCAGTCGATCACGATAAAAAGTATCAGCGCAATATCGCTCCGCTTGAAGCTGTCATCCCCGAAGACATTCCCCCGCACGAGATCGACGTTCGTCTTGGAGCTACGTGGATAGATCCCGGCACATACACAGAATTTATTCGGTATCTCGGGATTACGCAATATGGACATCCAGTCGAAGTTAATTTCCATGCCGAGACTTCCGTTAGTTCCGCCGTGTGGGAAGTCGATGCTAAACCGCAAGTAAGTCGCGAGTGGGGCACCGATGATGTTCATGCCTTAAAACTGATCGAGTTGGCAATGAATCACAAGATGCCGACCGTCACGCGAAAGGTTGGCGACGCGACGATTCATCTTCCTGAAGAAACGGCATTGGCGCAAGACTCGCAACGTAAGATCAAGGAAGAATTCAAACGCTGGCTCTGGCTCGATCAGGGTAGAACAGATAAGTACTTCACCCGATATAATGATCTGTTTAATGCGGTCGTCATTCCAAAGTACGACGGGTCTCACCTTCAGTTTCCGGGTCTGGCTGAAGGGATCAATCTCAGGCCTCATCAAAAGAACGTCGTCTGGAGGATAATCACATCCGGCAACACTTTAATGGCGCACACAGTCGGCGCAGGGAAGACGTTTGCGGCAGTGGCGACTGCGATGGAATCGAAACGCATGGGATTGGCTCGTAAGACTGTTATCACTGTCCCGAAGCCGGTCGTGGATCAATTCGCCCGTGACGTGCTGAAGCTTTATCCGTCTGCCAAGGCGCTCCTTACGACCGGCGACGACTTCACTCCCTTAAATAGACAAGTTACCATCAATCGAATAATGACTGGCGATTGGGACGTTGTGGTGATACCGCATACTTCGTTCGAGAAAATTCCAGTTAGTCCGGCGCGTGTCGAGAGGTTCATCCGCGATCAACTTTCCGACATCGACTCTCGATTGGATAGTAAGGTAGAGCAGGATCCATCGGGGCGTGACCGAACAACAGGGAAGGGCAAGAAAGATCGAACCGTTAAGCAACTGGAGAAGCTGAAAGAGAAGCTCGAAGCCAAACTGAAGGACTTGACAAATACAGACCGGAAAGATCCCGGACCGTTCTTCGAGGATTTAGGGATCGAAATGCTGTTTGTCGATGAAGCACACAAATATAAAAATCTATTCTTCCATACGCACATCGACGCTCCTGGCGTTGGCGCAGGTTCTGATACCGACCGGTCGATAGATATGTGGATGAAGTCGAAGTACCTGAACGAAGTCACGCGAGGTCGTGGTGTGGCGTTTATGACCGGCACTCCGATAACGAACAGTATTTCTGAGATGTTCACGATGCAGAGATACCTTCAACCGGGCGTACTTGAAGATAACGGAATTGCTTCATTTGACTCGTGGGCAATGAATTTCGGCGAGGTTCAGTCGCAAGTAGAAACAACTCCGACCGGAACTGGGTTCAGGGTTCATCAGCGGTTCACGAAGTTCACGAACGTCCCTGAACTGATGCAGATGTACTTGTCAATGACCGACGTTATCCTGCCCCGTGATTTGAAGGACATCAAGATCCCGAAGATGCGTGGCGGCAAGCCGGAAGTCAGCGACAACGATGGACATCCGCGATTAAAGGCGTACCTACGCGATCTCGACCGCAGAATGGAGCTAATTAAGTCCAAGAGACCGGAAGTTCTGTACGTGAAGGATGACGGAACAGAAGCTCTCGATAATCCGTTGGTGGTAACGGGCGACGGGAAGAAGGCGGCGCTCGACTTCAGACTAATCGATCCCTCCGCTCCTGACTTTCCCGGTAGCAAGGTTAATGCCTGCGTTCAGAATGTCTATGATATTTGGAAGGAAACGGAATCTGATAAGTCTGTGCAGGTCATCTGGAGCGACATGGGCGTTCCGTCTGACAAGTTTAACATCAAGCACTTCAACCTATACGAGGACATTCGGGGGAAGCTTGTTGGCAAGGGCGTTCCGAAGGCAGAAGTCGCCTTCATTCACGAATGGAACACGGACGATCAGAAAGACGAGCTATACCGAAAATTACGACTCGGCACTATCCGCGTCATAATCGCATCGACTGGTAAGATGGGCGTTGGCGCAAACCTTCAGGATAAATTGATTGCCGCACATCACCTTGACGTGCCGTGGACGCCAGCAGACATCGAACAGCGCGACGGGCGTATAGTCCGGCAGGGAAATACGAACGACGAAGTTCGCGTCATTCGTTACGTGACGAAAAGAAGTTTTGACTCCTATATGTGGCAGACGATAGAAACCAAAGCGCGGTTCATCTTCCAAATACTTTCAGGCGGATCAGCTTCAACACGAGAAATCGAAGAGATCGGACAGAGCGTTTTGTCTGCGGCTGAGGTGAAGGCAATATCGACCGACAATCCGGGCATCCTTAAGTACGTGCAACTGGAGGCAGATGTTCGTCGGATGCGAGCATTAGTGAAGGGTGAACAGTCGGCAAATTGGCGGGTTCGCGGTCTTGTTAATCATCTCCCTGGGCGAATAGCCGAAGACGAGGCGAAGCTTGCCGGGCTGGAAAAGGAGCAATCACGGATAGATACCGAGAGGGCAGGCAATAAAACGCATGGACTCAGCATCGGCTATAAGAGGTTCACTGATCCGAAGGAAGAACGGAAGGCTCTGGAAGAACTGCTGAAGCCACTCTCGGATGTGATCAAAGCGAAGGCGTTATTGTCACAATCGGACTTAAGAGGACTGTTCGCCGCCACAGACACTATGAACGCCGCCGTAAAGGATCTGAATCTCAAAGGGCTATCTATTTACGATAGACCGATAGAAGTAACCTTTGGAAGTTTCGGGACGAACGCTTCATTGATACTGCGGTCTGGAAACTTTACCAGTACTTCGTTCGGTGAGAGTGCGGACGGAAATGCAACCCGCATTCTCACCTTATTTGATCATCTGAAGTCAAAGATTGAGTCACTGACCAGCGATATTGCGCGGTCGAAAGCTGAACTTGCCGATGCCGAGAAGACTGTCAACCTGAAATCAGACAACGCAGAGAAACTTTCAGGGATGGAAAGCGACCTGAAACTGCTTGAAGGCGAACTGAAGGAGTCGGCGACTACTAAGGTCGATGAGGTTGACGATGAAGCTGAAGCGCGGCAATACGAATCCGATCAGCGCACGATAGCGTCGATGGGATCAGGATCTAACCTCGGCCAATTATCCCAGCCGGGCATGATGGGCGCACTCTACCGGACGGCGGTCGCCGACATTCAGAACGGCGCGACGAAGTTCGGCGAGTGGGCGGCAGATATGCTTACTCGCTTCGGACAGGCAGTCAAGCCGTACCTTCGCAAGGCGTGGACTCAGGCGAAGCAATACCTTCAAGGGCAGTTTGCCGAGCGTGACAAAGACATCGAGTATATGAATGCCGGCATTCCGCTGAATGAAGTTGTGTCGTCGGCAAAGTCAATCGAACGATCCGTGCATCAGTGGTTTGTGAATAAGGACGGATCGAAGAAGACCTATACGGCAATGTTCCAGTTCATGCTTGGCCGTCCGCTACGAACATTGGAGCTATATCTAAGCGGTAGGCGACTCGTCAAGGTTCTTCGGGAAGCCGGGATAGAACTGGGAATGCTCGCATCGCAGGCGATCAGCAGAATGGAAGATGCAACTGACCGGCTGTCTTCAGTAGAAATGCAGTGGTTGAAGTCCTACTTTGCGAAATGGTATGAACAGGGCGCGGACGAAAAGTCGCCATTCCTTCGACCGTTGGGAGGACTGACTCCGGCGCTGAAGAACTGGACGGAAAATTACCGGTTTATGAAGGGCTTCATCGACGAGAACGACGACGTGCAGGGATTGTTTGCGAAAGCGGCAGTTAATGCGGGTATGACGGTGAAACGACGTGAGCCTATCCGATTGCGGATGGGACGGCTTCAGTCTCAACTAATGCAGTTGAAGGAGCGTCAGAAGGCGGGCGAAAAAGGGCTTCGCAATAAGATCGGTCGAATTGAAGATGAGATTGCCGAATGGAAGATCAAGCTTGCCGGTGGCGAAAGGTTCACTGGCGGGTTTGTGATCGATCCGTTCCGCGATCACATCATGCCGTTCCATTTTACGCACTTCCTTGCCGACGAAGCCAGAAACGCAATCGTTGACCTTAAGGGTGAAGAATACGACGCGATCCGCGCCTATACTGATGCGCACGGGATCAACTTTAGGGAGTTGATGGGACTGGCCGATCCTACACAGGTTAGGCAGGACAGACAGTTCGGCCCGTTGGAACAGATGCGAATAGCTGATCTTCCTTGGTCTGTTATTATCAAGTCTGGTCCTGAATGGGAGGCAGTAGCAGAAGCGTTCACACGAAAAGGTGGCGATCCTGCCGAGGTTTGGATCCCGGAAGACCTTCCTCTTTCACTGCGTGGCGCGGCCAGAACTTTGCGTGTGCTCGAGTCGGATCCAATAACCGAGGTTGAGCATTACGCATTCGGCGCGGCTCGACGAATTGCGATTTTGAACGCCGTCAGAGCGTCCGATCCGCAGTACTACAAAGGTAAGGAGTGGGACGATCAGGAGTTGATGATCCACGACTTTGCCGACAGGATGATTCAGGGGCTTGTCGCTGAAGGCGGCGGGGATCATGCCAATACCGCATCTGGAGTCTGGCAGGCGTTCATGGGACTGGACGCGCCGAAGCGTCGTCAACGCATGGGACGCATCATAGAGGACGGATACCGCAATCTTCTGGACATCATTTCCGCCATCCAATTAAGTGGCGGCGCGATCACCAATCTTCTTGGCGGGTGGTATCCCGTAATAGCCAAAGCAGGAGTCGGAAGCACGGCGCGGGCATTAAAGACGGTTCTTTATTCGTCGCATCTGGGCGACAAGGAAGCTGAAGCGATCCTCGAAGCGACAAGGGAAATGGGCGCCTGGTCGCGCAACTCACTCGGTCAGCTCGCGGAAGTGACAGCGATGCGCGGCAAGGTTCGTAAGTTCACCAATGCTTCGCTCAGGGCGGTTGGCTTTGAGGCGATCAACCGGACGATCAACAAAACGGCCAGCGTTGCGGCGATCTACAACCTCGATCAGCGACTTGCTCGCATTCGTGCCGGACATTCCCGTAGTGGCTTCTACCGGGCGCAGATGATGAGGGCTTACGCCTGGACAGGTGCCGACATAGAACGAATAGTGAACGGTAAGCCGAACCTCAAGGATTACGCCACCGTGACGCGCAGGATGGTGGCAGAAACGAACGTCAGTGGCCTCGACGCGATGGACGCGCCACTTTGGACACATACCGAATTAGGGAAGCGTTTAGGGGCGTTCACGTCGTGGTATCGACAGATGGGCTACGTGATGATGGATGCGGTCTGGGAAGCGAAGCAGGGAGAGCCCGGGAAGCTCGTAGCCATGCTTATCGGCGGAGTTATTTCGACTGCCCTTGTCGATGCGGTTCGAGACTTCCTGAAGGATCAGAACGACGAGTGGTGGTGGAATTTAACCTTTGCACTTCTCGGCGGACTCAACCTTGGCTTCCTTGCAATCATGGCGGAGTCTGCTCTTTGGGCGGTCAGAAAGCAGGGCGGTATTCTTACGAACTTCATTCAAGATAATTTAATCTTCCCGCAAGCGGCGTGGCTTGCCAAGTTCGGCGATCAGTTTATCAAGCTATTCAAGTATGACGACTACAAGGCGTTCCACGATTGGGTGAAGTCATTCCCCGCTGGTTCGATTGTCGAAACAAATCTCTACCGGTTGTTTCATGCCGAGTGGGACACAGGACTGAACGAACCGAGGGGGCGTGGAAGCAGGGCTGTACAAGGCGGATACAATTTTAAGCCAATAGTCAACTATCCTGTCGCGGCTGACAGGTAACACAATTCAGGAGGTTCGATTGAAGAAGTTTTTAATGTCAGTTTTGATACTACTGGCAGTGTCACTATTTCAGGTTTCGCTCGCGCAAGAGACGCCACCGCTCACACGGACGGTCATTTATACAGCAAAGGTGTTGACGGACGCATCATCGATCGACAGCTTCGACGTCATATTCCCGCGGCTCGCCACAGGCGGCTATCCGGTTGTCTTGGGAAATCTTGGATTGGCGTTCAAGACGACTGTCACTACCGGAGACGAGGACAGTTTGACAGCCTGGCTCAGACCGCTGAGGCGACTGACCAGTTCGACGTACTTTATCAGCGTGAACGACAGCTTCAATATCTTTCAGGAACTTGACTGGACGACGGGAGTGTGGTACGCATGGCCGACCTACATATCGACGCCGATCAGTTACGGTCCTTGCGATGGCGTTCGTGTCTATATGCGCTACACCGACACCGGGGTAGGATCTGACGGCGTGACGGTCATACCTTATTCGATTGTGCAGTAGGATGAGTGAATCACAATACGACCAAATTCATCAGGACAACCTTGAGTCTGCAAAACTTGAGGCGGACGCCTTGGTCAAAGCCGCCAAGATACTCGCCGCGGCGAAGGTTTCGTCTTCGATTTGGAAGTGGATCAGCGGCTCCCTTGTTGCTGTGATTTTCGCAATAGTCAGCACTTACACAGTCGTTGCGAGAGAGTATGTGACAAAAGACGACTTCAGAGACCTAAAAAACCTTGTCGAGAAGAGCGCCGACAACCTAAATCGCCTCATCGGAACGGTTGAAACTATGCAGAATCGAAGGTGAGCGACTCTCCCGACGTCTTCGGAATAAAAAAGCAGGTTGTTGCCTGGATTGTCGCAGGAATGCTCGCGGCGTTCGGCGGGTTTCAATTGTTTGCGATCAAAGCTAAACTGACAGAGATCGTCAAGGCGCAGGTGACAGCCGCCAATGACGCTCGAAGGGCTGAGACAGAGCTACTCATCAGGAACATCGTCCGGGAAGAGATCAAAAATGACACTGATCCGGTACTTGATAACATCATAGACCGGGTCAGCGTGAACGAAACCGACATCAAAGACTTATTTAGAGGCAGGAGATGAAAACATTTACGCCGCATGCTTGGAAGGTAATCCAGAAGTGGATTATCGCGGGTGCGTCAATCGCAATCCTATGGGTTGCGGGATCGAAATTGGACGCGATCAAGCTCGCAATCCAGAACGCCGCGGCGCCTGATACCGTCGTCGTGACTCCATTTACGCCGGGGGAGTGACATGAAACGAAGCCTAATATCCAAGAAGTTCACCGTCGTGCTGATCCTACTGGCGGTCTGGTTCATCTTTGGACTGTTGACGTACTGGAAGCGGGCAGACGTGTCGGAAGCGTGGGCGTTTATGACGTTCCTCTCGCCGTTTATTGTCGGCGGGGCGTTGGGCTACATCGGCGTTCAGGGGTTTATCGACCACGAAGCCGAACCACCAAAGGGAGATTGAGATGATCTGCGAATTCATAATCTACCCGACTTCGCAACAGGCATACATCGACGGGTTGAATATCGACCTTGGCAAGCCGCGAGTTCATCCCAACGGTGCGCTTTCGATCACGAACCTTAACGGCGGTGTGCCGTTCAATCCGGCCGAGCGAGTTATGCTCGCGTCGGTCGATGGGCTGATATTTATTCCGAGCGATCCCCGTGAATTGATGGAGCAATACCTATCCGAGGGTGGCTGGAACGCCGTAGAGGAGTTACCATGAAGCGAATGCTGATACTAATGGTAGTGCTACTTGGCGGGTGTACAGAGCTTGCGTTCGGTGCTACAAAATATGTTTCCTCCTCTGTCAACCGGCAACTCAGCGCGGCAGGATATACGGCTATCGGTGTTACCCGACCAAACTATGAGTGGAGGTTTGCGGATTCTTCCGGCGTGGATTACGATACCGTCGGTGGTGCGACTCAGCCTTATCGCAATTACGGATCAAGCACGCTTACAACCGGACTGACTAACGGAAACGCGCCGTCGCTTACCGAGGGAATCCTCCAACCCAATCAGGGGGCGGAGACGTTCAACGGCACGACGAACTACCTCTACATCAATGACGGCGGGACTGCGCTCAATGTAACCACTGGCAATTTTACGGTTGCTGTATGGTATCGAGTGACGGCGGTGGTAAGTCAACCGAACGAGATAATTAGCCACAAAGGAAATCCGGCGGGATGGAGTGTTTTAGTCAATGGGTCGTATGTTCCTCGACTGCATGTATCCGATGGTGTTGATATAGTAACAGCAAGCGGGACAGGAGCAACACAAAATACATGGAACTGTTTTGTTGGGACTCACACATTCAACGACTCTGTCCGAGCATATCTCAATGGCGCGAGAACGGCGGCGACGGGGAACGCGCTGGTGTCAACAGTGACAGTCGGATTCCCTTTCACCATAGGGAAGTATGCGGTGGCGGCGAGTGATTATTATACAGGTAATATTGCTTATGTAGCGTTCTGGAATAGTGCGCTGTCAGATGCAAACGTGCTGGCACTCTACAATGCGCAAGCTCCGCTTGGAACGCTTGCCTCGCCGTATTCTTCGATCCAATCGGCGGTCTATGCAGGCGCGGCGGGTGATACTATCCTCGTCGGTTCAGGACGGTATCAAGAAACGGTAGTTGTCGCAACGGCGTTTGACTATATCGGTGCAACGACATCGACGTTTGGGAGCCTGCCTGAGTTGTACGGAGCCGCGTTACCGGCGGCGGCGGGGGTCGTTGGAATGACTGTCTCAGCAAAGAACGAGATCGGCTTTCTTACATTCAGGGGGTACTCTACGACGTCAACGGGAATTGGGCTGTTGGCTGATGCTTCGAGTGACGGGAGCCTGTTTCACCATCTTGAGGTGGACTCGTGCCGGAATGGCGTGGACTTTGACGGATCGGCAACGGCTGACAGTTTAATCAATTCAGTGATCGACGGCGGGAGCCTTACCAATGCGAACGGCTGGCGGGCAACGACTTCGACGGCGGTGTCAGTCTATCTCTACAACAACATCATTGTCAACTGCAAGACGGGACTTACCAAGGCGCCGGCACAAACGCTCGTAGAGACGAATAACTGCTTCTTTAATAATTCCTCAGCCGATTATGCGGGGAGTCTGAATGCAAGTGATTTGCTGGTTAATCCGCTTTTCAGATCGCCCGTTTCCAACGACTATCGACCGGCATGGACGTCAGGTGTTCTGAATAAGGGGCTTACTATCCACTCTGGGGCGGGGGCGTTCATTATCCGGCAGACAGCGGCAGACATCGGAGTTTGGGAGGTTGATTTCGTTATTAACAAATCCGGTTGGCAGGGCGGTTGGTCAATATCTTGGAAAGGTGGGTGGTGAAATTGACTTATAAGTTAATGGAATTCAAGGACGACTCGGTCGCCGTCGAGTGGCAGTCGCGGAGGCTTAATCCGCGATTAATCGTAATCGTTCTCGCTCTGGCGGCCTACGCCCTGGAGCGTTGGCACGTCACTATCACTATTACCGACATCTATCGACCGAAGACGAACGACAGCGGCGTTCATGCTGTTTGGCGTGGCGTCGATGTGAGGACACGGGACTGGACGCCCGAGATGTCACTCGACATTCTTCGCTGGCTGAACGAGTCGTTCTGTTACGACGAATCCCGTCCTGAGAAAATGGTTGCCATGATCCACGATGTCGGGCAGGGCGTTCACCTGCATTTGCAGGTTTCGTATCGAACGGGGAAGTGGGTATAAGTCGTGGACGACGATCCGTCCATGTACAAGCATTAAGCACGGTTATTTGGGGTTATTTTACCGTCCGCGTCGCTGAAATCCTAACGTAAGTTATTGGAGCCACTGATTGGAATCGAACCAACGACCTGATCATTACGAATGACCTGCTCTACCATCTGAGCTACAGTGGCTTCAAGTTGAAGGTTCAAAGTTAAAGGTTTAAGGGCTAATTTGCAATAAGACTCCATCCTTTAAACATTTAACCTTGAACTTTCAACTCGTCACGCCATAATCGAATATCCGCCGTCAACCACAATCGACTGCCCCTGAATCATTCGCGCTTTGTCGCTACACAACAACAACACTACGTCAGCCACATCATCTGGCGTTAAAAGCCTTCCCATCGGAACTCTAAGGCGAGTATTTTCAAGAATCTCCTCGCGGTTGGGGAAGTGCTTCAACGCCTCAGTATCGACTGCGCCGGCTTGAACGACGTTGACGTTGATTCCACACGGTCCCATTTCAACTGCCAAATGCCTCACCAGCGATTCGAGCGCTCCCTTAGAGGATCCAACTGCGGCGTAGTTGGCTATTGCTCGAACAGCGCCGAGGCTCGATACCGCTATGATATGCCCGCCCTTCGGCATAAGCTTGGCGGCTCCCTGCGAGAGCGGCAGGAGGGCTCGCGCATTGATGTTCATCGCCCAATCCCAATGTTTCGTAGTGAGCTGAAACGACGGTTTCAACACTCCTGATGCGGCATTTGAGATCAGGATGTCGAGCCGGGCGAATTCCTTATCGATCTCATCGAACATCGCGAAGACTTCTTCATCGACAGCCACATTCGCCTTAACCACAAGGCACTTAACGCCGTATTTGCGGATGGTCTTGGCAGTCTCTTCAGCCTCTGATTTTTTGCGCAGGTAGTTAATCACAAGGTGGACGCCGTGTTCGGCGAGTCTAAACGCGATTGCTCGTCCGATTCCTCGCGAAGACCCGGTGACTAAGGCGACTCGATTGCGAAGTTCTTCCATAATGTGCTCCCGTTTTTCCTAATGTGTTACAGTTGGGAATGTGATACGATAACTTTGCAGTCTGTGGGCGTCGAAGATATCTGCTGAGCGCTTACGCGAGAAATCAAGCGAGTTATCTTCGCATTGCCATTAGTATCAAATTGAGAAATTCAACCCCAAAAGGTCGTTCTCATACCGGCGAAGGCCGGTATCCATACACGCCTCTAATTTACAATATTTCAACTGATACCGGCTTTCGCCGGTATGAGGTGTGTGTGTCGCTTAATTTCTCAACCAAGTATTAGTTCACCCGTTTATCGGATCGCGGACCCGGATACTGAGAGTATCGCGCCCCAGCATTTCCCCGCCTACAACGACCAGACCTGTAATCACAGCAACTCCTGGCCTTCTCCCGATAAAAGTGACGGTTGTGGCAAATCCGGTTCGTGAGACTGCCGTGTCGGTAGTCGTCACTGCGAACGCAGTGACTGACCCGACCGAGTCTGGTTGAAGCGAAAACGAAACGGTCACTCCGTCTTGGGCGACTCCTAAATTGTTATTCAAGCGACCGCCGAGGTAAACATTCTCGTTGACATTGGCTTCCTGAGCGTGATGATCAAGATAGATATTGAGGCCGAGTTGTACCGGGTTAGGCGGGAGTTTCGTCGGCTCATTACAGCCGGTGCATCCAGAAAGCGCTCCGATACTGATCAGGATCAGGAGCGTTAGACGTGAAGGGGATCGATGATAACTCATGATGTAGTTCCTGATTTTAGTTCGATTGTATGATTTGTATTGTCTTGTCAAGGTGTTTACACACAAGCCGCCTCATGGAGGGCGGACTTTCTGAGTTCGTTGATTTATTCGCTTGGGACGCCAATTCGGACAAGATTCTCTTGGAGGGGGGGCTTCAGCCCGCCCTTGTTTGTGCTTGATCGTCCTTTAGGGGGGGCTGAAGCCCCCCCTCCAAGAGGATCAAATCTCTACTCGAACGAATAAATCAACGAACTCATTATATCTGCACTCTTTAATAGTACCAATGTAGGTCTTGACGAGAGTGCCTGTGCTCTATGCAGTTCAGCCCCGGTTTCAAGCAGAATTGCTAAATGCTTTTGTTCGGTGATGAAGGTCTCGGCTGGTTATGGCCGGGATATTTCCTGTGTGTGGCCAATAGGGAAGGGGGAATCCAGGAGTAGCGGGAAGAGGGTGGAAAGTAAGATTTGCGGGAAGATCGGGAAGTCATTGGGCAATTAGAGTACGAAAGGCGACCGTATGGCCGCCTTTCGTTTTCTCCACCGATTCGAGGAATATCCTTATTTGATTAAAGTCACCTTGGCAGTGGCGACGTTTCCTCCAGCCTTAACCTTGCAGAAATAGATTCCGGTGGGAGTATTTGTTGCTGTCCATGTTTGAGTGCGCATTCCAGCCTGTTCGACGCCATCGAAGAGCGCCGTCAAGATGATCGCGAGCCGCACCTGCGTTACCTGCATGCAACTCAGCATTTGCAAGCTTTCGTCGAGGATTCGACTTGGGTGCCGGAAGCGCCTCACGAGGATAAACTATTTTGAGGAGGGGGCAAAATAGTTGCTGAAACATTTGGAAAAGCTTGCATCATCGAAAAGACTCTTCTATATTGATTCTAGGGTAACCTCGCAGTCGAAGCAAAAGACGCGGGAGTTGACCAAGCGGAACCGTTGCACTAACTTAATCACAATGAAGATCATACAAACACATACCCTTTTTAGATTCATCCTCATTCCAGCGAAAGCCGGAATCTGTCTGAGTTTGATACTGATTTTGACAAGCCAAGCCTTCGCCGATACGACCTTTGTCTCGGGAGCGGTGTCGGGCGAATGGACGCGGGACGGGAATCCGTATATCGTCGAGGATTCGATTTGGGTAGAAGCAGAAGACACCTTGACCATTCTCGCAGGAGTCGAGGTTCGATTTCCGCGTGACTTCCTTTTCCAAGTGTTCGGTGGATTGACTATTGAAGGTACCGAAGAAGATTCGGTTTTCTTTTCCGTAATTGCCGATTGGCATGAATGGAAAGGCATCTACCTGATAAAAGAAGATTATGAATACAAATTCAACTATTTGAAAATAAGATCAGTTGACTATGGATTTAAACTTGCTCAACGTACAATGGTATCACTAAAATCGTGCTCAATCATAACTTGGACAATGGTTTTAAGAACCTGGCCAAATCTTGCCTCAGGCCACAGGATATATATTTCCAAATGTCATTTGGAAAATCTGGTGCGGACCACCGCAATTCACCTTAGAGGCGCAAATGTTACAATTGACAGCAGTCATATAATTGGGCTAGGTTCGACCATTTACATGGATGGTGGCCGTTTAGAGATTATTGATAGCGATATGCAGGGCGGTATTCACCTTTATGGCACTTTGACTAATTATGAACGGGTTCATTTTATTGATTTGGTAGGTCCAAGCGACAGGATTGAGACTAGCGGATCTATCGTCGATTGTATTGTCGAACCAATGTTGGTGACGAATGTGCCGTATAATAATTTGATTCGTGGGAGTCAATTACTGGGGAATTTTCAAGCGACGTTTCAATACGGAACTTTGCAAATAGTCAATTCAAGGATAACAAATGGAAATGGTGGAAACGCTTTGAACTATCCGATTAGAATTGATGAGTTCGATAAATTAATTATCGACAGTTGCAATTTTGAATGTGTTACCTGGATTGGAACCGAACTTACCGATACAGTAATCATTAAGAATACAATATTTGGAAGGGATTTTTCGATTTATCAAGGAGACAGGGTAAACGATCATAGTTTTGTAAATATCGACCATTGTATTTTTGAAAATGGACCGGTTTGGTTAATGGGGGTGTCGAATCTGATTTTCAATAATAACGACGTTATTCATTATACTGAAAGGAACAATCTTTATCCAGAGATATTGATGCTTAATTCAAGTGACCGACGATTAAATTACAATATTTATAATAATATATTTGCAGTCGATACCGATTCCGCCTATACTTTTCGTTTTGCTGGTGTCGTTTTGGATGAACTTGGGCGCAGAGTTCGCATAACTTATAACACGTCTTACGGAACAGTCGGAGATTTCAATTTGCGCAGAATCGAAGATTTTGATTATCAACTTGACTCCACTAATGCCGCCGCTGATCCCCTTTTCTATGATTTGCAGAACAGAGATCTTAGGTTGAAATACGGGTCGCAATGCATCGATACTGGTGATCCCAATTCCCCCCGCGACCCCGACGGTACCAGGGCCGACAGAGGTGCGATTTACATGCCCCACGATCCAGTCTATATCGATGATCCCGCTGGCAACATCCCGCGAATTAACTCGTTTGCAGCTTGGCCTAATCCAACCAACTCAATCATAAATATTTCAATTCCTTATTTATTACCTAATACGTCAATATCAATCTATGACGTTTCCGGTCGAGTGCTATGGAAAATCAATCCAGTTCAAGGCCAATTTATGTCATCGGTCGATTTGAGCGCTTTTTCCTCCGGTTCCTACCGAATTCTCGTTACTTCAAATGGCATCCTAACAACTCAACCTGTTACGCTCCTTAAATAACCAAATCGCTTTAATTTTGCACAATCGTTGCAAAGGCGATTATTTAGACAAAGAAAGGGTAGAGAAAATGGAACAGATGAATCACTTTCGTGGGCTTGTCATTGCCCTGTTTCTTACTTTCGGGCGCATTCCATTTAGCCGCGTATCATATGCGGACCCAATTGCGCTCGTCGGCACTTATGACGTCAACTCCAACCCCGGTGGGGTAACGCTCGATGACAACGATGGGTATTGGATCTATTCGGATTGAATAATTCGAGGTATCGAATTGATAATCGAACCGGGAATTATGATCGGTTTCGAAAATAATGCAATTCTTCGAATCGAAGACGACGGACAGGGGAACCAAGGTCTTCTGAGAGTTAATCCAATTGACGATCCAGGAGGTAACGTACAATTTCTTGAGGCAAATATTGCTTTCGGGCAGGGATACGATTCCAGCCCACTCTCTCATATCGAAATCGCTGGGAGTGTGATGGCTTGAGACACTTGATCAATAAAGCAGAGTTCACCGGATTCGGGCATTTCTTGCCTGGCGACGAAGATAATGCCTTTGGCATGGTAATGATTGAGAATGGTGCAGACGTAATAATTCAAGAATGCGTCTTTGAACCGGGATTCTTAAAGCCGGAATTCGACGATATCTGGCCGAGCGTCTGCATTTTACAGTACGATAATTCAATTCTCGCATTGAGCAACTCAGAATTAATCGGTGAGGATGAGGAGAATTACTCTGCCTTGAAATGGCTTAGTGACTCGATCCTCAACTAACTTTCCAACCAATAATCTATACTCATTTAGCTCAGCTCAGCAAGCCTTGGAATCGAAAACCCCCCTGTGAGTGAAGCTCTCGTCGAGGTGTTTTGTGCTGGATGGAATAAAGACGAGGCACAGCAGTCCTTTCGTACTCTTTTATCCAAATGAACTGTGTTCAGTAAGTGCAGACCAAGGCGTCCACTTGGCGTGTTGCTGGCAATATTAACGGTTTCGCTATGAAGTTAAAATAGATTTCCGCCAATACTTGACAACAAACATTTTCTTCACTATATTCAAAAGTCACAGGTGATGAAGTGTTTATCCATTTCATTCACAATTACTTGGCAAATTCATCTTCTGAATAACCCTCCTACGCCAAGTATTGTACAGCCTCTGTTCCCGTTACTTCCCAAACGAATTTGTTTTCGCTCTGTTCGTTTACAAATCAAACCATTGTATCCCAACTTCTTTCAGCGATTTGTAGCTCCACTTGGTTATCCTAACTAATTTTCGTTCTTTCGCGACATCTCTTCGAATTGATATTCTATCAATATGAGGGGTAAGGTAAGCGTTAGACCGACATCAATTTCTGGCTCCTGTCATTATGACAGCGAGCCAATAAAACGACACTGGAGAACGCCATGTCAGGAACTCGCATTTACAGCTCCGTGCTGATTTCATTGACGTTGCTTGCCACATCTCTGGCAGAACCGCAAGCCATCACGCCTACCAGCATGATCAGCAATCCAATCACGAATGTTGTCATTCCTTTGGCCCCCACCGGACAACAAACCGAACCTGCTACAGTCAAAGGATTCAATATAGAACCTGTATTGGTCGATGCCTCGGATCTCGGTCTAAGTCCAAGCTTACGAGGCCAACTACCGGTTCGAGATCCGGGCGAACCGCCTCCTGACATTATCGTCAATCCATTGGCGCTGGAATCCCAGCTTAACACCGGCGAGAGCGAAGATCGGATCGTTAACATCACCAACGATGGTGAGGGAGCGCTAAATTTCACAACCACAATCGTGACCATCTCCGAGCCTGGGCGTGACGCAAACGAGCGTCGATTACGCGGCGTTGGACATCGCGGTCCGGTGCGTGACGATCTCGAAGACCTTCACGTTTTGCTCATTATGAATGGCGACGGCTGGTCTCCCTCCAACCGCCCGGTAGCTGGGCAACTTGGGATTGATTACGACCAGATCAACTCTGGTCAGATAGGTGATGTTGATTTCGAAGACTACACGACAATCATCACTCACGACAATCAAGGCGATGATTACTATAATGCGATACGGCAGAACATAGGCCGTCTTGAGGAGTTCTGCGCAAATGGTGGTGAACTGATCTATCAAGCGGCATCCAATGCAGGTACTCGCTCGCTTATCCCTGGCCGCGTAGAAGATGACCACGCTGGGACAGATACTTATAATGTGATTCATGGGGAAGTCGATCGCGAAAATCCCCTGCTTGCCGGGAATCCTGATGACGCAGACGACGATCTTCGCGACCGTCTGTGGGGCAGTTCGGTAAGTCACTGGGCGTTTCCGCGTGCCGCATTGGAGGACAACAACGAGATCGATGATCTGCAGATCTTCTATGTGACCGAAAACAACCGCGATCGCGTCACGCTGGCGACCTATTCGTATGGCCGCGGCAGTGTCTGCGTGACGACGTTCACCCAGTCAGCCGCCTGGGGTTGGTGGCAACCCAACGACAACGGCGGTACGGCACATTGGTTTTGCCGCAATCAATTTCTGTGGGCTGACTGGGTTAATACGGCCGGCTGGGTTTCCTGGGCGCCTGAAGAAGGTGTGATCGAAGGCGGTAGTCAGATTGAAATGACCGTCACTCTTAACGCTGAGGGTCTCATCGAAGGCGACTACGAAGCCGATCTTCATATCCTCTCCGATGATGGTAACAACCCTGATGTGGCGATCAATATTACCTTATCAGTTATCGCGGCTCCCGACATCAACGTGATTTGGGACGAAGAGTTAGGCTACCCGAACGCAGTGAATTGGAATGCTCAATACCCCGATTTGTTCACCGGTAGTTCTTATGATATGACCGTAACTGTGGTCAACGAAGGCGTCGAGCGTCTGGCTGTTGATCGAATCGAATTCGTTGGCGACTTTTTCAGAACCGCGGCAGGCGGATTTAGTCTTGCTCCCGGTGAAGAAAACGAAATCACCATCAGCCTCGATGCTGACGAATCGGGTGTTAATGAAGCGAATATGATCTTCGTATCGAATGACCCCGCTCCTGCTCGATATCTGGTTCCGTTACACGGCGAAACAGGCAACCCACCGGTTATGGACATTGAGCCGGAGATGATCGAGGAAGAGTTGTTTACGGGGGGTCATTCCGAACAGATCATCAATGTGACGAACAATGGCGAGGCTCCTCTTCGCTTTGCTTTAGATGTCGATCTGATCTCACAACCCGGACGCGACGAAAATGGTCGTGAGTTGAGGAGTGTTGACGGCTCTGCCGGCCCAGTTCGCGACAATGCCGGACAAGTGCTTGCCCAGTTTGCCTGGCAGGGGGGAGAAGGACAGAACCAACACAAATCCGGCATCGCTTACGACCCTGACCACGAATTGCTTTTTGTGACCGGCTACGACCGGAACATTCTTGGAATTCTCGACCCCACAAATAATTACGCAGTGGTGCGTCAATGGAATAACCCCGGTCCCGGGAATCCGATGGATGCGGCATACCTTGATGGAGTGTTCTATTATATGACACTCTGGACGAACTCACTATTCCGTTACGACGTCGAAGGCAACCGTATGGATAATCTCAATATGGGAAACATACAGCCGACAGCCGTCGCCGCGAGCGCCAAAATGGGCCTCCTTTTCATAATGGACAACTCAGGCGGAGGGCTTCCTCCCTTTCCTCCGGGCGACCGCAATATCTATGTGTGGGATGTCGAAAATAACCGGGCGATTGGCTCGATAAACAACTACCGTCCCATGATTGAAAATGTCGATTGTCGGAACCTGCTCTGGGTTGACAAACATGACGACGGACAGCTTTGGTGCGGTTCCTCCGGCGGGCGATTGATGGAGCTTGCCATCAACACCGATACGTGGCGGGCAGTTCGCCGCGTCCAGAATTTCGTAGTGCAGGGAGCCCAAAATGGTCAGCCTTGGGAAGGCGCCGGACACGACGGACACAACCTGATCTGCGGTTTCCATGGCAATCAGAACTATATGATTGTCGATGACGGCGTTGCTGAGATGTACTGGATGGCTCTCGATCCTGAGGAAGGCGAAATTGGCGGCGGAGGAGATATGGACGTTGCCGTCACCTTCGACGCCTTTGGTTTGGTTGAAGGAAATTACGAAGCTGACATCCATATCCTCACCAACGATCCCGATTCTCCCGATGTGGCTGTCAACGTCCTGCTGGTTGTCCTTGCGGCTCCCGATATCACCGTCGAGTGGAGTGAAGAGAATGGTTTTCCCGATGTCGTGGATTGGAACCTGGCTCACGAGGAACTCTATTCAGGAGGTCCATATAATATGGTGATCGAACTAACCAACAACGGATCGGAAGACTTGCAGATCGGTAGCATTACTGCCGATCATGAGTTTTTCACTGCCGATCCAAGTGAATTCACAATCGGATGGCATGAATCGGCGAATGTGACACTCACGTTCAACGCTCCGGCCGACGCTCCTGGTAACTACACACAGACCTTGACCATCGCATCCGACGATCCGGATGAACGGGTGTACGAAATCACCCTGCACGCTCAAGCCAGTCTTCCACCAGTGATGACCATCGAACCCGAACAGATCCAGGACAGACTGTTTACCGGCGGGCTGAACGAACACATCATTAACGTAACAAATGATGGGGAAGCCCCGCTTACGTTCTCAATCGACACGGAGATTATCGCTGTACCAGAGCGCGACGCCAGTGCCCGCACTCTGCGCGGTGTGGACGGCACTGCCGGTCCTCAGCGTGACAATCCCGGCCAGGAATTGGGGACATTTACTTGGGATGGCGGGGAAGTTCAAAACGAATATAAGGCTGGTATCGCCTACGACTTCGACAACAACCTGCTGTTTCTGACCGGTCAAAACCGCAATATCTTTGCCATCGTTGATCCCGCCGACAACTACCGCGTTGTCCGACAATGGAACAATCCCGGCAATGGCAACCCAATGGATGCCGCCTGGCTGGACGGAGCCTTCTACGACGTTCAACTCTGGAACAACGCTCTGTTCCGCTGGGACGTGAACGGTAACCGGATGGATCCTTTAAATCTTCCTTTTCAGGTGCGAGCTGTTGCCGCCAGTCAGGATCTGGGAGTGTTGTTCTGTTTGAATAATCAGGACATCAATCAGATTGTAGTCATTGATCCGGCGAACGGGCAACAGATCGGCGTGATCAATAACTGGCGTCAGTTCATGGATAACCGTGATTGCTACAGTATTCTGTGGGTTGACAAGCATCCCGCAGGTCAACTTTGGGTTCATGGCTGGGACGCTCAGATTTACGAGATCGCCGTTAATCCGGCAAACTGGCAGGCGACAGGTCGAGTTCAGCAATTCCAATTCCCGAATCGTCAGAATCCACAGCCATGGGACGGTATCGGCTGGGACGGCCATAACCTGATCATTGGCCAATACGGAAGCCCCAATTATCAGATCGTCGATGACGGCATTACTGAAATGTACTGGTTGCTGGTTGAGCCTGATGAAGGACAACTCGAAGGTGGCGCAGACATGGACATCTTCGTGACTCTCGATGGGGCAAATCTGGTTGGCGGGGATTACGTTGCCGACCTTCACTTTCTGTCCAACGATCCAGCACGGAGTGATTTTGCGCTCCCCGTTGTGCTCCATGTGACCGGAGCCGCTGATGTTGTCGTCGAATGGCCCGAAGAATTCGGCTTCCCCGATATACTTGACTGGAATGCGGCCTATCCCGATTTCTTTACCGGCAGTCCATACAACATGACGATTGTTGTCTCGAACCACGGTACAGCACGGCTGGCAGTGGCGGACATTTTCGCCGATCACGAATTCTTCTCTGCCGCTCCCGCCGCCTTCAATCTTCAACCCGGGGAGGAGCGCGAAGTCGTTGTAACTTTCGAAGCCCCTGCCAACGCTCCGGATGAATACATCCAAACTTTGACTGTCCAATCAAACGACCCGGACGAGAATGAATTTGCGGTTCGCCTGCACGCTGATTCCAAACTTCCACCAGTAATTGACATCGATCCCAACAGAATTGAAGATAACCTCTTCACGGGTGGACTATCTGAACATGTCCTGAACGTCTCAAACTTTGGCGACGCGCCATTGCGCTTCACCATCGAACATGAGATCATCTCCGAACCTGGTCGCGATGCTTCCGACCGAACACTGCGCGGTGTGGACGGTGTCGCCGGTCCTCAGCGAGACAATCCGGGCGAAGTTCTCGGGCAGTTCGCTTGGGAAGGCGGGGAAGGCCAGAACCAGCACAAGTCAGGCGTAGCCTATGACTTCGACAATGACCTTATCTTCCTTACCGGTTACGACCGGAATATCTTCGCCATCGTTGACCCTGCAGACAACTACCGCGTTGTCCGTCAATGGAATAACCCCGGTAACGGCAACCCGATGACCGCGACGTGGTTGAATGGAGTCTTCTACGACGTCCAGCTCTGGAACAATGCTCTGTTCCGCTGGGATGTCGATGGGAATCGACTCGATCCATTGAACCTGAACTATCAGGTTCGAGGCGTAGCCTCCAGCCCGGAGATGGGACTCTTATTCTTTACCCATAACAACGATCTTAGTCGGATGATCGTTTTCGATCCGGCCAATAATCGTGAAGTTGGAGTGATCGACAACTATCGACAGTACATCGATAACCGCGACTGCTACAGCATCCTCTGGGTCGATAAGCATGATGGCGGGCAACTCTGGGTGAACGGCTGGGACGCCGGACTATTCCAGATCGGTGTTAACACCGATAACTGGCAGGCTACGGGCCGAGTTCAACAGTTCCAATTCCCGAACAGACAGAATCCTCAGCCTTGGGACGCGATGGGCTGGGATGGTCATAATCTGATCTTAGGACAATATGGCCCGGCCAACTACATGATCGTCGATGATGGTATTGAGGAAAGGTATTGGCTCAATTACGAACCGAAGGAAGGTGAACTTGATAGTGGCCTTGACATGGATATCTTCGTGACCCTTGACGCCGAAGGGTTGCTCGAAGGCGACTATGAAGCCGAATTGGACTTCCTGTCGAATGATCCCAACAATGACCGCGCTGTGGTCAATGTTCTGCTCCATGTCACTGGAGCTTCGGACATCACAGTGGAGTGGCCTGAGAATCAAGGTTTCCCGGATGTTCTCGATTGGAACAGGGCTTATCAGGATCTCTTTTCTGGCGGTCCATACACAATGGTCGTAACCGTGTCCAATGACGGTACGGCCGACCTGAACATCGAAGAGATTTCCTTTGACAATATATACTTCTCCTCAGATTTGGCAAATCTGGCTTTACAGCCTGGTCAGTCGCGAGAAGTGACAATTACCTTCAACGCGCCTGCCAACCGACCTGGGGACTACAACCAAATACTCAGCTTCTTCTCGGACGATCCGGACGAGGAAGAGTTCCAAGTTGCCTTACACGCCAATGCCGGTCTGCCGCCGAGTATTGCTACCGACCCAAATTCGATTGATCAAGCCCTATTCACCGATGAAATTTCTGAAGTCGCGCTCGGCATTGCCAACGATGGGCAGGCTGAACTTCGCTTTACGATCGACCATGAGATCATCTCAGAACCGGGGCGTGACAGCGATTCCCGAACGTTGCGCGATGTGGATGGATCGTCTGGACCGGTGCGCGATAATCCCGGCGACCTTCTGCGAAGAATAAATGTCCCGGTGAACACTTTTGGAGGCATGGCCTTCGACGGCGAATTGATGTGGGGTTGTTCTTACGGGAACGCTCGTATGATAGCGGTTGACCCGGCCAACGGTCAGGTCGTCGCCGACTTCAATATGGGAATGAATTCGATGTCACTCGCCTGGGATGGTGAAAAGTTATGGGCATCACCATGGGCTGGCAATCAAGTCTTCACTTACGACCGTCAAGGCCAGCGACTTGGTACGTATAATTTTAACTTTGGTGCTTTTGGCGGCATGGGCTCGGATTTGGAGCGCGGTTACATCTTTGTCAACTCCATCAATGACCGCCGTATCCATGTGATTAGAATCGACAACCAACAGGAGGTTGCCAGCTTCGATCCACGCAATGCCTGGCAGGGGGCCGATGTCTATGCCATCGAGTGGGTGACAGACCACCCCGATGGTCAGCTCTGGGGTTGTGCTTCGGGTCGCCTCTGGGAGGTTTTTGTCGATGACAACTGGAACTGTCAGGCTGTTCAGAATTTCGCTATCGAAGCAGATGTTCAGCACGCCGAGATGGCCAACGACGGCGAAAACATGTGGCATGTTGGGCGCTGGGGTGAACAGCAATGGCGCGTATATGATGATGGCGTCAGGGAAATCCATTGGCTTGCCTACGAACCAGACGAGGGAACGCTCGCAGGCGGCAGTGACATGGTGGTTATTGTCACGCTCGACGCGACTGGATTGGTCGGCGGCGATTACATTGCCGAACTGCACTTCCTGTCGAACGATCCAGCCCAAAGAGATCTTGTGGTCGATGTTCATCTTGAAGTAACTGGGGCGCCGGTCTTAGTCGCCGAATGGTCTGAAGCGGCGGGATTCCCGGAAATAATCAACTGGAACCCGGTCTTTCCAGACCTCTTTACAGCCAACCCATACGACATCACGGTAACCATACTAAACGATGGTACCGCGGACCTTGTCGTCGAAGACGTTTCGTGCGATAATCAGTACTTCCTTTCGATCCCAGACAATTTCTCGCTGGCTCCCGGTGATGAGCGAGAGATCACCTTCAGATTGAATTCACAAGAAAACGGAATTCAAGAAGGCACAATGGTCTTCACTTCAAATCTGCCCGGTGGAGATTATAATATACCAGTCCGCGGCGAAACCAACCCCCCGCCCATTATCGTATTAGACGTTGACGGTTTCGAGGAGGATCTTTTCACCGGTGGACTCGTCGAAAAAACCATTAATGTGACTAACGATGGCGGCGCGCCGTTGCGATTCGAAATCGAATCCGAGATTCTCGCCGAGCCCCAACGCGATCAGAATGAGCGTGAATTGCGCACTGTGGACGGCTTTGCCGGCCCGCAACGCGATAATCCCGGCGACGTGCTTGCCCAATTCAATTGGAATCGAAGCAATCAGGGGCAGTATAAGTCAGGCATTGCCTACGACTTTGACAACGATGTCATGTTGCTCACCAGCTACTCGCCGAACTGGGTGGCGATCATGAATCCGGAAAACCATCAGATCATCCGAGAGTGGCAACCACAGTTCAATCCGATGGGTGCTTGCTGGCTCAACGGAGTGTTCTATGTCATCCCTTGGGCGAATAACTTCCTCGGTAGGTATGACGTCGAAGGAAACGACCTGGGACGATTCAACACTAATAACCATCTTCCGACTGCCATCGCGGCAAGCCAGGAACTGCAACGGTTCTTGATTCTGGACGAGTCGAACAACCGCGATATGTTTGTGCTCACTCCCGAATGGCAGGATGTGGCGCGAATTGGTCGCGACCAATGGCAACAGCATGTTCAAGGCAACTGGTCACGAAGTATCCAGTGGATTGACAAGCACTCCGACGGTCAACTCTGGATTAACACTCCCGGACGGGCTTGGGAATTAGCAGTTGACATCGACAACTGGCGGATCACCGGATTGGTCCAGAATTTCGGCACCGGCGGCGATCAAGAGTGGGACGGGATCGGCCACGATGGTCACAATTTGTGGATTGGGCGTTACAATTCTCCCAACTTCCAGATTGTCGATGACGGTATCAGGGAAGTTTATTGGCTTGCCTGGGATCCCGAAGAAGGCGAGGTTGCGGGTGGCAGTGAGATGGATGTCTTCGTGACTCTTAATGCTGTCGGGCTAATTGGAGGTGATTACGAGGCTGATCTCCACTTCCTTTCAAACGATCCAAACAACCGAGATGCGGCGGTTAACATTCTAATTCATGTAACCGAAGCCGCCGACTTGACCGTTGAGTGGCCTGAGAATTACGGCTTCCCCGACGTGCTCGACTGGAACCGTGCATATCAGGATTTCTACAGTGGCGGCCCCTATGATATGGTTTTCAAACTGCTCAACGATGGAACCGGCGACTTGGTGGTGAACGACATATCGGCAGACCTCGAATATTTCACTGCTGTACCGACCGAATTCCGGCTTGGTCCCGGCGCTACTCGCGACATAACGGTCACGTTCGATGCACCAGCAAACCGTCCGGGAGACTACAACCAAACTCTCACAATCTCCTCCGACGACCCGGATGAGGCGGAATTCAATATCGCCCTTCACGCCAACGCCAGTCTACCGCCGGTGATCGATGTCGAACCCAGCGAGATTGAAGAAGATCTGTTCACCGGCGGGATTGCCGAGCCGGTTCTCTCGGTCTCCAATTCCGGACAAGCTGAACTTCGGTTCACAATTGAACATAACATCATTTCGGAACCAGAGCGCGACGCCAGTGCCCGCACTCTGCGCGGTGTGGACGGCACTGCCGGT